>NZ_FXBA01000001.1:0-600000 GCF_900177705.1 Fibrobacter sp. UWB15
TGTAGGGCCGTCGTAGACTACGACGTCGATAGGCCGCAGGTGTGAGCGTGGCGACACGTTGAGCCGAGCGGTACTAATAGCCCGGTAGAGCTTTTCCTTTCTTTCAACGATTTGGTTCCATCTGCCGCGTGGGCAGCCCGGACCCGCCAGCTTCAAGGCTGTGCAAACGACTTTTTCGACAACCAGTTGTCGCCTGGAATTTGTTTCAGCGGTTACCGAGAGGGGGTCATACCCGTTCCCTTTCCGAACACGGAAGTCAAGCCCCTCATCGCCGATGGTACCTGGCCCACGGGCCCGGGAGAGTAGGTCGCCGCTGGATTCACGCCCCCTACGAGGTAAACCTCGCAGGGGGCTTTTTTGCATCAAAGTGCTTTTGTAAAACGATATTTGTAGGAATTTAAGCTATATTTAGTGTTCATAGATTCTATTTGTTGGTGATGATAGGTCTCTAACATTTTAAGGAGAAAAAAATGAATTTGAAAACTTATTCAGCTTATGTTCTTAAATGCTTTGGAGTTTTAGCCCTGTTTATTTTCGGGGCCTGTGGTGATAGTTCCAGCGCCGGTGACGACTCCTCGGAATTCTCAGATCTGGGCGAAATCTCTAGCGAATCCAGTGAAACATCGAGTGAATCTGTGGAAAGTTCCGGTAATGCAGAGCCCAGACAAGTTGAATCTATATATGAATTGGGCAAGTGCGGTAAAGATAATTCTGATGAACGGGTTTATGTGATTTCAGAAAAGGCTTACTACCTTTGTACGAGCGAAAGCAAATTCTTCAAATGGGTAAAGGAAAGCGCGGAAGAATCTAGCTCCAGCGCGAAGCAGTCTAGTTCCAGCAAGGTTTCAAGTAGTTCGGTTTCCAGCTCCAGCGTGAAACGGTCTAGTTCCAGCACGGTCTCAAGCAGTTCGGTTTCCAGCTCCAGCGCGAAACAGTCTAGTTCCAGCACAGCTTCAAGCAGCTCGGTTTCCAGCTCCAGCGTGAAACGGTCTAGTTCCAGCACGGTCTCAAGCAGTTCGGTTTCCAGCTCCAGCGCGAAACAGTCTAGTTCCAGCACAGCTTCAAGCAGCTCGGTTTCCAGCTCCAGCGTGAAACGGTCTAGTTCCAGCGTCAGCGTGTCCAGTAGCTCAGTAAATGCTTGTGCAAGTCTTGCTACAGATAAAATTTATACTCGGACAGGAGTTCTTTCTGGCAAGCCATTTGTTTGTGAAAGTAACACCGCAAGGCTTGCTACCAAGCAAGATACTTTGAAGTTAGATACCATTGGAATATGCAAGAATTTTACAGATATATCATTACGAGCAGGTTTGTATTCTACAACGAAATACGTATGCTCTTCATATAAAGCACGAGTTGCCACGGCATCGGAAATTTCTCAAGGTATTGGATGTACGACAAACATCGGGGGAACAAATGGTAGTAGGATTTGCTCTGCAGAAGGTGTTTGGCGTGATAGTACGGCTTCGGAAAAAATTGTGAGGAAAGTATGTACAACGAAAAATGATGGAGACAATACAATATTAGGCTCATCATGGACTTGTTCGGGTACGACTGGAAGGTGGTGGAATAACTGTAATGGGGATGGCTGTTATATTGGTCCTTTATATGATAGTTATGATGTTGTGGTTGGTTACATTTATTCTAAAGGATCTCAACTATGGACAATTCCTATTAGGGATTATGGTGGTGACGTATATAACTATTTTCAGGATTTTGTAAGAAACTTTACGGAGGCAACTAATTTTTGCAAATCTTTAGGAGCATCCACTGGTAGTGTTGGTGGTAATTTCCATTTAGCTACGGAAGATGATTGGAAGACTTTGATTAATTACAATAAAGAATTTGATTCTAGCTATAAAAATTTATACAAATATTTTATAAGAGCTTCCAATTTTTATAGCAATTCCCAAGCATTGAATAAATGTTCCTTTAGCAGTAGTGTTGCCACTACAAAATGTGCAGATAATTTTAAAGTATTTGTTTGGACAAGTAAAAAAGCTAATTCTATTACTAGCTCGGATGCTTTGACATATTCAATTAGGGATATAAGCACCATTTCGGGTTCGGAACCTGTAGAGCTTTCACCAAGTGGATACCAACAATCAACGACATCCAAGATTCCATTCTATTGTGTAATGAATAATTACACTGGAACATTTAAATAAAAAATAGCGAACTTGACACTGAATATTAGCCTTTCGCGGATTCCTGTTTCGCGAGGGCCTTTGTTATAGGTTCATAAATAATGTCAAGGGGCATTTGTCTGAATAACGTTTTATATCGTCGAACTCTGGCCCCTACTTCCTACTTTTTTCTATCCTTTACCACATGAAACCGACGTTATCGTTTGTGTTGCAGTTGCCGCCATCGACGGCGTATGCAAAACTTGAATCTGTTGTAGAGAATTTGCTCTCGGGCGTCTGCATGATGCTCGATTCGGGCAAGGTGAAGTTTTCGCTTTTCATGGACGGCCCGACTATTGAGGTTGCAAACAAGGTTGCGCGTCCGCTGATGTTTGGCAAGTTGCGTCACGCAATCGAAGACGGTTCGCTTGAACTTTTAGGCGGAGGCTTTTACGACCCGATGCTCCCGCTGTTCCCGACGGAACTCCAGTCCATGCAACTCAAGAAGCATGGCAAGTTGTTGTGGAAACATTTCGGTATCGAACCTTCGGGCTATTTCAATTCCTCGATGGTTTGGGAAATGGAGATGACCGAACTTCTGGCCAAGCACCGTTTTGAATACGCACTTGTGCAGGAAGCCTCGCTCCAGGACGCCCTGGGTCGTACCACTCCTGTTTCAGGTTGGTACACTGTAGAAGACAAGGGCTCCTTTATGCGTGTGGTTCCGGTTTCGCAGAAATTGTCCGATGCCATTGCGAATGATGACTTCCAGTGGGAACAGATTGCGGAACTTTATTGCCGTGATGGCAAGTCTGCGGTAGTCGGCTTGAACATTCCTCCGCAGCCGGGCGATATTATTCCATTCTTTGAACGCCTGATTGAATTTGTGGAAATGAACGAAATTTCGACAAAGACCGTCGCCAGTCTCGTTGCGGATCAAAGTTCCGAAGGCCGCGTCAGTTTCTTGTTGTCGTCGGGGAGTAAGATTGGCTTGCCTGCAGCTGCCAAGACCTGCCGTGAACTTTTGATTAGAAGACCCGAAGTCAACTTGCTACACAAGATGCTCCTGTCGCAGTTCCACCGTGCGGCGGCATTCCTTAAGGGCCATGAACGCGATGAATTCTTCGAGATGCTTCTGCCAGCCATGTCGCCTATTTATTACCGCGACATGCAGGATAGCGAAGGCATGCGTACACCGATGGTCCGTTGGTGGGGCTCTCGCTTTTTGCTACAGGCCGCTAACCGATTGACCGATCTGGTTTCCTTTGACGGTATTCGCCTGGATATTGCAGACTTCATGCTGGAAGGCAACAAGTGCATCTGGGCCGAGAACCATTCCTATTCGTTCTTGCTGAACTATCTGGATGGCGGTATTCTGAATATCTTGAATGCCAAGGCCGCCGAGAACAGCATTCTGGATGCTTGGCGAGATGATGGTAACCCTTCGGCGGGTTTCGTGGACTTCATGATACCCAATGTGGAACTGAAGGCGGAAAAGCTGGACCAGATTCTATCTGACCGCGAAGGAGTCCTTTCTGCCCGTTACGAATACCAGATCAAACGTCACGATGCGGGTACCGACATCGCCCTGCTGTCTGACCAGCACCCGGTGCTTGGAACACAGACTTGCGATCTTCATGTAGAAAAGACCTTCGGACTTTCGTCTACGGGTTCTGAATTTTCAGTAGAGTATAAGCTCACGAACAATTCCCCCGAGGCGTTAAAGGGTTTCTTCGGTACACTTCTGGACACGGGGCTTCTTGCCTGCGGTTATACAGCTAAGGATATCCTGGTAGATGGAGTTCCCTTGATGTTCAACTTCCGCGATCCGCTTATTTTCCCGGATGCGTCCAAGTTTGAAATCTCGGATATGGTGACCAGTTCAAAGATTCAACTTGAATTCGAAAAAAAGACTTCGCTGCTGATTTCGCCCATATTCGGCGCATCGGCTCTTGCCGCTCCTGAAGCCTTGCAGGGAATCCGCGTGTTCCCGTTCCAGAAAGTGAATCTCGCTGGCCAGTCCGAATGCTCGTTAAGCTTGACGGTTAAGATTTCCAAGAGGTAACCCATGAAATCGGATTTGATTGATATTCAGGTGGAATCTCGCGGAAACGATGTGGAACTTTCCTTGTCCGGTTCCCTTGGGCTTGCCCAACTTTCGGCGGTTAAAGAAAAACTGGACATGCTTGTTGAAGGTCCGGGTTGTTTTTATTTCTTGAACTTGCAGAATGCACATTTCACTAGCGACCGCTACCTGGAAGTATTCCTGGAGCTCTTGAACCGTGTCAAGTCTCAAAAATCGGCCCTGATCCTGATTTTTGATTCTGCTGAACTATACGATTACTTCTCGAAATACCTGAACATTTTTGAAGTCTACGAGAACCGAAAGGCTTACAAGAAATCGGGGACCAAGAAACAGTTACAGCAGATTGGACTGCACTACGGACTACGCTCGGGTATTACGGTGAGTTCGGGTGTTGCGGTTGCGCTGATTTCCTTGATCCTCGGGTGGATGATTACCTTGTTTGTGATTATTTCGACCCAGGGGCACGATTTGGCTGACAAGCAGGCTCAAATTATTGCTCTCCAGAACCAGAAGGATCGTTACATCAAGGAAATTGACAAGCTGGAGTCCTCGATTGGTCCGCTCCGTAAACTGGGAGTGGTTCAAGATACGACAAGACTCAGTTCCTTCGGACTTATTCAGGATTGGGTGAGCTACTTGGAATATCTAGAGAATACAAGGCGTGAAAAGTAACGTTCGCATATCCAAGCTCACGTTTGCCATAGCCCTGGTGTTTTGCTTCGGGGCTTTGGGACTTTTTGTGTCTTATTGGTTTGCCCGTCAGGCCGAAATCAAGGTGCTTGTGGAACGGGAAGCCGCCTTGCGCGCCGATATCGAGCAGTTGAGTGCATGGGGCAAGTGGACCGTTGATTATGTCAAGATTAGCCGGGCTCTCGATTACCTTTCAAAAGGCCGCCTGAGTGAAGAGCAACGAGAAATGCTGACTGAACAGCTGTGGCAGATTTCAAGGTCTTATGTCACGGACCCGTTGCTTATTTTGGCAGTGGTCGCGCAAGAAAGCCGTGGTAACCCCAATGCTCGTGGTCGTAAACAGTCCGGAGCCTATTCGGGAGCGCTCGGACTTATGCAAATCAAGCTTGAAACCGCCAAGAAAATGGGTGAACCCTTTGGGCTTCAGATCGAAACCGAAGAGGATTTGCTCAAGCCGGAAATCAACGTGACGGTAGGTACAGCTTACTTGATTCGCCTGATTTCCAAGTACGGCAACTGGAAAGACGCCTTGATTGCATACAACTTAGGACATTCGGCGGTAGACCGAATGCTTCAATCGGGCAAGCCTTTGCCGACTAAATATTATGAGCATGTGATTTCAAAATATCGCAAGTTGACGGAGCTAGATTTTAAAACAAGCGACCAACAGCCTGTATATGACGACCAGTGGCAAATGGAATAGTGCCGAATTTGCTAAATTTGCACCATGTTCCGTGTGTTGACAGTTCTTTTGATGGCGTCTTTTGCGCTTGCCGGTGAAATCCGGTATAGTTTGGAACAGTTTGTCAATGAGGGACTTGCTGTGGATCCGCAGGTGGCAGAACTCAAATATGGCACCGAAGCGAAGAAAAACCAGATTCGCAAATTGAAAGCCGAAGCCATTTTGCCGACTTTTTACGTGGGCATGATGGTGGGCCCTGCTCCCGGTTTAAAGAATGAACTGCAGAATGGCGATACGGTAGAAGTTTACGATTTTACCAAGATGGGGCCGTTCTGGGGTGTACAGGCAAGATTCGTACAGCCGTTGAACTTGGGACAGTACCGTGCCGGGAAAATGGCCCTGGAAGCGGACTTGCAACAAAAAAGTTTTGATATCGAGAACCAGGTCCACAAAAAGGATGTGGAACTGCAGACCTATTACTACAATTACCTTTTGGCTAAAGAAATGATTCGCATTGCGGGCGATGCTCAGTCCAAGGTAGATGAAGCATACGAAAAACTTGAAGAGGCCCTGGACGATGACGATCCGAATGTGTCCCAAATGGACCTTTTGAACCTGAAGGCGAAAATGCATACGGTTAAAGAAGGAGTTTCCGAAGCCAATTTGGGAATGAAGCGCGTGATGCTTGCGATTCGTTTTTCGCTGAAAATGGACGAAAACGATTCCTTCGTGGCGGCCGATTCCGTGTTGGTTCCGCGAACGGAACCCCTGCCTTCCTTGGATGAAGTCCGTAACATGACGTTGAAATACCACCCAGAACTGCGCCAGCTTTCTGCGGGAATTCGTGCCCGCCGAATCCAGATGGATTTGGCCGAGGCTAAACTTGCCCCGGAGTTCTTTGTGATGGGCGAAATTGAATATGTCAAGAGCTGGGCTGGTAACAGAAGCGTCTTGCAGAAAAGTGCTTTTGCAGAAGATGCCGTGAACAAGCTTGACGGTGTTCTCGGGGTAGGCGTTCGCTACAACCTGAATTTCTGGAAAAACTGGGAAGGTTACCGTTCTGCCCGTACAGACATGCGCGGTCTCCAGCTAAAGGAATCCTATGCTTCTGATGGCCTAATGGCCAAGGCCGAAGAGCAGTATTATATGGTAGTTGCGGCTAAAGAAAAGCTTGACGCCATGAAAGAAAGTTTGCGTGCCTCCGAGGGTATTCTGAAGGGGGCTGCCATGCAGTATGATTTGGATAAGTCCAAAACAGGTGATTTGGTTTCGGCTTATACGCAAAATATTACGATGCAGAAAGATTACTATTTTGCGGTATGCTCTTACAATGTGGAATTTGCCCAATTAATCGCAAAAATGGGCATGTCGCTGAAAGATTTCCACACGATTTATATGAATCAGTGACTTGAAAGGAGAACGTTATGTTTAAGAAAATTTTAATTGCCATTGCCTGCGCCTCTTTGGTTGCTTTTGCTGCCGAAGACCCGGTTGCGGCAATCAAGAAAAAGGATGCGGAGCTTCAGACCCTTTTGAAGAAGTCCAGCCGTAATGCAAAGGAGACGGAGCGCGTCAAGAGCCTGCTCAGCGATTCTTTTGATTTCGCTCTGCTTGCCAAGAAGTCCCTTTCTGCAAATGACTGGAAGGCTCAGGATGCAACTTCGCAAGAAAAGTTTGTCACAGAATTCCAACGCATGGTCCGTAACTCCAGTGCAAAGCGACTGGAACTCTACCGCGCCGATTCTACGATTTATGAACCAGCCAAAATGAAGGGTGACAACGAAGCCCGCGTGGTGGCGCACCTTTGGAACAAGGGCAAGGAATCGGTTCTGGAATACAAGATGAGCTTGGTCGATGGCAAGTGGATGGCCTGGGACTTGGTAATCGACGATCTCTCTACCGCCCGCAATTACAAGGACCAGTTCTCGCAGATTCTTAAGACCAAGAGCTTTGCGGAACTGATTGATATCATCAGCAAAAAAGCTGATGAATCGGAGAAGTAACCGTTTTGATTTGGGTTCTGGGCGTACTTTGTGCTTTGGCGCTTGTCGCCCTGTTCTTCCCGTTTATATTCTGGGTTGACTTTTCGGTGGACTTGAATCGTGTAACGGTTCACGTTCGTTTTTTTAAGAAAGCCATTTACACCTACGAAAAGAAATTTGGCAAGAAGGAACTGTCCGAGGATGAGGACGGTTCCGTTGCTGTAGATGATGAAGAAACGGCTGTGGCTCCGACGACACCTGTGGAATCGAAGAGTGCCCCGAAGGTAGAGCAGAAACCCGAACCAGAAAAAACAGCGGAGCCAGCAAAGACAACCGAGCCGGCAACGCCTGCGGAACCCGAAAAGAAGGAAGTGCCGCAGCCTGAAAAACTTGCCGAAAAGAAGGAAGTGCCGCACCCGGTCGAAAAAAAAGAACCTGCGAAGGTTGAAGAAAAGAAATCGTCAGAAGAAAAAACGTCAGAGGAAAAATCGTCGGATGATGATGAAAAAGAAAAAAAGCGTTCGCTGACGGATGAAGAATTCTGGACGCTCCTGCTCACGCCTGAATTCGATGTACGCGCCTGGTGGGCGGTACGCCATGCTTTGTCTGCTTTGTTTAAGTTGTTCAGAATCCGCTTTGTCGATTGTTTTGTAGAAGGCATCCGTTTTCAGGAATACGAAAACATGGGCTATGCGGCTGCGTTGAACGGGTTCCTCAAGAGTTACCCCTACATAGGCGCTTGGGATTTTCGTATGGATTGGACTCGCGATCATGAGCCGAAGGCGGAGGGTCATATGCGCGCCTCGGTGAATTTGTGCCGCACGCTTTGTTTGATTTTGTCCATTCTCTTTTATGGTGGCATTGTTGCGTTTACGTTCTGGCGTCGCCGCTCCCATATTCTTAAGACGAACGAACTTCCGGAACTTGGATTTATCCGCAGCAAGATTGTGAAAATGATGTCGGAGGATGACTGATGCCTGCTTTGACTTTGGATAGGCTGCTGGCCTCGATTGGTTTTGGTTCCCGCAAAGAAAGCCGAGCCCTTGTCCGTATGGGCATGGTGGAACTGGACGGCAAGGTCCTTGATGACCCGTTTATGGAATTCAAGGAAAGGCCTGAATTCATCACGGTGAATGGTGAAGAAGTTCCGACGATCGAGAAACTCTACATCATGATGGACAAACCGCTGGATGTGGAATGCAGCCATAATGCCCGCGACCACCAGTCGGTGTTCGAGCTGTTGCCCGACCGTTTTACGGCCATGGGAATCCAGACGGTGGGGCGCTTGGATGCGGATTCCTCGGGCTTGTTGCTGTTCTCGAACCAGGGAGACTTCATTCACAAGGTGGAAAGTCCCAAGAAGGGTTACCTCAAGAAGTATCGCGTGACTCTTGCCAGACCCTTTACCGAAGAACAGAAAGCTGAACTTTTGCGCGGCGTGATGCTTAAAGACGAAAGAAGGCCGGTGCTTGCACGGGCCTTAGAGGTTGACGGTGATTCCGTCTTAATTTCAATTGGCGAAGGTTTGTACCACCAGGTCCGCAGAATGTTTGCGGCAGTGGGAAACCATGTAGAAACACTTAAGCGTGAAGCCATCGGCCCTGTGGTGTTGGACTCGACCCTTGGCAAGGGCGGATGGCGCTACATGACGGAAGAAGAAGTGGCGTCGCTGACTTGAGTTTCTTCAGATTCAAGTTTGGCGTTTGCACCTTCGACCAGGGCTTCAATAGAATTGATTTTGTCCTTGATGTCGTTACTGAACTTGAACGAGGGAACCATGCGTTCTTCGATCAAGACTGTTTCGCCGGTGCGGGGATTGCGAGCCGGGCGAGCCTTGCGGGGCTTGCAGGCAAAGGTGCCGAAACCACGAATTTCGATGGTGTTGCCTTCGATCAGCTTTTCGCCCAGAAGGTCGAGAAACTGCTCGATGACGGTCTTAATATCGTTACGCACAAATCCGGTGGACTTGGCGATCTCTTGAATCAGTGCTTGTTTAGTTATATTTGCCACGGCTTAAATATAGGTTTATCAATGAGTTAGCGTACCGGTCTGAATAAAATTAAACAATTTTTTCGGGCTCTTGTTGCGGAATATTTGTGGATAATTGTGGTTAAAATGTTGAAAAGTTTTAGGCTTAGAAATTTGGACGTGTTTCCGAATACCATACTTAGCCCCATGGATGGGGTGACGGATGCTCCTTTCCGTAGACTTTGCCGCGTCTTGTCGGGAAATCGCATGGGACTCCTGGTATCGGAGTTTGTGCCGACGGACGGCGATGCCGTATTCTGCCTAGACGGCCACAAGCAGCTGAAGTTTTTCCCCGAGGAAAGGCCTTTCGGGGTACAAATCTTTGGAAGGTTCCCTGACCGAATGGCCGCTGCCGCCAAAAAAATTGCCGAAAACCTGCACCCGGAGTTTATCGAGGTGAATGCGGGGTGCCCGGCGCCGAAGGTGGCTGGGAAGGGGAGCGGTTCTGGACTTTTGCGAGACCTGCCGCGATTGCAGGAAATTTTGCGCGATGTTAAAGCCGCGCTCGATTCTTCGAGTGCCGATATCCCGCTGACGCTCAAGTGCCGAATTGGCTGGGACGACGAAAGCATTAACGTGATGGAAACGCTTGCGATTGCCGAGGGCGAAGGAGTCGAAATGCTCACGGTGCATGGCCGTACCCGCTTGCAGGGGTACAACGGCCTTGCCAACTGGGAATGGATTGGCAAGGTCGCGGCCGCGGCCAAGATTCCCGTGATTGGCAACGGCGACGTGAACAGTGTGGCGGTTGCCCGCGAGCGACTTGAAACCTATGGTGTATCGGGCGTGTCCATTGGCCGCGGCGCCATGCACAACCCGTGGATTTTTGGACAAATTGCCGATGCCTGGGAAGGTAAGCCTGAAAAAGAAATTTCTGCCAGCGAAGCTCTGGACGTGTTCCCGCTTTACTACAAGTTCAAACTTGAAGACGGCTCTACCGAAATGGGGGCTCTAGGCCGCCTGAAACAGTTGGGTGCAAGACTATGCAAGGGCTTTTGCCAAGAAGGATGTGGTGACGAAGCCGGCATGCATGTGCGACAGACGCTCCTTACCGCGCAGACACCGCAGGAATTTTTCGAGCGCCTAGAGGTGTTGAGAAATGGCGTTGTAAAATCGATGCGCTATGATCCGAATCGCTTAGTAAACCTGAATGGAGCCAAGGAAACCGAATTGAGGTTTGGCGACCAGTTTGCAGGACGGTAAAAATTTTTTATATGAAATTTTTTAGATAAACTGCATTTGAAAAAGTAACTTGTGTGCAGTATGTATGACCTTGTATTGCGGTTGTGAAAAAATTGTGGATAGCGGGTTTAATTTGTACGAAAAAAGTAACTGTTGTAAGTTTGACAACAAGAGAAAAATAAACTATTGTTAAAGATACTTTTTAAGGGAAAGATCTATGGCAATAGTAAGCGTACGAATGGAAGACGAAACAAAGAAAAAGTTCGAAACGTTCTGTGATTCCGTAGGAATTACTGTTTCGGCTGCAGTAAACATGTTCGTAAAAATGACAATCCGCGAAGACCGGTTGCCGTTTGATGTCAAAGGACATTCGTTTGAACCGCTGGGAAAGGTTGTTCAGACGAAAGGCGTTGACTAGAAGATTTCTTGCCTAATCGAATCTTGCTTAATCGTTAAGAGAGTCGTTCCTATGCTAGGGAACGGCTTTTTTGTTCAAAATGTCGTTTTTTGCCCAAATATTCCAATTTGGAATGAGTGGGAAACGGATTTTTTAGGAGGGGAACGCCCAAAAACATTTTTCTTATATATATTAAAGTCATCTATTGTTCTTAAGAAGGGATAATATGAAGAACAAAATATTCGCGTATAAGGATGCAGTCGGGTTCGAAAACGAACTCTTCCTGTTTAGCAAGTGGTACAAGGAACATGGTTCCCCCACGATGTGCTTCCAAATCCATTCAACCATATTGGATCCCGAAAAACTGAAGCCCGTTTGGGATATTCTGGAACGCGTGTTCCCCGAGACGCCGTGGTTCGGTAACTCGACTAGCGGAAATATTGTGGACTGTGAACAGACGGTCGACATTTCTGTGTCCGCAATCATTTTCGAAAAACCCTCCAGCAAGTTCAAGATTGTGCAGTACGACTTTTCCAGGGAGTCTGTCGGTGGCATTGCAGGCCAGATCGTGGCTGAAACCGACAAGGATCCTTGGGTCAAGGCTGTAGAAATTTATCACTGCATTTCGCCCTTCTCGACGACGGCTCTTTGCGAAGGGCTTGACAGCCTTGCTCCGAACATTCAGGTTTTTGGCGGTATTGTTTGCTCTCCCGATATTACGAGCCCGAATTCCTGCGTGTTCTCGTCGGTGGGTGGCTATACGAAGTCCGGTCTTTTGGTCGTGTTCTACGGCGGTGACGATCTTTATATTGAATCTCGCAAGATTAGCGGCTGGAAACCCATTGGACGTAACTTCCACGTGACCCGTTCGGAGGGCAATATCCTTTATGAACTGGGCGGCGTTCCGGCCTACGAAGTTTATAACAAGTACTTGAACATCAAAAACGACAGCAATTTCTTCTACAACGCGCTTGAATTCCCTATGCTTTACGAGCATAATGGCGTTTCGATTGTGCGTGCGGCTGGTGCGAGTAATCCGGATGGTTCGCTCTCCATGTCTTCGGATATTGACGAGGGGTCCATTGTCCGGTTGTCGTATGGTGAACCGCAATTGATTGTGGAAAAGATTAAGGCTGAAAGTGAAGCGTGCGAAAAGTTTGCTCCCGAAGTGCAGCATATCTTCTCTTGCGCGGCCCGAAAGGCGTTCTGGTCCCAGCATGAACCGACTTACGAAATTTCTCCGTTCAAGGGCTTGGCTTCTAGCACCGGATTTTTCTCGCATGGCGAGTTCCTACGTGAAAAGGGCCACTTGAACCAGCACAACATTACGCTCGTATTTGCCTCGATGCGTGAAGGTCCTGCGGTAAAGCATGAACATGCACCTGTAGAAGATATCCAAGAGGGGATGGCTTCGCGTTTGCCGCTTGCGGCCCGTATGGCAACGTTCATTCGCGAAACTTCTTTTGAACTGGAACAGATTAACAGCAAGCTGAGCGTGATGAACGAACACTTGCAGGATGTCGCGACGACCGATGCCTTGACGGGGCTTGAAAACAGACTTGCCTTTGACGAGATCCTCAAGACCATTAGCCAGGAAGACGCTGAAGCTGGCACTTGGACGATGGTGTTGATGGACGTGAACGGCTTGAAGTACGCAAACGATACCTTTGGCCACCAGGCGGGCGATGCCCTGATTGTGGCGGCGGGAAACGCTATCAAGAGCGCTTACGGTGCAACCGGAAACTGCTTCAGAATTGGCGGTGACGAATTTGCCGTGGTGACGCGTGCTCCGCTGGATTCGTTGTTCGTGCTGTATAGCAACCTGCAGAAGTGCATCGAAGAATACAACAAGGACGCTTTGTACCACTTGTCCATTGCAGTGGGCGAAAGCCGCCTGCGTAGCGATTCTGGCGTTCGCAAGTCCATTAGTGACTGGAAGATGGAAGCCGACTTGAATATGTACCGCGACAAGGTGCGTTACCACAAACCGGTAGAAAATAACGAGAACCAGAATCTCAAGGACTTGATTTCTTGCTTGATTACGGTGGAAGAAGCGAAGGATTCCTATACGGCGCATCATTCGGACCGCGTGAAGGCGTTCTCTGAACAGATTGCAAGGTTACTTGGCCTTTCGGAAGCTTCTGTCTCGTTGATTACCCATGCCGCACATTTGCACGATATCGGCAAGATGGGTATTAGCGACAGTGTTCTTGGCAAGCCTGGTAAGCTGACGGATGATGAATTCTCGATCATTAAGCAACACCCGGTGATTGGCGCCAAGATTCTGATGCAGTCCAACTACACCCACGAACTGGTGCAGATAGTATTGCATCACCATGAACGTTACGATGGTCGCGGTTACCCCGAAGGCTTGAAGGGTGAAGAAATTCCTATCGGCGCCCGAATTATTGCAATTGCGGACTCCATTGACGCCATGACGAGCAAGCGCGTTTACCGCGACGCCTTGTCGCTGGATTACTGCCGCAATGAAATCGAGAAGAATTTGGGCGTGATGTACGACCCTGCCATTGGCAAGGTGGTTCTGGATCATTGGAACGAGGTCGCAGACTTGCTCATGAAACTGCAGAGCGGTCGCCCGAAAATCGTCAATCGCACCAATTAATCTTTTTAATTGCTTTTTTGAACGTTTGTGAGCAACAAAGCCCTCGGGTGTTAACCGAGGGCGGTTGCGAGAGTGAGCTCGCTGGGGACGAATCCACTTATTTGAGAGCGAACGGTCACCTTTTGTCGCGGTCGACCCAGGGGCGGGCGGTGTGGCCCGTATAGATCTGGCGCGGACGGTTGATCTTGGAATTCGGATCGTCGTGCATTTCTTTCCAGTGGGCGATCCAGCCGGGGAGTCGGCCGATGGCGAACATCACCGTAAGCATGTTCGTCGGAATGCCCATGGCGCGGTAGAGAATGCCCGAGTAGAAGTCCACGTTCGGGTAGAGCTTGCGTTCGATGAAGTAGTCGTCTTTGAGGGCGGCTTCTTCGAGCTTGAGCGCGATGTCCAGAAGCGGGTCGTGGAAGTGTTCGCGTTCGAACACCTGGTACATAAGCTTCTTGAGCACCTTGGCGCGCGGGTCGTAGCTCTTGTACACGCGGTGACCAAAACCGGAAAGACGGAACGGGTCGTTCTTGTCCTTGGCCTTGTCCATCACCTGTTCGATCGTCATGCCGCTCTGCTGGATGCGGAGGAGCGTTTCGAGCACGGCCTGGTTTGCACCGCCATGGAGCGGGCCCCACAGGGCGCAAATGCCCGCGCAGATACTTGCGTACAAGTTAGCATGAGAGCTCCCCACCATACGCACCGTAGACGTAGAGCAGTTCTGCTCGTGGTCGGCGTGTACAATCAGAAGCGTGTTCAGTGCCTTTTCCATAATCGGATCGGGGTGGTAGGAACGAGCCTTGCTGCTGAACATCATGTTCAGGAAGTTGCTGCAGTAGCTGCGTTCCGCTTCGGGGTACACGAACGGTTCGCCGATGCTCGCCTTGTAAGAGAAGGCGGCAATCGTGCGGATTTTCGAAATCAGGCTTGCGGTCGTGAGGTCGAACACGTCGGCGATGTTTTCGTCGTCGTAGAAACGCGGCGTAAACAGGCCCACGGCGTTCACGATGGAGCTCAGAATACCCATCGGGTGGGCACTCGGCGGCATCTGCCTAAAGAAGTGCAGAAGGTTTTCGTGGAGGAGTGAATTCTCGGTCAACAACGTGCGGAAACGCGCCAGCTGCTGCTGAGTCGGCAGTTCTCCGTAAATCAGAAGCCAAGCGGTTTCGGGGAAGGTTGCCTTTTCGGCCAGGTCTTCGATACTGTAGCCGCGGTAACGCAGGATTCCGTGTTCGCCGTCCACGTAAGTGATGGCGCTTCGGGTGCTACCGGTGTTCAGGTAGCCGTAATCCAAGGTCACCAGGCCGGTTTCCTTGCGGAGTTTGCAGATGTCGAGACCGTGTTCGTTTTCAGCACCTTCAACAACAGGGAGCTCGATGCTCTTTCCGTTGTAACTTAAAATGGCGTTGTCGGACATTATTCCTCCAGGAGGTACGGGTTCCCGCACCTTACTTCATCTTCAAAATGCAATTATAGATATTGTCGAAGAGCTTGGGAAGCTTTTCGGTCGGAACGGCAGAGAAAGCGAGGCGGATCAGGCCAGAAAGCATGATTGTGCCCGTGCTGTAGTCCTTGATGAGCTTTTCGCGGAGCTGTTCTGCGTCGACGCCCTTCGGCTTGATGCACATAAAGTAACCGCTGTTGCACGGCATCGGGTCGAAGGCGTCCTTGTATTCCGGATGGGCGGCCAAGACTTCCTTGATGATGTCGTAGCGCTTCTTCAAAGTGGCGTATTTTTCGGCCTTCTGCTGGGCGTATTCCGGGCTCTGGTAAGCGGCAAGCAGAATCTTCTGGCTGATGCTCGGGGCGTTGGAAATGTTGCCACGGACGGTACCGGCGGCCTTGTCTTCGAGAGCCTTGAGCTGTGCTTCGGTAGCACCCTTGAAGCCGAAGCTCATGAAGCCCACGCGGAAGCCCCATACGTAGTCTTCCTTGGTCGGACCGTCGAGCTTGACGGCGAGGAGGTTTTCGTGAGCGTCCACGAGTTTGACGAACAGGGATTCCTTGGTCACGCCTTCTTCGTACACCAGTCCGAAGTAAGCGTCGTCGAGGAGAGCCACCACCTTGTTGCCCTTGGCGGCGCATTCGGTAAGGATCTTTGCGATCTCGACAGCTTCAGTTTCGGTAGCGGTGTAACCGGTCGGGTTGTTCGGGAAGTTCAGGAGCACGACCTTCTTGTCGCCCTTGCTAGCTTCGAGAGCAGCCTTGAGGGCTTCAGTGTCGAAGCCGCCGTTCTTGAAGGTGTTGAAAGTTTTGATCTTGGCACCGCGGGCGTTTTCGAACACGAGTTCGTAGTTGTCCCAGTACAGGTCCGGGATAATCACTTCGTCACCGGCGTCGAGGAACAGGTAGCCGGCGCAGCTGATGGCGTGGGTGAGGGCGCAGGTCACGACCGGCGTGCTGAAGTTCTTGTTTGCAAGCGTCGGGTTCTTGATGATGACCTGCTTCTTCCATTCCTTGCGGAGGTCCGGGTTACCGAAGCTCGGGGCGTACAGGAAGGACTGCTTGGGCAGATTCAGGGACTTGAGGACGCAATCCAGCACGAGCGGAGAGCCGTCGTCTTCGAGGGCGGTGCCAATCGTAGCGTTGATCTCGGAGCCCTTGGCTTCGGCGCCCTGGCCCAAGATTCCCTTGCGGGGGAAGAAAATCGCCTTGCCCTGTTCAGAGAGCATGTCGAGAACTTTGCAGCCGTTGGCGGAAAGTTCTGCATTCAGAGCCTGTGCTAAAGGATTGTAGTTCATGGTTTGTGTCCTTTTGAATTTTTGCGGGTGCAAAAATAGAAAAATTTGGGATAATTCCTAGTCTGTTCAGCCTAGTGTGGTCGCGAAAAACCCGTTCTGAACGCGAAATAAGCAAAAAAGTATTTTTTGAAAATAGTAATTACAGATTTGCCTGTTTCCCGTGACGAAAAACACTGAATATTGCAAAAAATGAAAAAATGGGCAGAAAGGCTTGTTTTTAGGGCTATGTTAATTTATATTAAATTGTGTTGGAGGTTTACATGAAAAAGTTTTTGTCTTGTTGTGCCGCATTTTCGCTTGCGCTTTTGGCGTGTAGCGATGATTCTTCGTCGAATTCTAACGGTAATCATGCTTTGACAGGATCCAATCGTGTTGACCTGCAGATGGCTAGCAAATGCCTTGATAACGGCTTGGGCGTTTTATACAAAAAAGCGGGCTCCGATGAATTGGATAAAGCGTACTTAGTTGAAGATTCAACGGGAAACAATCAAATCTTGGTTCCTGAATTGAATGATTACTGCGACATTATGGCCGATTTCAAGTCTAAGCGATTGGGCGATACCTTGGAAATCTGGTTCAATCTGGAAGATGCCGCCGTGACAAGCTGCATGTGTATCAAGGATCACCTGTTCAGTATTAAGTCAAGCGATGCCGATGCCAAGTATTTCAAATATTCTGGCGAAGTTTTTGCAGTGACTTCTGAACCCGCGCCTGTAAGGCCTGAAATCGAAGAACCGACGATTCCCGATGCACCGGAATTTGATGAATCTGAGCAGCATCAGGAAGTGACGGATGTGATTGGTTATTGCGATGCATCGCCCGATGAAAATGAAAATCTTTTGAGCAACAAGTTCCGTCTTGTGGATAGCTGGGATGATTTCACGGAAAAGGGCTCCGATGGAGAAATCATTCCGTATGCAAGAACGCATTTTGACGGAGACGATGTCGTATTGGTCTTTGAAGCGACTTTTGATTGCGATAAAAAGGTTGAAAAGGTCAATGTGTATCCTTCGAATGATACGCTCTATGCAAAAACCGAAACAAGCGTTATCGAATCGGTCAAGCTGGAGCCGAACGAAGGCTGTGGCTGCATGACCCGTGCGGCGTTTAAGCTCAAGAACGAAGGCGTTTATGCCGATGCCAAGTACATGGTCTTCGACAACCACATGGAACACGTGTATACGCTGAAGCCTGGAATTGAAAAGTAATCATCCTAAAGCTCCTTGGAATGATTAGCGCATCGGCGATTACACTTCGCCGATGCGTTTCATTTTAAGGAGCGGCATGCCCGCGTCGCGGCATTCGGCAAGATTCACATCGAAATCGATGCTCCAGTCGTTAAAGTCTTCTTCGTCTTGCAGCATCTGCTGCACGTGCATGATATCACCTTCGTAGGTGATAATCGTATGGTGCAACGAGCGGCCTTCGACATCGAGACGGAACTTGTGGTGTTCTGCGGTATAGGCGGCCATGATTTCCATGAGGCCGTTTTCTGTCCAGGGCTTACCTTCGCCGTCCACGAGCATCTGCCCTTCGGCGAGGTCATCGGCGAGCATGTCGAGCACATCGCCGTAGGCCTGTTTCTGTAGCGCCGACATCAGCTGGAAAATGCGCTGGCGCACCATGACAATAAAATGCTTCTTGTCGTAGGTGATGTCGGCGGCCACCTTGTCGGCCCCGAAGGCGGTCTCGAGTTCCGTGGCGCCTGCGGCTTCCATGCGCTTTTGGTAGTCTTCGGGGTGGGCCATCTTTTCCCATTCTTCGAGCAGGCTCGAGTCGGTGCGACGAATCATGTCGCCCAAATAGTCCTGCATGTCGAGGAGTTCTTCGTTCTTGTAGCCGTCGGGAACGGTTTGGGTGAGCACCTTGTAAACGCCGTTGATATGTCGGAGTAGAATTGCTTCCATGCGCTGCAATCCATACTGCTTTACGTAGCCGCTAAAGGTGCTGAAATTTTCGAACATTTCGCGCACGATGCTCTTGGGTTCGATATTTACGTCAACCCAAGGGTGTTCTTCGGCAAAGGCGTTGAAGGTGTCGTAAATGAAATCGCGAAGCGGCTTGGGATATTCCACCTTCTCAATTTCTTCCATGCGCTGGTTGAATTCCATACCCTGTGCTTTGAGCTCGTCGAGGCGGGCGTTACGCGCCTTGTTCTGCTGAATGCGAAGGATTGCTTCGGGATTTTCGACGATGCTTTCGCACAAAGTAATGACATCGAGGGCGTATTCGGGGCTTTCGCGGTCCAGTTTCGGAAGCGTATCGACCAGGTACAGCGAAAGCGGCTGGTTCATGGAAAAGTCGTCTTGCAAGTCCATGTTGACGCGGAGCTTGCTGTAGCCGGGCGCAATTGGTGTCACAAATTCAATGATATTCTTCTTGACGAGGCTCTTGAAAAGCTGAAAAGCGCGGTGTTGCAATTTCTTTTTGCTTGCGATACTTTCGTGGCAATCCTTGAGCAAGTTGCGCATGGCAAGGCAGCCGTCGGTGGGACGACTGAGAATGTTCAAGAGCATTCCGTGACTCACCTGGAAACTGGATGTGAGCGGTTCTGGCGAGGCGGCAATGAGGCGCTTGTAGGTGCTTTCGTCAAAAGGAACGTAGCCGTGTTCGGGCGGTTTCTTTTTCTGGAATTTTTTGCCAGTCTGTTTTGTCTTGGCTTCCAGTTTCAAGTTTTCGATGACATGTTCGGGCGCCTGCGCCACTACGTAGCCGATGTCGTCGAACCCCTTGCGGCCTGCGCGGCCTGCAATCTGGTGGAAATCACGCGCGGTAAGGATTGCCGTCTTGTCGCCGCTGTATTTGCAGAGCTGTGTGAAAAGCACCGTTCGAATGGGAACATTCACGCCGACGCCCAATGTGTCCGTGCCGCAAATGACTTTAAGCAGGCCCTTTTGCGCAAGTTTTTCGCAGAGAATGCGGTACTTGGGCAAAAGTCCTGCGTGGTGCAGGCCAATGCCTTGCTTGAGCCAGCGCTTGACTTCGGGGCCGTAGGGGCTGCTGAAGCGGACTTCCTTGATGGCTTCGTTAATCGCCTGCTTTTCTTCTTTAGTGCAGAGGTCCAAGCTCATGAAATTCTGCGCATTGGTCGCCGCGGCCGCTTGCGTAAAATGCACCACGTAAACGGGAGCCTTGCCGCTAGACACAAGCTTTTGCACCGTGTTCGAAATTTCGGTTTCGGAATAGCTGAAATCGAGTGGAACCGGACGCTGCGATGACCTTACCGTCACCGACTCGCGGCCCGTATGCTTCGTCATGTCGCGTTCAAAAAATTCGGTGGCGCCGACGGTTGCGCTCATGAGCAGGAATCTTGCCTGCGGAAGAGTGAGCAGTGGTACCTGCCAGGCGACTCCGCGTTCCTTGTCGGAATAGTAGTGGAATTCGTCCATCACCACATCGGTAATCGTAAGCTGCTCGCCTTCACTTAGCGCCATGTTACTCAAGATTTCGGCGGTACAGCAAAGGATGGGGGCGTCGTGATTGACTGTTGCGTCCCCTGTGGAAAGCCCTACGTTTTCGGCACCGAATTCCTTGCAGAGCGCCATCCATTTTTCGTTGACCAGAGCCTTGATGGGGCAGGTGTAAACGCTGCGGCGCCCATGTGCCAAACTGTCGAAATGGAGCGCCAGGGCCACCATGGATTTTCCGGAACCCGTGGGGGTGTTGAGAATGACGTTTTTGCCGTCCAAAAGTTCAAGAATCGCTTCTTCTTGAGCGGGGTAGAGCGTTGTGCCGCGGGATTCCGCCCATGCCATGAACGCATCCAACAGGGTCTCGGCGCCTTCGCCGGCGTTAAAAGGGGTTGTCGGCAAAAAGTCTTTCAGCGATTTGTGGGCGTTTTCACTCATAAAGCCAAAGATAGCTTTTTTGTGTAGCCCCTGTTTTTTTCTAAATTATATCCACATTGTGTTAGAGGAAGACCTTTCTATGGCGACATCGAAAAAAGAAGAAACCGATTTAGGTGAATTTTTAAAAATCCTTGTAAAGAACTGGCAGATAATGGCCCCAGTCATGTTGCTTTCGGCAATTGTTGGAGTCTTTGTTGCTATGTGGGCCCGACCGATTTATCAGGTGGATGCCCTTTTACAGATTGAATCTAAGAATAGCAAGCCTTCTGGAATGATGGGTAGTCTCGGAGCCTTGTTTGCGACCAGTAGCCCCGCCGAAACAGAAATGGAATTGATCCGTAGTCGTCAGGTGATGGGCTCTGCTGTCGAAAAGATGAGACTTGACCTGGTTGCAGAACCTCTTGATAAGATGGATCGTCTGCTGCATAAAGAAGGCCGCCTTGAACTCAATAACTTTAATGTTCCCTGGGATAATGTTCCTAAGGAAGAACGGGGAATGCCGTGGATTGCTGTTGCCAAGGATTCCTTAGGTAATTTTGACTTGTATGACCATAACAAGAATTTGGTCCTGTCTGGAGCTGCTGGGCAAACTTATCGTTTCCCGTATGCTGGCGATACGGCTACTTTCGGTATCTTCCGCGCCGTCGTCCGTCAAGGTCAGCGTTTTGCTATTTCTAAAATGAAACGATTGGAAGCTATTGAAGCATTCCGTGGTGCGTTCAAGGTTTCCGAAAAAGGAAAGAAAACAGGCATTCTTGAATTTTCGTACCAGGATATCTATCCCGATCGTGCTGTTGAAATCCTGAACGAGGTCGCCTCGTCGTACCTGCGTCAGAATGTTGAAGAACGTAATGCCGAAGCCCAAAAGACTTTGGAATTCTTGGAAAAACAGTTGCCCGATGTCAAGGCTCAGATGGATTCTTCCCTCTTGAACTTGAATACTTATCGCAACCGCGTCGGCTCTGTGGATATCAATGCCGAAACGCAGTTGGTTTTGCAACAGCGAATGAAGTTGCAACAAGATATTCTTGCTTTGCAACAGCGTAAGCAGAGTGCGATTCGCTTGTTCCATGCTGAACACCCCTCTGTAAAGACATTGGAAGAACAGGAAAATGCTTTGAAGCGTGAACTTGCAGGAACGTCCAGTGCCGTGAAGAAATTGCCCGCTACCCAGCAGGAGGTGCTGAAACTCCAGAACGAGGTTGAATTGGCTAAGGTCATGTACACGTCCATGCTCAATAACATTCAGCAACTTCGATTGGTCTCGGCTGGTGAAGTTGGTTCCGTCCGCATTATTGACTTTGCGGAGGAGGTGACTAAGCCGACAAAGCCCAAGAAAAAGATCATTCTTTGCGTCGCTCTCTTCCTGGGTTTCTTGTTAGGTGCTGCTATTGTTTCCTTCAAGTCGAAGTTCAGCAGCGGTGTTAAGAGTGCGAACTTCATCGAAAAGGAAACCGGTTTCACGGTTTATGCCAAGGTTCCCAAGGGTAACCCCAAGGGTACCAAGGGTACAAGACCTCTTGCTGTGGTGGAACCCGATGATGTCGCTGTGGAATCGCTGCGCGCCCTCCGTTCTTCTTTGGAATTCTCCATGATGGACGAAGGGGGCTCCATTGTTGGCGTGAGCGGACTTATTCCGGGCGTGGGCAAGAGCTTTGTGTCAGTGAACTTAGCGGCTCTGTTTGCCGGGCTTGGTAAGAAGGTGTTGCTGATTGATGCGGACCTTCGTAAGGGGCGTCTCCATAAGGAATTTGGTATCAAGCGCGGCAACGGCCTTTCTCAGGTGCTGTTGCGTGAAGTGGAAGCCGATTCAGTGGTGTTCCCCACGGAAGTTGAAAATCTGTTTGTGATTCCTTGTGGCAATGTTCCCAACAATCCGGCTGAATTGCTTGGTTCCAAGCATTATGCCGAAATCATAGATAAGTTCAAGAAAGAATTCGATTTGGTTGTCATTGATACTCCGCCGATTATGCTTGTTACCGACGCTGCTCTTGCTTGCCATGTAGCTAGCCAGATTGTGATGGTGATTGAATACAATAAGCATTCTATCGACGCTATCAAGGATGGCATGGCCCAGATCCTCAAGGGTAATTCTAGTGCCCATGCTTCTATCGTTATCAATAAGTATGAACACAGTCGCACCGAAGGGTATGGCTACAAGTACGGGAAATACTAATGAAAGGAATTGTTCTCGCCGGAGGCTCCGGTACCAGGCTTTATCCGCTGACCATGGTGACGTCTAAGCAACTTTTGCCTGTTTACGACAAGCCCATGATTTATTACCCGCTGTCGACTTTGATGCTTGCGGGTATTCGCGATATCCTGATTATCTCGACTCCGACGGACTTGCCCAACTTTGAACGTTTGTTGGGCGACGGTTCCTCGATGGGGCTCAACTTGAGCTACAAGGTGCAGCCGAGCCCTGATGGACTTGCTCAGGCCTTTATCCTTGGCGAAGAATTTATCGGTAACGATTGCTGCGCCATGGTGCTCGGTGACAATATTTTCTACGGTAACGGCTTTAGCCCGCTTCTGAAGGCCGCCGTGAAGAACGCCGAAGAAAATGGCCGTGCAAGCGTGTTTGGCTACTTTGTCGAAGATCCGGAACGCTTTGGCGTGGTGGAATTCGATGAGTCGGGTAAGGTGATTTCGGTTGAAGAAAAACCGAAGGAACCCAAGAGCAACTATGCGATTACCGGTCTCTATTTCTACGACAATCGCGTGTCCGCATACGCTAAGGCTCAGAAGCCGAGCGCCCGTGGTGAACTTGAAATTACGGACTTGAACCGCGTGTACCTGGAACAGGGCGAACTCGATGTGAAACTTTTGGGCCGCGGCTTTGCTTGGCTCGATACCGGAACCATGGACAGCCTGATTGAAGCGGGCGAGTTCGTGAAGATGGTGGAAAATCGCCAAGGTATCCAGATTTCCGCTGTCGAAGAAATCGCCTACATCAACGGCTGGATTACCAAAGAAAAGCTTCTGGAATCAGCCGCCAAGTACGGAAAGTCGCCTTACGGCCAGCACCTGCGCAAGGTTGCCGAAGGCAAAATCCGCTACTAACTACGGAAGTTCGCCACCGATCAGTTCCATCTGCTTTTTGTAGATGTCCTTGCAGGCATTTTCGCCGAGGTCAAGCAGCGTGTTGAGCATGTTGCGGTCAAAGCTTGCATGCTCTCCGGTGCCTTGCACTTCGATGAAGTTCTTGGCGTCTTGCATGACCACGTTCATGTCAACATCGGCTGCGGAGTCTTCCACATAGCAGAGGTCGCAAAGCGGCTTGCCGCTAACGACACCGACAGAAATTGCCGTAATGCCATG
Organism: Fibrobacter sp. UWB15; assembly: GCF_900177705.1. NCBI lineage: Bacteria > Pseudomonadati > Fibrobacterota > Fibrobacteria > Fibrobacterales > Fibrobacteraceae > Fibrobacter > Fibrobacter sp. UWB15. Next base: position 23,692 of record NZ_FXBA01000001.1, read on the forward strand.
CTGCAGAATCTGCTGCGTGAGGCCGAGGCGTTCCTTGATTTTCTTGAGGGCGAGCGCAAGGGCCACGAAGCCGCCGATAATGCTTGCGGTACGAGTGCCACCGTCGGCTTCGATCACGTCGCAGTCGACCACGATAGCGTTTTCACCGAGGGCGGAAAGGTCGGCTGCGCCGCGCAGCGAGCGGCCCACCAGGCGCTGGATTTCTTGAGTGCGGCCGCTCGCGCCCTTGCGTTCGCGTTCCACACGCTTGCCTGTACTCTGCGGGAGCAAGCTGTATTCAGCGGTAATCCAGCCGGTACCTTTGCCGGCGAGCCAATCAGGAACCTTCGGGAGGAGTGTCGCGTTACAGATAACGCGGGTACGGCCCATTTCAATCAGAACAGAACCATCGGCGCTAGAGATAAAGCCCGTGGTCATCTTTAAATTGCGGTATTCGTCAAACTTTCTGTCGGTACGTTCGTATGCCATATTCTGCCTCTTAGTATTTCAAAGTTTCAATCACGCCTTTCTTGAAGGTGCCCAGAATGTACATGTTGTTCGTGTAATTCTTGAGCTCGGCGAGTGCAGCCTGGGCGCGATCTTCATTCACGTTTGCTTCGAACGATACGTGGAAAATGTATTCCCACGGCTTGTCCGGGTGCGGGCGGCTTTCGCAGCGGGTCAAGTTGATGCCGCGTTTGGCGAAGCAGCCGAGAGCGTTGTAAAGAGCGCCTACTGCATTGTTGTTGGCGAGTTCGAACAGCATGGTCGTCTTGGCGCCTTCGGTTTCGTTGAATGCGGCGGGAATTTTTTGAATGCCGTAAAAACGCGTGAAGTTCGTGCCCTTCAAGTTTTCGAGGCCGGCCTTCAGAATGTCCAAGTTGTAAATCTTTGCGGCGTAGGCGCTTGAGATGGCGCCTTCGTCTTTAGCCTTGCGAGCGGCGAGTTCTTCGGCAGAGCCTGCGGTATCGAATGCCGGAACCGCCTTGATTTGCGGGTTTTCGGCAAAGAACTTGGAACACTGCGCAAGAGCCTGCGGGTGACTGTAAACGCGCTTGAGGTCGGCGAGCTTGACGCCTGGCATCACGCACAAAGTGTGTTCGATACGGAGCAAGACCTCGCCTACAATGCGGTGACGCCACTTGTAGAGCAAATCGTAGTTTGCCTCAATGGAACCTGCCGTGGAGTTTTCGATAGGAATCGCGCCACCATCGGCTTCGCCGGTTTCTACAGCCTGGTAAATTTCTTCGAAAGTATCCATCGGGAGCGTTTCGATGTCTTCACCGAACAAGTAATGTGCGGCACAATCGCTATAGGCGCCCTTGCGGCCTTGGAATGCAATTTTCTTCATAGCTAAAATTTACTTAAATCTTCTGGCGCCTTGGTATTTGTGACCCCAGTATTTGTCTTGCATGGGCGAAATCATGACGCCCTTGCTGGTGCTTGCGTGAATAAAGCGACCACCACCCAAGTAGATTCCCACATGGTCAATCTTCCAGAGACTTCCGAAGAATACGAGGTCTCCTTCTTTGAGCCCGCCGCGACTTACGGATTTCCCGCGGCTATCCTTGTACATTTTTGAGGAGCTGTGGTCAAGTTCAATGTTGTAGTAGCCCTTGTAAACTTGCATCACGAATCCGGAACAGTCTGTCTTTGTTCTGGTGGCTTTGCCGTAAACGTACTTGGCCCCCATCCATTTCCTGGCGTAGGTTTCCAAGTCGCTTTTGGGCGTTGCCTTTTGGGCTGCCTTGGCGGCTTCCTTTTTCTTAATGGCCGCGCGAGCCTTCTCGGCGGAATTCATGTGCTTGGTAGAATCCGACGGGGTTTCTTGGACTGCTTCTTGAGTGGGTTTTTGCGTATCTTCTTTAGGTGGGGTAGATGCAGTTTCGCTCGGAGGAACGCTCTTGTAGTCGCCAATGTTTCGGTCGTAGCCCGTGCGCACCGGGAAAGAGCAACACGTAAGTCCTAAACAGAGTAGGGCTAGTAAGGGAACTACGGTTCTGAAATGAGAAAACATCAAGTGAAAAATAGTTAATATTTGAAATGTATGAACATTATCAAGATAACCTTAGTCGCGATAGCCTTGTGTGGGGCTGTCCTGTGCAGTTTTGCTGCCGATGTCAAACCCTATGTGGAAGCCGATGCGCTCCCGAATGCGTTGAACTATTACCCTGCACCCCCCGATACCATGTCGCCGCAGTTCATATACGATATCTCGCAGTACATGTGGGGTAAATCGATGCGCCTAGACTCTGCCCGTGCGGCTCTTGCGGTGGCACAGGCGGTAGAAACCGTCGAAGAGATGGCCGCAATGTTCAGCGAACCCTTCGGCATGGAAATTTCGGTAAAGAAGACTCCTGCCATCATGAATGTTCTTGAACGCGGAATCCGGACGCTTAAGCAGGTGGGGAGCAAGGCCAAAAGACATTACATGAGGCGCCGCCCTTACGACCGCTTCAATGAACCGACGCTTGTCCCTGCCGAAGAAGAAAGGCTAAGAACAAATGGATCCTATCCGTCAGGACATACCATTCGTGCGTGGGCGATGGCCCTGTTGCTGGTCGAGGTGAACCCGGCCGCTCAGGACGCCCTGCTGAAATACGCCTACGAATGGGGACAGAGCCGCGTAATCGCAGGCTTCCACTGGCAAAGCGATGTGGATGCCTCCAAGGTGCTTGTCTCGGGCGCCTACCCGAGCTTGCATACAAACGAAACCTTCATGGCCGACATGCGCAAGGCCCAGGCCGAATTCAAGAAGCTTAAGGCCGCTGCGAAGCCCGCTGTAACGAAGGCCGGGAAGAAGTAAGCCCACGGACTTGGTTGAAGAATATGAAAAACGCAGGCTCATTTGAGTCTGCGTTTTCTAAAATGTCATCCCGGACTTGTTCCGGGATCACCGTTTATTATCTCACAACCTTGCGGTCGTCTTCGGTCATCTTGAGGAAGTCAGCGACCGTCATCTGACCCTTATCGCCTTCCTTTCTCTTGTTGACAGCGATGAGACCTTCTGCCTGTTCCTTTTCGCCTACAATAATCTTGTAAGGAATCTTCTGGAGTTCGCACTGGCGGATCTTGTAGCCGAGCTTCTCGTTGCTTTCGTCAACTTCCACGCGGACGCCGGCGTTCACGAGTTCGCGTTCCACGGACTTAGCGTATTCAACGAACTTCTCGGAAATCGGGAGCACGCGGGCCTGAACCGGAGCGAGCCACAGCGGGAAATCGCCCATGAATTCTTCGATGAGAATGCCGAGGAAGCGTTCGATGGAACCCACGGCCGCACGGTGCAGCATCACCGGAATGTGCTTCTGGTTGTCCTTGCCGACATACTCGGCACCCAGGCGCTGCGGGAGGTTGAAGTCGACCTGAATCGTACCGCACTGCCAATCACGACCGAGGCTGTCCTTCAGCGTGAATTCGAGCTTCGGACCGTAGAAGGCACCTTCGCCCGGGTTCAAAATGTAGTCGAGGCCAGCGAGCTTGGTAGCTTCGGCGAGGGCGGCTTCAGCCTTGTCCCAGATTTCGTCAGAACCCACGCGCTTTTCCGGGCGGGTGGAGAACTTCACCACGATATCGTCGAAACCGAAGTCGTGGTAGATTTCCTTGACGAGGGCACAGAAGTCGGCCACTTCGCTTGCAATCTGGTCTTCGGTACAGAAGATGTGGGCGTCGTCCTGCACAAAGCCGCGCACGCGCATCAGGCCGTGCATGGTACCGGCAGGTTCGTAACGGTGGCACTTACCGAATTCGGCAAGGCGCATCGGCAGGTCGCGCCAGCTGCGGAGCCCAGTGTTGAAAATCTGGATGTGGCAGGGGCAGTTCATCGGCTTCACGGCCATTTCCACGTCGCCAGCCAGCGTCTTGAACATGTTCTCGTTGTACTTGTCGGCGTGGCCGGACTTAATCCACAAAGTCTTGTTCACGATTTCCGGCGTGATAACTTCCAGGTAGCCGCGACGGTCAATCTTTCCGCGGATGTAGTCCTTGAGGGCGTTCACCATCTTGGTGCCCTTCGGGTGCCAGAACACCATGCCCGGAGAATGGTCTTCGATGTGGTAGAGGTCCATTTCCTTACCAATCTTGCGGTGGTCGCGCTTTTCGGCTTCTTCAAGGAACTTCAAATAAGTTTCGAGACCTTCCTTGTCGGCAAAGCAGGTGCCGTACACGCGGGTCAGCTGGTCGCTGTTCTGGTCGCCATGCCAGTAGGCGCCCGACATCGAGAGCACCTTGAAATTCTTGAGCTTGCCAGTAGAAGGCACGTGGGGGCCAGCGCAGAGGTCTTCAAAGTTCTTGCCCGGTTCGCCAGTCACGTAGAAGCTGAGCGTTCCGTCGCTACCTTCGCGGGCGAGAGCGCGTTCAGCGTTGTCCGTCTTGTACTTGTCGCCCTCGGTGCGCTTCAGGCCATCGGCGGCGCTGACTTCGCAACGGGTAAACGGACGGTCTTCCTTGATGATTTCCTTCATGCGCTTTTCGATGCGCTCGAAATCCGACTGCTGAATCGGGGTCGGTGTCATCAAATCGTAGTAGAAACCCTTTTCGATAGCCGGACCATAGGCGAGCTTGGTGCCCGGGAACAGGTCGCAGATGGCTTCGGCAAGCACGTGGCTGCAGCTGTGACGCAGGAGCATCAGAGCATCCGGGTCGTCGTTGCTCGGCGTGATAATCTTGATGGTGCCGCTCTCGGTGAGCGGGCGCGTGAGGTCGAGGACCTTATCGCCGAGTTTGACGCCAAGCGCCTTGCGTGCAAGACCTTCGGAAATGCCCTTCGCAATTTCGAGGCCGGTGGTGCCCGATGCTACGGAACGTACGGAGCCATCGGGGAAGGTGAGTTCGATTTGAGACATAAGTAATCCTTTTTGTGGGCGGTTCTCGCCCGGTTCCCCAGAAATACGACATCTGGCGGTGCGCGCAAAGATAGCATTTAGCCTGCGGTTCGGCAAATAATACTGTCCCGATTGTCACCCTAGAGTACAGCGTTAGGGGCTAAACGTGTCATTCTGAGCGGAGCCCGTAGGGCGAAGTCGAAGAATCTAGTCCTGATTATACAAAGGGGAAAGCCTTCCCCTGGGTCGCACTGCGTTGCTCCCCACCCCTTCTCCTAGGGGCTTAGCCCCTAAGACCCCGAAAACGCTCTACACTTTATACCGCGCCCTTTTCTCAGCGACGCAAAGTTCTTTTTGTTTGGAACGCTTTGCCTGGATAGGAGCATCGAAAAAAGGCCCTGCTAGGTGAAGGCGTAAGGCGCAAACCGTTGTCCTCCCCAACTTGAGGTGAAAATTGGGGGGGGCGAAATTAAAGAAAAACGGCAAAATATGCAAAAATAATCTCTAAAATAGTCCGTTTAAGCCGTATTTTTTTATGTTAGGAATGAAAATTGATAAAATATGCAAAAATAATTCCTAGAAAGAGGACGTTCGGTATTATTTCTTGATGGAGCCGAAGATTTGACTGAAATTGGAGAAAATTGCGTAAAATCGGCAATTTTTACCACAAAAACACGTAATAAAATCAGGCGTATACGCAAAAATGCACTTTTTCGTACGAAAAAGTGCGCTTTTAATACGCTAATTCGGTCGGAAAAGTGCAGTTTGTTATTGACAATTCGGTTGGAAAAGTGTAGTTTTAGAACATGTTCAAGCGAAAAATCCTTAAAGAATTTGAAAATTGGAAGATTTCAGGGGGCAAAAAGAAGGCCCTGGTTGTCAAGGGGATGCGCCAAATCGGCAAGACATCCAGTGTCCTGAAATTCGCCCGCAGCAACTACGAGAGCGTCGTCTATATCAACTTTAAGGAAAATGAAAATGCGAAGAAGGTCTTCGAGGGAGACCTGAACGTGAGCCGGATTACCATAGACCTTTCCGCGCTTTTCCCTAATGCGCATTTTGTCGAGAACAAGACCGTCATCATCTTCGATGAAATTCAGGAATGTGCAAACGCCCGCGCAAGCATCAAGCCTTTTATGGAAGACGGTCGCTACGACGTCATCTGTACTGGATCCCTGCTTGGTATTAAGGGGTACAACCGTAAAAAGGGAAAAGGCGTCCCAACCGGTTTTGAAAGAATAATTTATATGAAACCCATGGATTTCGAGGAATTTCTGTGGGCAAAGGGCATTGGCGAAAACGTCATCGCATACCTAAAGGAATGCTTCACGAAAAAGGAACCCGTAAGCGAGGCGACGCACAACGCCATGCTCCGCTACTTCAAGGAATACCTTTGTGTAGGCGGGCTCCCTTATGTCGTTTCTCGATTTGTTGAGACGAACGACATGAACGTCGTTTGGCAGGAACAGCAAGACATTCTTGAAGAATACAAGGACGACTTTGGTAAGCACCTTGACGAGAACGAAAACGAGGAAATCGACCGCACGCTTCTTGGCCGCATCAATCGCGTCTTTGATTCAATTCCCGCCCAACTTGCGAAGGAAAACAACAAGTTTGTCTATTCGCAACTAGAAAAGAAGGGCCGTTCCGAAAACTACCAAACCGCAATCCAATGGCTCTACGACTGCGGCATAATCAACATTTGCCACAACCTGACCAACATCGCAGAACCCCTTGAAGGCTACAAGATCGAGAATACGTTTAAGATTTATGTGCAGGATTCCGGCCTGTTTGTCGCCATGCTGGAACGCGGCACTGCGGCCAAGATTCTAAGCGGCGATTTGGGATTCTATAAAGGCGCCATCTACGAGAACATCATCGCAGATTGTTTCTCTAAACAAGGTCGCAAACTATTCTACTTCCGCAAAGAATCCGGGCTAGAAATTGACTTTGTAGAAAATGTCGGCGGCGAACTCGCCATTATTGAAGTCAAGGCGACAACGGGACGCTCCAAGTCGGCAAAGACCGTTCTGAGTAACGACAACTACGATGCAAAAGTTTGCTACAAGCTCTCCAAAAACAACATCGGTGTTGCTGGCAAAATGGTTACCCTGCCGTATTACATGGCGATGTTCTTGGAGTAAATTTTTAAACTGGTAGGGGAAAGCCTTCCCCTCGCTCTCCTTCTCCAGCCACATAGGCTAAGGACCCTGAGCCTGTCGAAGGGCCGCTACCCCTTCTAGCGGGCGCTCAATCGCCGCGCCCGCAACGCCCCAGGCTTACTGAAGTAAGCTGCCGCTTGTTGTGCTGAAGAGGTGAGAAATGGGGCTGTTTAGCAACCCCAGCAAAATAGAACTAATTGATAATTAACAAGAAATCTTTAAGGTTTGCTTAAATTCCGCATCAAATCGTTCCTTCATTTCTTTATCCGTGTCGTTAAAGAATGGAAGTCCGATTAGAATATATTCCTTAGACTTTTCAACAACGATGTTGTTCAATCCGTAGCGTTTTGAAATTTCCAGCAGAAACTTTTCTTTCCAACCATCATTTTCTTCGCCTGCAAGATGTTTGCCCTTGGGTTCAACAAATACTTGATAATACGCATTGTTATTGCCGTTCTTTCCCTGTAACAACAACAGGAAATCAGGTTGAAAGCCTTGCCCTGTTTCAAAGTCAAAAATCTTATAGACTTCTTCGTTTCGTAAAAGTTGGAAAGACTTGTATTTGTCTTCTAAATTTGATTTGCGAGACTTAATGAATTCAATCAGTTTTCGCTCCTCTTCTGTGCCCCAGAAGGAATCAAGCATATACCAGTCTTCATTTTTCAGTTCCTTTTCAAGCCGTTTGTTTTCTTTTGCATCATCATTCTCATCATCTATAAGAATCATCTTCTCTTTTTTGAAACCAATTTTTCCTTTCTCGTCATCAAAAGAGAATACGTCGGAAAATTTTACCAACTTAAAATCAGAGCCAATATAGGGTTTATCATAAGATTCTAATTCACGCTGCAAATACAACATAAATCCTTCACACATCTTCAGAAACTCTGCATTTGGGATGTCTTCAAATTTCATCGGTGCCGAAATACAGATTTTCACATCCTTTACAAAATTCAAAAAATCATCCATACTATCAACATTGAATCTTTTACAAACATTCTCATAGTTGAAATAAGATGATGAATTTGCATTCAATCGGTGAATGACTTTGTACTTGATATGTCGCGGAATTTCTGCAAAAGAGATAGCCTTTGTTTTTGTTGGCGCAGAGTCACTAATGTACAATGTATCTTCTTTTTGAGATAGATTTACTGCTTGCACCTCAGAATATAATCCCTTTATACTCCATTCAAATGCAGGGAGATTTTTGAAATCCTTTGGTAAAGTCTTTAAGCGCCTATTGGGATTTTCTTTTTTTTCGTTGACAAAGAAATACATTCCATTCAAGAAACTCTGATATTTTTCTTTGACATTGAAAATTTTTTGCGTTCGCTTATCTTGCATAAGACCGCGATTTTTCAACTCATTAGAAAGGTCGGAAATGTATTTTTCCTCGTCTTCAGAATGAAAGTAAAATTCCTCCAAAATTCTCAATTCATTTTGTAGGTCGTCGTCAAATTTTCGACGACCTTTTTCTTTGTCCTTGTACGCGAATGGGTGATAACGAACGCCACGACCTATCAACTGGACTTCACTCGTTGTATGCGAACCAACTTTTTTATTTTTGTAATCAGTATCGCGACCGGTGTAAAGACGAACAATATCGTATAAATTTAGAACGTCCCACCCTTCGGTCAAACGTTGAACGGTAAAGATTGCACGAATATGATTTGAACGATCTTCTAGACTATTCAGTAAATAATCTATTTCCCCATCTGTTTTTTCTTTTTGCGTTTTATTCGTTTTTGAGTTCGTTATAACTATATTTCGTTCCTGGAAACTCTCACGAATATAAGCAACTACGTTTTCAAAAGAAATTTTCCGCTCTTCCATATAGAGGCGTATTCTCTCAAAAATTCGGCCATCAAATGAATATGTCTTATCGGCTTGATCGTCACTATCATTTTTTATTTTTGAAAGCTTTTTCACAAACCCAAAATCGGACACCTTTACATTTTTGCACAGAGCAAGAAACCTCTGATAATCCGCCTTTGAATTTTCAATTTCCTTGCTACGGAAAAGTATGACAGGCTTGAAATTCGGAATACCATAATCTACGCCAATTCGATATCTGTACCAATTCAAAAGAAGAGCTTGAAGAACGCGTTCTTTTTGTTCAAGATTTGAGCGAACTAGCCGAATATGCTTTGTGCATTTAGCTTCCACAAAATCTTTCAGCTCGAACTTTGTAATTATCTTGTCTTCATATTTTTCTTGAATTAGATCATTTCTTGGTATCGTTGCGGTAAATTCTAGAAGAGCGTTCCTATTCTGCTCAGCAGCGTAAGAAACTCCATCTTTGCCTTTCTTTCCCAATATATAGTTGCAGATGGTTGTTTCCCATGATTTTTCGATATCATCATCTTTGGCACTGTCTTTTAGTTCACCTATAAAGGATGGCGTCTCAATTTCTGTTTGTTCCTTCTTTTTCTTTGCTGTGCTGGCGTTAAGATGATGGGCTTCATCCCCAATATGAATCAGGTCTCTTTTTTGAAGGTCCGAAAGAAGTAAAGCATTTTCGCTTTCTTTGTAAATATCGTTGTGTAATTTTTGAATGGTGGTAAATTTAATCTGAATGTCGTCGCTTGAATTTGAGAATACGTCAACTTCGCGAATGCATATTCTTTTGCCATCAATTACAATGTTTTCCTTAAACAAGTATTTATTGTGGCTACTGTTGATGAAATTTGCCTGGGTTTTTCCGAGAATTGCGTTTTGGTTCACGAAAAAGATGAAATTACGAAATCCCTGTTTGTAATAATACAGGATTAAAGCGGCCATAACAAGTGTCTTGCCACTCCCTGTTGCCATATTGAACATCAAGTGATTCGGATTCTGTTTTTCACCCTTGCTCTTTTTCTTTTCGCGAGTAATTTCGTTTACCAAGAAATTCTCAAGAGCCTTTCGTTGCCATTCATAGAGTGGATAGCGAAGATTTTCTGTTATATACGAAGGAATGTTGTATTGTTCCTCGTCAAGAATTTCTTTTTTACTTTCAATGTCTTCAAGCAGCATTATTTACCACCTTTTTTCAGTTGGTAAAAATCCTCTGTAACGACAATGTCGTTTGCGGAAAGTCCACTATTCTTGTCCTTTCGATCATCGACATTCACATAGAGTTGGTTTAAATCTAACATCCGCGCAAACATCTCTTTCTGCTTCTTGAGCGGTTGCTTTTGGAAATGGACACTTTCGATTTCTTTACAGAATTCTTTTACGCGGACATTGTAGTGCAAGAAATATTTGGTGCAGAGCGACTTGAAAAGCTTTACCAACTCTTCATAAGATTTGCAAGCGGAAATTTGTTCCATCGCCATTTCGTTTTTCTTGGCGAGTTCAAGATAGACAAAGGATCCTCCACCTTGCCAGTTGACTGATTTTGAAATGCCAGACTGATCTCCTTCAATAACATTTTTCAATCTGACAACGCTGTCATTTTCACCATAATCCAATTGTTCAACGCCAATGTATTGGCGATTCATTTTATGTGCTACTGCAGCAGTAGTTCCCGAACCAAGATGATAGTCTAGAACAATGTCTGATTTATCAGAACACATTTCTATTACACGGTTTAACAAGGCTTCCGGTTTTTTCCCGTTTTTAAGCTTGACACCTCCTTCAGGAGCGATTCCTGTTGTTTTTATGTCTGACCAAAGAGACCCTAATTCTTTTACGATTGTTCGATTTCCTTTTTTATCGAATTTGATGTTTTTTTCGTAAAAACGAACCATTCGACCTCTATATGTATAAATCGGTTCCATCTCATTTCTTTCGTAAATATCCCAGCCATCTGTTTTTTTTGATCGCTCCATTGCATTTTTCAATCCTTCCCCAGGGCCTTTGGGACCAATCCCTTGGAAGATTCTATCAGCGTTATCAATTACAAACTGTCTTACATCTTTTTCCTCGATTTTCTTCTCCTTAATAATTTCATTTACACTTTTTACTTTCCATTTTCTAAAGTTCATTTCTTCCTTGTTAATCACAAATTTGTTATAAGCTGTATCACTATCAACACCCAAAAAAGGGCATAAAAATACCCAGTGATAAATACTCCTATCACTGGGTAAATAACTCCAATAGCCCCAAAACACTTATATGTTTTCGGGCATATAAAATTACATGATAAAAGTATTCTTAAACTGGGTACAAAAAACTAAGCCCCATATTAAAAGTGAAACGGGACTGCTACTTTTTGTTCCCACTATCAAATTGACAGTTTATTTAAGAATACCTTGCCGCATATTTATTAACTCCTTGTATAATACTGAATCTAATTATATTCCTTAACCCTTTATTTGTCAAGCTGACAAACTAAAGCAGAAAAAGCGGCAGGATTTCCCCCTGCCACTAATCATCTGTTTATGCAAAAATAATTTCCTTTTCCACAATCTCCCTCGCACAAGCCCTTATGTTATTGAGGCATCCTGTCCATTCTAAGGCGTTTTCTGCCTTTAGCTGTTCCGTTATGCCCTGTGCCTGTTTCATACCCTCTATGAGCCTTTCAAAGCGTTCCTGTGCCTGTCTGTTGATGTCGGCAAGGTAGGCGTTTAGCCTGCCGCTTGTAAGAAGATTGGTGTATGTAACTTTACGGTACTGTTTTAGATAATCTAAATGCCGTTGCCCCCAGATGCCTATTGCCTGTTCTTCTTCGGCGGGTACAGTTAAGCACGGTATCAAATAATCCCCTTGCCTTTCGTATTTGCCGCCCAGTTCCTCAAATAATGATTTTGCCATTGTCTGTTACCTCCACATTCTTTTTTATTTTGAATGTCCGCAAAATCCGTCCTACATCCATTGGAGCTTATGACCGTTCTCATAATTTACGGAATTGACAATAAAGTGCGTGTGTATATGCCCCTTGTCTATATGCGTGGCTATCAGAACTTCATGCCCTTTCCATGCCTTTGTATGCTCTGCCAGCTCGACAGCGTTCTTGTGAGCCTGCTCCGGGGTTATTTCCTCGTCCTCATGGTAGGATTGCACATAATGCTTATAGGTTCTTCCGTCCGTCTTGCCCCACAGCTCCTTTGTGGCTTGCATTTCCTCCTTGACCGTCTCCGGCTCACAATGCAGACCGCTGACAAGCTTCTCCTCTGTCTTTTCTTTTTTCGTCACATAATCTATTGCGTGCCCTATGCCCGCCTTTGAAGATACCGCCTTAATGACTGCCATACTTTGTTCAGCTCCTCTCCATGCTTCCGCACTTCCGCTTCACTCGGCAACATTCCCCCCTCATTACACCGCTTTGCTATTTGGTTGAGGTTGTTCCCTATCCGTTTCAGTTCCGGGATAAGTTCTTTGATACCGTCCGTATTCACGATCTGCTTCTCCAGCACACAGGAAAGGATATACTCCTGCTGGTTCTTTCCACTCTCTAAAATCTTCTCCTGCAACTGCCGGTATTCTTCTTCACTTACTCGGAATGATAACTGCTTTGGTCTTGTCTTGTTCATACCCTTACCACTCCATATCCATGACATCAAGCAAGTCAAAGAAACGCTCCAGCGTCTTATTTTCCTTTTCTGCCGGGTTCTGTTTTACATATTTATCAATTACTTTCATCAGCTCCTGCACCTCGTATCTGTACTCAAACTGAATTTTATCCATTTCTTTTTTCATGCCTTTGACCTCTCTTTCTTCGGTGCTACCACCGTCACACTATGAGCCTTTCGGCTCTCTGAAAAGGGGGATTGAAGGGGGGCTTGCCACCCTCACAAGTTCTAAAGTGGTAACACTTTAGGGAACTTGCAATATATCCGCTACACATATTATAGCATGATATAAACTCTATATCAAGCGGATATATTCGTGCGTATATTCTGCCAAGAATATAGTGGAGCTTACTTCCTCTTGGGCGACTTTGGAAGTGTAGGAGGAAGACAGTCAAGGGCTTGTTTTTTATCTGCAGTATGAGCTTCGGCTTGCCGATCAGCGAGTACAGCAGATAAAAAATGGTCGCAGACCACCCTTTACTTTCTTCCGCCGGAACGGACAATGAAGCACAGGGGGGGGAAGTAAAGGAACGGACGGACAGCCGTTTTCCCCTCCGGCATTATAGCCAACAAAAAAGAGTATCAAGGGTAAACGCTGCGGTCTATGACCGCCCTTGACACTCTTTTCCTTATGGCTTTGATAATAAACAAGGGGAAATGGCTTCTTGTGGCATTTCTGCCACTATGGTATAATGGGCGACGCTACCACCCCTATACAGGTACAGAAAGGGGGTGTGCCACCATGAGTATATTTTCGTCTTTCTTACTCTCTGTCTTGGCAAGTGTAGTCGCCTACTACATCTGCAAATGGCTGGACGGAGATAAATAGGCGGTAGCCAGCCTAAGGAATAAGCCACCTTGCCACAACGGAATAGAAAAGCCCCGGAGTTGCGACCTCCGGGGCTTTTTGCGTGCCACAATGAGCACTTTCGTCTTTCTTGCCTACTGGCATTATAGCATATGCCTTTCGGCATTTCAAGTATGCCCTACTTCCACCACTTGTAAACGGTGGGCTTGCTCAATCCTGTCTCTCGAATGCAGTCCGCTTTCTTTCCTGCTGGGTGGCTCTCCTGCCATTCTCTGACTGTCTGCTCCGCTGTTCCACTCCCTTTTGGTCTACCCTCTTTTACTTCTTCTCCTAACTGCTTTTTTAAAGCTTTCATAGTATTCATAACCTTTACATGGTCTTTTTGCTTTCTGTAATTCCGCTTATTTGCTGGTATCGTAACCTTTGTGTTGTCCTCTATCCATTCCCGGCTTGCTATCGTTGACAGCCTTTTTCTGTCCCCTTTCAATGCCCGGAGAGCGTCTTTCACATCTGCCCGGCTGAAATGGTTGTCCTCGTCCTCGGTAAGGCTCTCTAAATGGTCCAAGAACGCATAGGCGTCTCTCCGTATCTTCTGCTCGGATATGCCACACTTCAAGCCATAAGAGCACAACGCCATAATAGAAAAGTAACGCCCTCCGGCTTTCACTTCCTCGGTTATTTTCCGTTTCCACCACTCATATAAAGCTTCGTTACATACCCACGTACCGCCCTGCTTCTTACTTTTCTGCTTCGGCTCTCCCTGCACGATCCGCTTCTCATACCATTCCGGGTACAGCTCCTTTGCTTCTTCCAGCGTAACGGTACTTTTTCTTCTCGGCTTCTCGTACAACGGAGCAAGGTCTACCTTACAGCTCGGTATGCTGGCTTTTATGTCCTCCAGCGTGTAACGGTTCTCTGACAGCTTATAGGCTTTTACTGGGAAATCTGCACCCAGCTTCGACTGACTCCCCACACACCGGAAACCTTGATAAATTCCGGTTATATCCGGGCTGTCCGGACGGATAGAGCTGGTATCATTCCATAGCCGCCGGATAAAGGCTTCTTTCAGCTCCGCAAGCACTTCTTCCCGGTTTCGATACAACTGAACCGGCTCCTGCAAGAAATAGTAAAGATGTACCCCCTTGCCGGAGCTGACAAGATAAGTCGGACGAAGCTGCACACCATTCCCAAACTGCTTCAACAGGTTCTTTAACTGCTGTTTGCCTACATAATCCACGTCCACCACCACCGCAAACAGCTCATGAGCGTTCTCTTTCGTGTGTGACTTTCCGTAAAAACTAATAGGCGGTATCAGCCCAAACCTATCTCCTATGACCTTATCCAGCATTTTCAGACTATCATCAATTACCCACTGCCGGGTTCTTCCTTTGCCAGACGGTCTAATCTGTGTCGCTATAATATTACCTTTTCCGTCCTCCGGCTCTTGCTGGAGACTGCCAGCCGGAAACAACTCCCGATAGAAATCATGAGGACTTACTTCCGGGTATCCCCTCTCCAACATAAGGGCTTCTTTCTCCCGATAAGCAGACTTCCACTCATACCCTCTTTTATCTCTCCTTTTGGTGTATTTTGCCATAGTCTTTTGCACCTCACTCCCTCTCGCCTTGACCGCTAATCTTATCAATACATTTTTGCACCTTTTTCTTCGTACCGACAAACTGGAATTTGTTACTCTTTTGTATCGTAAATAATTTTGCCCGTAAAGTAAATTGAAATGTCCATTTGAACTAAATCTTCTGTTTCTAAGATAGATAAATAACCAGAATACAATACTTGATTATACCCGTATAATTCATCTACAATTTCAAAGCTATAGTTTTTGTATCTCTTTATAAAGCGTTCCAGTTCTAATTTCTCACCGTTGAATTTTCCATAGTTTCCCCATTTGCTCTGCAACATAACGCAGGTACAATCAAAATCCACACCTTCGATTGTGATGTTTCCCTCGACCTGTTCAAAAGGTTCTGTAAGTTTTTCATATCCGTCCTCGAATTCAAGGACTATTGTTTTATC
The DNA here is from genome assembly GCF_900177705.1 of Fibrobacter sp. UWB15. Lineage (NCBI taxonomy): Bacteria > Pseudomonadati > Fibrobacterota > Fibrobacteria > Fibrobacterales > Fibrobacteraceae > Fibrobacter > Fibrobacter sp. UWB15. Next base: position 38,987 of record NZ_FXBA01000001.1, read on the forward strand.
TTGAATTATAATCTTTTTGACCCGCATATCATGCAGACTATATGGAATGGGCGGATTGTGTTTATATTCTGTCCTCATGAGACCTCCCCGTCAAATTCTAATTTATCGATTTCTTTTTACTTACTAATCATACCATACAACAGCATAAGAAACACTAAAATATTGCAGACCATACCGCCCCAAAACAGGTACAACTTCAAGCCCTCATATCTAAAAAAACTGTTCTTACTTTCCTCAAGCTCCCGGATCTTCTGCTTCATCACGCTCGTAAGTGTATCAGACTGCTTCTCAAGAAGCTTTGTAGCCCTCTGTATAGCCTCTATATTCGCCTGTAACGCCTTTCTAACCTCTTGGACGGTGTTTTCCTTAACCTCATCTTTCAGGCTCCCAATCTCGCCCGATATAGCGTCTTGAAGCAATTCGTTGCTGTTCTTCAGCAGCTCTACGCTCTGCTTCAGCTCGCTGATGAGCTTCCTGTTCTGCTCTGCGTCTCTCTGCCTGTTCTGCTCTGCCCTCACTTGTTCTTGATTTGACTGCTTCATCAATTCCTCGCAGTTCTCGCTCGACATCGCCAACGCTTCTTTGAGCAGACTGTTTTCCAGCTCTGTCCGGCTCTGTCGGTTTAACTCTTGAAGCTGCTCTCTTGGACTGCTCTGCTTCTGCTGTTCGTGCATTTCTCTCAAACTCATGCTCCATGCTCTCCTTTCCGAAATCCATATTGTAGTATTTTTCCAGCTTGTTATCCCTGATTTTACAAGCCTTTTCTCCTGCCTGTTCCCTGGCTAAGTCGGTATATGTGATGTACTTATGGCTGTCCTGCCAGTCCACCCCGTACCCTCTTTCATTCATCAGCCGGATAAAGGTTTCCCGGCTGGTCGCTGTTTCCTTACAATCCAGCACCGCAAGGGCAATATCCTGCACATAGCTTTTGACCTTTCCCTGCTCTGCCTGTTTCAAAAGCTGGTAGGTGTCTTTGCTCCATGCCACCGTTTCTTCCCGGACTTCTCCAGCAAATGTCTTTCCTTTCTCCGGCACATGCAAGCCCTGTTCCCAGCTCTGCTCGTTGCACCGTTCCTTTAAGTCTTTAAGGTCGTGCTTACTCAGAGGGTAATTTAGGGTATAACAAAATAACCCACCCGAATATCGTTTTTTTTATTTGGTGAGTTTGTTCTTTCAAATACGAAACAAAAAGAGCCGATGATTCGTGAATTGTTCCACAATTTCATCGGCTCTGCGTCTTAAGCGTCTGGCTCTTTGATGACAGTTATCTTCAAGTTGTCAACTTTAATCAATCTTTCTTGTCTGCATTTTGGACAATAAAGGGGATAATTCTCCAAAACAGTGTCCTTCCTAATTTTATTACGGGTTTTGCTCCCACAAACAGGACACAATATCCATTCGCATTTCATCATAATTAGTCTCTAATCCTTTCAAATCTCATTTTATATGACTTTTGCAAGCTGTTAAGCTAACTTGTGGAACATATGCCGAACCTTATCTATACGGCTATTCGGGCGGCGGGGTTGGCAAATAAATTTACCAATAGCTGGCTGGTATCCTTTTAACTCTGTCAAGCAGACTCCCTGCCCATTTGTGAAATAAGTTAAATCGTTCCTGTATTCTTGAATACATCTAGCAGGGATTTCTCCTTTCAGAATGACCTCGTCATTCTTTATCTGAGTACTTACAATATCTGCACAATACCTTGGAGCATCATGATACGCCCGTGAGAGATATTCCTGCGGTGCATAAATTTCAAAGTGGAGATATGGCTCTAATAGTTCTGTCCCTGCTTTTTTTAAAGCCTGCTCCAATACGATAGGGGAAAGCAGCCGAAAGTCTGCGGGGGTACTTACAGGACTATAATACAATCCATATTCAAAACAGATTTTACAGTCTGTCACTTTCCATCCATACAGCCCCTGCTCGCAGCCATAAAGAACCCCCTCCATAACCGCATTTTGGAACGATTGATTTAAATATCCAAGTGAAACTCTGCTTTCATACTGCACTCCGCTTCCAATAGGGAGCGGCTCTATGGACAACCCGACAGAAGCCCAGAAAGGATTTGGCGGGACTTCTATGTGGATGGTATATTCTGCTTTTCTAAGCGGTCTTTCCATATATATAACAGTAGGCTCTTTTATTTCTGCCTCCACATGATATTTTTCCTCAAGGATGGCACAAATGACTTCCATCTGCAAATTCCCCAAAAAAGAAAGTATAATCTCATGCGTTGTAGTATCCACATAATATTTTAAAAGAGGGTCGCAATCTGAAATTTCTGTAAGTGCCCCAAGCAATATTTCCCGCTGTTCAGATTTCTTTACTGCAATCGTTGTTTGGAGCATAGGGAGAGGATTTTCAATAAATTTTCTCTGCGGCAACAGTATTTCGTTCCCCAAAATACTGTTTAGCTGCAAAACATCATTTGGTAAAATTACAATATCACCAGAGCAGGCTGTATCGGATGAATATAATTCACCGTTTGTCGGAACATACATCTCTGTGATTTTTATTTTCTCTTTTTCAGATATTCTAATAACATCCCTCAAATGCAATGTTCCGCTATATATACGCACATAAACAAAACGCCGCCTTTTCTCTGAATATTCAATCTTAAAAACCTGCCCGCATAGTTCAGATTGACCTTCAGGCGTTGATGAATAAAATTTACTGGCAATTACTTCTATAAGCTGCCGAATCCCCAGATTGTTTTTAGCGCTTCCGTGATAAACGGGAAATAACGTTCCGTTTTGGAATCTCCTGTTTTCTTCCTGTTCCAGTTCTGACATTTTAAACGGTTTCCCTGACATATATTTCTCTAATAGTTCATCGTTTCCCATAATTACCGCATCCCACTGTTCCATATCGTCATTGTCCGTTACATTTATATGGGGATGCTGCCCAACCTTTTGCTTCACTATAATTTCCGAAGAAAGCTTTGCTTTCATTTCCCGATATACCATTGGCAAATCAATCCCCTCTTGGTCAATTTTATTGATGAAAAAAATTGTCGGAATCTTCATTATCTGTAGTGCATGAAACAGTATACGGGTCTGTGCCTGTATGCCATCCTTTGCAGAAACTAATAATACTGCTCCGTCTAATACGGATAAAGAACGGTATACTTCCGCCAAAAAATCCATATGGCCTGGCGTATCTATAATGTTGACTTTTACATCCTCCCACTGAAAAGATGTCACTGCTGTCTGGATAGTGATTCCCCTTTGACGCTCCAAATTCATTGTATCTGTCCTTGTTGTGCCTTCATCTACGCTCCCTAGTTCTGCAATTGCACCACTGGTATACAATAAACTTTCCGTTAATGTTGTCTTTCCTGCGTCAACGTGAGCCAGAATGCCTAAGTTAATTATTTTCATGTGATTTTCCTCCTAATCACGTTCTACCCAAATAGGTTTGTATTTCCTTGCATTGTAATTTTTCGCATAAAGCAATCCATATTCACAATTCTTTGGCATAAAGGGATTTTGAAACTCGTTCGCAGCACCTTCGTTCATTTTTATTTCAACAATTTGAATAAAATCAAAAATTTCATTCATCAAAATCTGCAAGTACGCCATTTCATTATCATCACACTGTACGAAAATTGACCCGTTCTCAGAAAGCAATTCCTTCGCGGTTTCTAAGCGGTTTTTCATAAATGTCAACCATGAAGAATGATTAAAGTTGTCGTTATATTTGAAATCATCGCTACCCGTATTATAAGGCGGGTCAATATAAACCAACTTTACTTTTCCGGCAAACTCTTCTTTGAGTGATTGTAGGGCAAGCAAGTTGTTGCCCTTAACAATCAAATTATCTGTAATCGTATCCTCGGCAAGACCGCGGTTCTTGTTTACTTCTGCATCACGGTTAAACGAATTAAATTCTGATTCTTTTGCTTTTTTATTTTTGCCTAGTTCAAAACGCTTTGCATTACAAAATGCTTTGGGTGAAAAAAGATTATCAATTTCGTCGCGTGCAAGAACTTCGTTGAAAAAAACTTCACGACGTTTGCCCTGTCTCTCAATGTATTTATCATTTTTTTCATCAAACTCGTAATAAGTATCGTCTCCATCTTCTTTGCGCTGTCCGCCTTCTAACACACAATCTTTAAACGGAAAATTGAGCACCACTTCGTCCCGATCAATAAGGGATATATCCCCAGAGTACAAACCAATTTGACCGAGATACTTTGAGTAAGAATTACATCCTGAGTTGTATTCCAAAAATTCCTTAAATTGAGCGGTATTAAAGACAAAACTATCCAAGATGGGTGTGAAGAAAGTTTTTTTAGTCTGTTTGTTTTTGAGGAGCAGCTCAATAAGCTTCACATCGCCGCGTTCGGCATAATCCTTTATCACATTGACTTTGAGGTGTTTTTCACTGTCAACGAATTCAGGAACAGAAGAGAGGAGTTCTTCTACCTTAGACTTGAGGGCATTAGTTTCTAGTTCCACCATATTTTGTTCCTTATCAAGAGTTGTTTGAATCCGCTCTTGTTTAAGTGCACAAAGGTAACTCTGGCCAAAATCGTTGGAAAAACAAAAAAGGCGTGGAGTCGCTTCGCGTGCTTATCGCAACTGCGGGCTACCACACCCTTCCGTATAATAAGCACAAAACGACCCACGCCCCAATCGGGACGTGAGCGTTCGTCTTATCCTCATACGGTTTGAAAGTGGTAGTTTCAGTTGCGAGAATAAGAGACGAATCTCAAAAATTCCGGTCGCTCCGCACCATTCGGTACGGGGCTATGTCAGTGGAAAATATATATAAATATGCGAGAGGGAGATCCCCGCCTACGCGGGGATGACAGGGAAAAAGGAGTTAACAAGTCAAGCCCGACATGACAATTTGAGGGAAAAACTAGTCCAATGGTCCACTTTTTATAAAAAAACAGCGTTAAGATATCCCTTGACTTCGACAACCTATTTGTATATATTATAGCCGATATTCGATAATCCTCGCGACAGTCGACATAGACCTTCGGGTCCGTACGTGCATTCGCGGCGGGGCGCATTAACCTTCTTGTTGATGCTGTTGGATAGCTGGTAGGAACACGACCTACTCGAGTTCACTCGAAAGAGTGGCAAGTAACGCCGGGGAAAGCCCCCGCCAACAGGATTGCAAGATCATCCCATTCCGCGCAAGGCGTGGAAAATCTCAATACATAACAAATAAGCAAGGGCATGTTGTGCGCTGTTTTTTAGCATAATCGCAACGGCCTGTCAAAATGTCGCCCAATGGCGACGTTCAACTAAAATTTATAAGAAATAATTATGTTCGATGAAATTTTCGGAAAATTCAACGGAGGCCCGAATCGCGGTGCTAACAACGCCATCGGGGATTTTGCCAAGGTACTAGAAGAAAAAGATGCCGAAATCAAACGGCTTAAGGAACTGATTCTGCGTTGCCCAAAATGCGGTGCGAAACTGCGTTATCCGAGAGGATAAAAGGGGTGCCGATATGGATGAAAAAGAATTGAGAAAAATCATTCGTCAGGGCGAAGGCTTGACGGTCGAATTCAAGAGGGCAAAGACTGCATTGCCCGACAATCTTTTCGAATCCGTTGCGGCGTTCTTAAACCGCAATGGGGGCCATATTGTCCTTGGAGTTACAGACGACAAAAAAATTGAGGGTGTTGACCCCAATTGCGTCGAAAAACTTTGCAAGCAAATAGCGAATCTAAGCAACAATCCTGAAAAATTGGATCCTCAGTACTTGATTGACCCGCAAGTTGTTGACTACAAAGACAAAAAATTGATCTACTTCTTTGTTCCCGCCAGTTCGCAGGTCCACAAGACCGGCAAGAAGGTCTTCGACCGTAGCGTCGATGGCGATTTTGTGGTAAAGACGCAGAGCGCAATTAGTGCAATGTATTTGCGCAAAAGCAACAGCTATACGGAAAATACCGTTTATCCGGGGCTTCGCGAAATTGATATTAAACGCGGAATGCTTAAGAAGGCCAAGGATTTGATTCGTTCTATCAGGTCCAATCACCCGTGGCTCAAGTTGAACAAGGAAGATTTTTTCAAAGCGGCTGGTTTGATTCGCTATGATTCTACCATTGGAAAGTCGGGCTATACACTTGCTGCACTTATGCTGTTCGGCACGGACGAAGCGATTTCAAGTTATTTGCCATATTATAAAATTGAAGCAATAGTCCGCAAACAAGACCTGATGCGCTACGATGATCGCTTGACCGTCACATGCAATCTGATTGATGGTTACGAATTGCTGAACGGGTTTATCGAAAAGCATCTCCCTGACAAATTCTATTTGGATGGGAAAACAAGACTCTCTTTGCGTGACAAGATTTTTAGAGAAGTGATTGCGAATATGCTGATTCATCGTGAATACATGAATCCGATTCCAACAACACTCGTTATTTATAAAGATAAGCTTGTGACGAATAACGCGAATAAGCCCTTTGCGTACGAGAAAATAGCATCTCAGCTATGTTCTTATCCTAAGAATCCGCATATTGCCACAATGTTTGCACAGATGGGGTTTGCGGAATACCTCGGCACGGGCATCCGTAAAATTAGTGACCTGTGCGAAATTTATTCTGGGTTAAAACCCAAATTTGTGGATAACGATATTTTTATAGCGGAGATTCCGTTGACAGATCATGTGCCAGAAAAGAGCAATGTTGGCGGATTAAATGGCGGATTAAGTGGCGGATTAAGTGGCGGATTAAAAATTGAACTAAATGAAACACAGCAGAAAGTGTTCCTGGAAATCACAAAAAGACCTGGAGTTATGATAAAAGAACTTTCTGGCAGACTACAAATGCCTATTGACACACTTGATAAGGTTGTTTCGTCTTTGCGTAAAAAAGAACTTATTGAACGTCGTGGTTCTAAAAAGACCGGCGGCTATTGGGTGAAAAAGGAACCTTCGTCCACGGACTCGCAATAAACATCGCTCTTTCTATTTCGTTCCGAAAATGCGGTCGCCGGCATCGCCGAGGCCTGGGCAAATGTAGGCAGCCTCGTTCAGGCAGCGGTCTAGATGTCCGACGTAAATCTGGACGTCGGGATGAGCCTCGTGTAGTTTTTTCAAGCCTTCGGGAGCGGCGATAAAAAATTAGCCGTTTAGAACTGCTCAACGCTATGTGAAAAAACTGCTTTTCATAGTATACCAATTCGCTAATACAATATATTTTAATGCTAATCATAGTAACATGGGGTGTGAATATGAAAAAGAAAATCCTTCTTGCGGTAACACTTGTAACTGTTTCGTCCATGTTAATGTCCTGCGGCGACGATGATTCCGTCAGCAAGGATTTAGACGAAGACGCCCCCATTCTGGATATCCCCGGAGATTCTCTCGGTCAGGAAAACCCCGAGGATTCCCTCGATCCAGTTCTGCCCAAGGACACGGTTGACCCGGTTTTGCCCAAGGATACCGTCAATCCCGTCCAGTCAAGGGATTCCCTTTCTCAAGAATTGCCTAAGGATTCTCTCAGTAATGACGAAATAAAGGATGAGGTTGCTGTCGCCAAATTCGATATTGCCCTGTCTATCGAGGATATCATTGTAGATTGGTACGGTGGCGGTGGCGAAAAGGACCCCGACAACAATAGTTTTACCTATAAGCAGTATGCCAACAACTACTGGGACATACACGACCTGAATACGGATGTCTATACTAAGGTGGAGATAAACTTTGCCAAGGCCGTCGCATACGATAACATTGATGTGATTGCGACTTATAGCGACGAGGCCAAGACTACGGAAAGAATTCCCAGTGGCGCAACAAGCCTTGTTCTGTCCTTTGAACCGGGCAAGACGCTTGTCAGTTTGGCTCTTGTCGTAAGCCCAGACACTCCAAGTGATGCTGCAACGATCAGTTTCGGTAAAATCATTATCCGGGCAAAGGATTCCGATGGCACGGTAGGCAAGATGCCTGTAAAGTCCCCCAAATTAGGCTTGGACAATGCCAATCCTATATTGGATTTCCAGTACTGTGCGGACCCGACGGCAATTGAGTACAAGGGGCGTCTCTATGTCTATGGTACCAACGACCATCAGCAGTACGAAGAAGGTGTCAGCAATACTTACGAGAAAATCAAGACGCTGGTAATGATGTCCACTGACGATATGGTCAACTGGACTTATCACGGACTGATTCCTGTCGGTGAAGTGGCTCCATGGATTATGGCTTCGTGGGCACCCAGCATCATTAGCAAGGAACAGGGCGATGGCAGCACGCTTTTCTCCCTCTATTTCTCCAATAGCGGCTTTGGCACCGGCGTTATCCAAGCGAAGTCTCCGGTGGGTCCGTGGACATCTCCTTTGAGCAAGAGCCTTATCGATGGCGACAATCCTGTTGTAAAAGGCAGCGGCTCCATATTTGATCCGGGTGCCGTAATTGACGACAACGGCGATGGCTGGATTTCGTTCGGTAATGGGCAGGGCTGGATTGCCAAGCTCAATCCGGACTTGCATTCCCTTGACGGGGATCCGGTGAAACTTCCGTCCCCGTTCCACTTTGAGGCAAATGAACTCAATTATATCAACGGCAAGTACGTATATACTTTCAACAACGACTGGAACGACCATACTCCTTGGGAATGGGGTGGCGAGGCTCCGACGGCCTGCAGCATGAACTACTTCACCAGCACCGAGCCCCTGAATCCTGATTCCTGGACCTACGGCGGGAACTACTTCAAGAACATGGGTGAGAATGGCATGACCTATGGCAACAATCACACTCATCTCCATAAGTATCAGGACAAGTGGTACATATTCTACCAGGCGGCTATTCTAGAGGCTTCCATAGGTTCCCACGGCGGTTTCCGCAGCATTCTGGTTGACGAAATTGAAGTGGACGAAGCAAATGTCGTTATCAAGGAAGCGAAACCGACCTACAAGGGTGTAAAGGCCATCAAGAATCTTGACCCCTATTCCGTGCAGCAGGCATCTACGGCTGCCGCAACCCTGGGCATTCGCTACGTGCCAACGGAGGAACCCGGCCACATGGTGGCTTCCGTCGGTACTCCCAGCAAGGATGGCCCGGCACCTACAGAAGGCGTCATCGAAGTTCGCAATGTGTATTTCAGCAGCGCAAAAACGCTGAAGGCCCTGGTGAAAGGCAAGGGCTCGGTAACGCTCCGTCTTGACAAGCGAGATGGCGCGAACGTAGCCTCAATCAACAGCGCTGGCAGTGACTGGCAGGAACAGGAGGCGAAGTGCGGCAACATCTCAAGCGGCGTCCACACGGTCTATCTGATTATAAAGGGTGATGTGCTGTTCGATACCTGGCAGTTTGCGAATTAGTCCACTGATAGCTCTGGGCTAATTTATTTGCCGTCAAGTTTCCTGTAAATATTCGCGAGTATCGCACCCGAAATGTTATGCCACACGGAGAAGATGGCGCCGGGGACGGTCGCCATCGCAAGTCCCGAGAACGAAGTCGCTGCAAGGCTTGTGGCGAGTCCGGAATTCTGCATGCCGATTTCGATGGAAAGCGCCTTTGTCTTGGGTGTCGAGAATTTCAGCAACTTCCCGAGGCCGAATCCGCAGCCGTAACCGAGCAGGTTATGGAGAATCACCACGGCAAACACGATGGCGCCCGTAGAGAGAATCTTCGCCGCATTGTGCGAGACAACCGCGGCTACAATCATCGCGATTGCAATCACCGAGACGAGCGGCAAGACCTTCACGGCACGCGCAGTCCATGAGCCAAAGAACTTGTTTATGACAAATCCTAACGCAATCGGCACGATGACGACTTTCACGATGGAAAGGAACATCGCCATCACGTCCACGTTCACGGTGGTGCGCAAGAGCAAGTAAGTAATCGCCGGAGTCAGCACGGGAGCGAGCAGCGTATTCACGCTGGTCATGCCCACGGAAAGCGCCACGTCGCCTTTTGAGAGGTAAGTAATCACGTTACTCGAAGTGCCTCCTGGGCAAGTTCCCACAAGGATCACGCCCGCCATGAGGGCTGCATCGAGCCCGAAAATCTTGGAGAGCAAAAATGCGAGTGCAGGCATCACGATGAACTGCGCCGCACACCCGATGGTGATTTCCTTCGGCCGTGCAAATACAAGCGCAAAGTCGCTCAGCTTGAGGGTAAGGCCCATGCCGAACATCACGACCATCAGCAAGTAATTCACCCAACTGAGTTCAATCCAGAGTGTGGATTTCGGCAGGAACAGCGAGAGCGCCGCGATGGCCAAAACGACAATTGCCATCCACTTGCCCACAAATTCACTGATTTTTTCGAGAACGTGCATAGTTGAACTCGCTCTTTAAACTTTGTATCCGTACTTCCTCAATTTTTCGACATACTGCGGGTCGCCTAAGCGGGCCTTCGATTCGGCCATGTGCTTACTGTTGTCCTTGGCGGCAAAGCCGAGCTTGATGCGAAGCGCGATGACTCCGCTGACGATGCCGAATAGCGAGCATAGAACGCACGCCAGGGTAAGCTTTGTGGAATTGCTCCCTTGTACGACAGAAGTTTGGAGCAAAACTCCGCAGATTATCGCCATCGACAAAAGGAACAGCGCTCCCTTCGCGTAGAATTTTGCATTCTTGCTACGCGGATCAAATCCGTCAATCGCCACCTCGCGCCAGCGCCTGTCCAGGTATTCGCTGTGACAGGCCTTGCACTCGCGAATTGGGCTGCCGTACATCCACATGTTGCAAGCTTCGCGATTCTTGGTCTTGCATTCCGGGCAAACCCATTCTGCATAATTCATCTGCATAACGCCTCCTAAAATCTGTCAGAAAGATAGTCTTTTTTATCGTGTGCGGCTCAAATCTCGATGCTTTCTTCGTCGCCTGTGATAAATGCCTTGAGGCGTTCTATGGTGCGGTCAAAGTCGTTCTTGATGGAACATTCCCATACGGTAGCAACGCGATAGCCTTGTAGCGAAAGCTTCCAGTTGGTTTTGACATCGCGCACCACATTGTTCGTGAATTTTTCGTTCCAGAATTCGGGATTGCTTTTGGGGCGGCTTGTGAACTTGCAGCCGTGTTGGTGCCAGAAACAGCCGTTTATAAAAATGACCACGCCATGCTTAAGAATATACAGGTCGGGTGTACCCGGTAAATCGCGGCGGTGGAGCCTGTAGCGCAGCCCCGCTTTAAAAAGCGCTCGGCGTACTAAAATTTCTGGTTTCGTATCTACGGAATGAACCGCCTGCATCATCTGCGAGCGGTTCATTGGAAGACGTTTTTTCTGGCGACGTTTCATTTGAGTAAATGTCGCTGTCAGATTGTCAGATTGTTATCCGAAAATCTTAGCGCAGAGTTCCGGTGCAAACTTGGAGAGGTAACCCTGAATCAAGAGGATCGAAACGAGAGCCGGCAAAATCCACTTGAAGTAGATTCTGAAGGCGGCATTGTAAGGGATCTTGTAACCCTTACCGGCATTCATTTCGGCAAAGAACTTTTCCTGACCCCAACCATAGCGGCTAGAGCAGAAGATGGCGATGAACATGCCGCCCGCCGGGAGCATGGTGTTGCTCACGATAAAGTCTTCGAGGTCCAAGACACAGCTGCCGGGACCGAACGGTTCAAAGCTGGAAAGCACGTTGAAGCCGAGAGCGCAGGGGAGCGAAAGCAGGAATACGATCAAGATGTTCCAATAGGCGACCTTGCGGCGCTTGTATCCCTTGAGGTCCATCCAGAACGACACCAGGTTTTCGAATACGGCAATCAGCGTGGACATGGCCGCAAACGACATGAATAGGAAGAATGCGGCACCGAAGAACCTGCCTGCAGGCATCATGGCGAACACGTTAGAAAGCGTCACGAAGATAAGACCCGGGCCCTGACCAGGAGACTGGTTGAAGGCAAAGCAGCTCGGGATGATGATGATACCCGCGACCAAGGCGACAACGGTATCCAGAATGCAGACACTTGTGGCTTCTTTGGCCAGGGAATGATGCTTTCCGATGTAGCTACCGAAAATAGCCATGCTACCGATACCGAGGCTCAAGGTAAAGAAGGCGTGAGCAAAGGCGGCAAAGATAGCCTCGCCCAGGCCCTTGCCCGATTGCGTAAGGCGTTCCAAGGACGGCAACAGGTAGAATTCAAGGCCAGCCGTAGAGCCGGGGAGCGTCACGGCGCGAATCGCAAGAATCACCATAATGATAAGCAAGCAGATCATCATGCCCTTGGTGATGCGTTCCACACCCTTCTGAAGGCCAAGCGACACGATAAAGAGGCCAATGACAATGGCAACCGTCATCCAGAAAATCATGAGGCCCGGATTCGAAAGCATTTCGCCGAAGCCGGACGCAATCTCATCAGGAGTGCCCAAGAGGAACTTGGGATCGGTCACCATCTTGTAGAAGTAGTAGAACATCCAGCCAGTCACCACCGAGTAGAAGGCCATTAATATATAGTTGGCCGAGATCAGCGGGAACTTGGCCCAATGCCACTTGGTACCCGGTTTTTCCAGGTTGTCGAAGGCGCGGGCGATACCGCTTCGGCCTCCACGACCCAGGGCGAGTTCAGCCATTAAAATGGGCAGGCCCAGGAAAAGCAGGAAGCCGAGGTACGGGAGCACAAAGGCCGCTCCGCCGTACTGGCCAGCAATGTAAGGGAAACGCCACACGTTGCCCAGGCCAATGGCGCAACCGGCGGCAATGAGGATAAATCCGAGTCTTGATTTAAAGGTTTCGCGTTCCATAATGAAGAAAAATAGTTTATTTCACGATTCCGACATCAGAAAGTTTCACAAATCCGCGTATTTTTTCGCCCAAACGGATTTCGGCAAAGTTGTCCTGTTCCGAAAGCACTTCGAACGTGGTGCCTTCAGAAAGCGTGTTCAGCGTTTGCGACTTGTTGTTCGGGGCGCTTGTCACGTCGGCATCTTTGGCGGTTACGACGCCTTCGATGTTGGTCTCGGCGACAAAAATCTTGTAGCCGGCACTCATCGCGATAATGCAGAAAACGCTAGATAAAGCAAACATGGTGCCAATCAGCACGTTCTTGGTTCTGCCACTGCGGCTGATGCGCCTTGCGATGGCGGCAAGTGCAATGACCCAGAAGATTCCAAGCAACACCCACATTTGAGTCCTTAAAGAAAGCGCGTGGTGGGCTTTGAACAGCCCCGCAAGGAGCGGGTTTTCTTCGCCGTCTTCTTCTACCTTGTCGCGGGTCATGGCCTGCGCGTACTTGAGGTTGTGAATAATGTCGTCGTTATTGGGGGCGAGGCGCAGAGCCGACTTGTAATAATAAATGGCGAAGCCAATTTTGCCTTCCCTAAAGTAGGCATTGCCCAAGTTGTAGTAAAGGTCCGAATTTTCGGTGCCATTGTCAACACAAGTGCGCCATTCATCAATGGCGCGCTCGAACTCGCCTTCGTTATAGTATACGACACCGGATTCAATACCGTTGCAATGTTCCACGGCAAAAGAGCTTGCTGTGCCAACAATCAAGACGATAAGAGAAAAAAGAAAGACTTTCAACTTCATACTTCCTACTTCCTACTTCCAACTAATTCGCACAATTTTTCGACGTCTTTGAGCATTTGTTGCTGCTCGTCCTTGGTCGGGTTCACCGGAGCAAATCTGGCGAATGCGCACTTGTCAAGCCAGCTGTCGATAGCCGTAATGGTTTCGTTCTTGACGCCGAGCTTTTCGAGTTCTTCGTTCATTTGCGCTCTAGTCATACCCTTGAATTCCAGATTGGTCTTGTCGCTCAGGTAATCGATGAGGCCGTTTTCGAGGGCGGCATAAAGCGCCTTGGCGTCGCCCTTCTTTAAGGCTTCGCGGGCGTTTGCAAATCGGACCTTGAGCATCTTGTCGGCCTTGCCCTTACGCACCAGAGCGGCGTCACTGTTGTGCTTGCGGCGACTGCGCACGGCAAAGGTGACAATCAGGTAGAACGGAATCGCGGCGGCAAAAATCACCCAGTAAACAATGCTTTTGTAGGGGGCGGTCGTGTTGCTGGCGTCGTTCACCTTATGGATAAAGCGGATGTCGGAACCGAGCGATTCAATTTCTTGCTTCTGCACGGCGGCGGGGCCTTGGGCAACCGGCGCCTGGAAGATCGCTTCAGCAGCGGCTTCACCTTTTTCCACTACGACATTCCAGGGACCAGCCTTGGCGGTTTCGTAAGCCTTTTTGCTCGGGTTGAACCAGGAGTAAGTAATTTCGGGAATGGTGAATTCGCCCTTCTTTTTGGGGTACAGGAACACGCGGATGTTCTTGGTCGTAATCACCTTGTTGCCAACCACCTTCTTGTTGATTTCGTTTTCGGGGGGCACCGAGCGGAATTCGCCAAAGTCGGGGAGCTTGGGGTCGGTAATGGAACCTGGCAGGCCGTCGCCCTTGATGTTGATGGTCAGCGTCATCGCTTCGCCCACCTTCAGGTTGGTGCGGTCAAAGTTGGCGTTAAAGGTGTAGCTACCGACCATGCCGCTAAAGTTCTCGGGTTTGCCTTCGGTAGGCAGCGGCTTTACAGTAATATTAATAGTGGGGGTCTGGGTTTCGGTTTCTACAGATTCCTGCTTGACGCTTCTGCTCGAGAACGTCATGCCGCCCATTTTCTTGTTTTCTTCGACGACCTTGGGTTCTCCAAGCTTCGTGTACTTGAACTTGAACGGCGGAATTTGCAGGTTTCCGCTCTTGGTGGAGGCTAACCAGGCGAACTTGGCGCTGGCCTGCATTTCGCGACGGCTGCCGTCAACCGGTTCGAACTTCATGTTGGCTAGGTCGCTGCGGTGAACGATAAAGTCGTCGCCGGTGTTCATGTCGGTGGCCTGCAGGCCGCCTTCAAAGTGTTCGTAGGTGTGGAACCCGAGCGTTACGCTGAACTGTTCGCCCTCGTAAACGGACTTCTTGCTCGGGGTAAGGCTCACACCCAGGGCGTCATCGGTGTAGGCGCGCTGAATGCTGATTGGAATATCGCCTGTGATGTTCCTCTTTTGATCGTCAATGGTCATGAAAATTTGACCGACGCTGAAACGACCTGTCTTCTTGGGGGCTTTCAGGTTGAACGTGTAGATACGGGCCTTGTAACCGCCGCGACTCCCGCCACTGAAAAACGAATTGAACATGTCTTCCATGCTGGGGCGAATCATCTGGTCGGCACTGTCGAGTTTGACGAGCGTAAAGCCGTTTGCAGTTTCAATTTCCAGATTGCTGCGGTTTTCGGGGAGTTCATTTAAGGGAAATACAAGCTGAAGGCCAAAGGTCTTGCCTGATTCGATGCGTTCCCGATCCACTTGCAGGGACGGCCGTGCTTGAGCGCACAGGGCAGCGACTAGGCAAAATAAAATAATTCGTTTCATGCCCCCAAAAATACCAAATTTTAGCCTGAAAAACAAAGAAAAGGGGGGAGGTCTCCCCCTCGCTACAGCCTTCGTCTTTCGCTACCCCCTCTGCGGGCACATCCCGCAACGCCCTATCCTCCAAGGGGGGGGGCTTTTAAAAAAAAGTTGCGGAATATATATTATTTCCCCTTGACGCGTTAGTAAATTTTTGTTAAATTTGGCGCGCTGTTAAAAAATGGCGATAAAACGTCGAAAATAAAGGATGGAAGGATAATATGTACTGCATTCTCGCTGCCCTGCTGGTCAAGAGCTTCAAGAAGTACGCCAAGCGCGCTTAATTCGCCGCCTGGCTATTTTTTTTAGATTTCTCTCTCTGGTGATTACCGGTTAAGCTGAACAGGCTGATCGGTATTTTTTTATGCCTTAATCAAAGTTGGCGCTACTTTGTAGCGCACTTTGTGGCGGCTCGGTCATGCCCATTGACATGCTTCGCTTGCCATGGTCGCGACTCTCGCCTTAGTCGAAGTTTAGAGTTCGTCTGTAAGGGGTAAAGCCGGCGTTCTTGATGAAATCTTCGGCTTGCTCGATGGTGGTGAGGCCATGATTCTGGAGAACGTTCTCCTCGATGACGATACTGTTGATGTCGTCGGCGCCGGCATGCAGGCCGAGTTCGCCGAGCGAGAGTCCCATGCCGAGCAGCGAAACTTCGATGTGCGGGATGTTGTCGAAGTAGAGGCGGCTGAGCGCGAGGAGTTTCAGGTATTCGTCGCCGCGCACGTGGCGGATGGGGAACTTGTCGGTCTGCGGCTGGAACGTCCACACGACAAAACTCTTGAATCCGTGCGCGATGTCCTGAGTCTTGCGCACGTAATCCAGATGCTCGATGATTTCTTCGGGCGTTTCGACGCTACCGAAGACGATGTTCGCGCTGCCGGGGAGTCCCTTCTTGTGGCAGGCGGCGAGGGTATCGCACCAGACTTGGGCGGGCAGCTTCTTGGGGCTCAGGATTTGGCGCATGCGGTCGCTTAAGATTTCGGCACCGGCGCCCGGAACGGAACTCAGGCCAGCTTCCTTGAAAATGTCGAGTAGTTCGTCGAGAGAAATCCCGTTGAATTCGGCGATGCGCACGAGCTCCACCGGCGAAAATCCGCGAACTTTCACGCCGAGTTCCTGCGTAAGCATTTTCAGCACGTCGGTGTAGTATTCAAGCGGAATATCCTTGTTCACGCCACCTTGCAAAAAAATCTGGTCGGCTCCTTTGGCCTTCGCTTCGAGCGTTTTCTTTCGGATTTCGTCCAAACTAAGCACATAGGCTTCGGGACTGTGAGCCGGGCGGCAGAAACTACAGAAACTGCAAGTGATTTCGCAGACGTTCGTGTAGTTCACGATGCGAAATGCCGTGTAGCCCACCTTGTTGCCCGGATTGATTCGGTGGCGTACGGTGTTGGCGGCTTGGGCGACCTCGGTCCACGGGGCGTTCTTCAAAATGTCCAGCGCCTCGGCCGGAGAAAGGCGAACGCCATCCACAGATTTTTGCAAAAGAGAATTCATCGACGAGTAAAATAGAAAAAAGTGGCCGTTCTTTTCTATGTACTTAATTGGGAGCATCGCCCCCTTTGTACGTCAAAAGGGCTTTTTTTTTGAAAGTTGCGAGCCAAAATCCCCCCGATAATTGTATTTTTCTTTCGGTACCGAACGATACCTTTAAAAATGCACAAACTGCAAAAAAGGTTAATAATATGCAAGTTGATTTGAATACTGTCGATTGGAAGACGCTCCCCTTCGGTTATTATGACACCGATTACAATGTACGCTGCTACTACCGCAATGGTCAGTGGGGCAAGATCGAGCTGTCTTCTTCCAAGGACATTAGCATCCACATGGCCGCTACTTGCTTGCATTACGGCCAGGAAGGTTTTGAAGGCCTCAAGGCTTACACGGGCAAGGACGGCAAGGTCCGTATTTTCCGCGTCGATGAAAACGCCAAGCGCATGCAGAACACGGCTAACCGCGTACTCATGGCTGTGCCGCCTGTTGAATTGTTCCGCGAAATGGTTCACACTGTGGTGAAGGCCAACAAGCGCTTTGTTCCGCCGTATGGCTACGGTGCAACGCTCTATATTCGTCCGCTCCTGATCGGTATGAGCCCAGAAGTGGGTGTGAAGCCTGCCGACGAATACCTGCTGTTGATGTTTGTGACTCCGGTGGGTCCGTACTTCAAGGACGGGTTCAAGCCGGTGGACATGATGATCAGCCGCAACTACGACCGCGCCGCGCCGCAGGGTACGGGTACGGTGAAGGTCGGCGGTAACTACGCTGCCAGCTTGCTTTCCCTCGCTGAAGCCAAGAAGCTCGGTTACTCCAGCACGATTTACCTGGACGCAAAGGAAAAGAAGTACATCGACGAATGCGGTCCGGCAAACTTCTTCGGTATCAAGGGCAAGACCTACGTGACCCCGAAGTCCGAATCCATTCTGCCGTCGATTACGAACAAGAGCTTGCAGCAGCTGGCTGAATACCTCGGCTACACCGTGGAACGCCGCCAGGTCCCGTTCGAAGAACTCGCTGAATTCTCCGAAACTGCCGAATGCGGTACCGCCGCCGTGATTACTCCGATCAAGAAGATTGTGGATCCGGTTGCCGGCAAGGAATTCACCTACGGTGACGGCAAGAATCCGGGTCCGGTCTGCACGGAACTCTTCACGAAGTACACTGCAATCCAGTTTGGCGAAGCTCCCGACCCGTTCGGCTGGACGGAAGTGGTGGATCTGTAAGAGGTCGCGACTCCGTCGCTTTGAGCGATGAGGTCGCTCGTCTTCGACTCGCTTCGAGGTATGAGCGAATTTGAAAATTTCCCGCGGAGAAATTCGCGGGATTTTCTATTTTGACGGTTGAAAAAATCTCTGGAGGAGACGAGAATGACTTGTGCAAGATTCCTTGCTGTTTTTGGTGTTGTTGCGCTGTTTGTTGGTTGCAGTGGTGAAGGTGCTGCTGGTTCAAAGACAGACGGGCTTCCAGCCGAAGTTGATTTAATTGGTTCTAGCAGCAGCGACAATGTGGAGTCGTCAGGGACTTCGGATGGCTTTGTTTGGAATATGTCGAAGGAGACATATTTAAATCCTGAAGTAGAATATGGATCCATGATTGACAGTCGTGATGGAAAGGAATATAGGACCATCATAATCGACGGAATGGAATGGATGGCTGAAAATCTGAACTACGATCCTGGCCAGGGTGGTTCGGGTGAGAATAAATACGATTGGTCTTGGTGCTACGATAACGAACCCAAGAATTGTGAAGTAGCGGGACGCCTCTACACTTGGGCAGCTGCCATGGATTCTGTAAAGACTGAATGCGGATATGGTTTGACGTGCTCACCGACTTTACCGGTTCAGGGCGTTTGCCCCAGCGGCTGGCATCTTCCGAGTCTCGACGAATGGAAAGCTCTGTTTGCGTCGGCGGACAACACTGCGGTAGGTTTTAAACTCAAGACCATGTGCGGGTGGGAGGATGACGGCAATGGAGATGACTCCTTTGGGTTTGCCGGATTTCCTGCTGGTTGCTACGAATTCGTTTACGATCGCTTTATCGGCAGTGGAGGACTCGCTTATTTCTGGAGTTCTACAGAGAGAGGTACCTACGAAGCATACTCCACAGGGAAAGACTATAGTGAGCGTGCGTACAGCATGAACCTGTATGACGGTTCTGTGAATGCGAGCATGTTCTACACAAGTCGGTACGACGGATATTCAGTCCGTTGCATCAAGGACTCCGAATAGGTTCGGAGCGCGCTCGTTTAGCCCAGTCGTTCCTTGAGGCGAGTGTAGCGGCGGGTGCTGCGGTTGTTGCGGACGGCTTGGTGGAAGGCGCCGGGGGCCGAAAGGATCCACACGTGGCCTTTCGCGCGGGTAATTGCGGTGTAGATTAAGTTGCGCTGCAGCATCACGTAGTGGCTGGAGTCGAGAATCACGATGACGGCGGGGTATTCACTGCCCTGGCTCTTGTGGATGGTGCAGGCGTAGGCGAGTTGCAGTTCGTCGAGTTCGTCGTCTTGGTAGGTGATGAGTTTTTCGTCGAAGAAGACGGCGATTTTGCGTTTTTCTTTGTAGATGCTGTAGACGATTCCGACGTCGCCGTTAAAGACGTTCTTGTCGTAATTGTTCTTGATTTGCATGACGCGGTCGCCCACGCTCCATTCGATGCCGACCATCTTGTGGCGCGGAACGCCCGGGTTCAGCAGGTTTTGCAAGAAGGGGTTCAGCTCGATGATGCCGAGCGGGCCTTTGCGCATCGGGACAAGAATCTGCAAGTCGGTTTTGAGGTCAATGTCGATTTTGGAGCGCACGCCGGCCGCGATCAGTCGCTGTAAGTGGAGCTTGGCTTCTTCGGGCGTTTCGAACGGGACAAAGTGGAAGTTTGGGCCTTCGATCGGGGCGGGCGTGATGCCCTGATTGATTTTAGCGGCCTTGTCGGCGATGTCGTTGTCGCCGGATTGCCTAAAGATGTGCTGCAGGCGCACACTTGGAATGCGCGGACACTGCAGCAGATCGTTGAGGACGTTGCCCGGGCCCACGCTCGGGAGCTGGTCGGCATCGCCGACAAACACGATGCGGGCGGTTTCGGGAACGGCGTCGAGGAGCGAGGCCGCAAGCCAGGTGTCAACCATACTGAATTCGTCGACGACGAGCAAGTTGCAGTCAAGCTTGTTGAATTCGTTCTTGTTGAATTTTTTGGTGACGGGATCGACATCGAGCAGGCGGTGAATGGTGTAGGCCTTTTCGCCGCAGCAGTCGCCCATGCGCTTGGCCGCGCGGCCCGTAGGGGCGGCGAGCAGAATGTTTTCGCCCATTTTGCGCGCCAGGTGCAGGATTCCCTTGAGGATCGTCGTCTTGCCAGTGCCTGGACCGCCGGTGATAATGCAAATCTTGTGGGCGGTGGCGAGGCGAATGGCTTCGCGCTGCACCGGGTGAAAGCTGAATTTATGTTCGCGTTCCCAGTCGACGAGTTCGCGCTCGAAGCCGTAAGTGGGCAATTCGTTTTCGTTGAGTCTGCGCTTGATGATTTCGGCGATTTTCTGCTCCGCATTGTCGAGCGGCGGGTAAAAGCAGTCTTCGCCGTGGCGCTTGATGCGGCCCGCTTCGCAAATGCGTTTGAACTGCTCCAGCAGATTCTGGATGGCATCGTCATCGGTGACATCGATGCGCAAATTCTTGAGGGTTCGGCCGATTAAATCGTTGCTCGGCAAGTAGCAGTGTCCGTCCGAAAGTGAAGCCTCTTGCAGCGAGTAAAGAATCGCCTCTTGCAGGCGCATGGGGCTGTCTTTGGGGACGCCCACCTTCATCGCAATTTCGTCGGCCTTCAGGAATCCGATTCCCCAGATTTCTTCGCAGAGAATGTAGGGGTTCTCGCGGATTTTGCTGATGGTGTCCTGCCCGAATTTCATCCACAGCTTTTTCGCGACGCTGCCCGTGATGTCGTGATTGTACAGGAACAATAAGGTTTCGCGACTGTGGCGATTTTCTTGCCAACTCGCAAGGAACTGTTCTACCTTCGCGGCCGAAAGTCCCTTGATTTTCTTGGCACGGAAACGGTCCGGCTCGTAGTCCAGAATATCGCGAAGTTCGTCGCCGAAAGTTTCGACGATGGCCTTAGCCGTCTTGGGGCCTATTCCTAGGAAAAGCCCGCTGCCGAGGTAGGCTTCCAGATTATTGCTTTGCGTTTCGACGATTTCGAAATGCTTGGCCTGGAATTGTTCACCGAATTTAGGGTGGCGTCCCCAGTCGCCTTCGAAACGCAGATTTTCGCCTACGGAAAGTTCAGGCAAGGTTCCCGTAACGACCACCACCTTCTTGGTACTGCTATCAATAAGCCGCAGCACGGTGAAGCCGTTCTGCGGACTATGAAAGGTAATGGACTTGACGGAACCTTCGAGAACCATTTATTGAGCTTTGGGGACCTTGCCTTCGTCCAGTTCGGGGTTCCAGCGGTCAGGATCGAAACCTTCCATCTTGGTGAGCGTCTTGCCCCTAGTGCAAAGCAGGAATCCGAGAATGACGGCGTCGTGCAGGGCAATTACAAGGGCGGTCTTGTAGTCGAGACCGAAGCCCAGCGGAGCTCCCTTCAGGTTTTCGGGGCTCACCCAAAGAATATAGTCGCAAGTAATGAAGGTCATGAACATGCACGGAATGAGTGCAATCCAGAAGTTCTTCTTTTTGCTACGCAGGTAAACCGTGGCCACGCAAAGGCTGCACACGGCCATGAGTTGGTTGCTCCAGCTGAAGTAATTCCACAGGATGTTGAATCCTTCGGGGTTCAGGTTGCTCCAGAAGATGATGATGGCGCAAATGGCGAACATAGGCACAGTAAGGAGCAGACGGTTGCGAATGGAGGTCTGTTCCATGCCGGTGAGTTCTGCAATCGTGAGGCGTAGGCTGCGCAGGCTCGTGTCGCCACTGGTGATAGCAAGGACAATCACGCCCACGACAACGAGAATCGAAATCGGAGCCCAGGGAATCACGGTAGAAACGAGGACGCTCAAGACCTTGACGCCCGAAGCGCCAGTCAGGAGTTCCGGCATCTGGTGGTAAATGAACATGCCGCCGGCGGCCCAGATCATGCCGATCAGGCCTTCAATAATCATCATGCCGTAGAACGTCTGACGACCCGTTCTTTCGGTGACTTCGGTGCGTGCGACAAGCGGGCTCTGCGTGCTGTGGAAACCGCTAATGATACCGCAAGCAATGGTCACGAAGAGCATCGGGATAATCGGCTGGCCAGCCGGATGCTTGTGGAAGTTGCTCATGATGTCGCTAAAGCAGAATTCGTCGAGAACGTTCAGTTTCGGGACGATTCCCACGAAAATGGCGAGGGAGGCAAGAATCAGGAGTGCACCGAAAATTGGGTAGATACGTCCGATAATTTTATCGATGGGGAAGAAGGTGCTCGCAAAGTAGTAGGCGAAAATGCAGGCGACCGCGACCCAGAACAAAGTGGGCGATACGGCAGAACCAGCAAGAATTGGCGTGTTAATCAAAGCGGCAGGCGTGTTGGTGAAGACGGCGCCCACCAAAATCAGGGCGACCGAAATAAGCGTCATCACGACCTTGGCTGGACCCTTGCCCAGGAACTTGCGCGAAAGTGCCGGCACATTGTAGCCGTTATTGCGCATGCTGACCATGCCGCTAAAATAGTCGTGGACCGCTCCGCCGAGCACGTTTCCGAGCGGGAGCAGAATGAACACGATGGCGCCGAACTTGATGCCAAGAATCACGCCAATCACAGGACCGATGCCTGCAATGTTCAAAAGCTGGATAAGGACGTTTTTCCAGTGCGCCATGGGAACGCGGTCAACGCCATCCGGGTTTTCGAGGGCGGGAGTCTTGCGGTCATCGGGGCCGAAGACATGTTCAACGAATTTTCCGTAAGTAAAGTATCCGCCGATAAGAATCGCGATACCGATCAGGAATGTAATCATGTGATGCCTTCTTTGTTATAGTTAAAAGTAGACTGTAGGAAGTTTTTATTCCTCGTTAAAAGAGTCGTCGTTAGAGGTTTCTGCTGAACTTTCTTCTGCTGCAGGTGCTTCGGGCGTTTCAGTCGGAGTTTCTTCTATGGTGGAGGCTTGTTCTACCGGGGCTTCGGTTTCGCTGGATTGCGTTTTCACGTTCCCGCCGCGGACATACCCCTTATCCTTGGCAATTTCGTCGGGAGTCTTGTCCTTGCCGAATTGCTGTCTAAAGTAGAGTACGTTAGTCGTGAAGCTGGACTTGCCGGCGTAATCGTAGCCGAGAACCGGGTGGAGCGAGCTGATCTGCAAGGCGATTGCAATGCCGAAACGGAATCCGTTGTTACCCTTGACGGTAATGTCAGGGTAGATTTCGTCTTTTCTGAAGTTGATGTAAGGGTCGGTGTGATAGAGTTCACCGTAAGACAGCATTTCGGCGCTCTGGTAGCCAAGCGACATCATGACTTCAAAGAAGTTGACGGGCTTGTAACCGAAAACGAACGAGAAGTTGTGTGTGGAAATATCGAGACCCAGTTTGCCATCGAATCCGTCGGGACGGTAGCCGATGCTGCTGGTGTTGTAGCCGTAAACGATGCTCACGTCGAACGGTTGGGCGGCTTTCGGGAGCATGTACTGGAACAAGTGTCCGAAGCTGTACTGAAATCCGATGCCGAACAGGCTGAATTTGCGGAGCTCGCTGATGGAGGGCAGATACATCATGCGGAGTACGGCTCTGAAGTGGTAGAAACTCGCCCCCATTTGCAGGTAGGGGTAGGTGAATACGCCGAGACCGTTCAGGGTCTTGCTACCGTAAATGGTGTCGGAGGGGGCTTCGGGGTTGCCGTGGTCACCAAAGATGGTCGGCTTGCCGTCGTAGGTCTTGTCGTCATCACCAATGGGAATAATCGAAATTGGGAGACCCGCTTCAAAGGTGAAACTCTGCGGCACAGAGGCACTTGCGTACCAGTTGCTGTTGAGTACATTGCCTAGGTTGTCAATAATGGGCTTGACGTAACCGGAACGATTGCCGTATCGGCTGTCGAACGCGGACATAGACTCAAATTCAGTGGCCCAGCCGCTATTGTCCATAGCGGATGCTGCTGCGGCTCCCATCATAAATGCTGCGAGAAATAGCTTTTTCATACCGCGCCAAAGATAGAAAAAAGCGAGCGCAGCGCAAGTCTAGCTTGCTAGAACTTGCATTGCCGAGCTGCCCTATCTTGCCCTTTAGGGCAAAGATGCAATATTAGGGGCGCGGCACAACGTGCTTAGAACTGGTATTGCACCGAAACCGTGGCTAGAACGAATGACTGCCACAGATAAGGGTCAAGATCGTTTGTTTCTACACGGGAACAGTGGACGTTCTTGAACCAGCTTTCGTAAATCTTGATGGCGGGAACCATGGAAATGTTGTCGGTAATATAGTAATGGATGTTTGCTATAAAGGCGACAGCCGATCCCATGAATTCGGCATCGTAAGTGTCAGAGGAGAAAATAGCGATATCGTCGCTCTTGACACTGTTGTAAGAGTATCCGAGGCCAAAACCTACCTGGAAAAATTCGGGGTAGAATAAGTTGTATGTAGCCTCAAGGCCAAACCTCCAGATACGGGTGTCCTGCTTGTAGGATTCGTCCGGAAAATCGGCAATGACCTGTTCGGAAACCCAGTACTGAAAACTCATTGCAAAGGAGAATGCTCCGAGATTTACGCCCAACATAAGGTCTGGTGTGGCGATAAATTCCAGTGCAGGCGGGTGGATGTAGCCTTTGACTCCTGCAGTATCTTTGCCCGAAATGGCGCGTTCGTTAAAGTCGCCCTTTGAAACTTGGGCGCCCATACCGAGACTTGCAAAATAGGAACGAGGCCAATGGTATTCTTCAGCAAATGTAAAACTTGCACAAAGGCAAATAAGCAATGCAATAACTTTCAGCTTTTTCATTTTTTTAACCCCTAACCAACATCCCCTACTTAGCTGCGTAATAGAACATCGCGTCGATGCACTTCTTGGCGGCAACGCGGGTCGCTTCGTCAAGTTCTACGTGCTGCGCCTTTTCTGGGTGACGGAGTGTTTCCAGAATGTTTTCGAGCGAGTTCGACTTCATGTACTTGCACATGCTGCAGCTGCCAATGAATGTCTTGTTCGGGAATTCGTACTGCATGCGAGCGTTCAGACCGCATTCGGTGAGCAGCAGGAAGGGCGTGCCCTCGGGCTGTTCCTTGATGTAGTTCACCATCTGGCCGGTGCTGCCTACGTAGTCGCTCAAAAGGGCGACGCCCGGGTGGCATTCGGGGTGACTCACCACCTTGAGTCCCGGATTCTGGCTCCTAAAGAAGTTGATGAGTTCGGAATCGTAGGTCTCGTGAACGTAGCAGCAGCCGCTGTGGAGCACGATTTCTTTCTTGATGCCGCGCTTCTGCATTTCGTCGATCAGGTTCTGGCCCATGAGACCATCGGGCACGAATACGATCTTGTCGTTTTCGAGGCTAGAAACGATCTTCATCACGTTGCTGCTGGTGACGCACACGTCGCAGTTCGCCTTTACATCGGCGGTAGTGTTGATGTAGCACACGAAGGTGTGGTCGGGGTACTTTTCGCGGAGAGCCTTGACCTCGGCGCCGGTAATGGAGTCGGCGAGGCTGCAACCCGTAAGCGGGCCCGGAATCAGCACGTCCTTGGTCGGGTTCAAGATCTTGGCGGTTTCGCCCATAAAACGCACGGCAGAGAATACGATCGTCTTTGCGCTCACCTTGGTGGCGTCCTGACTCAGCTTGAAACTGTCGCCGTCGTAGTCGGCAACGCCCAGGATGATTTCGGGGGCCACATAACTGTGGGCGAGAATCACGGCATCGCGCTCCTTCTTCAGTTCGTTGATTTCGTTGATGAGCGGGAGCATCTGTTCGCACTTTTCCATGGAATAGGTGCAAAGGACGGCGCCCGGCTGAATGGTGCTGAGACGTTTGTAGAGTTCTTCTGCTGTCATGGGCGTAAATATAGCAAATTGTAAAAATATTTCTATATTTGAAAGCGAAAAGTTTCCTATGCCCTGAAAAGCCCATGCGGGAGCCCTACTGGGAGGCCTGCAAGGAGAGAATCCCGTGAAAGCCGGGGGCGGTCGCGCCGCTGTAAGGGAGGACGAAACCGGCATGAACCAATGTCGCTTGCGATGTGAAGGAGCCGGGAGTAGAGAGAGCCCCGAGCCAGAAGAACTGTGGGAAACGCTTTTTGAGGAACGATGCGAACGACGTCTTTCTTTAAGACCGTGCAAAGCGCGGTTTTGGGGTGCTACGTACTCATTGGGGGAGTGTTCTGTAGCGCCTTTGCGGAGCCTTCGGGTGATTCCCTGGAGGATGTTTCTGTTATTTCGGCAAAGCCTGTAGCTGTAGATGATGCGACCCCTGTGCAGGACCTGGGTTTGTCCGATGTGGTAGGTGAAGTTCCCGCGATTCAGACGCGAAACGCCAGTTACACTGAAATTACTGCTGCCGCATGGGAAGGCAAGTCGCTTACCGCTGCGGATTTGCTTGCGACACTGCCGGGAATCCAGTCGTACAAGCAGGGCGGGCTTGGGAGCTTTCAGACCGTTTCGGTTCGTGGAATTGCGGCCCGTAACATTCTGATTTGTGTAGACGGAGTGCCCTTGAACGATGCAAGTGGCGGTGCGGTGAATTTGGCGTCTGTAGACCTGAACCAGATGGAAAAGATTGAGGTTTACAAGAACAATGTGCCTGCAAAGTTCGGTGTATCGGGTTTGGGGGGCGCCATCAATTTCGTGACGAAAAACGCCGTGAAAAAGGGTGGACGTGTTTTAGCGGCCTACGGTAACCACAATACGTGGGAGGGCTCGTTTCAGGTGGCTGCTCCTGTGACCGACAGCATTATGTTCGCCTCGTCTTTTGCGACAAGGCATTCTGACAACGACTATGAGTATCTAAATCGTAATGGCACGCAATACAACGACGATGACGATTACATGGCGACTCGCGAGAATGCCCAGTATACCGATGTGTCTGGAAACGTCCAGTTCCGCATGTTGCACGGGAACGGCTATTTTTCAACGTTGTCCGTAACTGCTTCGCGTTTTGAAGGGGGAAACCCCGGTAAAGAAGAGCAGCAAACGAAAGTGGCTAAGTTTGTAGGGGAGTCGGCTCTCATTCGTTATGGTCTTGAGTCAGACAGTTACTTTGATGATAGGCTTTTCTTGTACGGAGGCCTTTCTGCGCGGGTCGATAAGAATTTGTCGAGTGCCTATTATCCGTTAGATCATATCGGTTACGGCAACAACCGCTTTATGGAATATGGTGCTGCCACTTATAAAGTTGTTCCTGAAATTTCGGCTGATTTTACGCCTATAGAACGCTTGAAAGGCTCTGCTCGTATTGCGGGGGAATGGGAACGAGCCGAGGCGCGAGGCGATTCTAAGGAATGGTCGCTGGATCGGTGGACTTTGATGGGCTCCGGTGATTTGTATTACCAAATATTTAAGTACGGTGGCTTGGGCGGCGAAGGCTCTGTCCAATTCTTGAAAGATGAATTGAACGATGGCGTTTTTGTGCAACCTTCCGGGTCGCATTTTCTAGAAGATGCGGCTGATCGCGAAGCCACTTTTGCGGGAAGGTTTTATACGCGCTTGGGTGCTTCCGAATCGCCTTTGACAGGAGAAGTTTCGATAGGACGCTTTTACCAGCAGCCCGCCTTGATGGAACTTTATGGAACATTCCCCGGCGCATTATCAAATCCGAACCTCAAACGTGAAAAGGCGACTAAATTTGAGGCGGCAGGGCTTTACAAATTCCCCGGGAAACATACAACGCTTCGTGCGGCGTATTTTGAGTCGCATA
The DNA here is from genome assembly GCF_900177705.1 of Fibrobacter sp. UWB15. Lineage (NCBI taxonomy): Bacteria > Pseudomonadati > Fibrobacterota > Fibrobacteria > Fibrobacterales > Fibrobacteraceae > Fibrobacter > Fibrobacter sp. UWB15. The sequence continues at coordinate 66,574 of NZ_FXBA01000001.1, forward strand.
TACAAGATGGAATTTGTTGGGTTATTTCGGTGGAACTTTTGCGCGCCGAAAATGTGGCTCGGTCACTTGTGCGCGGTGCGGAATTTGAACTCAATAGCAGCCCTTCAAAATTCTTGGATGTGCTGTTGCGGGCGACCTTCCAAAAAACAGAAGACCGGAGCAATTCTAATACGTATCATGGTAATATGCTTCCTGGTGAGCCTGCACGCGACTATTTTGCCGAGGCGACACTCCACTTGCCGCTGCATTTTGATTTTGCGTGGACTTCGCAGTGGCGAAGCGTAATATATAGTGATCGAGCGAATAAGATGGATCAGCCTGCCGTGGCAACACACCGAGCAAATCTTGCGTATTATCCGTTCGATAAAACCCGTTTGACTTTTACCGTGGATAATATTACCGACGAAAAGTATCGAAATTTCTATACGCCCTTCCCTATGCCTGGGCGAGAATACAAGTTCACAATCATACAGGGGTTCTAGCCCCCGCGCTAAACGCGTAAAGCCAGAAAAGGAAAAATATGAAACAGATGAAAAATAAACTTATCGCGGGCGCTGCCTTGGCAAGCCTTGCGTTCGGTCTCGTGGCCTGCGGTGACGATTCTAGCTCTACGGTGTTAGTCGTCGGCGACGATGCTGAACTCAGCTCTTCGTCCAACGACGACGCTAGCAGCTCTAGCGTCAAGGCTGAAAGCAGTTCCTCTGTTGCAAAGGACAAAAGCAGCTCCTCTGTCGCAAAGGATGAAAGCAGCAGTTCTGTGGCTAAGGACGAAAGCAGTTCTTCCGCTGTGAAGGATGAGAGCAGCTCCTCTGCTAAGGACGAAAGTTCTTCTTCTGTCGAGGAAGTCAGTAGCTCTTCTGCTGGAGATGTGGTAACGGCAGCTGTGTTTGGCTCTGACTATACTACGGGCGAACTTCGCTGGGTGATCAACGGTAAAAAAATATCTGAAAAGAGCATCGCGTTCTTCCAGGATTCCAAGGTGATTGCAAACGGTTCCGATTTGTATGTTCTCGAACGTATGAAGGCGGACAATATCACGAAGTTGAATTCCAAGGAACTTGAAGAAAAGGGTGCAGAAGCTGTTGTCTGGCAGATTTCGCTGGACGATAACGCAAACCCGGTTGACCTGGCTTTCGACGGCGAAAACGCCTGGGTTGCTCTCCAGAATGCAGACTCCCTTGTAAAGATTTCTACCAAGGATGGCAAGATTTCTAAGTCTATCAAGACAACGGATTTTGCTTACGAAGGTGAAGCATCTCCTTATGTGGCCGACATCGAACTGAACGGTGGTAAGCTTTATGTGCTGATGCAGCGCTACACGTCGGATCCGGCTACTTGGGTAACGACTTATCCTCAGGGACTCCTTGCCATTTATGACGCATCCACGGGTGACCTAAAGGATACGGTGCAGCTGCTGAAGAAGAACCCCACTGCCATGACGTTCTTTGATGGTAGCCTTTATGTGGCAAGCCAGGGCGAATACAATGCCGCTTATGGCACCGATGCCGATGAAGAACGCGGTATTGAAAAGGTGAACATTGCCGAAAAGAAGTCTGAACTGGTCGTGTCAGGCAAGACTCTTGGTGGTGGTATTTATTCTTTTGCTGCTGAAGACGGAATTGCCTATGCCGCCATTTACAAGGCCTATGGCGATGTACCTCTTGCCAAGATTGACCTTGCTGCAAAGAAGGCCTCCACGGTAGAAGGCATTGTCGATGCCGAAGGTTCTCTTGCTGTAAAGGGTGGCGTTGTTTATGTGGGTGACCGCAGCTATGCCAACGAAAAGGTCTTTGTTGTCAAGGACGGCAAGGCCTCGGCGGTTGAATCTGTGGAGGGTGCTCTCGCTCCGTATAGCATTGCTTTGTTCTAATCAAGTAGAACTTAAGGTTCTGTAACCAAGTCCATAGCCCTGCGGATCATTTCCGCGGGGTTGTTTGTTTTGGGGGCATTTTCGCCGAGGTACTGGCGGTACTTGCGAGCACCTGGTTTGCCGTTAAAGAGCCCGTAAATATGGCGCACTAAAATAGTGGCGGGTGTTCCGCGGGCCGCTTCCATTTCCACATAGGGGAGGTAGGCTTCGAGCAGCGCTTTGCGACTTTCGGGCTTTTTTGCGGAAGTGTCGTTGAAAATTCTTTCGTCGGCATCGAGCAGGAACCACGGATTTTCGTAAGCTTCGCGGCCAACCATTACGCCGTCTAAATCCAGAAGCTGTTCAAGCGTCTGGTCGAGCGTCTTGATGCCGCCATTAATCGAAATGTTTAGTTGCGGCATTTCGGCTTTTAGTTTGTGCACAAAGTCGTAGTGTAGCGGAGGAACTTCGCGGTTTTCTTTAGGGCTTAAGCCCTTGAGCCACGCCTTGCGGGCATGAACAATGAACACGCGGCAGCCCGCATCGGCGATGGTGCCTACAAAGTCGCGGAAGAATTCCCAAGAGTCAAATTCGTCGACACCGATGCGGCATTTGATAGACACGGGAATGCTCACGGCGTCTTGCATCGCCTTAAAGCAGTCGGCGACCAGGTTCTTGTCTTTCATGAGGCAGGCACCGAAGTTTCCGTTCTGCACGCGGTCCGAAGGGCAGCCGCAATTCAGGTTGACTTCTTGGAATCCCGATTCTTCGACCATTTTGCTGCACTTGGCCAAATCGGCAGGATTGCTGCCGCCCAGCTGCAACACCGCGGGGTATTCGAATTCCTGATGGCGCAGGAACTGGTCCGGGTCGGTATGCAGCAGCGCGTTGGTCGTCACCATTTCGCTGTAAAGCAGGATGTGTTTCGACAGTAACCGCAAGAAATACCGTTCGTGACGGTCGGTGCAGTCGAGCATCGGGGCGATAGATAATCTGCGGTTAAAATCAAGATTCATTAGATAAACATCATCGTGTTGAGTTTGGCGCGGTATTTCCACGTGAGTTCGTGCTTCGGACCCAAGACTCCGAACAAAGTAAGCATCGCCTTCTTCGCGGCGCCGTCGTTCCATTCCGGAGCTTCTACATACAAGTTCAGGAATGCCTGCAAGGCACTTTCAAAATCTTCGCTACAGGCGAGCTTGCAAGCTTCGTGGTACACGATCGCTTCTTTGCCCTGCACGTCTTTCTTGGCGGCTTCGGCGTGGAAGTCAAGGAGTTCCAGCAGCGATTTTGCTTCGCGGTACTGGTCGTCGGCCTCGGTGAACTTGGCAAGAACTTCCTTGGCTTTTTCGGTGTCGCCCATGCCGAGACTTGCCTTGGCCCACAAGAGCTGCAGCTTTTTGTCGTCGGGGGTCTTGGCAAGCGCTTCGTCGAGCATCGGGAGCGCCTGGTCAAAATTCTTCTGTGCAATGGCATCTTCCAGGGCCATCTGGAAGCGTGCTTCGTCGCTCACGAAGAACTTTTCGAGACGCTTCTTGAGGTCTGCTTCGGGGAGCACGCCCTGGATTACATCTGCAATCTGGCCCTTTTCGACAATGTGAACTTCGGGCACCGAGCGCACGCGGAACGCCTGGATCAGCTGCATGTTTTCGCGTTCGTCGCAACTCACGACGCCAAGCGTAAAGTCCATGCTGGTCGAAAGCGAGCCCAGCAATTGGGAATACGGTGCGCAGTCGGGGTATTCTGCAGAGGAGAAAAGGACTGCTACGGCGCGGGTCTCAGAGGCCTGCGCGACCTCGGTTTCAAAATTTTCAGCGGTAATCTGTACAACTTTAGCCATACTCTAAATATAGAAATAACTATATTCAATCATATGAGTATATGCCCTTATTGCAAATCGGAGGTGGCAGAAATCAAGTTCCAACATTTGGACTTGCGCATTTGCCCCAAGTGCTATTCAACGTTTTTTCCGTGCGACCAGACCATGGCTTTTCGCAGCGACTTAACTGACAAGTCCCGCGAGCTTTGGCTCAAGGCCTTGCTTGCCAAGAACGTGCAAGACCCGGCTTGCGAAAATCCGTGTTGCATTGACCACGGTGAACCGCTTGCTGCAGGCAAACTTCCGGATTACGGTTACGACGGCAAGGTCACCACTTGCTGCAAGATGTTCCATATGCCGCCTTCCATGACGATTACGCTTTTGAAACGCACCTTGGAACACCCGTTCCAGCAGGTAACGAAAGAAGGCAAACATCATTTCTTCTTTATCCGTGCTCTTGACGCCTTGATTAATAAACTGTTTGGCGAAAAAATGCCTGATGAAGATCCGCTGGACTTGGTGCAGTACAGCCTTCATTTGAAACCGATTCTGGAACCCGATTCCAATGACTAAAACCTATATCATTATAGTGGCGATTGCGGCTGCAGTTATTGTGGCGTACCTCGCCTTGCCCGATAGGCATTTTGCCGATAACGTGTTCCCGTTGCATGACGGGGCCACTGTCTTTGAATATGACGATAGGACGGATGGAGGCTTTTCTGAGACTTCGTTCGCACTTGCAGATTCCTCCTTGGACTTTAGCTGCATGCTGGGGGCCGATACTACGAAAAGCGCCTGGTGCGGACTTCTGTTCGATTTGAGTCGTGGAGAAGAAGCGCTGTACCGTAACTGGACGTTCGTGGACTCCCTGATTTTTGATTTGGAATCTAGCGGCACGGACGAAATTCTGGTGAAGGTCTGGACGTTTGATCCGGATGTGACCGACATCCAGAAACCCCGCACCTTCCGTTTGCTCATGAAGGAAATTCCGCTGACCAAGGGACGCCAACGGATCGCCATTCCCTTTGAACAGTTCTATACGCCGGATTTCTGGTTTGACGACGAACATGTGGACCGTACGCTGAATCGTCGACATCAAGAAACGGTGGCTCGTGTCGAATTTGCTCCTGGTTGGAATCAACCTCGTGGTAAAAAGTTCTCGCTCAAATTGTATTCCGTAATGGCCAAGGGTGTCAGTAATTTTTCTTTTGGCGTCGTGATGTTCATTATGCTTGGACTGATGATCGTGGCCATTGGCCGTACGCATTCCTACAACAAAGAAAACGAAAATAAAAAGGCGGAACCTAAGGCATGAAGAAAATCGTCATCGCAACAGCTACGCTTGTAGTTGCTGTCGCCGTATGGATTTGCCTGTTCGTCAAGTTCAGCGCATCAGAACAGATTCTGTTCCCGGGTGGCACTTATCAGGTGTACGCCGTTTCTGACGCAAACGTGGGTGGATTCTCGACAGTAGAACTTTCTAATCAGGATTCCGTTATCTCGGTTCGTGTGAATATACGTTCGGGTATGGCTTACCCTTATGCAGGTGTCGGAATCAACCTTCTTTCGGTGAACAACCGCCCGGCGACCGGGTTCTTCGATTTCTCGGATTTTGACTCGCTAGTCATCGATGTTGAAACGGGACGTATGCAGCGCGTCGGCATTAAGATCTTGAACGACGACCCGGTGTACAGTAAAAAGAATGTGTACCAGAGCTATCGCCCCATGGTGGCTCAGGCTCCGGTGATTATTCGCGACCGCGTGAGCCGCGCCTCCGTTTCGATGCTTGACTTTAAGGTCCCCGAATGGTGGCTTGCCATGCAAGGCCTCGAAGAAGACGATGGTTTGCGTTACATGAATCGTGGCATGTTCTTTGAAATCTGTAATGGCGAAGGAACCATGTTGGGTATTCCTGATGACATTGTCATACGTTCCATCAAGTTGTGGGGCGAAAACCGCACATTCAAGGCCCTGATGTATGTGGCTTTGGTGGTTGTGGTCTTGGTGTATGCGGGCGTGATTTCCCTGGTGGTTCGGAATTCCAAAGGTTGTGTCGCGAAACGTCAGAAAAACCAGGAAGACCTAAAATCCCGAATGGAAAAGGCCGCTGGTATATTGAAGAACTCGGACAAGTCTATTGCCGAAGTCGCGCTTGCCGTAGGTGAAAAAAAATCTGGGGCGTTTGAAAAGAATTTTGCCAAAGTCTATGGCGTAAAACCTTTAGAATACAGAAAGAAGAATGGTAAGTAAAATGCGTAGAATTTGGACTATTGACCGTGTGATGCGGCTCGTGATAATGGCTGCCGGCGTTGGCATTCTGCTTTGGGTATTGCATTACTTGAGTGGTGTGCTCGCTCCGTTTTTTGCGGCGTTCCTGATCGCCTACATTTTTGATCCGCTGGTTACAAAAATCCAGAACAAGGTCAGGTTCCGCATTATCGCTGTCATAGTAGTGCTTACGCTCATGATTCTTGTGGTGGGTGGAGCCTTGTGGCTTTTTATCCCGATGGTGGTGGGCGAAATCAGGCACCTTGGCGAATTGATTCCAAAGCTGTTTAACGATTCCACGTGGGCCGAACGCTTGTCGATGTTCGTGCCGAAAAACTTGTGGCAAGAAATAAAGACGTTCATTTCTTGGAACAAGGTTGCCGTCGCTATGCAGACTCTCGACTTCTGGAATGCGGCGCAGTCCGTGGCCGGAAAGGTTTTGCCGAGTGCATGGAACGTGCTTGCCAAGACTTCTAATTTGTTTGTGTGGCTCTCCGGTGCAATCCTTATCTTTATGTATCTCGTGTTCATTATGCTTGATATGCCTAAGCTTCGCGGCGGTATCAAGAAACTGTTTCCGACAAGGTATAAAGAGGGCGCGTCTGATTTCGCAAAGAAGATGGACGTGTTCATGGGTAGCTATTTCCGTGCGCAATCCTTGGTCGCGTTGACGGTTGGTATTTTGTATGCAATCGGTTTTGGAATCATCGGACTGCCTATGGGAGTCGCCTTTGGACTTTTCTCTGGCGCGCTCAACATGGTGCCGTATCTGCAGCTGGCGACAATCCCTGTGGCCTTACTGCTGGCAGTGGTCTATGCTCTTGACAAGGGAATGCCCTTCTGGGAAGTGGCCGCTATCGTTGCTGCGATTTATTTGGTGGTGCAAATTATCGAAGACATGATTCTTGTCCCGAAGATTGTCGGATCGTCGATGGATTTGCCGCCCGTAGGCATTCTCCTGTCGCTTTCTATCTGGGGAAAGTTGCTTGGTTTCCTCGGCTTGATCGTTGCGATTCCATTCACTTGTTTGTGTCTGGTGTACTTAGATAAAATTCAGAAGAAAGCAGACACGATTGTAGAGTCTGAAGGCGAACCACCGCCCGAGGCTTGATTTTATAAGGATTTTTCAAAAAATTTTCAAAAAAAGTGTGCCGCAACGCAAAAAAAAAAGTATAATATCACTATAAAATTCTTAACCTACTCAAGGAGTTAATAAAATGAATAAGCAAGATCTCATCGACGCCATCCTCGCTAACAAGGAAGCTGGCATTGAATCCAAGGCTGCCGCTGGCCGCGCTGTTGACGCCGTTCTCGACGGTATCACCGCTGGTATCAAGAAGGACGGTCTCGTTCAGCTGATCGGTTTCGGTACCTTCACTGTTAAGGAACGTGCTGCACGTACCGGCCGCAACCCGCAGACTGGTGCTACGATCAAGATCAAGGCTTCCAAGACTGTTTCCTTCAAGGTCGGTGCTGGCCTCAAGGAAACCGCTAAGAAGACCAAGGTTGCTAAGAAGTAATTTTGCTCTAAAGCGATTTGCTTTTGCACTCGGGATTTCCCGGGTGCTTTTTTTTGTGTTTTGAGGGGGGTATCTGAATTCTAAGTCCTGCCAACAGCGTTTTATTTGTTATCTTGTTGATTGTCAACTAAATAGCGAGGATTTATGATCCGTAAACTTATCGGTTTTGCTTCAATTTTGGCTTTGGCCCTTGCGTTTGTCGGTTGTGGCACGGCAAGCACAGAATCGGATGACCACTGCACTGTGGATCCGAATGCTCCGGATTGCGTTAAGGAAGAACCGGCGGCTGATCCTGCTGGCGAACCGTAAGTCGAAATTATTTTTCATTTTTTGTTTTTCGCCTTGAAAGGCTTACAATTTTTGTCTATATTTGCGCAAGTTTAAACCTTGAGCGAATTAGACAGGAAGATGAACAAAAATCTTGCAATGTCGAAGCCCCAGAGCTGCGAGACCTGCGCAATCCACTGCGCAACTGCAACGGGTTTTTCCAAGGTTAATAGTTTTTCTGATTTTGCTGGACTTTTTAGTTCAGCTTTTTTTTTAGGATTTAATAATTAGACAAACGGAGAAAACAAAATGAAGATTGAAGGCATCGACAAAGTCCTTATCATCGGTTCTGGCCCGATCGTGATCGGTCAGGCTTGCGAATTCGACTATTCCGGCACCCAGGCTTGCAAGGCCCTGCGCGAACAGGGTTACAAGATTGTGCTCGTGAACTCCAACCCGGCTACCATCATGACAGACCCGGTCATGGCCGATGCCACTTACATCGAACCGCTGAACGTCGCCCGCCTCACCCAGATTATCGAAAAGGAACGCCCGCAGGCCCTCCTCCCGAACTTGGGCGGTCAGACCGGCCTGAACCTCGCCTCTGCCCTGAGCAAGGCTGGCGTGCTGGACAAGTACGGCGTGAAGGTCATCGGTGTGAACCTCGACGCTATCGAACGCGGCGAAGACCGTGAAATCTTCAAGGAAACCATGCAGAAGCTCGGCATCGACACTCCGCGCTCTGGCATTTGCCACTCCGTGGAAGAAGCCGAAAAGATCGTTGCAGAAATCGGCTACCCGGTGGTGGTTCGCCCGGCATACACCATGGGCGGTGCAGGCGGCGGTTTCTGCTACAACGTGGAAGAACTCCGCACCATTTGCAGTAACGGTCTTGAACTCTCCATGACGCACCAGTGCCTCATCGAAGAATCCATTCTCGGTTGGGAAGAACTCGAAGTTGAAGTGGTCCGCGATTCCAAGAACCAGATGATTGCCATCTGCTTCATCGAAAACATCGACCCGGTGGGCGTGCATACCGGCGACTCCTTCTGCGCAGCCCCGTTCCTCACCATTGACAAGAAGCTCGAAGAAGAACTGAAGGAAAAGGCCTTCAAGATTGTGGAATCCATCGGCGTGATTGGCGGTACCAACGTGCAGTTCGCTCACGACCCGAAGACGGGCCGCGTGGTGATTATCGAAATCAACCCGCGTACCAGCCGCTCTTCTGCCCTTGCTTCCAAGGCTACCGGCTTCCCGATCGCCCTCATTTCTGCAAAGCTCGCCGCAGGCCTCACCCTCGACCAGATTCCGTACTGGCGCGACGGAAGCCTCGAAAAGTACACCCCGAGCGGTGACTACGTTGTGCTCAAGTTCGCTCGCTGGGCATTCGAAAAGTTCCGCGGCGTCGATGACTGCCTCGGCACCCAGATGAAGGCCGTGGGCGAAGTCATGGCTATCGGCAAGACCTACAAGGAAACCCTCCAGAAGGCTATCCGCGGCCTCGAAAACGGTCGTTCCGGCCTCGGCTTTGCCAAGGACTTCAACAAGAAGAGCAAGGAAGAACTCCTTGAAATGCTCAAGACCCCGAGCTCCGAACGTCACTTCCAGATGTACGAAGCCCTCCGTAAGGGTGCAACCGATGAAGAAATCTTCGCTTCCACCTACGAAAAGGCTTACTTCGTGCAGCAGATGCGCGAACTCGTGGAACTCGAAGAAGAAATGCTCAAGACTCCGGGTCGCCTGCCTTCCGATGAACTCCTCATCAAGGCCAAGAAGGACGGCTTCAGCGACAAGTACATCGCCAAGATTCTCGGCATCCGCGAAAAGGATGTGCGCAAGAAGCGTACGGAACTCGGCGTGGTCGAAGGCTGGTGTGCCGTGCCGGTGAGCGGCGTGAAGGACCAGTACTACTACTACAGCACCTACAACAGCAAGGACGAATCTACCGCTTCCACCAACCCGAAGAAGATTATGATTCTCGGCGGTGGCCCGAACAGAATCGGCCAGGGCATCGAATTCGACTACTGCTGCTGCCACGCTGCCATGGCCCTCCGCGAAATGGGTTACGAAACCATCATGGTGAACTGCAACCCGGAAACGGTTTCTACCGACTACGATACCTCCGACAAGCTGTACTTCGAACCGGTCTGCCTCGAAGACGTTCTCCAGATTTACCACAAGGAAAAGCCGGCTGGCGTCATCGTGCAGTTCGGTGGCCAGACTCCGCTGAACATCGCCCGCGCTTTGAGCGACGAAGGTGTCAAGATTCTCGGTACGAGCATCGATTCCATCGACATCGCCGAAGACCGTGACCTGTTCCGCAAGATGATGGACCAGCTCGGCATCCCGATGCCGGAAAGCGGCATGGCCACGAACATCGACGAAGCCCTCGCTTGCGTCAAGCAGATTGGCGGCTACCCGGTGATGATCCGCCCGAGCTTCGTGCTTGGCGGCCGCGGCATGGAAGTTATCTACGACGAGAACATGCTCCGCGAATACGTGGCGAAGGCCGTGGGCGTGACCCCGGACCGTCCGCTCCTCATCGACCGCTTCCTCCACAACGCTCTCGAATGCGAAGCCGACGCCCTCTCCGACGGCGAACACGTTTACATCCCGTCCGTGATGGAACACGTGGAACTTGCCGGTGTCCACTCCGGTGACTCCGCCTGCATCATCCCACCGGTGACCATCACCAAGGAAAACTTGGCAACCATCAAGGATTACACTCGCAAGATTGCAGAAGCCCTCCACGTTTGCGGCCTCATGAACATGCAGTACGCCATTGAAGATGGCAAGGTGTTCGTCCTCGAAGCAAACCCGCGCGCATCCCGCACGGTGCCGCTGGTCTCTAAGGTTTGCAATACCCAGATGGCCCGTCTCGCTACCCGCCTGATGCTCGGTGCCAAGCTCGAAGACCTCAAGCTCAAGGATAAGAAGTTCAACCACCACGGCGCCAAGGAAGCGGTGTTCCCCTTCGACAAGTTCCCGAAGGTGGACCCGGTTCTCGGTCCCGAAATGCGCTCCACCGGCGAAGTGCTCGGCCTCTCCGACGACTACGCCCTCGCTTACTACAAGAGCCAGGAAGCCGCAGGTTCCTTCCTCCCGAACGAAGGCGCCGTGCTGATTAGCTTGTCCGATAAGGTTAACTTGTCTGAACAGGCCATCGAAATCGGTAAGGAATTCCAGAAGCTCGGCTTCAAGATTTACGCTACCGAAGGTACCGCCAAGTTCTACGAAGCCGCCGGCGTCAAGTGCGAAGTGGTGAACAAGATTGCCGAAGGCCGCCCCAACGTCCTCGACATCATCCTGAACAAGCAGGTGAACCTCATCATCAACACGCCGTGGGCAAAGCGCGACGCCATCAAGGACGAAAGCGCCATCCGCAAGGCCGCCATCAAGTACAAGGTTCCTTACATCACGACCCTCGCCGGTGCGTACAACACCGTGAAGGGCATCGCCGCCGCTCGTAACGGACATGGTGCAGTGAAGAGCCTGCAAGAGTACCATGCTTCTATTGAAGAAGTGTAGTAGGAAGTAGACGGTAGGCAGTAGGAAGTGAACGTCATTGCGAGGGGCGAGAAGCCCCGAAGCAATCCACTCCTCAAGAGTCACCCTGGAGCGCGAAAGCGCGATAGGGTCCAAAACATTCAAAGGACTGCAGCGATGCAGTCCTTTTTGTCATTCTCACTAAATTGGACAGCTTCGCTTTTACACGAGAGTGAAAGCACGTTGTCATATTCATGGATTAACCTGCGAAAGAATGAAAAAAAATTCCCGGAGCGCATGGTGTCCGGGAAAATGGAGTACAAAAAAAAGCCGCTCTGGTGGGTCTGTCTCGTCTAGAGACTTGCGGCTCGCGATTGCTGACTGGAACGGCTGCGATGCCGGCGCTTCTTATCCACCAGAAGGGCTCAATCATTAATATACCACTTTATTTTTAAAGTGGTACGTTTTTCTTTATTTTCGATATTCCAAGTTGGAATAGTCGGTGCTAACCGATAAACCCGTGCGGGGTAAAGCCGAGCCCTTTCACCAGCTCGAAGTCCTTGCAGCTGTTGACACCGGCGGTGGTGAGCATGTCGTCGGTGATGGCTGCGTTTGCGCCGCTCTTGAAGGCGCGCTTGCCGTCGTCGCCCAAGACGCCGCGGCCGCCCGCGAGGCGGATGAATGCCTTCGGGTTGATAAATCGGTAAATGGCCACGATGCGGCAGAATTCATCGTTCGTGAGTTTCGGGAGGTTCTCGTAGGGCGTGCCCGGGATGGCGTTCAACACATTCACCGGTGTGGACTTGACGCCGAGTTTGCGGAGATCGAGGCACATGTCGATTCGGTCTTCCATGGTTTCGCCGAGGCCCATGATGCCGCCGCTGCAGATTTCAAGACCTGCGGCAAGTGCGTTCTGGAGTGCGCCGATTTTGTCGTCGTAGGTATGTGTGGTGCACACGTCGGGGAAGTGCCTGCGGTAAGTTTCCAGGTTGTTGTGGAAGCGAGTGAGGCCTGCTTCTTTGAGCTTGTCGAACTGTTCTCTGTTCAAGAGTCCTGCCGAAAGGCATACGGAAAGTTTGGTTTCTTTCTTGAGGCGGCGAATGGCTTCGCTGATCTGTTCCACGTCGCGGTTCGAGAGCGTGCGGCCTGAGGTGACTATGGAGTAACGCGGAATGCCTGCGGCTTCTTTCTTCTTCGCGTCAGCAACGATTTCGTCGGCGCTGAGAAGCTTGTATTCGGGGGCTCCGGTGTGGTAGTAGCTGCTCTGGGCGCAGTACTTGCAGTTTTCGGAGCAGCGGCCGCTGCGGGCGTTCACGATCGAGCAGAAGTCAAAGTCGTTGCCGTGGAATTTTTCGCGGATTTCGTTGGCGGCTTTCGTGAGTTCGTTGAGGTTTTCACCTAAAAGCTTGATTGCTTCTTCGCGGTTGATTTCGTAACCGCCTAAAACCTTTTCCTTAAGTTCCTGGATAAAAGACATATCTTGCTCCTTGAACATTTTCGCGTGCAAATATAGAAAAGATATATTATATTAAGAAGGTGAATTTTTAATCCGAAAAGGGGGTTATATGCTCAAAAAACTATTCCTGTCCGCCGCTATAGTGGCCTTGGTTTTTACCGCTTGCGATTCTGACAGTTCTACATCGCCAAAAAACGATGAACAACCTAAGGACAATGTCTCGGAACAGTCTGGTACAACAAATGGTGATGATGCTAATAGTTCCATTGTAAAAACAGATCCTGTTTCTGCGAATACATCTACCGAAGTTCCTTGTTCAGTAGAAAAACTTTCCGCTAATTCCTTTGTCATAAAAATGAAAGAGGATGGTGCGAAGACAACGATTACGACTACAATAGCAGGTGGACAAGCAGAAAATGATTACGTGACCGAATACGACGAATCTGTGCCGGAAGCAATGATTCAGTCGCTATGTGAATCGAACAAGCAAGAGGCTTTAACGAAGAATGCGACTGTAACATGTGATGGCCGGACCATGAAGATTCATGAAATCGCTGGTGCCGAAATTGGCTTTGATGGAGCTTTGGAATCTGCTAAAGAAGTCTGTAAAACGATGAATGCGTACCTGTCGGAAAATAGTGATGTAAATCTTCCGGAGGAACCTGGTTCAAACGAAACGCCTGTGATTGATGACCCGAACCCGAATGCTTTTTCAACTTCTGGCAAAGCCACTTGCAAGATTACCCAAAAAACGGGAACCGCTTTTGAGATGGTTGCTGTTCAGCCGGATTCGGGGTCGATTACAACTTTGTATGAGTATAAAATGGATTCTCTTGTGACTCTCATCCAGTTTGATTTCTTGCCGGCCATGCCTCTGGATTCTATTAATGCGTTCTGTGCAGAAGCTAAGGTCGATGCAGGTGAAGTGGAGGAAGATGGTGCGGTTGTGAATGTGACTTGTGGTGACAATACGATTACAGAACGTATAGCTGTGCCGAGCTCGTTTAACCCGCTCCCTTTCATTGCTCCGGAGATGACTGAATACTGCGAAGAAATTCAGCGGACGGGAATAATCCCTGATGATGAAGACGATATCTAAAAAATTTTAACAGACAACTAGAAAAGCTCGGCAGCGCCGAGCTTAAATTTTTTCTGAGAAATCCGCTTATTTAGCGAACGGAGGCATCACTTGCCATAATACGGCTTTATGAGCGTGCAAGCGGTTTTCGGCTTCTTCGAAGCTCATGTTCACGTTGAGGTTGTCCATCACGGAGTCCGTGATTTCTTCGCCGCGGTGAGCCGGCAGGCAGTGGCTGACCTTGCAGTGAGCCGGAGCGAGCTTCAGGAGTTCGTCGTTGATCTGGAACGGCAAGAAGTGAGACTGCTTGGTGGCCTTTTCGCCTTCCTGACCCATGGAGACCCACACGTCGCTATAGAGAATGTCGGCGTCTTTGACGGCTTCCTTCGGATCGTGGAATACGCGGTACTGGCAGCCGTGTTTCTTCAAGCCTTCTTGAGCTTCTTCGACCACCTTGGCGGGCTGTTCAAAGCCCTTCGGGCAGGCGAGCGTGAAGTTCATGCCCACCTTGGAGGCGAGGGCGAGGAACGAGTTGGCCACATTGTTGCCGTCACCGATGAAGGCGACGGTCTTCGGCTTACCGTCGGCATTCTTGAATCCGCCGAGGTTTTCCTTGATCATCTGGGCGAATGCGATTGCCTGGCACGGGTGGTAGTCGTCGGTCAAGGCGTTCACAACGGGGACGCTGCCGTATTCGGCGAGCTGTTCCACCAGGTCCTGCTTGAAGCAGCGGACTACGATGGCGTTTACCCAGCGGCTGAGGCAGCGGGCGACGTCCTTGACGCTTTCGCGCTTGCCAAGGCCAATGGAATCGGGTGCGAGCAACACGGCGTGGCCGCCGAGCTGGTTCATGCCCACCTGGAATGTGGTGATAGTTCGCAGCGAGGGCTTTTCGAAGAACATGGCGATGTTCTGGCCATGCAGACGGTCAGACACCTTGCCGGCGTGGACTTCTGCCTTCAGGCGAGAAGCGATTTCGATAGTTTCCAGGATTTTTTCTTCGCTCCAGTCCATGAGGCGGAGGAAGTGCTTGTTGCGATCAATCATTTTTGATTCCTTTGGGCAAGCCCGTAAAACAAAAAAAATTAAAAAACGGAGCTTTTACACTCCGTCTTTAACAGGAAATCACAATAGAATGCTAACGGATATTAGCGAAGTTTCTTTTTGTGACGGTCACGACGACGGCGCTTCTTACGCTTGTGAGTCGCAATCTTCCTGCGCTTTCTTTTCTTTCCGCAAGGCATGTTGTTTCTCCGTTAAGGGTTAAACTTAAAAATGTGCCTCCAAATAGAGAAATTTTTAGGGGTTTTGTCAAGGCTCAATGGGGCAAAACGCATAAAAATATGCAAAAAAGTTATGCAAAAAAGGCCCCCGACTTGCGTCGAAGGTCTTTGAGGTGTTTGGTCTTCTAGAGGAATCTTAGTTCAGCGCAGGAGTTTCCCAGTCAATCCACTCGGACTTCTTGAAGTTGATTGTCTGCGTATTCTTGGAATAATCAATCTTACCCGTCTTGGCGTCCTTGCCGAGCAGGAACTTATTGATGAAGTCCTTCACTTCGTCGAACTGTCCGTTCGGGAGCGAACAGTGCGCGTGGCCGCCTTCCTGGCTATAGGTGTAATTTTCCGTCACGCCGAGAGCCTTGTAGGTTTCGAGAGAAGCCTGACCGCAGTAGTTAGACGGCACTTCGCCCAGCCATTCCTGGCCCGCGTTATCGAGGATGAGGAGCGGACGCGGGGCGACCATGCTCACGAGCATGTGCTGGTCGAACGGGAGCGTATTTTCCCTGCCGTCGTAGTTCTTGAAGCTAGAAATCATCCACTTGCCTTCGGAACCAGCGCTGGCCAGGCCCTGCACGAACTGCTTGCCTTTCTGCCTGTTGACCTGGGCGCCTACACGCCAAAGCGATGCGCCGCCCGAACCGGATTCCTGCGGAATGGTGAGCGCAATGCGTTCGTCAAAAGCGCCGATGGCGAGGGCTGCCTTACCCAGGCGGGAACAACCGCTAACAGCCAGGTGCTTGACATCGATGCCTGCATCGGGGTCTTTTTCCAAAGCGTCGATCAGGCGGCTCACGCCCCATGCCCAGGCGATAATGGTGCCCTGGCCGCCGTTGTAAAGCTGGAAGAACTTGCCGCCACCGCTTTCGGGAGCGACATTGTTCGTATTGAAGGTTATCATGGCGATGTCCAAGCCGTTGGTCGAGGAGCCGAGGCTTCCGCATGCGCCTAATCCCTGGTCCAGGCCGATGAGGGCCGGCTTCGGCTTGTCCTTGGTGCCGGCACTGTTGATGGTGACGTCGAAGGAGGCGGACTTGCCCTTGTCGGTAACGGTGACGGTGTATTTGTTGCCGGACTTCTTGCCCTCGACCTTTTCGGGATTGCGCGGCTTTTCGCCGAACATGAGTTTTTCGTACATGGCGCCGATTTCTTCGCGACGGCACTTCCAATCGGCCTTGCTAGAAATACGCTTGCCGTCAAGACCCTTGAACGGGTCGGGGAGTTTCGCGTTATCCACGCTTGTAGGAATGTTGCCAATCTGACATTCGCTGCGGTGATCTTCCACGAAGTCGTTGCCGGGTGTCGGCGGAATGACTTCTTCTTCGCTGGAGCTGGATTCGACGGGGTTCACGTCGCCGACAGAGCTGCTAGAAGAGCGGTGATGATGGTGTCCACTGCTCGAAGATGCAACAACCGGTTCTGTGGTCAAAGAACTTGAAGATGTGTAAGAATTATTTGGAATAGAGTCGTTTTGAACGTCAACGGGGTTGCCTGTTTGGTTGGAATCTTGCGGTGTTGAGCCCGGTTCCTGGGTGGTGGCTCCCGATGAGTCTGCCGGCACGTCAATCACGTTCGGCCCTTCGTTGATTTCAAAGTCGATTGTCTCGACAGGCGGCTGCTGATTGGCTAAATTTGCCGAATCTGCGTTAAATTCGCCATATTTGTCAATGAGACACTGTTCTGTGGTACATTCGGTAGCGGTCGTGTTTTCGTCGCCGCATGCCCAAAAACCGGCGGCAATAATTGCCGCTGGCAATAGATATTTATATTTGTTCATACATCCAATCCCAATTAGAGTGTAGTGAATTCTGCACTCGTAAATGTGTAAATAAAATACATTCTTTTTTTTAAAGTGGAAACTTTTGTTCCGATTTTTTACGTTAATTTTTGTCAACAAGGCGCGGCGCTCGCTGTTTTTTTAGGATTTACTATAATTACGATGTTCAGCAAGGAATCAGATTATGGAACAGCAAGCTGTAGAAGCGTTGTCCTTTTTTCATGGCACTTTTTGGGCGTTAGTCCCCTCTATTGTGGCGATCGTCCTAGCCCTCATTACCAAAGAAGCCTATTCGTCGTTGTTTATCGGCGTCCTTATCGGGGGGCTTTTCATTAGTCAGGGGAGTTTTCCCGGATTTTTGGATGCGGTATTCAAGAACGGAATGGTCAAACAGGTGTCGGACCCGTGGAATGTGGGTATTCTGTTTTTCTTGGTGATGCTTGGCGCAATGGTTGCCCTCATGAATAAGTCGGGGGCTGCGGCGGCGTTTGGAAACTGGGCGAAGTTACATATCAAAACTAAAGTTGGTGCGCAAATAGCGACGATAGTTCTTGGTATCTTGATTTTTGTGGACGATTATTTCAACTGCCTTACGGTGGGCAGCGTGATGCGTCCGGTTACGGATAAATTTAAGATCAGCCATGAAAAACTCTCCTACTTGATCGATGCAACTGCGGCTCCGATTTGTATTATCGCACCGGTGAGTTCCTGGGCGGCTGCGGTAACGGGCTTTGTCGAAGGCGAAGATGGTCTTGGTCTTTTTGTGAAAGCGATTCCGTTCAATTTCTATGCTTTACTGACGATTGTGGCACTTTTTGCCCTTGTTCTTTTGAAGGTCGATTTTGGGCCGATGAGAAGGAGCGAATCGGCTGCAGACATAATTACGGCCAAGATGGATGAAATGAATGTCGAGCAAGCCCGTGGAACGGTTCTCGATTTGATTTTCCCGATAGTGGTGCTGATCATCTTCTGCGTGGCGGGCTTGGTTTATACGGGAGGCTTCTTTTCGAGTGGAGAGGCTCACAAGGGTTTTGTCGAAGCCTTTGGCGCAAGCGATGCTTCGGTGGGACTTGTGCTTGGCAGCTTTGGTGCATTCTTTCTGACCGTGGTTTGGTACATGGGTCGCCGGGTTTTGAAAATCAACAAGTGCCTGGAATGTTTGCCTGAAGGTTTCAAGGCGATGGTCCCTGCAATCATTATCCTTGTGCTTGCCTGGAGTCTGAAGGGCGTTACCGATACGCTTGGCGCAAAGGACTATGTGGCGGGAATCGTTTCGGGAAGTGCTGTAACTTTAATGAACTTTATGCCGGCTATCATCTTTTTGGTGGCAATCGGTCTTGCTTTTTCGACAGGAACTTCGTGGGGTACGTTTGGCATCTTGATTCCGATTGTGGTGGCCGCGTTCTCTAGCGTTGATCCTGGTCTCATGATTATTTCGATTTCCGCTTGCATGGCGGGTGCCGTTTGCGGTGACCATATTTCACCCATTTCGGATACGACAATCATGGCAAGCGCAGGCGCTGAATGTAACCATGTGAGCCATGTGAAAACGCAGCTGCCTTACGCCTTGTGCGTGGCGTCGATAAGTTTTGTCAGCTATATTATCGCAGGGTTCACTCGCAGTGCGTTGCTCTCGCTTTTTGTGGGTGTCGTGCTGGTTGTGGGCGGTTTGTTGTTTGTGAAAAAGCGCCGTGGATCTGGCCGCAAGAAAAAGTTCTCGCTCAAGAAATTACTTGCCCCTAAAAAGCCTGCAAAAAAGAAAGCTAGCGCCTAAGTTGTGCGAAAACGATGGCGACCATCATGATGGCGCAACCGCAGATTTCGCGGGCTGAAAGTTGTTCCCCTAGAACTGCCCAGCCCGCAAATACGGCGAATACCGATTCTAGACTCATCGTAAGCGAGGCGATGGTGGGGGTTACTTTGTCTTGAGCAACAATCTGTAGCGTGTAGGCGATTCCGCTAGAGCAGAAGGCGGCAAAGCAGAGGCCCGCAACTGCTCTTGGATTGACAAGCGCGGCAGCAATCGTGCTAAAGTCCATAACAGGGAATTTCATGTCGAAAACAATCATGAGCGGTGCCGTCAAAACGCCGATAGTGAGGAACTGAATCGCCGAAACTCGAATCGGGTCGACTTTGTTCACGAACTTGTCGATGACCAAAATATGGATTGAAAAGGCGAGAGCGCACAGCAGCGAAACACCATCCGAAAGTTCCAGCGAAAAACCGTCCTTGATGCAGAGCAGGTAAAGCCCGAAGGTCGTGATGACGACGCAAGCCCACGTCTTTGCCGAAATGCGATGACCGAGGATTAATCTTACAACGGGCACAAGTACGATGTAGCATGCTGTGAGGAATCCGGACTTTCCGGCGGAGGTGCCGAGATACATTCCCAGCTGTTGCAAGTTCATGGCCGTGCATAAGGCGAGCCCGCAAAAGAATCCGGCTTTCCAGTGTAGAATCCGCTCTTCGCGGTTGTGTGGCCTGCGCGGACTTTTGCCGAAAATGTCAAGAATCTTGAAAGTCAGGGCCAAAAAGCCTGCCGCGATAAAGCAGCGTATGCACGAAAAGGTGAACGGCCCGAAGGCGTTGCCCTCAATTTGGGCTACAAAGCCCGACCCCCAGATGGCGGCGGTTAGAACGAGTAAAAGAGTGTAACCGAAGCTTGCCAAAAGAGACCTAAAGTCCCAATTCGCCGAAAATGAGCAGGTATTTGGAGATAGTCCTGCACCATTCGTAATGGAATCCGCTGTATGCGTTTACGACGCACTTGTCCCAGTCGGCCACTTCGGTCTTGTAGACGTTTACGGCGTCTTTTACACAACGCAGCATTTGGTGTGGCGCGTTGGCGTCGTCTGCCAAGAATGCGTTTGCTTCGCCGGCGGTTTCCAGGGAATAGTGGGTGAGCATCGTAGATACGCCTACGGTGCGCCCGGTAACGGGGAGCGTTCCTGCAGCCATGGCTTTAAGGATAATCGAAGACGAAGGCTCGCGGAGGTTCGCTGCGAAGAGGGCGTCGGAGCCGGCGAGGGTGTCGCGCAGTTGTATGGTGCTGTCTTGCAGTTCAGAATCCAAATCCTGGACGTACATGGTGTCTGGATACTGCTTGGCGAAATCCTGGTAGTAGGTCCATTCTCCGTTTCTGGACGAAATGCCTACGATAATGAATATGTCAAGACGCGCGATGTCCGAAAGGATGGTGGCCAAGGTTTCAGAGGTGTTGCCCGCTTCTTCGTCCAGGTGCACGTAAAGAACCAACTTGCCGTCGAAGTCTACGCCCAGCTGAGATTGCAACTGTGCGCGGGCTTTTGCCTTGGCTTCCTTGATGGGGAGGTTGTCCTTGTTGAAGTCCCAGACTTGGTAGCTGACGCCGAATTGTACGCCGATGAGCTTGTCGGCGTTCCTGTTCAAGAATCCGCTGATGCCACCGGGCAGGTTGGTGTTCAGCATGGCGTCGCGGTAGCCGGGCGAGGGGAACAGCACCTTGGTGGCGTACAGAATTCCCACCTTGAGCAGGCTGACTTTACCCCAGAACTCGTAGCCGTCCATATTGTAATCCTTGCGGGGAAGACCGATCTTTTCGATTTCGCTGGAAGGAATATGGAAGTCGTAGGTGATGTTGTGGACGGTAAAGAAGAACGGAATCTTGCTTGCGAAGGCCTGGTAGGTGGTCTTTGCGAGGGCGCCGGCGAGGGCGCCGCCCCATTCGTGGCCAAGAATGGCGTTGCATTCAAATTTTGTCTCTTCGGCATAGGCTAGAGCGGCCGATGCAAGGAATGCGAACCGGATATGGTTGTCCGAATACGGAGCGCTCTGGGGAGGCCCATAAACATAGGGCCTGCCGAAGTATTCTTCATTGTAGATATAGGTGTGGAGGGGGTCCTTTTCGGAAACCCAGATTTCGTAGGGCTTGCCCTGCAGCTTTTCGACGCCGCTGTAAACGCAGCTGTAGCTGTCTACGTCAACCATGAGGTTCCTGAAGAACGGAGAACAGGTAAGAACCGTAGTTCCGGCGCTTGCAAAAGCGTCGGTCATGCGGTTAACCGCAGTTGCCAGAGGGCTGGTTTTTCGCCAGTTTCCGGCCTCGGGGCTTACGACAAGGATGTTCATTCCTGCTCAATACTCCAAATAAAAATTTACCTATAGATAAAGTATAACATAAATTTATTTAATTATTTTTAGAAAGAATAATCCTCGGAATTAAATTCCTAGGAAAAAAGGTATTATTACAAAACAAAATCACTCAGTTGAAGGAAAATCAAATGAAAAAACTCTTTATTGCCTCTCTGGCTGCCGCCGTCGCATTCACGATGGTCGGCTGTAAGGGTACTAACGAAAAGCGCGGTGACGAACACCTTAAGGAAGGTCGTTATCGCAACGCTATCAATTCTTACCTTGAGGCTAAGAAGAAGGGTAGCATGTCCGATGAATTCTATGATAACTTCACGCTCGCCCTGGTTCGTGCCGCCGAAACTGAAGCCAAGAAGGACCTGAACAGCGACCTTATCAATGGTTACTTCGACAAGGCTTCCGTGAACATGGCTGAAGTCCAGAATGCAGATGTTGTCCAGGAATATGTGACGACGCTTGCCAACATCGGTAAGATGCAGGCTTCCCAGGAAGGCATGGATTACGGTACCATCGTGAACGCTTTCGCAAAGATTGACACCGCTTTGGTGACTGCAAAGGCCAAGGGTGCTGGTGAAGCTGCCGTGAAGGCTATCCGCACCGAAGCTGAAAACGCTTACGTTGCCAAGAACCTCTCCGAAGCCGTGGGCGAATCTGACCCGGTGGTGAGCGAATACCAGATTATGAAGATTGCCGAAATGGCACCGGAAAATGCCGACGTGAAGGCTGCTTTGAACAAGAGCCGTAAGGGTACTCGCGGTTACTTCTTGATCTTCGGTGAACAGATCGGTGAACCGGTCAGCCGCCGCGTGGACAAGTGGGGCTATGTCATGGCTATGCCGACCCTCAAGATGGCTCCGGGTTCTCTTTCTGCTGAACTCCAGTTCTGGGCTTCTACGGGTAACAACACTGAACTCGACCCGAGCAAGATCAAGCTCGTCTCTACCGACGGCAAGGAAGTCTTTGCCAAGGGTAACAGCGGCTGGTGCGAAGCTGAAGTCCTCGTAGGCAAGAAGGGTCAGGAAAAGATCGAAAAGAAGAAGCAGAGCTTCAAGGGCAAGGGCAAGTTGATGAACGAATTCCAGTGCTCTGTGAACGTAAGCTTCTCTTATGCGAAGGACTTTGTTCCGGATTACATCGAATACAAGGATGAATTCGGTATCGGCCGTAAGTACTTGGGCCAGTAGTAAAATCCTTTGGCGTATTTGAAGACGGCTCGGTTTACCGAGCCGTCTTTTACATATAAGGGGAATTTAAAAGAAGGCTAGTTTTGGGCGAACGAGCCTTAGTTCACTGAACAAAGTTCAGTGGCCCGGCTAGTGAGAAAAAGCCGAGCTTGTCGCCCGACTTTTATACGGTTATTTAAACTTTTAAGATTGGGCGCAAGCGGTCTAGATTGGGCGCGAGCGGTTTTCTGTGAGCAAAAAGCCCTCGGGTGTTAACCGAGGGCGATTGCGAGAGCGAGGCGATATCACATTTTTTATTATGCGATAGAGCCGAGCGGTCTTGTTAGAAACTAGCCTTGCCGCTCAAACCGAGGGAAAACCTTGCCTTGCCAAACGGAGTTTCGTCGGTGTCGGTGAAGTTGTAACCGTACCAGATAACGATTTCCGTATTCATGGTGGGGTAGAGGTAGTGGTTCATGCCCAGGAACTGGAAGTCGTCTTTATGTACTTCGCGGTCCGGATCGTGGTATTCATAAGAAACACCCAGGGTGTACTTCTTATGAATGTTGAAGCTGGGTTCGACGGCGAACAGCATCTGGTCGTCGGTCATGAGCTGTTCGTCAGCAGGATAATCCTTGTCCGTAATGGCGTAGAAGAACGTGGCGCCCAGGTTGAAAATGGCGTAGTTCATGCTGGGTTCGAGCAAGAAGGAGTGAGTTCCCTTGCCCTTGTACGGGTGGAGTCCCCAAACGGCGTAGATACCGTAGTTGAACTTTTCGAAGCTCTTGGAGTAGTCCACTTCGGTCCCCAGAACGTAGGTGTAGGGGCGACCGATGTCAGAACCGAACACCCAGTCGAGGCTCGGCTTGATAATCAAGTGTTCGTCGGTGTGGTTCAGGAGCGGGAAGGCGTAGGTGGCGAACATGGAAACCGTGTGGTCAGTGTCGTCGGAGGCGCCCAAGTAGAAGGCTCCCTTGCCGTACTTTTCGTTACCTACTTCGGCACCGAAACCGCGGAGGCTTTCTTCGCGGGTAATGACGGCGTAGCGGGAGGCGTCGCGCCAGAAGTAATAGTTGAATGTACCGGCGCTGTAGGTCATGTCACCGAAAATAAGGGTAACCTGGTGACTCACATCCCAGCGGAACTGGACGCCGTCAAAATCAAAGGAGTTGTAGCGGCCATCCGAACCCATGGCGGTGGAACGGGCGAGACCGTGACGGACTTCAGATTCTTCCAAGTCGCCGTTTTCGTTTACAAAAGTGCTATGGGTGGTTCCCATGACGATAACGGAAATGTTTTCGTCGAGGTGGGCGTGCAGGGCAAGGTCGATGTCCTGGTTGCCGGCGTTGGTCGGGTCAAAATCGCTGTCAAAATAGCTGGCGTAGTCCATGTTCACGTCGCCGTGGACTTGAATGTCGGCGGCGAGAGCCAATGTGGCGGCAGAGGAAATTGCCAGTGGCATGATCAATTTGCGCATATCAGTTTCCAATATGATTTGAAATTTCTTGTGCAAAGATAGAAATATCCGAAGGAAAAAGCCAATTCAAGACCGTGCGATTTTTGTAAATTTGCCCATATTCCTATTCATGAGGTCTCTTGATGTTCAAACGCATGAGTTTTATTAGGCTGTTTGTAATTTATGCCCTGTTGGCATTGCAGAGTGCTTTCGCTATTTCGGCAGACGAAGCTATGGAAAAATCCAAGGCTTGGTTCAAGTCGGGAAAAGCTTGGAAGCTTGAATTCAAGGTGCAGGTTTTTTATGCGGATTCCCCGGACATCGCTTCTCAAAATGGAAAACTCCTGGTCGCTGAAGGGGACCGTTTTGTATTGGATATGGCTGGCATCAAGTTTTACAGCGATGGCGAGGACTTGTGGCAGCACAATGTGGATCAGAAGCAAGTGCTTATTAAGTCGGTGGAAGATTTGTCTAGTTCCCTACACCCTTCAGAACTCTTGTTCAAGTACCTGAACTGCAAGGCGAAGGAAATTTCGGAAGGCGAATTCAACAAGCAGAAAATGTGGGTGCTTAAACTGGATCCGTCCAAGTATGCCGGGCAGTTTACCCAGATGGAAGTGTGGCTTTCGCAAAAGGATTTTTCTCCGAAGCGTCTTTATACGGTCGATCCTACCGGAAACGGTTCCTGGTACAATATCGTGAACCTTTCGGTGGTCAAGTCCTGGAAGCCGGAAGACTTCAAGTATAAGCCTATCAAGGGCGTTGACGAAATTGACATGCGGTAATTTATGAAGCAGATTTTAAGAAAATGCGTGTGGCTTGCGCTGGCGGCACTCCCAGCCTTTGCTGCAGAAACATTGTTCAGCAACTATGCGTTGAACGTGAACTCGACGGGGAAGGCAGGAAGCCTGTGGGTGTTTTCAAGAGGTGACCTTTATAGTGGCGTGACCTTGTTGGACTTGAAGGTGGGTGCGACAGGTGTGCAGGTAGCCGAATCCAAGCAGGAACAGGTGTCCGATTCCATGTCGGCCGTACAGGCGGGAATCTTTAGCGATGTACTTGCAGAGCATCGCCGTACGCCATCGATTTATGCGGGCAAGCTTGGCTATGTGCTGCCCATGTTCGGTCTTGACGATGATGGCAATTCTTTGCAGCCTAGCGGATTCTTCTCGGTTCGCGGCATTGACAACTTGATTGAAACGCCTATTGCCACTCCTGAGGCTTTGCAGGATATAGATTCGGCGATGCACTATGCCGTTAGCGGTTTTGCCTTTGATTCATCCAAGAAACATCTCTGGTTTGCCCGCGGTGCTGCAGGCCTTGGACTTTACGATGTTTCGGGGGGTAGCCCTAAAGCGTCAACGTTCCAATTGAACTTGAAGACGGGTGCATTGGATACGGCCAAGGTAAATTACAAGTGGAAAAACGAGATGAATCCTCGTATCTTTGACGTAAAGCAAGAGCCTGCTACCGGTGAACTCTGGCTTGCGACTTCCAAGGGGCTTTGGAAGCGTTCTGTCGATGGCAAACTGTCCAAGGCTTCTACGGTGCTTGATACCAATGCCCGCGTTACGGGACTTTGGATGGGTGGCGATCCGCTGACGATTGTTGCCGAGACTTCGCGTATGGAAAAGGAGTCGATGAAGGGTGCACTGTGGGTGTTGCGTGAAGGCGCCAAGGATTTTGCGAAGGTGGATTTCTTGGATACGGCCGGTAAAAAGCAGAAGAAGGACGTATATGACGATGGCGACTACACGGTGAGTGGCGTAGCCTTTATCGCGAATGTGGCCTATGTGGCTGTTCTTGGCCCGGGTGGTGGCGTGAGTGGCTATTTCAAACTTGATTCAGCAGGTGTTCGCGCTTGGGATATGGACGAAGACGGTAAGAACCAGTGGCTGTACGGTTATGCTACGGGTGCCACCGACCGCGATGCGATTATTACCTCTATTTGCTCCTTCCCGCTGGATAGCAAGACGGAAGGCCTAGCCATTTCTACTTACGGCAACGGCATTGCGGTCTCGGCGGATTCGGGTAAATCTTGGAGCACCATCTTGAACCGCGCCAAACTAGGTGGAAACCTGGGATCCATTCGCATGGTGCCGTCAGTGATTACGGCTGGTGACCAGTCGCTGGTTTCTTACAAGGTAAGCAAGGAATCGAAGATTACGATCGACGTGTTTAGTTACGACATGCGAAAAGTTCGCACCATTGTTAAGGATGCTCATCGCGATGCCGATGCTTCGCGCAGCACGAACCCGAAGGAAGATTTCTGGGACGGTCGCGACAAGGCCGGCAAGGCTTGCACCATGGGCGTTTACTATGTGCGTGTCAAGGATAACCACGGCCATATCGGCTGGGGCAAGGTGATGACCTTGGGAGGGCACAAGTAATGATGTTTAGACGAAAGAATCTTGGTCTTATATGCATAATGCTTTTGCTTTTAACGGCATCGGCGTTTGCGGGCAAGAAAGCGACGCTTGGTGGCTTTGACGGCTTTGTGGAACGTATGGGTGCAGGAACACGCGAATTGGGCCGTGGTAATACGGGTTCTGCGGATACGGCATCGATGCCGGCGGCTTACTGGAACCCGGCCATTCTCGGTTTCCGCGAAAACTTTGTGTACAACTTGAATGCCGAAAAGCGCGACCTGGACCGTATGGGTGGTTCCTTGGGTCTTGAAACCAAGGTGGGTAGGCGCATGGGCGTGGGTTTTGCCATGCTTTACCGTGGCGACTTGAACTTTGACGTTATTAACGAAGACGATGAAACCATGGGTACGGCAACGCCTTACTTTACCATGATGTACTTGGGCTTTGCTTACCGTGCCACCCGTCGAGACGCTTTTGGTATTTCTTTGTCCATGAGTTACGATAATATGGACATTTCGGAATATTACGAGGGCATTGAACTGGTGGATGATTACCGCAGTCCGGTGACTCTCAACTTGAGTTGGCTTAGACAGTGGAATGACAAGTGGTCTACCTCTGTGGTTATCCGTAACTTGAGCTTCAGCGAAAATTTGTCTGCAAAGTGGAGCAAGAATACAAGCACCGACAACTCTGTCGAAAGTACCGATGGCGTGCGTCCGAAGGTGTTGCAGATCGGTGTGGGGTATCGTTCCAGGATTGCGGGCATGCCTGTTTACGCCTGGATGGAAGCGCTCGATTACCAGATTGCCGACACCTTGTTGGCTTTTGACCCCGATTTGCACGTGTGGACAGGGCGCGTGGGCTTTGAATGCGAAGTGATTCCCGATGGTACATTGCGTCTGGGTATGGATGACTTGGACTGGACCGTAGGTGCAGGCTACAAGTTCCAGATTCGCATTGGCAAGAAGAAGTATCCCTTCGACGTGAACTACGCCTTGATTTACGAAACGGAAGCGGGAATCTGGACTCCTCTTAGCTTTGGTCTGCGGGGCTCTATCCCGTGATTTCAAAAATCTTTATAGATGGCGTTCGTAGCATTACCGGGTTTGAGACTGAGTTCGGGCCCGGCATTACGGTGGCTCATGGTCCTAATGGCTGCGGAAAGACTTCTATACTGGAATCGGTGCACCTGCTTGCCCAGGGGTTTTCTTTCAGGGCGAAGGACCTGAAAGAGATGATCGCCTGGAAGGGCGATGAACTGATTCTGCGAGGATGCTTTGACGATTCCGGTCAATGTGTTAATCGCGGAATTCGCGTGGGACGTCGCAGTAGCGATGTCCGCGAGAATGGAGTGAGCCTGAAATCGCCGACGGCTTTTTTCGGTCGTATGCCTGCCGTGGTGATGCAACCCTCGGATATTGAACTTTTGCGTGGCGCCCCCGAAGTGCGCAGACGCTGGCTCGATGAAATCCTTTGCTACCGTTCGCAGGCGAATGCCTCTGTGCTAAAACGTTATCGCCGCGTGCTGCAACAGCGTAACCAGTGGCTGCGTCAATACAAGCGCGATGGAGCCGCTACCGGCGGCGAAGAACTGTTCCATGTGCTTACGGAACAGCTGGTGGATTTGGGTGCAAAACTTTGGGCGACCCGTATTGAACTTTCCAAAGAGATTTCTTCGATCATTACGGGCTACTACCGCAAACTTTCGGGCGGGGTCGACGAAATTGCTTGCGCTTACAAGAGTTCTATCCTTAAGGAACTGGATGCGCTCGATGGCGCGGAATTCCTGGACGAATCCGAACTCGACAAGGTTGCCATGGCGGCAGACAGGAGTGGACTTTATATTGCATCGGATTCAGGAGAATCCGAAGACGGTTCTGTGGACGAAAACGCCTTGCGTGAAGCTTACCGCCGCAAGCTTGCTGGCTTGGAATTTGCCGAAAAGATTCAGGGAATTACGCTGTCCGGGCCGCATAAAGATGATCTGGGCTTATGCATTGGTGAAAGCGAAATGCGTTCTGCGGGTTCCCAGGGGCAGTGCCGTTGTGCCGCAGTTGCCATGCGATTTGCCGCGGTAGACGTAGCTTCTCGCTACCTGAGCAAACCGATTCTTTTGCTTGACGATATTTTTGCTGAACTAGATGTGGACCGTCGCGATGCGGTGGCGACACTCATTCGTGAAAAGTCTTGCCAAGTAATTATTGCGACTCCGCAGCTAGAGGAATTGCCGTTTAAGGCTGATGCGGAGATTAGAGTCGGAAGTAGGCAGTAGACAGTAGGAAGTAGGCGGTAGGAAGTTGGCTGTAGGCGGATAGACGTTTGGGCAAAAAAAGGCCCCGCATTTTAAGCGGGGTCTCATTAGTCTAGGCTCTAAGTTCTGCCAACAGCCAATTATTTTTTCAGCAAGTCACGGATTTCGGTGAGTAGCTTTTCTTCGGCAGACGGTTCAGGAGGTGCCGGAGGAGCGGCCGGGGCTTCTTCCTTCTTGCGCATGTTCTGCATGAAGCCGAGGAACTTCTTCATGACGATGAACACCACGATGGCGACGATGAGGAAGTCGATGATGCCACCAATGAAGCTTCCGTAAGGAATGGTCACGCCTTCGGCCGTCGTGAATGCGAGAGCCTTGAGACCTTCGCCAGCATCCTTGCCGCCGCCCATGGCGATAATGGCGGTAACGCACGGCATAACGATGTCGTTAACGAAGGAGGTGACGATTTTGCCGAATGCACCACCGATGATTACACCGATAGCCATATCGACGATGTTACCCTTGAACGCGAAGGCTTTGAATTCTTCGAGCAGGGACGATGCTTTGCCTTTGATTCCCATATTGGATCCTTTTGTTAAAGTTAAGATAAAAATATGTTTAAAATATCGCTTTGGCAAGAGGGTTTTCTAAATTTTGCACGCTATGTCATGGTTCGTTTTAGCTTTACTTTCGGCATTCTTTTTGGGGTGTTATGATCTTGCCAAGAAAAAGTCGGTGCAGGACAATGCGGTCCGTGTGACACTGTTCTTTTGCAGCGCCTTTTACGCCCTCTTTATGAGCCCGCTCCTTTTGACAGGGCATTGCGAATCCTTGCCTTTGCAGAGCCATGTTTACTTGTTCGGGAAGGCGGCCATTGTGGGCGGCAGCTGGATTTTGACTTATAACGCTCTGGCCCATTTGCCTTTGAGCATCGCGACCACGATTCGCGCGCTTGCTCCCGTATTTACGATTTTTATTGCCGTGACTTTTATGGGTGAGCGCCCCTTTGCGCTCCAGTGGATAGGTGTAGCCATCTGTATTTGCTCTTATGTGGGTTTAAGCCTTGCAGGCCGTAAAGAAATGGGCCATTTCTTTAGCAACGGCTGGGTGATTTGCATGGTGCTGGGTACGCTTTTGGCGGCCTGTAGCGGCGTGTACGACAAGTTTATTTTGCAGCGCATGAACTTTGACCCCCTTACGGTTCAGGTGTGGTTTAGCATTTATATGATGCTTTGGCAGTTCGTGATTTGCGCCGTTACTTGGTTCCCGACGCGGCACAAGACGACTCCCTTTAAATTCCGCTGGTCGATGCTTTTAGTGGCAGTGCTTTTGATTGTGGCGGACCGTTGCTACTTTGTGGCGGTGAGCGACCCAGATGCCCTTATTTCGATTATCACGGTGTTCCGCCGTTCCAGCGTGCTGATCTCTTTCTTTGCAGGACTTGTTTTCTTCAAGGAACGCAAGAGCAAGATGAAGTTTGTCGCCTTGCTGGGAGTGATTCTAGGTATTTGTCTGATAGCTCTCGGAAAATAGTCTAGCTTTCTACTAAATTTATCGGTATGAAAGGCATTACAGGAACAATTGGTGCAGGAAAGTCGCTGGTCGGTCGCATTTTGCGCGACCGTAAAATCCGCGTGATTGACGCGGATGTGGCTGTGCATCACTTGTACCGAGACAATGAATCTTTACGCGCCGCCATTGCCAACGAATTCGGCGAAGAGATGCTGACGGAGAAGGGCATTAGCCGGAGCCGTATGGCAGATTTGGTCTTTAGCGACCCGACGGCAAGAAAGCGCCTGGAGGTGTTAGTGTACCCGGCGCTGACTCAGTACCTGTTGCATGCGAATCCGGCTTTTGTCGAGGCAGCCCTATTTGAAAATGTCCCTGAGCTAGTAAAGCACCTGGATGAAATTTGGGTGGTGTGCGCTGCTCGGGATGTCCGCAAGAGTCGCCTGATCGCAAATCGCGGCTTTAGTGAAGAAGATGCGGAGCGCCGCATTGAATTACAATCGGCCAAAGATAATGAAGAAGAATGGACTCGGCTTTTTCCAAATAAGAAATTGCGCTTTATTGATAATTCGGGCGACGAAGCGCAATTGCAAGATGCAATCAAGAACTTGATATAACAAATGCAGCATCGGATGATGCTGCATTTGTTTTGTATTGGGTGGGATTGGGAGGAACTTGTTTCCGTTAGCGGACCTTCTTGCCGCCAATGCTGAAGTAACGTTTGATTCCGTTCTTGTCGGTGTATTCGAGCTGGACCTTTTGACCGCGGATTACGAGGCGCTTGCCTTCTTGAGGCTTGGCGTACTTGATGCGGTTGCGGGCTGCCGGAATCGTAGTAAGTTCGTACTTGGCGTTGACCGGTGTCTTGACGTCGTAAGTGGTACCGGTTGTTGCGATAGCTTGCAAGCTTCCGATAATGTAGGCAAAGGGGGCGTTCCAGTTGATGGCCACTTCGTTGGTTGCGTAGCTGCAGGAATTGTCATAATAGGACTTGGCAACAGCATTTGCATTGTTGTATTGCTTGGCGCAATCCGTAGCCGAAGCGTTGGCGCCACCGGCAACCATTCCCGGAACAGGGGCTTCGATGCTGTCAGCCTGGCTTACGCGGTGATGCGGATTCATGACCGGGTTGACACCGTAGCCGGTGAGGTATGATTTGTCAATGGGGTTGCGACCCAAGATGTAGTCCACAATGCTCTGGGCTGCGTTCATGTACTTTTCTTCTTTGGTCAGAATGTAGGCGTGAATCAGAACCATGCCCTTGTTGGCGGCAACGCCGTTGGATCCCCAGTAGAAGTCGTCTTTATCGAGAGCGATACCGTAGCCGTTGTTGTCGAGGGACTTGATGAAATTGTCGGCCATGTTAATGATGATGGCGTTTGCAGAATCCACCATTTCGGGCTCGAAGGCGTCGGGGCTCATAGCGATGGAGAAAATTCCCAACATGTAGTTGTTCTGCCAGCTTTGGAGCTTGGCCTTCTTGTTATTGATGGGGAGCTTCTTGATGGCGGCTACAACAGTGGTGTCGCCACTGACGCGGTACATTTCGATGAGAGTCCAAAGTTTGGATGCCCAGTCGGTAGCTCCTGTATAAGAACCTGTGCCGACATCTTTGGGCTGTTCGTAAACTTCATAGGGGTGAGCGATTGCCCAGTTGTGAGCCTTTTGGGCTGCAATAATGCATTTTTCTGCAAATTCAGGATCGTAGGGCTTGTAAATTTCGGAAGCAAGCGTAACGACTGCTGCAAAGTCCCAAGTAGCTTCTACAGCTTTACCGATAGCGTAGCGCTGGGCGGTTGCCTTGGCGGGCATGATGGTGCCGGCAAACTGCTTGGTGGTGAGCTTGTGGAAGACGCCGCCATCGTCATCTTGCATGGTAAGCATCCAGTCCAAATTCCAGCGGATTTCATCCAACAGGTCCGGAACATTGTTCTTGCTTTCGGGAATGTTCAGGTTCAGAGTATCGTAGTAGGCCTTGTTCTGCTGGTAAAGCTGCAGCAAAGTGTAGGTAGAAATGCCGGAGTTCACGATGTACTTGCCGTAGTCGCCAGCATCGTACCAGCCCTTCGAACCGTTAAAGGTGGCATTGAGATCAGTCTTGCCAGTAGAGGCATGGTATTTTACCGCTGTATCCGGGTGGCCGGCGGCGCGGGCATAAATACCCGCATATT
Organism: Fibrobacter sp. UWB15; assembly: GCF_900177705.1. Lineage (NCBI taxonomy): Bacteria > Pseudomonadati > Fibrobacterota > Fibrobacteria > Fibrobacterales > Fibrobacteraceae > Fibrobacter > Fibrobacter sp. UWB15. The sequence continues at coordinate 98,418 of NZ_FXBA01000001.1, forward strand.
CTTCTTCGAGGGCGGTAGAGGCTCGCTGGAAATAGAAGAACTTGATAGAGGCTTTGCCAGCATCTTCGAGGGCGTTATCACCAATGGTGATGGGGTGACCGATAGGTTCGTCATCGAGATAGGCTTGGTACTTGCCTGCGGCTTGGATTTCAGAGAAATCAACCAAGGATGCGGCGGTGTCGCCTGCGGGAATCCAGACTTGGGCCTCGGGGGCGGTGACCTTAAGGATTTCTTCGCCACTTTCGGACTTGAAGACGATTTCTTTACCTTCGGCGCCGATAACGGCCATCTGCTTTTGACCCTTGGTCAAGAAACCGACCTGGTTCATGTAGGCTGTTGCTGCGAACAGGCTGCTCGTACCAAGAGCAGTTATCGCAAGAACGGGGGAAAGAATTTTTCTGAACTCCATAATAACATCCTTGTTTGTTTTCTATAAATCTAGACCTTTTGAAGAAAAGTAGGTAGGGGGCGCGAGGTAGAAAGTGGTTACGGGTGAAAACTAATCACATTCCATAATCCACATCTCGTTGCTATATTTGTAATGTGATTTATGAGCTCCGCATAGAAAAAATGGTACAGGGCGGCGAAGGAATGGCCCGCCTGCCAGATGGTCGCGTATGCTTTGTGCAGGGGGGGCTGCCGGGCGAATTGTGTAAAGTTGAACTTTTGCAGAACAAGAAGGATTTTACGCGGGGTCGGGTTGTTAAAGTGCTTGAAAAATGTACCGACCGCGCGGAACCGAAGTGCCCTTTATTTGGTAAGTGCGGCGGCTGTAGCCTGCAACATTTGGCAAGCGAAAAACAGGCGTCTTATTTGGAACAGGTTGAACGTGAAAATTTTAGACGGTTGGCTCATGCGGACTTGCCTGATGATTTCAAGATTCATGTCGGCCCTGCGTGGGGCTATAGAAATCGCGCCCGTGTGGTGATTGCCTCTAAAAAAGACGGCAAGATTGTTTACGGTTTCCGTATGCAAAAAAGCAACGGAATGATTCCGTTTGCAAACTGCCCGGTGCTAACGCCTGCGCTCAATGCATTCCTGAAAGAAAATGCGTCGAAGATTTTCGAAGAATCGATGAAGGTATCTAAGCGACCGCCTAGGAATTTTGAACTAGATGTGAATCTCTTTGATAACGGCAAGGGTGACATCAGCTATTTCTATAAGGGCATGCCTGCGCAAGACTTTGAAAAGAGTGCCATCAGCGTTGTAGAAATAGCAGGTTCGCAAATCCGTTCAGATGCTTCGGTATTTTTCCAGAGCAACTTATCCCTTTTGCCGGAGCTTGTACAGTCGGTGCAAGAAGCTGTTGATGCGGGCATTGCAAGCGGCGAAGCTAGCGATGTTTGGCTGATAGACTTGTTCAGCGGAGTCGGATTCTTTGCAGCGATACTGAAGGACAAGTTCAAGAAGATTACGACGGTGGAACGCGAAGAAGGTTGCCTTAAACATGCCAAGGTGAATTTAAACGGGGCCGATAATGTCTCGGCGCCTGCCGAAGAATGGCTTGTGAAAAACGTGGTGGATGTACCCGCAACCTTGATTGTGGACCCGCCCCGTACCGGCCTCCCCGTAGAAGCTCTTGACGCCATTGTGAAAAGTTCTGTTAACAGACTGATCTATGTTTCTTGCGATCCGGTGACCCTTGCCCGTGACTATGCAAAATTTGCGCAGGCGGGGTTTAGCCTCAAAAAGGCGGAAGGATTCGCCTTTTATCCCCAGACGCCCCATTTGGAGATGATGTTCATCCTTTCGCGATAGCCGAAAAAAAGAGTTTTTTCTAGTTTATTCGGTAAGCAATGGAGGCGAGTATGAAAAAATGGTTGTTTGCGATAGTGACCGCATGCCTGTTTGCTGGGTGTTCGGTCGAAGAAACCGCAATCGTTTGCGGCAGGGAATGGAACCCGGCCCTCGATGTCGTGGCCGATACCATGAGCGAGTTCGAAATGAGAGACCCGCTGATAGTGCAGTTCCGTTACGGAAAGAGCTTTGACTTTTCGATGCTCAAGACATCCTTCTACGAAGGTACGATTGCCCACAAGGGTGAAAAGATTTGGGACCACGAAGTGGCCGTTAGTGACAAGCAGTGGGTCTACACGCTGCAGGGCAAGTCTCGCCATCATATGGGTGTGATGACTGCTCGCGAACTATGTCGTAAAAAAGAACCGGGTCCGGTTGTCATTGAAGTCAGTGGCGACGGCAAGGTGCTTTTGTCTAAACAGATTCTCCTTACTAAAAATCGGTAACACATGAAGAAAATTTTATGCGCTGTCACAGCTGCCCTTATCCTTGGCGGTTGCGGTGAATCAAAAGTCAACGTTAGCTACAAGGTGGACGCTCCTGTTACGGTAGAACTTTATGCCGAAGGTTATTTTTCGACGATAGACCTGAAGGGTGAAGAAAAAATGGGGACGGTGACTGCCGCCTATGCGAACTTGACCTATTCTAATTCGGGCGACACCCTGAAGGTTCATCGCGATTACGTGATGGACAAGTCTCGCGGATATCTTAAGAACTACATGCCTTCGGAACTGGCTTGGCGCGTGAAGTCGGTGGACTTGAAGGCTATTGACCGCGAGGTAAAAAGCGTAGATGGCCTCGACAATGGCTATGATTCCTTGCTAGCCCGCATTCCCATGCCCGAGGTCTGGCGTAAACAGCTTCTGAACCCGGAATACAAACCGCACTTGAGACGCCTTGAAAAGCACCGCTGGGAAATGGACCACATGCTGTTGGGCGATGTGCCTGCCAAGGGCAACATTACGCAGATGCTTAAAGATCAGGGCCGTCTGAACTTTGCTTTGATTCAGGTGGATTCCGTGGTGGTGAAGGGCTTTGAAAACCGTGACCACCGCCGTTGCCTGGATTATGTCGTGTACTTGTGGGAAATGGAAAGTTTCCCGTACTACATCTGGGAACAGCACGTGAATAGCAACATTGTTCCTGAAAAGTTCAAACACTACAATAAGGGACTTAAGGCGGAATACCAGACTCAGTTTGAGGTGATGATTGACCCCACGACGGGCATCCCCTGTCAGGAGCGCGAAGTCAAGGTCGGAACGCACACGATGGTGAACCCTGAAACTAAGGATACTACCACCTTCAAGAGTCAGATTACGCTTGAACGCCTTTACACCGTGAAGAAACCCGAAACGGAAGAAGCTAAGGAATAAATCGGAATGTGCAAGTCTTTTTACGTATCCTTGCTTGTTGGCGCGCTCGTTCTTGCGGGTTGTTCCACGCATCCGTCGCCGCAACAGACGATGGTCGATGACCGTTACATGGTCTACAAGGAAATGGAAAAGGCTTATCGCGCTGCCGAAGAAGAATACATGAACCTGCTCTTTAATATCGAGCGAATGCCCGAAGAAGAAGAGCTGTGGATCATGAAGCGTGACAAGATGCTGGAACTGATGCAGCTGAAGGAACTCATGCTGAACGCCCGTAACGAACTGGATCAGGCCATGCAGGAATGGGAACGGCATATGCTTGACTTGCAGGCCGAACAGAAAAAGGCGCAGGTCAAACAGTTCAATCCGAATTTTACAGGTCGCGACGCTGAACGCACCAGTCCCGGACAGTTGCTCCCCGGCGAAGTCAAGCCCAAACAAAAATACGGCGAACTTTAAAACAACGAAGGCGGGCAAAAGTCCGCCTTTCTTTTACTGCCAAACTCTTGGCTATTGCCAACTATTAACAAACCCCATTCCAATGGAGAATTTGATTCTCGTGGGGGCGATGCTTTCGGAAATTACCGGAAGGTCAATCGGTGTAAGTTTTTCTCCGCCATGCAGGTTCTCGTCTTCACCGATGCGGCTTAGACCACGGGCGAGCGTAAGCGAAATGTCGAAGGGCGTGCTGTAGAAAATACGGTTGCTCATGCGGAAGGTGAGGCCTACAGAACGATCCCAGAAACGGTGGTCGGTGAACTTATCCGTGTCAAACCATTTGCCGTTCCAGGCGGCACCCATTTGCGAGAACAAATCGATGTAGAAACTGCGGGTCTCGAAAATCCAGGCGCTCTTGCGCCAGTCGTCGTACACGGGGAACAGGTAATGGAGTTCGGCGATAGCGGTGCGCATGCCGGCTAGCGTGTAGTTTTCGGAATTGCGCAGGTAGGGGTAACCTTCGAGGAATAAGGCGTCGTAGTAGTAAGAGTCGAGAGTGTCTTGCTTTGCGTCGGTGCTCCACTTATATATGCCGGCGATTTTGCCGCCGGCCGCAAGGCGGGCGCCGGTAAGCGGACTCTGGATGCTGCCGTAAAGATTCAAGCCCACTTCGTTGATGTGGAAGTTGCGGTACTTGGGCGTGATTTTACCACTTGCGTTAACGGTAAAGCTTTCGGCGAAGGTGCCTGGGCGGTACAAGTCGGAATTGGAGGACTGCAAGTAGAAGCGCATTCCGTTTCCTTGACCGTTGATTTCGGAGCCTTCGGCATGATCGCCATAAAGGCCGAGGGCGACGAGCATGCTCAAGCGTTTCTGGTAAGTCCAGTCAAAATTGTCTTCGTAGAGGTTGAAGTTTGCCCAGTCGTAGCCGACTGCGACTTGTAAGGTGTCGATGCTCTTGAAAATACTGTAGCCTGCCCCGGCCATGATCGCTTGCATCGGAATGGCGTAGTGGGTAATGCCGATGCTGTCGCCATTATTGGCGCGTACATCTTCGTAGCGGATGGTGTCCTTGCTGGTGTAGTTGGCGTAGGTGTAACTGAGCGAGAGGTCAATAGGAGTGCTCTTGTTTTCCCAAGAAACGAAGAATTCTTTTTCCTGTTCGGGATTGAGGCCATCGCCGTTGATATAGTCGATGCCGTTGCCGAGTTCCAACAAGAATCCGATTTGCACGGTGTTTTTCTTGAGCGGGTCCGAAAGGATAGCGGCAAGGCCTGCCTTGGCCTTGACTTTGCCGTCGCCGAAGACGGTGAGGTCGGGGGCGTTTTCGCTGAAGACGACCATGGGAACGAACAGGGGAACGAATGGAATGGGTTTGTAGTCCTTTTCGATGCCTGCAAGTTCGATGTCGGTCATTTCAATGGGCTTTACGATACGTTCGGAAAGCTTGCCTTGCAGGGTAATGGCGGCAGGGGCTGGCTTTTGCGTAATGGTGCGCGTGGTGTCAGTGACTTTCAGAACGGAGTCGCGGAGGGCAACGGCAGGAACCTTGGTGCAGGAATCGGTGACGGAAGAGTCTTCGCAATTCCACGTGGTGTCTGCAATCTGGATGATGCTGTCGCGTTCGGTGACGGTGACCGTGGTGTCATCGATCATGGGAACGGTGGTATAGGCAATCTTGTAAAGAGAGAAACCATCCTTGTCGTATTCCGTAAAGTAGAGCGTGTCACCGGCGAGTACGGGAGTGAAGGCGCCGCCGATAACGTTGGTCAGAGGGGTTTCGACGCCAGAAGTCAAGTCTTTTTCAATTAGGTTGAAAATTCCGTTGCGGTTGCTGGCGAAGACAATCTTGTTGTCGTCTAGCCAGTTTACGTCTCGTTCGTCGTAGCCTTCGGTGCTGACAATCTTGAAATTCTTGCCGTCGCTATCGATAACGGCGATGCCACGAGTCTCGTTATCGAAGAATCCGAACGCAATGCGTTTGCCGTCGGGGCTGAATTTCGGACTGTAGATATTGTAGTAGTCGAATTTGGCGTCAGGTACAAAAATGTCGACAGGATCTTCGGAAGTGTAGTCGCTGATATCCTTGGGGTAGGGAACCTTGGCCAGTTTGAATCGTGTGCTGTAGGGTTCGCGCATCGCAAAGATAATGGTCGTACCTTGGGCATCAATGGCGGGATAAACGGCGTCGGCGAGGTAGGTGACATAAAGTTCATTCTTGTTGGTGTCGCTGACGGCAATGTCAAAGTGAGCATGGCCATCTTTATCGCGATTTTGGTAGCTGACGTAAGCTAGAATGGGGCCTTGGATGCTGTCTTGGTGAACATCGATGCCCTTGTCCATCCATCCCTTCTTGATTTTAAAGCCGTGCTTTGCGTAGTCACCAATGTCAATGATGTCGGTCTCGTTCTCGATTTCAATTTCGCCGATTTCGACGCCGTCAATATTGTTGCTCGAATCCTTGGCGCTGGAGTCGACCTTGTCTGTGCCGGGGAGTTTCATTTTAAAGAGTCCGCCGTCGAACCAGAGTCCGCCGAAGTTTGAAACGCCGTAAAGTTCGTTGCCTGCGACAACGGGGAAGTCCTGCCAGAAAGATCCTTCGGTGAGTTTGATGCCTTCGACAAGGTGACCTACGCTGTCGCGTTGGGCTCGGTAATGCTTGGTGATTTCCGCTTTCCAGTTGTCGTAAAGTTCCTGTTCGCTAATGCCTAGAACCTTCTTAATCGCTCCGTCCAAAGTGAGCCGGTGATATTTGGACATCTCGTGCCAAATTTTCGGCATGGCATCTTCGCCATAAGTCTGGCTGATATAGCGCACTAGCGAAAAGCCCTGGGTGTAAGGGCCCAGTTCGGCGAACAGGGAATTGTCCGAGAACTCGTGCATGTAGGGAAGCGTAAGGAGAGAGTCGTTCAGGGTAGCCACGCGAAGCAACATATCGCGGTGGGTGTCCCAGGCGTCAAAACCCATGCGGCTTGATTCGTATTGCGCAGTACCTTCGGCAAACCAGAGCGGTTGCAGCGTAAAGGGAATCAGAGTGGCAAAATCCTGGGTGGTACGCTCGTTATAATAGTCGGTATAGCTGATTTGCAAACCGTAAATGCTCGGCTTGAACTTGCTTGCGTTTTCGATACTCACCAAGTGACTGAATTCGTGAGTCACCACGTCCGAAAGCCAACCATGGCTGCTGCGGATTTTAAAATCCCAGTTGGTGAGCCAAAGATTAATGGAATTTTCGCTCGGAATGGCGTTGCCGTTACTGTAGAGGGCGTTGTTAAGAGTCGCATTCACTCGGCCGGGTAAGTCGTGGTGGTAACGATTGACCACGGAATCATAGACCGCTTCGGCGTAAGCGGAAATTTTGGATGCGTGCGAACTGTATTCGGCTGGGTAGATAAAGTTGAAGTGGTCGGTGCTTGCAGCCTTCCAATGAATGTCGCTGTTGTTGCCGTAAAAGCCTACGGCGAAGGAAGAAACACTTGCCGTTAGAACACCTGCTGTTAAAACAAATAAAAAATTCGAAATAGACGCACGCATAGTTAACTACAATATACAAAAAAGGGAGGAAAAAGCCGCGCAACCTGGGATGGTTACGCGGCTCTAAGGAGTTGATGTTTAAGCTTATTTATTATTCTGCAATGCCGAGGCCAAGGGCCTTGTCGATACCGTCGATGAGCTTGGTGCCCTTGAGGTCACCTTCGAACAGCGAGAAGTTGCCGGTGTAGCCCCAGTGAGTCCAAGGAATCTGGAGCGTGTCGCAGATTTCACGCATAGCAGTCAGGTAGTTCAAGCGGTCCTGAGCCGTGGAGCGGAGGTTCAATGCGCCGAATTCGTTGATGATAACCGGAACATTGTTGGTGGCTGCCCACTTTTTGGCTTTCAGGATTTCTGCCATGATGGCTTCCTTGCTGCCGGTCTTGTAGTAGTTCTTGACATTCGTTTTCACATAACTCTGAGTGCTTTTGGTGACACCGAAGTCGCCAGAAACTGTAGACCACTTGGCCGGATCGTAGGGGAACGGAATTCCCTTGATGGTGGCGTAGTCTGTCCAGGAACCACCCTGGTGGGTGAAGACGAACGGTTCGTAAGTGTGAATCACGTAGACGATGTTGTTGTCGGTGAACGGGGTACGCTTGGCGAGCAAGCTGATCGAATACCACTGGGCATCGCCGAAGAGAATCGTGTGCTTCTTGTCGACGCTGCGGATAGAATCGATCATGGCCTGGGCGGCAACGGTCCACTGGGCGGCAGTCACCTTGCCATCGCTCATGTCGGGTTCGTTCAACAGTTCAAAGAACAAGTCTTCACGCGGATTTTCGGCATAGTGAGCGGCCACATGCTTCCAAGTTTCGGCCATCATCTGGATATACTTGTTGTTATTGGCGCTGGTCTTGTTGTAGCCATTATCGTATTCGTGGTAGTCGATCACGAACGACATGTTGTTTGCAGCGGTCCATTCCACGAACGAATCAAGAACGGTAAAGAGAGTGCTGTCGTCAAAGGCGAGTTCGACGGTTCCCGTGGTGTCCTTGACAAATGTGTCGCGGTTGGTAGCGTACAGGTCAAGGTCAATGGGCAAGCGAAGGCTCTTGATTCCGTTGTCGGCCAAAAGCTTGATGTCGGTTTCGTCGAAGACGAATTCCTTGAACTTTCCGTCGGCATTTTCGAGCCAGTTGGTAAAGTTGATACCCTTGTTCAAGTACTTCATGGCCTTTGCCTGCAACGGGTTCGTGACCGTGATTTCGGCTTCGGTGAATTCGACCTTCGGAATGACCGGGTCGTTGATGGTCATGTCGGGCTTGTCCGCTTCGACTTCAGAAGTGTCTTGCAAGTAAATGTTGTCGATAAAGAGCGAATCGCTAGAGACCTTGGCGTTACCCTTGGCTTGGAAGCTGATAGCCCTGATATGCTTGGCGTCAAAGGCGACTTCTTTGCCCCAGCCGCCTTGGACCAAGTCCTTGAAGCGGATAACGGCCTGGGTCCAGGTGCGAGAGGCCTTGACCTTTGCCAGGTGAACGTCGTAGTCCTTGACGTCGGAAACTTCGATATGGACTTCGTGTGCGCCACCCTTGTACCAGTAGGTAAGGCCGCCGAAACGACCGTTGGCATCGTCTTCGGCAATCTGAATGCCCCAACCCACATACGGATCGTATGCGTATTCGCCCTTGTCAAGCGTGTAGTTGACTTGCAGGGCGTATTTGGAACCGTTGTTGACGGCGCCGGCGACCATGTCTCCGTCTTCGTTTACAGGGGTCGTGATGACAGAGGCTCCGTCGTTGTCGTTATCGCTGTAAGTGTACCAATAATCGTCGATAGTTGCCGAATGGTTGTCACCGTCTTCGAAGTCATCGACGAGCAAGCCCTTGCCTTGCGGAGTGATGATGGTTCCTTCGTCAGGATTGGTTGAAGGTCCCTTATTCGTTGTATCCGAAGGCGTTGCGGTAGAATCGGTTTGGTTTGCGGTAGAGTCGCCCGGAATCTCAGTGGAATTATCTGGAAGCGGGGAAGGAGTTGTTGTAGAATCAGTTGGAGTGACAACCGGTTGTTCGTCGGGTGCAGCCGACTTGCTGGAATCGTCACCGCAGGCACTCAAGAAGAGAAGTGCCGCTGCAGAGAGTGCTAAACTTGTTTTAGTCTTGAAATTCATGTGAACCTCATTTTGTTTGAAACCTTGGGTTGTCCCAATTCCCTTTTACCCTAAATCTATTATTAAATGAACGCGAAGAACTTGATAAATAGGTTTGTTTTCGTGTAGGTGTATCGGGTGTATTGGACTCTGTTTTAGCTTTTTTTTGCTATTTTTCTCGTAAATGCGCTTTTTTTCTGAAAATTACCATAAATCCATTAGCTTTGCCCGGAAGGAGAAGCCTATAGATTTGTGTTGGGAATCACAGAAAATGGTTGATAGGCGCTATGCCGGATGCAACCGCATTGATTTGCAGAAAGGGGAAGTCCCCTCTTACGGTTACATTTCGGGCGATAACCTGAAACCGGTCGGTGTTTACGTCGTCATGCGAGGGCGAAAGATTCCTAATGGCGTGTATGTGTACGATGCTGCCGGCAAAAGCAATGCTCCCGATGTAAAGGGACAATTGGTGCGCATTGGCGGCAAAGAAGAAATGAAAAAAATCGTGGATGCCTTTCCCGATAAGGATTTTGCCGAAGAAGCTCCGATGCTCTACATTTTTACGGGACTTTTGGAACGTTCCGTTTGGCGCTTTAGAGAAGCGGCTTATGCGCAGGTGATGCAAGATGTGGGGGCCTGTGCGGGCAGTGTCTTGTTGCATTCGAAGTCCAAGGGGGCAAAAGTTTTTGCCTTGAGCGGTTTTGTAGATGACCAAATTGCCGTGGCTTTGAATTTGCCTTCGACTGAAATTCCGCTGGCAGCCTTGGCTGTGTTTCCGGAATACTGCGAATTGGCGTTTGATTCGGTCGATGGCGGTGTCGGCGAAACCGCTTATTCAAACCGAAGCGAAATGGAGGCTTCTGCCGGCGACTTGACGGAATTGCAGGCGGCAGACAATGTCGTTACTTATGATTCGACCCGCTATCCGTCGCTGTTTATGCGCCAAAACCGCGTGGAAAATATTACAGACCTCTTGAAGTGCATTCGCATTCGCAGACTTTCGACGCAGGCTTATCCGGGTGATGAATTTCCGCTGACGCCCGCAAAATTCGATGCTGCTCACTATTTGGATAAAATTTCGGATATTGAGACTCCTCTGAACAATCATTTGCCCTTTAAGAAGGCGGGACTGGATTTGGATGATTTCTCCAGTATGCTTCGTTGGCTTGAAGTGGGACAAATCAATTTGTTCGGTGCGGGCCTTTTGAAAATCTGGATAGTCTCTTTCGATGTGATGTTTGTCTACCCGGGTGTGTATCGTTACGTGCCTGTGCGCAAGTCCATCTACATGCAGTCGGGCATGCTGAATGTCAAGAAGTTTGCCAAGTGTCATTTGGCTCCCGAAACGGCCGAGAACACGGCCTATGCGGTGATTCTGACGGCAGACTTGAATGAATCCTGCAACTTGTTGGGCGAGCGCGCTTACCGTTATATGAACTTGAATGCAGGCTATTTTGCGCAGTCTATGACTTTGTCTGCAACACTGCTTCGCAGGACCGTGCGTAGCGAAAGGTTCTTCTATCAAGACGAATTGAAAGAATTGTGCGAAATTCCTGAAAGTGAAAGTATTGTCGCCGAAATTCTGGTGGGAAAGGCGTAGCAGCCTAAGGAATCAAGCTTAAAATGATCGGGGTGACGATTGCGGTAAATAGGCCCGCGACTCCGATGGAGAGGCTGCTCATGGCGCCTTGAACTTCGCCCATTTCCATAGCTCTGGTGGTGCCAAGCGCGTGGCTTGCGGTGCCGATAGCGATACCTTGGGCCACCTTGTGCTTGATGCGGCAGAACCTGCATACGGCAGGGGCGGAAACGGCACCCGTGATTCCTGTAATGGTGATGGCAATGATGGTGACTGGTGGAATGCCGCCAATTTGAGCCGATACGACGGAACCCATGGGAATCGTGATGGACTTGGGCAAGAGCGAAAGCATGAGTGTTTCACTGAGACCGACAAGCTTGCTTACGACAATGACGCAGGCAAGAGAGGTGAGGCTGCCTGCGAAAATTCCGGCGAGAATCGGTTTCCAGAATTGCTTGAGTTTGGAAATCTGCCTGTAGAGGGGAACCGCGAGCACTACGGTGGCGGGGGAGAGCATGACGGAAATGTAGTCGCCGCCCACATTGTAACTTTCGAGGCTGATTCCTGTAATGAGCAGGAATCCTACAATCAGGATGTTTGCGATTAGGAGCGGATTCAGGAAGGAATACTTGAATTTTTTGCTGATGGTGACGCCGATTTCGAAGGTGACTAGCGTGAGCAAGATTCCGAACAGGGGAGAATTGATGATGGCGTTCATTGTTGCCCCCCGTTTGCCTTGTTACGGGATGCTCGGTCGGCGAGGCGTTCTGCGCGCAGGGCCAAATTTTCGCGGTATTCTTGCTTACGAATGAACAATTGCGTAACGCGGCCGCCGACAGCGATGCTGATAAGCGTGAAGGCGATGCAGAGGAACAGCAAAAGTGGCCACTTGGAAAGGACTTCGTCGCCGACGACCATGATGGCAATGCTCGGCGGTAAAAAGAAAAGGGCCAGGTGGTTCAGGAAAAAACTCGATACTCCCGAAATCTGCTCCGGCTTGATTATTTTTGAACAAAGTAAAATCAAGAGCAGGACCATGCCGATAATATTCCCCGGAAGGGGTACGCCTACGATGCGGTGGAGAAATTCCCCGGCGACGCAAATGGCGAAAATCACGGCAAGTTGGAGCGGTATTCTCATGACGGGTGCAAATGTAGAAAAGTATATTCTATATTTCATGTTATGAAAATCGTATTTATGGGAACGCCGGAATTCGCGGCTTGTTTTTTGAAGCATCTCAAGGAATCGGACTTTGCAGACGTGGTGGCTGTGGTGACGCAACCTGACAGGCCGGCAGGGCGTGGGCGCGTGTTAACGCCGCCGCCAGTGAAACAACTGGCCCTCGAATACGGGCTGCCCGTACTCCAGCCGATCGACTTGAAAGCGCCCGAATTTGAGGACGCCCTGCGCGCCTTCGATGCGGACTTGTTCGTGGTGGTTGCCTATTCGATTTTGCCGAAGAATATTCTGGCGGTTGCCAAGCATGGCGCGGTGAATGTTCACGGAAGTTTGTTGCCTAAGTACCGCGGTGCTGCCCCTGTGCAGCGTGCGATTGCCGACGGACTCCCTGAAACGGGCGTGACGGTGTTCCGCCTGGACGAAAAAATGGACCACGGGCCGATTCTTGCGCAGAAGACGGTGGTGATTGACCATCAGGATACGACAGCATCGTTGCTGGACAAGATGGTTGCTCCCGGTTGCGATGCGTTGGACGATGCGATTCACCAGTTGCTCGAAGGCCGTGAAAAGGATTTGACGCAGGACCATGCGCAGGCCAGTGGCGCTCCGAAGCTCAAAAAAGAAGAAGGCTTGATTGATTTCAATTTGCCCGCTGCAGTAATCCACAATAGAATTCGCGCCTTCAATCCGTGGCCGGGTGGCTATGGAAAGTTGGGTGGCCGTATGGTTTACTTGCGCAAGACGGATACTCCAGAAAATGGCCCGAAACTCGCCCCGGGCGCGGTGGAATTCAAGGATAACCGGTTCTACGTGGGCACGGGCGAAGGCGTTCTCGAAGTGATTGAGATTCAGGCCGAGGGCAAGAAGCCGATGCCGGTGGCCGACTTTATGCGCGGAATCCAGAAGCGTGAAGGACTTTGCTTTTGCTAGATGAATCGCTGAAAGAGAGAATGGAGGCGTTTCGCGTCCTTGTGCTTTGGCAGAAGGACGGAAGCTTTATCAAGGAAAGCGGACTTTCGCCTTTCGCGATGGAACTTGCCTTGGGCGTTTGTCGCAGGCATTTGTACCTGCAATACTTTTTAAAGACTCTCGTAAAGAAAAAGCCCTCACTTGAAGTGGCGACGGTACTTGAAATGGGAATATTCCAGATGTTCTTTATGGAAATCCCGGACCATGCCGCCGTTTCGACAAGCGTGGAGCTTGCGAAGGCGGCGAACCTTCAAGAAGGTTCCGCGCGGCTGGTGAATGCGGTGCTGCATGCCGCGCGCAAGTCCGGGCTGCCGGCGCTCCCACCTCAAAAGGTGCGGCGCGTGTCCATCGAGAATTCGGTGCCCGAATGGCTGGTGCGCAGGTGGTTCGACATTTATGGCGGTACACGCGCCGAAGCGCTCGCGAAAGCGACGCTTGAGCGCCCCGTGGAATGGATCCGCGTGAATCTGCAGAAGACTTCTGCGCCGGTGCTTGCCCAAAAGCTCGGGCTCACGGGCGCAAGCATTCTTTACGACCGCTACATTCTGGTGCCCGCCGACGCAAAACTCAAGCTGATTCTGGAATCGGAATCTTTTGCGAAGGGCGAATTCAGCATGCAGAATCCCTCGGCTTACGAAGTCGTGAAACTGCTGGACTTGAAGCCTGGCCTTAAGGTTTGGGACGCGTGCGCAGCCCCTGGCGGAAAGGCGGCCCTTATGGCCGAGATGGATTCTTCGCTCGATATTCTCGCTAGTGATGTGTCTGAATCGCGCGTGCTTAAGATGCGCGATGTCGTGGATCGCTTGAGCCTTACGAATGTCCGCGTGGAATGCCGTGATGTACTCGCTTCTGGCGAGGCTTACCCCTTTGACAGGATATTGCTCGATGTTCCTTGCAGCAACATGGGCGTGATTGCGCGTCGTCCGGAATCTGTTTACCGTATAACGCCGGAATCGGTCAAGGAATTGGCAGAATTGCAGTATTCGATTTTGCAGGCTGCCTCGACAAAACTTGCTCCGGGTGGAATTCTGGTGTATGCAACTTGCAGTCCTGATCCTGAAGAAACCACCAAGGTCATTAACCGTTTTGTCAAGGAACGCCCCGAATTTGAAAAGGTGGGTGAGCCTGCGTATCCGGGATTAGACGATTCTCGTTTTGATGGATTTTTTGCTCAAGCCTTGCGTCTTAAACAAGCTTGAGAGTAAAAGGAACTTATGGGGAATTTAATAAAGATTGTTTTATTCGCCTTAGGCGTTGCTGTTGCAACATTTGCCCAAAGTGAATCAGGAAATGTGGAAGATATTGCCTTCTCGAAAGCGTATCTCGGAATTGAAGGTGGCGAAATCTACCCGTTTGGCGACCTGGCTGATGCAACTAAAAATACTTTGTACGGCGGTCTCAATTTCCGTTATTCCTATTGGAAAAATGTCGATGGCGTGGTGATGTTTCACTATGCCTACTTTAAGCCTCGTCCCGATGTAGTGCCTTATGACGGAGTGCACCAAGCTTCGGGTAAACTCGGGCTTGACTGGCGTTTGCCTGCCATTAGCCCCATTGTGGTTGGTGGCGGCTTTGCTTGCAACTGGACCCGCGCCGACTTGGGTGACGACGTAGTCAAGGATGATATTTATTGGTTGCCGGGAGGAACGCTTGGCGATAACGAAACAGAATTCGGCTGGTTTGCGCGCTTGAATTTGGCGATTTTTAACACGGAAAATTATCGCGCAGGCTTTAATGTCTTGTGGGAAGAAATTTGGACTTTGCCTAAGCGTTCTAATATGTTGTATGCGGGCCTTTATATAGAAAGGAAGCTTTGGTAATGAAGAATTTTGCTCTCGTATCTTTGTTGACGGCTTCTGTTGCTTTCGCCCAGATTCCGGCCGAAATGGAAGGCATGGAATATGAAACCCGTGCCGATGGAACGTTCTTGATTGGCGGCCCGACTTATGCCTTTGACCGGCCGATGAGTGCGGGCGGTTTGCATTCTGAAAGTGAACTTTGGACTCCTGCAAAGATGCGGAATCGTCTGCTGTTTAATCGCTGGTCGGGAACGCCTTCGTGGACTCCGCTTGAACCGGGTGTATGGCTGAAAACAGGCAATGAACTGGGTGACTTGATTTATCAGGATTTTATTACCGAAGGTGATGACCGCCCCGAAAACCGGACGCCGATTTTAGAAGGCGGTTTCCGCTCTCCTAGCTACAAAGGCTTGTGGGCAACGGCAAGATTTTTCCAGGATGACCATTTCTGCAGTGGCGCTTACGCCTACCGCCGCGATATGGTAGATGACAATTACACGCACTTGGGCGCGAACTGGGCAATGTTCAGTACGGCATACGGCGGCCTCGGCTACACGAATTCATTCGTGAACGCTTCAATCTTGGCGGGCGAAGAATACCTCTGGACGTATACGGCGACCTCTCGCTGGATACCCTCGCATTACAAGCCCCGTGTAGAAGCCCGTGCCGACATCAAGGATTTGTCGTTGACGGTCGCCTACGAAGATATCGAATTTGAAAATTTGCACAAAAAAGAAGATGGCTCCCGTAAGGAAGTGAACGGCTCTGTTTACTACAAGTGCGGCAAGGCCTGTCAGCAGAAATTCTACCAGATTGCAGCCGGTGTCGCATTCCGTGCGGTCGATGATGAAGGTACGGTGTATACGGAACTTGAGGAAGATCGTGTGATGTGGTCTTTCTTGGAAATGCGTGTGCAGCCCTTACAACGCTTGACCGCTGACGTGACCCTCGGCGTGAACGAAAAAGACTGGCTTGTTCAAGATAGCGTCCAATACTTGGCTCCTGCACCTGAAAATATGGGCGTTGTAGTGGGTGTCAAGAATATATCAGGTTCTCGCTTGAATCCGCTTGCCGATACGAAGGAGTTTTACGACGGTCGCGAAATAGATTTGACGGCCGACGGCCAGATGAACTTGATTCAAGCTTATGCTTCGTATGTAGATACGTTAGGCGGTTTTGTTTCGATCGGTGGCCGTGGCAGCATTTGGGCAGAACATGGTGCCGAAACTTTCGATGTTGATGAATACGACTATAATGAAGAATATGGGCTGGAAACCCGATTTGGAAATGTTTCTCGCATCGATGCCTGGATTAAGGGCTTGTCTGCAGAAATGAGTTTCAATACTTGGTACCGCGATATGTTCAAGTTCACGGCCATGGTAGGCTTTGAACATATCGATGGCCCCGTGGAAAATGCCGAAGTGACTCCGGCTGAATTCTACACCGGCTTTATAGGTGACTGGCTCTTGAACAAGACTTTCAAGATTTCCCATTCGTTGCGCTACAGAAGCGATGCCAAGTGGAATTTGCGCAGCCAAAATCCGATGGTCGTGAAGGGCGACTGGGCGTGGGATGCTTCGTTCTCGCAGATGTTCCCGAAGTATGGCATTACCTTGACGGGCACGCTCATGCATGTGCTTGCGGACGAAGAAATGGAAACGGTTAACGGTGGCTATGACCGCATTCGCTTCATTTGTCAGGCGAGGAAGACTTTTTAGGGCTTAATGTAGCAGGGCGAGCGCTTTCAGGCAGAAACTGTTTGCGAAAAATTCTTGGGTCTGGGAAATGTTGACCCACCGAAGCTCTGGAGCGCAATGCTGCGGGGCCTTTGTTTTAAGGCGTATGTGCAAAACATCGCAATCCATTTTATGGATGGTGATATTGTGCTTGAAATTTCCGATGTTTTGAACGTCTGTAACTTGGTCTGCGTTGACGTACGCCTCGGCTTGGGAGGGTAGGCCTGCGGTGGCGTTGCGCGGTGATTCAAAATGCGGTAGCGTAAACTGGTTCTTGAAAAATTTTTGCCCGCCGTGAATGGCTAGAATTTTGTGATCGGCGCTTTCGATGACGAGTACGGTGCCGTGCCAGTCTTTTTGAATGTGTTTCTTGCTGGGCGGAAATTCGACGATGCTGTTTTCGGCGAATGCCTTGCAGTTCAAGCGAAGCGGGCAATTTGCACAATCGGGATTCTTGATTTTGCAGACGGTGCGCCCCAATTCCATGAGAGCCTCGTTGTGCATGTAGGCCTTGGGTGAATCTGCGATTTCGCGGGCGTAATCCCAGTAAGTAGTTAGCGCGTTTTTGGAATCGGTTGGCAAAAAGTCAAGTGCGAAAAGTCGCGAAAAGATGCGTACCAAGTTGCCATCGAGAATGGCTTCGCGCTCGTGGTAGGCGAGACTTAAAATTGCCCCAGCCGTGTACGCCCCGATTCCGGGTAAAGCTTCAAGTTCCCTACGGGTACGGGGAAATTCTTTGCGTTCTGCGATGAGTCTTGCCGTCTTTAAAATGTTTCTTGCACGGCTATAGTAACCTAGTCCCTGCCAGTAATTAAAGACTTCTTCTTCGGACGCTTTGACAAGCGTTTCTACATCGGGGAATCGCTTCATCCAGCGTGTAAAATAGTCGCGGACGGTAGACACCTGCGTCTGCTGTAGCATGGTCTCGCTAATCCACACCGCATACGGGTCGCGGGGGGCGTCTAAATCGCTCAAGCGCCACGGTAACTCAGCCGCATTCTTACGAAACCAATCTCGCAAATATTTTAAGATTGCCTTATCCATGTTTTTAATAGCGACGCTCATACCTCAGAGGTGCGTGGCACCGAGCTCGTTGCTCATATCCCGTATGCTTCGCGTTTCAGCTTCCTGAAGAATTCGAACTGGGCCTTGGTCGAAGATTCCATGGTGTACTTGAGGCTGCGTTCATGTGCGACCTCGCGCATTTTGGCGTAGGTTTCGGGCTGCTCCAGGTACAGCTTGCGGGCATCTTCCAATGCGTTCAGCCAGGCGTCTTCGTCAATCGGCAAGATTCGGCCTGCGGCTTCATCCATCACGATGTCGTGCGGGCCGCCGTAATTGCTCACGATCGCGGGCGTGCCTGTAGACATGGCTTCGACGACCACGTTTCCGAATGTGTCAGTAACGCTCGGGAACAAGAAGAAGTCGGAATCGGCGTAAAGGCTTGCGAGTGTTTCTCCGCCCTGTTCGCCTGCAAAGTGCACGCTGTTGTCGCCTTCAAAGAACTTCTTGATTTCTTCGAGGTACCAGCCGTAGCCTACGTACATGAGCTCTACGTCGTTGTGTTTTTCTGCAAATTTTTTCCAGACTCCGTTCAAGAATTCCAAGTTCTTTTCTTTAGAAATGCGCCCGATGAACGAGAATCGCACCTTGCGGTTTTCGTTCTGGATTGCCTCGGTTGCGCCGTTGTACTTTTCCCAGACGCCCTTGCCGCGCATGGCTGGCGAGAACTTTTCGAGCGGGAGACCGCGGGGCAAAATCTGCACCTTGTTTTCGGGCACCTTCAACTGCGTCGTGAGAATCTTGGCGTAGTCCTTGCAGGGGCTAACGACGGGCTTGGTCATGCCGTAGAAAATCTTCATGAGCCAGAGAACAAAGTGGAACATCCATTTTGCTTTCACGAGCGTGCGGGTGTAAGTCGGAACGTCGGTGCGGTAATGGCTAAAGACTTTGATGCCGGCAACTTTGGCGCAGAAGCATACGAGCCAAGCGCCCGGACTCGGCGTTTCAAATTCAATCAAGTCGACGGGGTAGCGCTTGAGCAGGCGAAGTACCGGGCCCACGCGTGGAATGGCAAGTTCGCTGTTCGCATACCCGAGCTGTTCCATGCTGAACAGGCGCGGGAGTAAAATACAGTAGCCGTTTTCGACGACACCGCAGGGGCGCGTGTTGAAGGCGTTCCCGGCGAGAAACGCGTGCATGCCGTGGGCGCGCATGTAGGGAATCACGTTTCTCAGGTTGTTCGCGATTCCGTTCGTTTCATCCAGATTGTCCGAATAGAAAAGGATTCGTACGTCGTCGGCGGGGTGCTGCTTGCGTTCCTTTTTCAGGTAAGAGCGGAGCTTTAAGAGCTTGGGGATGTTTAGAATGAGTGAGCCGAAAACAATAGGCGGAATCATGCCCGTGCGCAGATTTCCGGGGGGCTGGTGCTTGAAACCGAACATCTTCTTGAAGGTGCTCGTGACGGTGCGTCCAAAGATAGCCGGACGCGTATCTAAAACGTCGGAGGCTTTAAACTTTGTTGAATTTGACGCAGTCGGCATACTTCACTCCTTTGCCACCGAACAGGTCCAAGGCCGATCCGATGGTGAGATCAATCGTTCCGTTAGAAATTTGTTTGCAGTGCTTTAAGTCTTCAAGCGACTTGGCGCCGCCGGCGTAGGTGCAAGGAATGGGACTGTGCTCGGCGAGGAACATAATCAGTTCGTCATCCATGCCCTGCTGCTTTCCTTCGACATCGGCGGCGTGAATCAGGAATTCGTCGCAGTAGCGCGAAAGGTCTTCGAGCGTTTCCTCGTTGACTTCGATGTCAATTAAAGTTTGCCAGCGGTTCGTGGCGATTTTCCAGCGGGGGTGTGCTTCGTCCGGATCGTCGATTTCGTCGTCGGGGACAAATTGCTTTTTCTTCGCGGAACTCACACGTTTGCAGCTTAAATCGAGCACCAGGTGTTCCTTGCCGACCGTTTTAGAAAGCAATTCCAAACGTTCGCGGCCCAACTTGCCTTCGGGGAAAATCCAGCTCGTTACGATTACATGAGATGCGCCTGCATCCAGATATTCCTTTGCATTCTCGGCGGTAATGCCGCCGCCTACTTGCAGTCCGCCAGGGTAGGCGGCGAGTGCTGCTTTTGCGGCGTCTTCGTTCCCTTTGCCGAGCATAATTACATGGCCGCCCTTAATGCCATCTTTCTTATAGAGTTCTGCGAACCAGGCGGGGGAGCGGTCCGTTTCAAAATTCGTCTTGAGACCCGTGCCGCTGTCATTCAGCGAGCTGCCTACAATCTGCTTTACACGTCCGTCGTGCAGGTCAATGCATGGGCGAAACTTTGTCATTAGTCTTTAACTCCGGTAATGCACCAGTCTAATTTCTTTCCGTGGCTTGCGTCGCTCCTACCCCTGTAAAATAGAACTTCGCCGCCAGCGGCAATCTTGAAGGCCTTCTTTGCGATCCAGCCGTCTACTTTGTCTAAAAGGCTTGCCTTCTGGAGCGTCTTGGCGACGCTGAACTTGAGTGCGGGAACGCTTGCGTCTTGCCATTCGAAGGTCAAGTCGCTCTTGGCGAATTTTTTGCCGCTATAGTTGTCGCTGCCGTCCTTGATTGTCTTGGGGTGCGCGACCTTGATTCCGGATTCGTCTTTGTAGAGCGCGTATCCGAAGGGCTCGCCTTTTTCGGTGAGCGAAACGCGGCCGGCAAACAGCGGGGAGCGTGCGCTTGTGCTAAAGTTAATGGAGCGTACGGCCATGTCGGTTGCCTGCACGGTTTGCCAGGTCTGATCCATGTAGGCATATCCCTTCACGGCAATCGTGTCTTCGTTGTAGGCGATTTTGCCTGCGACGCGACCGTAAGGAATATGCACGTATTGTCCGAAACTTTCCTTGCCGATTTTCCACACGCCGTTGCCGGGGACTTTCCCGACTTCGGCCGATTCAAAGGTCACGTCAAGCAGAAATTTGCCACCCTTGTCGGCGGTAAAGTACACGCGGTGATCTTTGCCCGGCTTGTGCTCCATTTTGTATTCGCCCTTGATGTCGATTGTAGCAGATGCCTTGTCGGCTTTAAGGCGTTCGGGCGGATACTGGCGGCCTACGGTATAGGTCTTGCTCTTGAAATTCCAGAAGCTCATGTCGCAGGCGACTTTCTTGCCGGAGCCCGGAATATGGAGCGTGGAATAGTTGATGAAGGCTCGGGTGCCGTTGTCGAAAACGAACTGATAGCTCCAGGTTTCGTTGAATTCCTTGGCGTTATTCTGGTGCGGCATGAAGTCGTCGACTGACACGCTACGCACGGAACCCTGCGGCGCAACCACATCGCCTGCAAACGCAAACGACGCGCAAAACAAAAACGCCACAAAAAGAACTATCATATTTTCACTTCTCATACTACACCACACATTCCACATTACAGTCTCAAGTCTTGTCCCATGCCGAGTTTGAGTTCTGTACGACGGCGTAATACCATTTCGTTGAACAGGTCGGTCAGGCTGTCTTCGACGCTAATCATCGGCTTCCAACCCATGTTCATTGCCTTGGTGGGGTCGCCAATCAAAAGCGGAATGTCGTTACTGCGTTCGTAACCGGGGTCAAAACGGAAGTCGACGCTGACTTCTGCGATGTCGACGAGCATTTCGGTGAGTTCGCGGAAGGTGTAAGACTTGCCGCAGCAAAGATTGTAGGCTTCGCCCGGTTCAGATTGGTTCAAAAGTTGAATCATGCCGCGTGCCACATCGCGCACATCGATTACGTCGCGGCTAATGTCGAGACTGCCCGAATAAATGGTCGGCTCTGCACCGTAATACTTGATTTTGACAAGCTGGTAGGTAATCGAGGGAATTACGAAACGGCGACTGTGGTGCGGGCCCGTAAAGTGGAAGGGGCGGGCAAAAACCACGTGCAGTCCGTAAGCGTTCTTGAACTGGTTGCCCAAAAGTTCCATGCAGGCTTTGGAGGTTGCATAAGGCGTAAGCGGATTCGGGGCGTCCGATTCTTTGTGCAAGTAGGTAAGCTGATGATCGGTGCGACCATAGATTTCACTTGAACTCAGAAGCATCACTTTAGCTTTGGGACAATTCTGGCGCACGGCTTCGAGCAAGTTCTGCGTGCCGAGCAAGTTGATGTTCAGCGTTTCGTATGGTTTCTTGTAGCTGAGCCCCACCGACGATTGACTCGCCAGGTGGTAAATGTGCGTGGGCTGCACGAACTGAATCACGTCTTGCATGTGTTTGAAGTTCAGCAAGTCGCCGTTCAGGTATTCGACGCCTTCGACTTTCTGCCAGGGCTGCGGCTGTTCGTCGCTAAAACTGTACAGATCGTGGGTGGTTCCCACAAGGCTCGACAGAATGTGGTAGCCCAGGGCTCCTGTTCCACCAGTTACAAGAATACTCATATTCATACACTCCTATTGAGCATTACTTAATAGCTCCCCAGCTTTGAGTAATGATATCTTTATCGATGTTGCTTACTTTTTCAACTTCTCCAATCTTAGTGGGCAAGATGTATACACGCTTGCCCTTTTCTGCCTTCTTGTCAACAGCCATGGCGTCCCATGCGGCTTCCGTATCGATATCGTATTTCTTCGGGAATCCGAGGTCGTCCAAGAGTTTGTTCTGACGAGCTTCTTCTTCGGCGCTGATTTTGCCGAGGAGAACTGCCGCGCGGGCGGCCACGCGCATGCCAAGCGACACGGCGATGCCGTGGGTGAACACGCTGTAGTGCGTCAAGTTTTCGATAGCATGCCCGAAGGTATGCCCGTAATTCAAAATAGCACGAAGTCCCGCTTCCTTTTCGTCGATGCCGACGACTTCGGCCTTGATGGCGCAGCTGCGGTAAATCAGGTGCTTGAGTACGTCGAGGTCGTGAGCCTTGATACGCTCGACATTTTCTTCCATATAGCGGAAGAATTCTTCGTCGTAAATCACGCCGTACTTCACGATTTCGGCAAGGCCCGCCAGGTATTCCGTTTCGGGCAAGGTGCTGAGCACGGCGAGGTCGCAGACCACCGCTTTGGGCTGGTAGAATGCGCCAATCATGTTCTTGCCTTCGGGGTGGTTCACGGCAACTTTCCCGCCCACGGAACTATCGACCATGCTCAAAAGAGTTGTCGGGAACTGGATGAACGGAATGCCGCGCTGGTAGGTGGCAGCACCGAAGCCTGCCATATCGCCGACCACGCCACCGCTAAACTGCAACAGGCAGCTTTTGCGGGTGTAGCCGCGGTGGAGCATAAAGCTGAACAGCTGGTTCAGGTTGTGAAGCGTCTTGTTCTTTTCGCCGGCCTGGAACTTGAAAATCGGGCAGCGTCCGGCCTGGCCTCTCAGTTCGCCAATCATCTGGCTTTGTACCTTGGCGATGTTTGTGTCGGTGCAGACCAAGAAATCATGATTCGGCGTGAGCTTGAGGCTTTCAAGCAAAACGCCTGTTTCGGGAATAATGTTCTTGCCGATAAAAATGGGGTAGCGTCCGCCGCTGCTCGGGCACACGTCCAGCGCATGGCTGTTCCAGAAATTCAAGATGTACAGGATGCGTTCGATTACGTGGTCTTCGGTGTATTCGTCGGAACTTTCCACGCTAAAATCGGCGTTCGCATAATTCTTTTCGCGTTCCTTGAGCATCACCTTGATTTTTTCGAGGCGTTCTTCGTCGCTCAAGTTGGCAAGCAACGGGCGCGTGTTCTTGCGGCCAATGCGTTCCGAAAGCACTTCGGGCTTTGCCCACAGACGAATGATGGTGCCGTTTTCGCGGATGACCTTGAGGTTGTCCGGCTGCGTGAGTGCGCCACCGCCCAAAGAAATGATGTGCGGGGTTTCTTTCTTTGCAAATTCGGCAACGACTTCGCGTTCCATTTCGCGGAACTTGGCTTCGCCGTCCTGTTCAAAGATTTCGCTGATGGTTTTACCTGCGCGTTCGACGATAACGGCGTCGGTATCCACGTAGGGGCGGTTTAACCGTTCTGCCAGGGCGCGTCCGGTGCGGGATTTTCCACTTGCCATGAATCCGGTGAAAAAGATGTGCTTGTTCATGTTAACCCTGCATTCCTTTACGCATAATCTGTGCGAGTTCGTCGTTCGTCTTGTTTTTAGTTTCTTCGGGGAACCACTTTCTAAAGCTTTCGATACCCTGGTGTACCAACATGCCTTCGCCGGTAACGACCTTGCAGCCTTTTGCCTGGGCGGTCTTTAGCAGCTTGGTCATGGGCGGCGTGTACACGATGTCCATCACGGCCTGACCTGAGTGCAATGATTCTTCGGTCAGGGGGGACTTGTCTTCGTTTGGAGTCATGCCCACGGAGGTCGCATTGATGATGATTTCGATGCTCTTGGATACGGTCGGAAATTCATCGAACGTGGCGACTTGGACCTGGGGTGCCTTGCCGTTAAAGAACTGGTTCAGGCTGTCGGCGAGCGCAGCCCCTTTTTCGCGGTTACGGCACACGATGGTGAGCTGGTTCTGCATTTCGGCGAGCGTGTAGGCGATTGCCTTGGCGGCCCCTCCGTTTCCGAGCAGGGCGACTTTCTTGTTCGAAGGTTCTACGCCCGATTCCTGTAGGTTGCGGATGCATCCGTAGGGGTCGGTCGTGGTCCCGCACAGGGTCCCGCCGATAACGCCATCTTTCCAGTATAGCGTATTGACGCTGCCGGTAAACTTCGAAATGTCCGAAAGCTCGTCCACAAGGTCCATGACCGGGGTCTTGTACGGAATCGTGACGTTTGCCCCGCGGAACTTCATGGCCCTAAAACCCTTGATGGCATCGGCCAGGTTTTCGGGCTCCGGGGCGTAGGGCAAATAGGCCGCATTGATGTCTAATGCCTCAAAAAGGGCATTGTGCATCAATGGTGATTTGCTATGCCCAACAGGATGTCCAAAAATACAGAGAGTTTCGGACTTTCCATTCAATTTCAACTGGCTCAAAAAAAACCTCTTTTTTTACGATATAAAGATATATAAAATTATTGGGAAAGAATGCTAATTTTTATATATTTGAGGCCGTTCGATAAAGGGGGCTCCTATGCTCAAGAAGTATTACAGAATCGAATCAGGGCGCCTCGCCAGCGCTCCGAACGAAGACGCAGCCGACATCGTGATGATGGGTTCCTTGAGCCAAGAGCAACGAAGTGTGCTCGTTAAAGAGTATGAGATTACGGAACATACCATAGCCTCTGCATTCGACTCGGACGAACTTTCCCGTATTGAGTACGACGACGATTTTACGACAATCGTGTTTAAGAAGCCGAAGAACTATTCGGCAAGCGACAACTTCCAGTTCCGTGTAGAATCTTTCGGTATCTTCATTTTTAAGGATTGGGTGTTGCTTTTGACCGACTCCGACATTCCGGTAATGGACGAAAAGCGCTTTTCGAAGATTGACAGCTTGAACACTTTTGTGCTTCGCGTGTTGAGCTACGCCATCTTCCACTTCAACGAACACTTGAAGATTATCAACCGCATTAACGACGAATTGGAACAGAAACTGCGCACGGCCATGGAAAACAAGTACCTGCTTAGCATGTTCAGCTTGAACAAGGGCTTGATTTACTACGTGAGTGCTTTGAACAGCAACGACACGCTTCTTAAAAAGTTGCAGATTGGCCGTAGCCTGAACTGGACCGAAAACGAACGGGAACTGCTGGACGATATCGTCATTGAAAACCGCCAGAGCCTGCAGCAAGCTGAAATTTACGCCAACATTTTGACGTCCATGATGGATGCTCGCGCAAGTGTCATCAGCAACAATGTGAACACGCTGATGAAAAACTTGACGATTGTGACGATTTCTATTTCTCTCCCGACGTTCTTCGCTAGTTTGTTCGGTATGAACGTGAAACTGCCCTTCGGCATGAACGGAGACGCCACTGTGGGTTCGCCGGTAGCGTTCTGGGCGATTATCGCCGTGTGTATCTTGTCGGTGATTGTGTTTACCGCTTTCTGGATGCGTCGTAAATAGATTTGCTCTTAGTAGGTGGGGACTTGAGAAACTATTTGTTTGGAATATCGCTGCTTGCGCTTTCGGGTTCACTGCTTTTTTGGGCGTGTTCCAGTGAAAACGGTTATACGCACGATGTCAATTCCATTGTGGATCTCGAAAATGAGTCTGATGACGAGTTGACGGATTCCGCCGAGGTTTCTGAATTTGACGGAATCCCCGAGGCAAAAGACGGTGTTCTGTACTTCCAGCAGCCAGGGACTTCGACTTCAATGCCCAAAAGGAAATCGTCATCCTCATCTGCTGTTTTGGAGTCGTCCTCTTCGGTTGTAGCGAGCTCGTCTTCTGCCGTTAATCCGATTTCCTCATCCTCTTCGGTTGTTGCAAGTTCATCTTCTGCCACCCTGGCATCTTCTTCTGATATATTGGAATCTTCATCTGCTGATGCTGTTATCAATGTGTGGGACTGGAGTATTTTGGCAAAAGACTATTTGAATCCCAATATTGTATACGATTTGGTAGTTGATACACGTGACTGGCAAGTATACCATGTCGTGAATATTGCAAACCGCAGGTGGATGGCGCAGAACCTGAACTATAATGGCGAAAAAGTGGAAGGTGAAAGTTGGTGCTATGATGATATAGAACAACATTGCGAAGTGACGGGACGCCTTTATACGTGGAAAGCGGCAAAGGTTGCGTGCCCTGAGGGTTGGAGTTTGCCTTCTCCGCAAGAATGGCAGGAGTTGCTTGATTCTTGTGGTAGCACTAGTGCAGCGGGCCGAATTTTGAAATCAACGATTGGGTGGTTTAAGAACGGTTTCGGTAACGATGGAAACGGTACGGATTCATTAGGCTTTTCGGCTATTCCTGCTGGCTTGAGGTCCACGGATGGGAAGTATAGCGAATTGGGCAATGCGGCTCGTTTCTGGACGAGTAAGGGCGACACTTATGCTGATTATGTGTCTATGTATTACGCAGATAGGGCTGCGTGGTCGTATCATTACGTAGACATGGGCTTTTCGGTTCGCTGTATAGAGGTCCTGACGGAATAGGTTTTCTACACAAATGTTCACTAAAATTAGACGGCTAAGCCGTCTTTTTCTATATTGCGGCACATGACAAAGTCTATTGAAATCCGCGACGCGCACGAACATAACCTCCGCCATGTGAACCTTTCCATTCCCCGCGATTCCATCGTGGTGGTAACTGGCGTTTCCGGTTCGGGCAAGTCGAGCCTCGCGTTCGATACGGTGTTCCAAGAAGGCCAGCGCCGTTTTGTGGAGTCGCTCTCGGCGTACGCGCGCCAGTTCATTGGCCGCATGAAACACCCCGAGGTAGAGAGCGTGCGCGGTATTTCGCCGACGATTTCGATTGACCAGAAGACGGTGAACCGTAACCCGCGTTCGACGGTGGGTACGGTGGTGGAGATTTTGGACCATTATCGCTTGCTTTTTGCCCGCCTCGGCGTGCCGCATTGCCCCGATTGCGGGCGAGTAATCCAGGCGCAGACGGTGGACCAGATTGTTGATAATTTGTATGTGAGTGATGAAGGCAAACAGATTACGGTGATGGCGCCGATTGTGCAGGAGCGCAAGGGCGAATACCGCAAGGAACTGGCCGAACTCAAGGAAAACGGCTTTGTGCGTGCCCGTGTGGACGGCACGATTTACAGGCTTGAAGAAGTGCCTGCGCTGGTGCGTTACGAGAAGCACACGATTGAAGCGGTGATTGACCGCTTGACGCTGGAACGCAAGAACATGAGCCGCCTGCGCGAGGCGCTGGAAGGCGCTTTGAAACTGACCGACGGGAAGCTGGTGAGTTTCTTGCTGTCGGCGGGCGGTTCTGCAGGTGCGGGGGATGCGTCGCAGACTGGAAATGCGTCGGCCAAGGAAGAATACCGCCTACAGGGTACGCTGCTCGCTTGCCCCAAGTGCGGTATCTCCATCCCGGAACTGGAACCGCGGTTCTTCAGCTTTAACGACCCGAAGGGCCGCTGCCCCGCCTGTAAGGGTATGGGCGAAAGCTTCAAGTTTGATTTGGACTTGATTATCCCGGACAAGACGAAATCGATTAAGGACGGCTGCATCGCGACGATCAAGAAGGATGACGGCACGCTGATTTTCAGCGACTTCGGCCGCCGCAACTTGCGCAACATCGCGAACGAGATGCATTTCTCGCTGGATACGCCGTGGAACAAGCTCAAGAAGGCGCAACAGGATGCCGTCTTGTACGGCACGCCCAGCGGGAGCGAACGGGGAATCATGCCCATCATGGAAGAACTGTGGGACATGTGGCACATTTACCACTTCCGCAAGTACATGCAGATTGGCGTTTGCCCTGAATGCCACGGCACGCGCATCAACCGTACGGCGAATGCGGTCACGTTTCATGGAGTGAATCTGACTGAGATGACGGAATGGTCCGTCGAGAAGTCGGTGGAATTTTTCAACAAGATTGACTTGTCCGAAAAGGAAAAGCGAATCGGCAAGGAAATTCTGAAAGAAATCCGCGGGCGTTTGAGTTTCCTGAATGCGGTGGGGCTGGGGTACTTGACCATCAACCGCAAGGCTTCTACTTTGAGTGGCGGCGAGGCCCAACGCATTCGTTTGGCAAGTGCCGTGGGCGCCGGCCTGCAGGGCGTGCTTTACGTGCTTGACGAGCCGAGCATCGGGCTCCACCCGCGCGATAACGATAAACTGCTCGGGATGTTGGAACATTTGCGTGCGCAGGGCAATTCCCTGATTATCGTGGAACACGACGAAGATACCATGCGCCATGCGGACTGCGTGATTGACGTGGGGCCGGGTGCCGGCGTGGAAGGCGGTCGCGTGATTGCGGCTGGAACCGTCGAGGAACTCGAGAAGAACAAGGCTTCGCTGACGGGCGCTTATTTGAGTGGCCGTAAGGCAATCGAGATTCCCGAGAAGCGCAAGAAGATTGACAAGAATACGCCGAAACTCAAGATTTGCGGTGCGGCGGAAAACAACCTGAAAAACATTGATGTGGAAATCCCGCTCGATGGCGCGCTCACGGTGGTGACGGGCGTTTCGGGCTCCGGCAAGAGTACGCTGATTAACCAGATTCTGCGCCGCGAACTGGCCCGCGTGTTCTATAACTCCGAAGAACCGGTAGGCAAGTTCGACCATCTGGAAGGCCTCGAAAACATCGACAAGGTGATTGAAATCGACCAGACGCCGATTGGCCGCACGCCGCGAAGCAACCCGGCAACGTACACCAAGATTTGGGACGATATCCGCGACCTTTTCGCCAGCATGGAAGAAAGCAAAATTCGCGGTTACAGCAAGAGCCGTTTTAGCTTCAACGTGAAGGGAGGCCGCTGCGATGCCTGCGAAGGCGCGGGCGTGAAAATCGTGGATATGCACATTTTGCCCAGCGTGCAGGTGACTTGCGAAGTCTGCGGTGGCAAGCGCTTTAACGATGCCACGCGCGAAGTGTATTTCAAGGGCAAGAACGTCTCCGAAATTTTGGACATGAGCATTGCCGATGCAGCGGAATTCTTCAAGGATATTCCGAAGATTGCAGAACCGCTGAATTTGCTTGTGGAGGTGGGCCTCGGCTACCTCACTTTGGGCCAGCCTTCGACAACGCTCAGCGGCGGTGAAGCGCAGCGCATTAAAATTGCTTCTGAACTGCGCCGCCCGGGTACCGGCAAGACGCTTTACCTGCTCGACGAACCGACGACGGGCTTGCACTTTGAAGATATCCGCAAGCTCATGGATTGCCTGAATCGCCTGCGCAGCCTCGGCAACAGCGTTGTGATTATCGAACATAACCTGGACGTGATCAAGTGCGCCGACTGGATTATCGATTTGGGCCCGGATGCGGGTATCCACGGCGGTCGCGTGATTGCGACAGGTACGCCGGAACAGATTGCGAAGAGCAAGAAGTCCGAGACGGGTAAGTACCTCGCGCCGGTGCTTGCGAAAAAGCACGGCGAAAATCGGCATTTTGACCGCACGCTCAAGGGCGGCGAAGACTTGTCGCTCGATATCGAGGTGCATGGCGCCCGCAAGCACAACCTCAAGAACATCGACGTGACGATTCCGCGTCACAAGCTTACGGTGGTCACAGGCGTTTCGGGCTCTGGCAAGTCGAGCCTTGCTTTCCATACGCTGTTTAGCGAAGGCCAGCGCCGCTTTGTGGAAACCTTGAGCACGTATGCCCGCCGCTTCTTGGGCCGCCCTGACCACGGGAGCATCGATTCGATTTCGGGCTTGGCTCCTGCGATTGCGATTGACCAGAAGAGTGCGAGCAAGAGCCCGCGCTCTACGGTGGCGACCCTCACCGAAATCTATGATTACTTCCGCATTTTCTGGGCGAGGGTCGGCACCCCGCATTGCTTGAAATGCGGGAAGCCCGTGTCTTCGTACAGCGCGGGCGACCTGATGCAATACGCCTTCGACCGCGACTTGAACAAGAAAGTCACGGTGCTTGCCCCGTTCGAAATCAAGGATGTGCTGAAGCTTTCCAAGATTCTCACGGAAAAGGGTTACCGCAAGGTTTACCTCGGCGATAAGCTGGTGGAACTCCCGCTGCCGAAGATTCCGACCCGCGAAAAGCAGTTGTTCGCTGTGGTCGATACGGTGGTGGTCAAGGAAGAAAATCGCGCCCGCTTGGTAGAAGCCTTTGAACGCGGTTACCGCGACGGCAATGGAATCCTTTATGTGGAAGACGAAAAGGGCGGTCGCTTGGCCTGCTCCGAAAAGCCGGGCTGCCCCGATTGCGGCTGGTACATGGATTCGGCGCTGAACCCGAAGCACTTCAGTTTCAACACGCACTGGGGTGCCTGCGAAACCTGCCTTGGCCTCGGCCACTTTAAGGATGGCGAAGTTTGCCCGGATTGTCACGGCGAACGCTTGAAACCGGAATATCTGGCGGTCCGTATCGGCGACAAGAACATTATGGATGTGAACCACATGAGCATCGCCCAGGCGCTCGAATGGTTCAGCAACGAAAACTTCAAGCGCGACAACTTCGGAAAAGACAAGAATGCCGACGGTAAGATGACGGTTGCCGAACCTTTGCTCCGTGAAATTGTCGGTCGTCTCAATTTCTTGAAGGGCGTGGGCCTTGGCTACATTGGCCTCGACCGCGCGGGCGACACGCTCAGCGGTGGTGAATCTCAGAGAATTCGCCTCGCAAGCCAGATCGGTAGCGGCCTCGAAGGCGTGCTCTATGTGCTTGACGAACCCACGGTGGGCCTGCACGAAAGCGATACTGCCATGCTGCTCGATACGCTTTACCGCCTGCGCGATTTGGGAAACACGCTCGTGGTGGTGGAACACGACATGAAGATGATGCAGGCGGCCGACCACATTATTGACATGGGCCCGGCGGCGGGCGAGTTCGGCGGTGAAGTCGTCGCCGAAGGTTCTCCGGAACAGCTTTCCAAGCCTTATGCCTTGCAGCAGTTCCCGCGCAGCGAGACTGTCAAGTATTTGACGCACACCATCCCGATGGCGAATGAAATTGCGGCAAAGCCCATTACCGATTCCACGGAATTCTACGAATTCGAAAAGTTGAATCACAACAACCTTAAGAATTTGTCTGTAAAATTCCCGAAGGGCGCGATTAGCGTTGTCTGCGGTGTTTCGGGTTCGGGCAAGAGCTCCATGGTCATGGACGAAATCTACCCGCGCCTCAAGAAGAAATTCCAGGCACGCGGTCGCAAAAAACAGAGCGGCGAAGTGTTGCTGGTGGACCAGAGCCCGATTTCGGGGACGCCTCGCAGCACGCCCGCCAGTTTTACGGGCGTGTTTGACGAAATCCGTAGGCTATTCGCCAAACTGCCGCAAGCCAAGTTGAAGGGCTTTGATTATGGCCGCTTCAGCTACAACTTGGCTCGTGGCCGCTGCGAGGCCTGCGAGGGCCGCGGCGCCATTTCGGTGGAAATGCACTTTCTTTCGGACGTGTGGGAAGTCTGCGATGTCTGCGGCGGCAAGCGTTACAATCAAGAAACGCTCACCGTCACGTTCAAGGGCAAGAATATCGCCGATGTGCTCGACATGCGCGTGGCCGAAGCTTGCGAATTCTTCAAGGACCAACCTAAAATTCTCCCGAAACTGGAATGCTTGCGCGATGTGGGCCTCCCGTATGTAAAGCTCGGCCAGTCTGTCACCACGCTCAGCGGCGGCGAATCCCAACGCCTTAAATTAGCTGCGGAACTTGCCCGTAAACCTGCCCAGGAAATGGTCTACCTGCTCGACGAACCGACTACAGGCTTGCACCTCAAGGACATTCAAATTCTCTGGAACATGCTCCGTAAACTCTCTGCTCGCGGCGATACGGTTATCGTTATCGAACACCACCCGGACATTATCCGTCTCTCGGATTGGAAGGTGGAATTAGGCCCGGTTGGGGGATCCGAAGGTGGCCATCTGCTCAAAATGGGGGTGAATCAAGGCTAGAAACGGCGTCGTTATGTGAAAAAAAAGAAATATTTTTATATTTCATTTTGATATGAGAATAGGAGAAAATATGTCCTTTACACGAATGCTTCCGCTTTTGTTGCTGTTGCCGATTCTGATTTGGGCAGCTGATAGCGACAAGAATTTCAGGATTCCCCCTACTATGTTTAAAGAGGGTGTTCTGATGGAGCCTGTCGCCAATATGGCGATTGTCAAAAAGGAAACCATGATCTTGTCGGAAGCCCCGATGGTTCCTCTCCGCCCGAACATCATGTTCATGCGCCATAAGAAGGGACCTAAGGAATATCTCTGGTTCTCCGGTCCTATCGATGCTAAGAATTTCGAAAAACTACATGCCTTTAGCTTGGCAGACAACTATCTGAAACCGGCCGAAGTCATGCTTTTGCGTTTTTACGGTTCTCAGACTTCCAGAGCCTTCCAGGATGAAGCCGATATTTACTTTGATAAAGAATATCTGTATTCTCCCCGCGTGCCCAAACTTTATTTCAGAAAAAATGGCCAGTGGCAGACCATCCATGAAACGGATCGCCCGGGAATCATTTCACTCAAGTCCAATATCAAGGGACTGGAAGCGATTTCTCTGACCGCGCCCATGAAAGAAGTGCCGTCTCTGCTGTACCCTATAAATCCGGGAATGTATGCTTTCTCTTTCTCTGCTCCGAATTATCTGCCTTATGTAGACGCCGTTTCTGTTCCCGGTGGCTCCATGGTGGAACTTAAACCGGAGTTGCCGGTTGTAGATACTGCCTCCAAGGTCAAGGCAACGACCACGGTGACTTTGCATGCGGTTTCTGTTGCCAAGACTCTCGAAGAAACCGAACACCTGTTTGACGTTCTTACTCACGATGTCCAGAATTCTATCGAAAAGGTGGACACCAACGAATTTGACAAGATTTACCCGAAACTCCGCAAGCCGCTCTTGCTGGGCGTTTCTTCCGACGATAGCGTTTATGTCCAGTATCGCAAACGTTACGAGGGCAAGCGCGACGAAGCCAAACTTTACTGGCGTATGAACAGGATGGGGTCTGCCAGTGTCGTGAATGTGGCCTTGCGTCGTAAAATCGACAGCCTGCAGGCTATTCCTCATAAGGTTTCCCTCGTGCCTACGTCTATTGAAGCGGTTAACGACGAAAAACTCTGCGAAGACGTAATCGATTCTGTTGCCATGCGTGAGCAGGCTAAACAGGATTCCATTGCGAAGGCAAATGCACCCAAGGATACGACAGTCAAGGACTCTACAGCCGCCGCTGCCGTTCCCGCCGAACCCGTAATCAAGACGAAACGTGTGTGCAGAATGGCCGCAGTCCGCATTAACTATGGTAAGAAGGGAGATCGTTATGACGTGTCTTGGGTCGGCAATGCCGAAGGCTATACCGCCGATTCCCTGTTTGCCCTGCTAACGTCGGGTGCTTCTTCTCGAGCCACGATCACGATCGAAAGAAACAAGCCCGTGTGGATTTACCATGAAGGCGACTTGAAGGGACGTCACCATTACCGCTATATCAAGCACGAACTGGTGGTGAACGATAAGCCGGTCAAGAGCCAAGGTGTCTTTGAACTCCCGCAGTACATTTACGACGACCCCGAAGTTCAGGAATGGCTGAACCGCCCGGTGGAAGAAGCTGCCCATAAGGTGCAGGAACCCAAGCCCAAGGTGCTTAAGGTTGACGAAAGCGGCGTAGTGATGGATGTTTCCATGAAGGTGCCGCGCGTCATTCGCGATCGCGACCGTGGTACGGTGGCCTTGATCGATTCCGGGTCCTTCCGTTACAAGGGTAAGGTCGTGGCTCTGTCTCCCTATGCAATTCATACCACTGAAGTCACCCAGCAGTTCTTCAAGGATGTAATGGCCAAGGTGGATTCTACGAAGCGCATCGAGGATCGTTCTACCTTTACGGGCCCCCGTCATCCGGTACATAACATTACCTGGACCGACGCTCAAGAATTCTGCAAGGCTATCGGTGGTGACTTGCCCACGGAAGCCCAGTGGGAATTTGCCGGTCGCGCCGACAACAACGAAGGTGCTCTCTGGACACTTGACGAAAACCCGAACCCGGGTGTGTACGCCATTTACAAGGCTAACTCCTATAGCCGCGGTAAGAAGAGCCCCGAATACGGTCCGCAGCCGGTAAGCACCAAGAAGCCTAACGCCTGGGGCATTTTCGACATGTCGGGTAACGTTGCCGAATGGACCAAGGACAAGTACTTCATGTTCTCGGTCTGGGTAGAATCTTCTAACCCGACGGGTGCCATGATGGGCTCTACCAAGATTTACAAGGGTGGTTCCTGGAAAGACAAGGAATCTCTCTTGAACCTGACTGAAAGTGATGACGAAGATCCGCGCTACTGGTCTGATGCCATCGGTTTCCGTTGCGCATTCCCGAGAAACCTCTTTGAAGGTCAACTGAAATAATGAATGAAAAAACGATGCGCCTTTTTAAAAGGCTGACTGCGATTCCCTATTTGCTGGTGATTGTGGCATTGCTCTTGCCACTGGCAAATGTTTCTTGTGCCGAAAAGGATGTGGTGGCCGAGCCCAACCTGTATGAGCTTGCCATGGGCCTCGATTTGGAACAGGAACTGAAAGAACCGGCTTTGGGTATTCTGAAAAAAATGGAAACAGGGAATCCTTCTGCCATGGAAAAGTTCCGGCAGACCATGCCCCATTTCCCGAAGATGGAACCGTTGCCGTTCCTTTATGTCATTTTGGTGGGGGCGGTTCTTGCGGGGCTGTTCGCTTTGCTGACTCCGCTGGGATCCATTACTATGGGAATGCTCACGATGGTTTCGATGTGGTTTTTCCTTTCAAGACTAGCTCAGATTAATTCCGCAATGGGAGTCCCCTTGCTGCAGGTGGAACCCGGTCCCGGAATTCATGCGGCATCGTTCATGATTCTGATAGGAACTGCGATGAACCTCGCGACAATCATCCGGCCGATTGTAGAAGAAATCAAGGCAAAACGCGCCGCGAAAAAGAAGTAAAAAAACTCGCCAAAAGAAAAAACTCGCCATAAGGCGAGTTTTTTAATGTGTAGTGTGAAATGTGTAATGATTAATTCCACATCCCACATTCCACATTACACATTGAACAGGAAGTACATGATGTCGCCATCCTGTACCACGTAGTCCTTGCCTTCGGTGCGGACAAGGCCTGCTTCCTTGGCGGCGTTCCAACTGCCATGCTTTAGGAAGTCTTCGTAGCTCAAGGTTTCTGCGCGAATAAAGCCGCGTTCGAAGTCGGTGTGAATCACGCCTGCGCATTGCGGGGCCTTGTAGCCTGCGTGGAACGTCCAGGCGCGGCATTCCTTTTCGCCGGCGGTAAAGAAGGTACGCAGTCCGAGGATTTCGTAACCCTTACGGACCACGGCGTCGAGGCCCGATTCCTTCATGCCGAGTTCCTTCAGGAATTCGGCCTTGTCCGCAGGTTCCATGGCAGAGAGTTCTTCTTCGATCTTGCCGCTGATCATGATGACTTCGTGGCCGTTTGCGGCGGCGTATTCCTTGAGCTTTTCTACGTAGGCGTTACCGGTGAGGATGTCGTCTTCCTTCACGTTGGCGCAGTAGAAGAGCGGTTTTGCGGTCAGCAAGGCCAAGTCTTTCACGATGAGTTCCATTTCTTCGCTGTCGTGCATCACGGTGCGGGCGGCCTTGCCTTCCTGGAAGGCGTCGCGGAGTTTTTCGCAAGCGGCGAGGCGGGCCTTGGCTTCGGCCCCCCCCATGCGGGCGGCCTTGGCTTCGGTGGCGAGGCGCTTTTCGACAGAGTCGAGGTCTTTTAGAATCAGTTCGGTCTCGATGATTTCCACGTCGCGGACCGGGTCTACGGAACCGTGCACGTGCACAATGTTTTCGTCATCGAAGCAGCGAATGACTTCCATGATAGCTTCGCATTCACGAATGTGGGTCAGGAACTGGTTGCCGAGGCCTTCGCCCTGGGCGGCACCCTTTACAAGACCTGCAATGTCCACAAATTCTGTAACGGCGGGAACGATGGATTTCGGATTGTAGACCTTGACCAGTTCGTCGAGGCGGCTGTCCGGCACGCTCACCATGCCCACGTTCGGTTCGATGGTGCAGAAGGGGTAGTTGGCCGCTTCGGCGCCGGCGTTGGTGATGGCGTTAAAGATGGTGGACTTGCCCACGTTGGGGAGGCCTACGATACCGCATTTAAAACCCATGATAATCTCCAGTTTTGGCGGCTACCTATCTGCCGCTCGTTTTTTTGCGATGTAAAGGTAGAAAAATGCCCTTGTAGGCTGTCCCATGAAAATCTAAATTTACGCCCGTTTTTAAGGTTCATGGTCAAGAAACTTATGGCTAGCCACTCGTCAAAGACGAACATCGATATGCTGAATGGCTCCCTTGGGAGAAAAATCCTGAGGTTTGCCATTCCTATTGCCTTGAGCAGTATTTTCCAGCAGATGTTTAACTTGGCAGATGTCGCCGTGGTGGGGCAGTTTGCGGGTGACAAGGCTTTGGCGGCCGTTGGCGCAAATACCTTCGTCATCAATTTGCTGATCAACTTGTTCGTGGGCATTTCGGTCGGGGCGAATGTGGTGGTAGCCAATTCCATTGGCGAGCGAAGCTACCGTTCTATCACCCGCAGCGTTCATACGTCGGTGATGGTATCGTTCTTTAGTGGGATTTTGCTTTCGTTTGTGGGAATCTTTTTTGCAAGGCCGATTCTTGAGTTGATTTCGACTCCGGTAGACGTGTTGGACATGGCGGTGCGATACCTGCAAATCTACTTTGCGGGAATGCCCTTCGTGATGGTGTATAACTTTGTGTCGGCGGTCTTGCGCAGCAAGGGCGATACAAAACGCCCGCTGTACGTGCTTATGGTGGCGGGTGCGGTGAACGTGGTACTGAACCTGATTTTGGTGGCCGGCTTTGACATGGGCGTGTCGGGCGTGGCGATTGCGACAGTGTTTGCAAATACCATCAGTGGCGTTACGTTGTTCTACCTCCTGTTGCATGAGGTGGGCCCATTTAAGTTGGAGTTCTGGAAGTTGCGTGTGACGCCCTTCTTCTTGAGCCGCATTCTGCGCGTGGGGATTCCGACAGGGCTTCGCGGCGTCGTGTTCTCGTTTAGCAATGTGTGCCTGCAGTCGGCTATCAATAGCCTCGGTTCTGCAACGGTGGCGGCTTCGTCGATAGCCCTCAATTACGAATTCGTGGTGTACTACTGGCTGAGTTCTTTTTCGCAGGCGTGCGTGACTTTCGTGGGGCAGAATTACGGCGCGAAGAATATGGAACGTTGCCGCCGTACGGTCCGCTGGTCGCTTTTGCTGGGGTGTTGCTCTACAGTTGTCTTGAGCGCGCTTTGCTGCATTTTCGCAAAGCCCATGCTGAGCGTGTTTACGTCCAATGTCGAAATTATTGAAATTGCATCTATCCGTATGTATGTGGTGGTGGGGCTCCTGGCGATCAACGTGTTCCTGGATGTGTTTTCAGGAGCGCTTTCGGGAATGGGCAAGTCCCTGGCTCCGGCCCTTACCTGCATGGTCGGCGTTTGCGGAATCCGCATTCTCTGGGTGATTTTCGTGTTCCCTCGGTACAAATCTTTCGCTTCGCTGATGGTTGTATACCCGATAAGCTGGATTCTTACGATTTCTGTTATCGCGGGAATCTATTTCTACCATGTGAGACGTGTCAAGTTTTAGTATATTTCGGACAATGCGTTATTTAAAACTCGCCTCATTGTCTTTATTATTTGCCCTTTCGGCTTGTGTTTACGAGCCGGAACAGTTTGCGGGTTCTGAAACCTCCAATGAAAAGACTGAAACGGGCTCGATTGTTGCGGTGAACGGTGGCAAGCAAATTTGCAACCCTTCCGTTTCCCAGGATCCTGAAAATTATCCGGCTGCAATGCTTTGGCTGAACTTTGGCGGCAAGCTGAATGTAGAAGCCCCCGATTCCGTGTACACGACTTCGAAGGTGGTGCAGCATGACCGTCTTTCGGTGTCCGACACCTCGGGTAAGGTTCTTTGGTATTTGATGCGTGATACTGAAGCGGGCGATTGCCAGTTCCAGGATCCGGAATGGAGTACGCACCCGAACTATATTGTGGCGCTCCGTGCTTACGATACCAAGGGGAACAAGGCTTGCGAAAATCTGGATTATGGCGTTTTTGCAGTCCGTATGTCTGACAAGAAACAGTTCTTCTTCTACGACAAGGATATTAGCGAATTTGCGACTCCGCACTT
The DNA here is from genome assembly GCF_900177705.1 of Fibrobacter sp. UWB15. Taxonomy (NCBI): domain Bacteria; kingdom Pseudomonadati; phylum Fibrobacterota; class Fibrobacteria; order Fibrobacterales; family Fibrobacteraceae; genus Fibrobacter; species Fibrobacter sp. UWB15. Next base: position 136,480 of record NZ_FXBA01000001.1, read on the forward strand.
GTGGGTAAGTCCCGATGCCGTGCTTGATTCTTCGGCCGATGATTCCAAGGTTGAAGGATTCTTCGGCACAAGCGATGTGCGTCTGGTTTATGTGAACAAGAAAGACCAGATTGTATTTGTGGACTACGCCAATGGCGGAGCCAAGAAGGCCATTACGCTCAAGAAACCCTCCGGTGTCGATGGCTGGATGATGGATAGCCCCATGATTTCGCCGGATGGCAAGTATGTAGTTTACAACGTGATTAACGCTGCGATGACGGGTTGGCGCTCCTTTATTCAGGAACTTTCGAAGGACGCAGAACCGTATGAAATCGAAAAGAATTCCGGTATGATTTCTGAACCGGTTCAGCCGCACTGGTTCTCTTTTGCCGGACGCCTTTTTGTGGTATGGGCGGAATTTCCGCAGGGTTCGCAGTACGTGAACAAGAATGATTTGTCTGATGAATCGGTGCAAAACGGTAGCGCAGGCCGTACGGTGATGCGTGAAATCAAGTTGGCTGCTAATGCCCCTGCAGACCTTGCATTTGAATGGGTCGACAACGCCAAAGAAATTGCGCAGATCCCGATGATTGGTGGACGTTCGCCTGATGGATTTTTCTTGGCAACCGGTGCGAACAATGGCTATTTGCTGAAACTCCCGTGAGGTAAAAGATGAAGAAGAATTTATTTAGCGGGATTTTGTCTGGCGTTGCCTTGGCTCTAGTGGCAGGTGGCGCATTTTATGCCGGTTTTAATGCTCCTGTAGAAGTTTCGACTCCGTGGAAATCTATCGGTGGCTGCGGTGCGGGCGGCTCCGGTGGTGGTTCGGGCGATGGCATCAAGTGGATAGGCCAGGGTGTTTCTGGCGGTTACCTCGAAGTCGAAGCGTTTACCAAGTATACGGTCGGCCAGAATTTCACGGGTGTCTCGTTCACGCCGCATCTGTCTATCAAGCCGACTTGGTCAACCAAGCTCGGTGTGTCAATTCCTTGGATGAGCCATAGCGGCGAAGTGCAGTACCGCAGTAACCAAATTCCGGCAGACCGCACTACGGGCGGCGTGGGCGATGTGTCCATTGACTTTAGCAAGACAATCGGTAGCGGTGGTGCCGCATCGCTTTCGGCAAGTCTCACCATACCCACGGGTCAGTACGACATCAAACGCGGTACGGATTCCGGCAAGGAACTGTTGCCGAGCAGTTTCCAGAAGGGCTCGGGCCTGTATTCGCTTACGCTCGGTTGGGACTACAGCCGCGATACCGACAAGGGAATCTGGCTTTACGGCCTTAGCTACACGCACCCGTTTGCCATGCACCTGATTTCGGGAGAGAACGAATTCAACGATTCTTACTGGAAGGACATGGAACACGAAGGCGACCGCTTTGAATACCGCTTCAAGCCTTATGGCGAAAACGATTTGGGCGCCTACACTCCGCCTTCGGTGGGTGGCTCCATTGCTTACGGCTATCGCGGTCGTCCGGGAATCGTGCAGAGCTTCGGCGTGAATATCTCGGTGCCGCTCGGAGTTGCATGGATCAATTCCGAAAAGGTCGGAACTTACGACCCGCGCCCCGACCCCGATCATCAGGCGTGGTCCGTGGCGTTTGCCTACGGCATCGAATTTTCGAATGCGGACTTCCCGGTGTTCCTCGCGGTCTCCTTACCGCTCCACGACAAGAGTAACGCCGCTGACCCCGATGACGAATACGACGAAAGCCCCATGCGCAAGTGGGACGCTCCCGACTGGAGTGACTTTGGCCAACAGTGGACTATCGCCGTCGGCATCAAGGGAAGTTTCTTCTAAAAAAATTAAGCACGCGGGTGCGTTTTCTTGAAAGCTTCTCGCAGGCGTTCTGCATTTACATGAGTATAGACCTGAGTGGTGGAGATGTTCGAATGCCCGAGCATCTCTTTGACGCTCATGATTTCGGCGCCGTTTTCGAGCAGGTGCGTAGCAAAGCTATGGCGGAGCACGTGCGGGCTCGCTTTACCTTCCCAACCGATTTCGCGGAGCAGGTGCTGGATGTCGTTTCGAAGCGTGCGCAGGCCGAAAGGCTTGCCGTCTTCGCTCAGGAATACGTAGCCCGTGGCAGTGGGCATGTGCCCCGCCTGCATTTGCATTTGTTTGTAATTTGCGATGCGGTCGATGAAACTTTCGGTAAGCGGAACAATGCGTTCCTTGTTGCCCTTGCCGAGCACGCGTACGAGTTTGGCGTTAGTGTCGATGCGGTCCCAGGTGAGATTCTGGCATTCCGAAATGCGGAGCCCGGATCCGTAGATGAGCTCGAGCAGAATGCGCGCCCGTACCTGCGGGAGTTTTGCGTCGGCAGGCAGTTCCGGAAATTTTTCTTCGGCTAGGTCTTTTTGTCCAAGAACGTTCACCAAGCGCTTGGGGCGTTTGGGCATGGGGACGTTTTCGGCCGGATTCTTTTCGCAAATTTTGCTCTTGACCAGGTACTTGCCGAAACTCTTTAGGGCGGCCAAGTGTTCGCAAATGCTTGTAGGCGCAAGTTTCTGCTTCATCTTCAAGTCCCACACGAACGTCTTGACGCTCGATTCCGAGAATGCGTTTAGCGGAAATTCGGCTGCGCCTTCGCCGAGATGTTCCAGAAATTTTGTGAGCGACTTGCGGTACGTGTCGATTGTGCGCGGCGAAAAACGTCGCCGGTCCGCGATGTACTGTAAATATTGCTCGATGTGTTCCGAAAGGTTCATCTAAAATACTTTTTCACTGGTCTGCAAACCAAAAATAATCTATCTTGAAGGTCAAAGTATGACATTTGCGAAAAATTCTGTTTGTATTGCTTTAATTGCTGTTGCGAATTCTTTTGCCGCCGACCGAGTGGTAGGTGCGAATGCGACCTTGGATATTGAACCGGGTGCGCGTTCTGCCGCATTGGGTTCTGCGACAATGGCCGTCGATGGCGATTACCTGGGGCTCATGTCGAACCCCTACCAGCTTGCAAATGTGAATTACGCATGGGCTTCTTTTTCGCATACCGAATACTATGAAGATACAAAGTATGACTACGCCTCGGCGGTGGTGCCGCTCGGGGTGGGTCAGGGCTTAGGTATTTCTTTTTCAAGATTCGGTGCAGACGATATTCCCTACATTAAAGAGGGCGAACCCCTGCCCGAAGGTTCCAACTACAACACGCTTTCTATTGCAGACTGGGTGTTTTCGGCAACCTTCGGCCGTAAGCTCACCAAGCGCCTGGATTTAGGTATCGGGTTCCATGGCCTTTACCGCGAAATGGATCAGAGCGGCTGGGGCTTCCGCGGCGATGCCGGACTTCGCTTTAATGCGGTCGATGAACTTTACTTGTCGGCCCTCTTGAAGGGCTGGACGTCTTCGGCGACCAGTTGGGAATCGGGCGAGTTCGAATACTCTTCTCCGGAGTTGTATGTCGCTGCCAGTTACGGACTTCCGGTGCCTTACCTGTATGGCAAGTTGAACCTGTATTGGCAGGGTGCCGAACTTTTGCACCGTGAAGCTCGCGACCTGGATTACGAAATGGACCAGTCCCGCGGCAAGCGCGTGTGGGAAAATCCGCTGGATTGGCTTTCGGGCGGTCGCGGCGGTATCGAATACACCTTCGACTTTGGCCTTTCGCTCCGTGCGGGCCTTTCGAGCTTTACCACGCTCCAGAGCGTGACCGCGGGTGCGGGTCTAGTTATTGCAAAATTTGTAAAAGTCGACTACGCGTTCGAATCGCACCCGGTACTTTCTCCGGTGCATCGCGTAAGCGTGAGCATCAGTCCGTACTTGTTTAGCCATGCGCCTAGGTCGGGCACGCCGGAGGCAACTCCGGCAGTCAGCAAGAACCTGACTGAAGAACCCGAAGAAAGCGACGCCGCCTACGAAGCGATGGAACGGGAGTCTTACGAAGCGCCTGCGGCATCCGAAGTGCCTGCCGCTACAGAGTCCGCCGCACCTTCTGAAAGTGCAGTCGAAGAACTCGTCCCGGCTCCGGAACAGGTACAAAATCGGTCAAAAAAGCCAAATATCGTTGAATCGGACGATGAGGTCCTTGAACCCTAACCAATATTAGTCTATATTTTTAGCATGCCCCAATTAAAGAATTATCGCGAAGTTGGAATTTTTGATTTGTTGTCGGCCCCCTTGAATCCGATTGGGGCTTTCGACGCAGAACAGTTTAAGAAAGACGTTCGCGCTTTACTCGCCGAAAAGACAGACGAAAAGTTTTTGGCAGTCGACTTGACTGGTCTTGATTTTGTCTATAGCGATGCCTATAATGCATTTATCCAGTTCCAGCAGGAAATGGACGATCGTAAGGGTATGTTTGCCATTTTGACGAACAACCAGACGATTCTGGAAGGCCTCAAAAAGGCAGGTCTCGACAAGAACATCAAGGTCTTTGCATACGAAGCAGACATGATGTCGTTCTCGCTGCAGGCTAGTGCTCCTGCCGAAATTAAACCCGAAGTCGATATTGTTCCCGAAGAACCGGCTCCGGTTGCCTCCCAGAATATGGGCAGCACCATGGGCTCTATCGAAGGCGCTCCGTCTGCACACTTGGACCGTCATACAGGTGCACATCGTCGCTTTACCAAGAGCTTCAACGCGATTGCTAAAGAAGAACCCGAGGAAAATTCCAAGAAGAAGGGTCTAGACGTTCCGTTCGATGACGAACCGTCCTCGGCAAAGACTGTGATTATCGTAGTACTCTTGTTGCTTGCAGCGGTGGGCGGAATTCTCGCGTTCTTCTGCATCTAGTCCGATGCCTGTTGAGTTTCAAGAATACAAAAGAAAGCGTAAATCTTTCAATAATCAACATAAGTTCCCATTAATCCGGCTTGTGCTTGTTGCCGTAGCCGCCTTTATGGCGTATTGGTCGGGGCTTGTTTCTAAAATAGCCAATGCGCTTCCGCTCCCGGGCAATAAAGAAGAAATTCCTGTTGAAACTTGGGAAACGCGTTGTGCCGCTTATGGTGGTACGCCCTTCCTGTTAAAACAGAGCCTTGCCCAGTGTTCCTGGATTGTCGTGGATTCTGTTCCGGCGCGTCGCTTGCCGAATCCGTTCCTGCGTTACGTGGCGGGGCTTCGCAAGTCCGAAAAGTCCAAACTCCATTGGATAGCCCCGGTGCAAAATATTGAAAGCCCCTTGTTGGTGATGCACGAAGACAGTACGACCGCGGTCTATTTGCGTTATATGAAGCCTGATTCCTCCTACATATGGGTATCCAAGGCGACGGGTTGCAAGTTCCCGGGAGTGTGCCCGAGGCTTCCGTTGGAGTGGTCTGCATTTTCAATTGATGAAGGCTTTGACTTCGAAGGCCAGGAATCCTTGCTTGCCATGGATGTCTTTAGCGGTATTGGAGAGGCGCCTATTTATCCGGTGCTTTCGGGGCGCGTTCTTGAATCGGGCAAAGATTCTTTAGGTTACTTTGTTGAAATTGACCACGGTTACAATGTAACCAGCAAGACGTCGGGTATGGGCGCCTTGAACGACTCTTTGTCGGTGGGCGATTCTGTTGGTGTGCAATCGGTGCTTGGCAGGCTTTCTCCGAAAGACAGCGCCACCTTCTTTTTGTCTGTCCGCTTGAATGGTCAATTCGTTCGCTGGAATGAATTTTATGCTTCGACCCATCCGGTCTCTCCAGATTCCATTGTGGCATTTGAAAAATTGAACGGTTTTTAATACCTTTGGTCTCATGAACCGTCTTCATTTTAAATACATGATTTTAGGTTTGCTGTGGATCGTGTTTGCGGTCGCTTTTTTTGTGGGCTGCGAAAAAGGTTCCGATGGTCCCTTGAAAGTATCCGAAGACGATTTTTCTTACAATGACGAAGGTTTCTTTGCGTATGCGCGTCTTGATTCTGGTAAGACGATTCACTTGTCCAAGGATACACTGTATTTGGACATGGGTAAAATGTATACGTTTTCGAATTGTGCGCTGAAGACCATAGATTTGACCTACAGTAAGGAAGATTCTGTGCTGTGGATTGCACCGACGCTTCTTATTCGCGCAACGGCCGAAGATTGTGCCGCTCCTTTTTACCGCCCCGATACGACTCTTAAAATGTTGCTTTCGTCCGAACAGATGAAAGATGTTGGCGTCATCAAGGTGAAAAACGATGCCGATACCGCTTTGGATTCCATTATTCTTCGCCGCGGAAGTCTCAAGAAAGATACGTTCTACATGTATCTGGATTCCTCGTTTGCGGATCCGCACGCTTACCCCTTGCGTACAAAAGACAAAAAGGACGGCAAGGTTATTCCAACGGTCCTTCGCGTTCTCGATTCTCTGACGCCTCGCACGTTCTATTGGCGGACCATGAAGTCGAAGTGTACGCATCGCGTGGATATGTGTAAGGAAACGGTGGCCGATACCATTTACCCCCGCAGCTGGAATATTAACGATACAAACCTGGTGCCGGTGCATTACGCCTGTGCCGATTCCGATTCGGTGTACTGTATTAATTCCAAGTGGGAAAACGATTCGACGGAATTGGGGGCCGTTCAGGAACGCCCTGATACCATTTGGCATTACAATACCTACTATATCGAGAAGATTCCGGAATGTGGTGCCTATAGTTCCTTCTCGATTAGCAACTATACCATCGGTGACCGCATGCGCGTCATTCGCGAGGTGTTTACACCCGATAAGGAAGAATCTTTCTGTGGCCCCAATTCAAAGAAGGATTGGATGGTTTACAATGTGTCAGGCGGATCGATGATAACCGACTCTGACAGTATTTCCGTGTTGGATAGTTTGTCTGAACTTTGGAAAAAGGCTACGGTTGCTCCGGACACCTTGAAAGAAAAATGATAGAATACACCTATTCCCCTGAAATTGCCGAGGCTGACCGCCCGATTATCCTTGAATCCCGTATTTATAAGGATTGGCTCGAAAAATCTCAAGAAAAGTTCGTGGTGACCAAGGTCCACTTTTCGTCGGTGGATTTTTTGCGTAAAGGCCGCCAGCCGCTATTCATTAAACTTATCGCGACGGCAACACTTCCGGATGGCCGCCCGGTGCATGGAATCGTGCTTGTGCGCGGAAACGCCGTAGGTGTTCTGGTGGTACTCCGCTGTGAAGGCAAGAAGTATTTGCTGCTGGTAAAGCAGCCGCGATTTGCGATTAGCGAACAGGCATCTCTCGAAATTCCGGCGGGAATTTTAGACTGGACGGGCGATTACCGCAAGGTTGCCTTGAGTGAACTCGAAGAAGAAGCGCAAATCAAGGCCGATGATTCTGAACTGATTGATTTGATGGATTTTTGGTACAAGGGCAAGAGTGACGGCTTTGCCGCCAGCTGCGGGCTTTTAGATGAACGCATTCGTCTGTATGCCATTGAACGCGATGTGACGCCGGAACAGCTCAAGGCCATGGACGGCAAGGATCAGGAATACACCGAAGAAATCGAGTGGATTAAAACGGTGGTGCTCCCTTACGAAGAAGCCGCCCACGAGTTTATCGATGGAAAGAACTTGATTGCGCTCTTCTTGTACGAACGCTGGCTTGAGGCTAAAAAATAGGGCTTACCAGTTTCCGATGTTGTTGATGGTCAGGCCTAGGAAAAATATTGTCAGGTAGCCGTACCAGATGCCAGTAAGAACGTAGTTCAATTTACGCTTGTATGCCTTGGGTTCGTTCTTGTTTTTTTCGCGAATCACGAGAATGTTCTTGCGTAAAAAATAGGCACAGCCGGCGAGTCCGACCAAAGAAGCGAGAATCAAAAGTACGTAAGCCATGCAGTAAATGTAGCAATTATAGAATAGTAGGCAGTAGACAGTAGGCAGTAGACAGTAGGGAGTGATGAGAAATTAATCTCGCATCCCACATTTCCCCTTTTTCCCCTCATTTCATGAAAATCCAGTTGCCTAAGGGCAAAAAATTTTCTCTATTTGTTCTGTCTTGACGTTCGTGGACCCGATTTAGGCTTAAATGAGCAGATTTCGGGGCCGTATGCGAACGCCGTTTATTATACGAGGTCTATTTGGTAGCCCAGAAATTGGATACATTGATTGCCCAGGCATGCGAAGCTGCCGGCGTGACATTGGTGGAACAGGACATGTTCCGCGCAGGCAAACGTAAAACGCTGCGCCTTTACATAGACAAGCCCGAAGGGGTGACAATCGACGACTGCTCTAACGTGAGCCGTCATTTGTCCGATGCCTTGGATCTGGATCCCGAAATTATTGAAGGTGCCTACACTTTGGAAGTGTCGTCGCCGGGGTTAGACCGCCCCCTTAAGTCGGTTGCAGATTTTACCCGCAATATCGGACGTTTTTTGCGGGTGACCCGCAGTACCGGTAAGCCTGTTACGGGCAAACTCGTTGCTGCTGACGAAGAAAATTTGACGCTCACCCTCAAGGGAAACGCAGGCGATGTCGTTGTGCCGCGTTCCGAGGTGCTTGTAGCGAAAGTGGATGTACAAATATAATAGGAAGGTCATTTTATGAAGAACGAACCGAAAGTCAACTTGCTCGATGTGCTGAAAGAAGTGGTCGAAGCCAAGGATATGGATGATTCCATTGTCATCAACGCGTTGAAGGAAGCCTTGGTGACGGCAGCGCGCAAGTACTTGCACATCGAAAAGAAGATCGATGTGGATTTCGATACAGAAACCAACGAAGTCCATGTGTTCTTGCGTGTGGCCGTTGTGGATGACTATCCGGACTACGACCCGAACATGACCGCCTCTGAAGTGGAAGAACTCGACAAGGGTTACATGCTGGTCGAAGAAGCCCGCGACTTCAATGAAGACGCTCAGCCGGGTGACTTCCTCGAAATGGAAATTCCTATCTCTGCATTCGGTCGCCAGGCCATTCAGACTGCAAAGCAACTCTTGAACCAGCAGATCCGCGATGCCGAACGCCAGAAGATCATGGACACCTACCGCAGCCGTATCGGTACCATGGTGAGCGGCGAAGTGCTCCGTCTTGAACAAAGTAATATCATCGTGAAGCTCGGCAAGCAGACCGAAGCCATGATCCCGGCTCGTGAACAGATCCGTCGCGAACGTTGGGCGCAGGGTAACTCCATCAAGGCCGTTATCGCTCGCGTGGAAGAATCTTCCAAGAACGGTGCCCAGGTAGTGCTGTCCCGCGCTAACGGTGACTTCCTCAAGGAACTCTTCCGTCAGGAAGTTCCCGAAATTTACGAAGGTACTGTCGAAATCAAGGGTGTTGCCCGTGAACCGGGTTTCCGCGCCAAGATTGCCGTGTACTCCCGTGACGAAAAGATTGACCCGGTCGGCGCTTGCGTCGGTATGAAGGGTGCCCGCGTGCAGACTATTGTGCGCGAACTCGGCAACGAACGTATCGACATCGTTCAGTGGAACCCGGATCTGGACACCTTCATTACCCGTGCCCTTACTCCGGCTAACGTAATCAAGCTGATTCACGTGCCCGATACTCGCCGCACGGTAGTGATTATCAGTGATGAAAACCTCGCTCTGGCAATTGGCAAGAACGGCCAGAACGTAAAGCTTGCTGCAGAACTTGTGCAGCGCAACCTCGATGTGTTCGGTGAAAACGAATGGAACCAGAAGGACGACGAAACCAAGGCTAAGATTACCTCTCCGTCCGCTGCCGATTTGAACCAGAACCGTAAGGCTGCTCGCTAATTTTAAAAAAGGAACATTGGAAGCTATTCATGGCTAATGAAGAACAAATTAAACCAGTAGATTGGGCGAAGGAACACGGAGTCAAGAGTGACCTCGTGATCAAGCTTTTGCGCGAGAACGGTGTCAAGGTTTTGACCCAGGTTTCGAAGGTGAACGCCTCCGAATATGAAAAGATCGAAGCCGCTGTTGACGCTGAACGCCAGAAGGCTGAAGCTCGCAGTAAAAACCTGAAAAAGGCGTCTACCGCCGAAACTTCCAATGCCTCTTCCGACAAGAAGAAGGAATCTTCTTCGACTGGCGACGGCAAGTTGAAGGCCAAGTTAATCAGGACGAAAAAGCCGGCTGCAAAACCGGCCGCCACTCCCGCTGCTGCCCCTGCTGCAAAGCCGGCGGCAGTCGTGAAGCCCGCAGCCCCCAAGGCTGAACCGGTTGCTGCTCCCGCCGCAGCTCCTGCACCGGCTCCTGTTGAAGCTCCCGCAGCCGCTAAGGCTCCCGAGGTGAAGCCCGCCGCAGCACCTGCTGCTCCGAAGGCTCCCGCTGCTCCCGTCGCTGCCGCTGAAAAGCCCGCAGCCCCCAAGGTCGAACCGAAGCCCGCTCCCGCCGCTCCGGCTCCCGCAGAGGTGAAGCCCGCCGCAGCCCCGGCTGCTGTAAAGCCTGCCGCACCTGCAGCACCTGCAGCACCTGCTGCTGCACCGGTCGCTGCCAAGCCTGCCATGGTGACCCCGGGCATGGAACTCAAACAGCCTCCGATGAAGGCCCAGGTGTTCAAACCGGACGAAGCTATTCTCGCTCGTATCAAGAAGTCTCAGCAACAGGCTCAGGCTTCCCGCGGCGGTCACCGCAACGGCGGTGGAAACCAGCAGGGCTATACAGGAACCTTCGGTCGCCTCTCGAACAACAATGGCGACAACCGTAATGGCAACCGTCGCAATGACAACCGTAACGGCAATGGCGGCAACAACGGCGGTCGTACCTTTACGGGTCGCACGGGTGGCTTTACCGGCAACTCGATGCAGGACGCCTTTAACGCTTCCAACAATGCTGCCCAGGGTTTTGGTGGCCAGAATCAGGGTGGCAAGGGTGGCAAGCAGCAGAATGGCCGCCATGGTGGCAACGACAAGAATCGTCGCAATAACGGCAAGGACCGCATGGAGCAACAGAAGGAACTCCAGCAGGAAGCCGTACGCCAGAACGTTTCTCGCGTGATGGCCGACCTTTCCAAGAAGCCTGTCAAGAAAGTTTATCGCAAGGAACATAACGACAATAATTCCGGCGAAGAAAAGAAAATCCTTAAGACTTCGGACTTTATTACCGTGGGCGAACTCGCTGGCCTTATGGACCAGATGCCGGCTCGCGTGATTGCGAAGTGCATGGAAATGGGCATGATGGTGACCATCAACGCCCGCCTGGATTTTGAAACCATCCAGCTTTTGGCCGACGAATTCGGTTACGAAGCTCAGCTGATGGAAGAATACGAAGAAGAAGTGCTCGGCGTGGAAGAAGAATCCTCTGAAAACCTGAAGCCGCGTCACCCGGTGGTGACGGTGATGGGCCACGTTGACCACGGTAAAACTTCTTTGCTCGACTGGATTCGTAAGACCCACGTGGTGTCTGGCGAATCGGGCGGTATTACGCAGCACATCGGTGCATACGAAGTCACGACCAAGCAGGGAAAGGTGACCTTCCTCGATACTCCGGGTCACGAAGCGTTCAGTGCTATGCGTGCTCGCGGTTCTCAGGTGACCGATGTGATCGTGCTGGTGGTGGCTGCCGACTCCATGGTCATGCCGCAGACGGTTGAATCTATTGAACTTGCCAAGCGCGAAAAGGTGCCGATGGTCGTGGCAATCACGAAAATCGACTTGCCGACCGCTAACCCCGACAAGATTCGCGCCCAGCTCGCTGAACGCGGCGTGGAAGTGGAACAGTGGGGTGGTTCTACCAGCTGTATTGAAGTTTCTGCACGTACGGGCCAGGGCATGGACGACCTCCTGGAAACGCTCGCCCTCGAAGCCGAAGTACTTGAACTCAAGGCGAACCCCGATGCTCATGCTCGCGGTGCCGTGGTGGAATCCAAGCTCGACGTGGGTAAGGGTTCTATGGCCACGATCCTCGTGCAGAATGGTACGCTCCATGTGGGTGATCCGTTCGTTTGCGGTATTTATGCCGGTCGTGTGCGAGCCATGTTTAACGAACGCGGCGAACAGATGAAGGAAGCTCCTCCGTCTGCTCCGTGTCAGGTGCTCGGCTTTGACGGTACTCCGCAGGCTGGTGACGACCTGATTGTGGTCGAAGACGAAAAGACCGCACGTGAAATTGCCTCCAAGCGCCGTATGGCTGCCCGTGAACGCGACCTGCGTTCCCGTAACGTCAAGACCTTGGAAGATACCTTCAACGATCGTAAGGAAGGTAAGCTCTCCGAGCTCAACCTCATTGTCAAGGCAGACGTGGGCGGTTCTGCAGAAGCTCTTGCAGCAAGCCTCGAAAAGCTTACCAACAAGGAAGTGCGTGTCAATATCATCCGCAAGGGTGTGGGTACCATTACGGAATCCGATATCCTCTTGGCTACGACCGCACAGGCAATCATTATTTCCTTCCACTTGATGCCGTCGCTTTCTATCCGCGAAATGGCCCAGAAGGAAGGCATCGAAATCCGCAACTACCGCGTGATTTACGACTGTATCGAAGATATCACGAACGCTGTGGAAGGCCTCCTCAAGCCGACTATGCGCGAAGAACTCTCCGGCGAAGCCGAAATCCGTCAGGTGTTCAAGATTCCGAAGATCGGTCTCATCGCAGGCTGTATGGTTACCGACGGCGAAGTCGACCGTACGAGCCATGTGCGCGTGTACCGTAACGGTGTGGAACTCGGTACGACCGTGGTCCAGTCCTTGAAGCGCATGAAGGACGACGTCAAGTCTGTTGCTCGTGGCTTTGAATGCGGTATTGGCCTTAAGGGTTACGAAGACATCAAGGAAGGCGATAGCTTGATCTTCTTCAAGGAAGTCAAGGTTGCCCGTACCCTGAAGGATGTGGCCCGCGAAGAAGCCGAAGAAAAGGCGAAGAAGACCGCGGAAGAGGAAGTTAAGTAGACGGTAGGAAGTAGACTGTAGGAAGGGCTAGTTTGACAGCGAAGCTGTGATTATAAAACTTCTAACTTCCTACTTCCGGCTTCCTACAAAATGCCGAAGGCATAAATGAGTAGAAGAACAGACAGATTGGACGAACAGTTCCGCGAGGAAATCGGCAAGCTCTTGCAGAAGGGCTTGAAGGACCCTCGCGTGAGCAGCCTCGCAAGCATTACGCGCGTGACGATTACCGATGACCTGAGCTACGCAAAGGTGATGGTGTCGGTGATGGGTTCCGACAAGGAAAAGCGTGACTCGCTGATTGGCCTCAAGAATTCCGCTGGGTACATCCGTACGGTTTTGGGCAAGGCGCTCAAGATTAGGAAGATTCCCGAATTGAACTTTGTTCTGGACGAAAACCTGGAACACGCCATGCATATCGAAAGCATTCTGGCCGAACTGAAGCAGAAAGGGGATTTGTAATTGAGCAATTCCGGCTTCGTTCTTTTGGACAAGATTGCTGGTGAAACTTCTTTTAAGGCCCTTTTCCCACTGAAAAGGGTCTTTTCTACGAAGCGAGTAGGCCACGCAGGCACGCTGGATTTGCGTGCCTCGGGCTTGATTATTGCGGCGACTGGCCGCTGCACGCGATTGCTCCCGTTTATTGAAGCCAAGGACAAGTGCTACAGCTTTAGACTGCATTTGGGTTACGAAACCGATACCCTCGAATGGGACGGTGAAGTGGTGGAACAAGGAGAGGCGAAGACCATCTCTCGCGAAGCCCTCGAAGCGATTCTCCCGCAGTTTTCGGGCGATATCGAGCAGATTCCGCCGAAGTATTGTGCCGTAAAAATCAACGGCGTGCGTGCAAGCGACCTCATGGAGCGTGGCCGTAACATTGAACTAAAGCCCCGCAAGATTCGCATTAGCGAACTCAAGGTGATAGGCGAGGGCGAAGTGACGGAAGGCTGCTCCGGCAAGGAATTTGCGACCTTCGACTTGATTTGCGAATGTTCCAAGGGAACCTACATTCGCGCTCTCGGTCGCGATATCGGGCGTGCGCTCGGGACCTACGCCTGCGTATCGCAAATACGCAGATACCGCATCGGCAATGTGACTTTAGATAAGGCGGTGCGTGGCGAGAACCTGACCCGTGAAAACCTGTTGCCGGTCGATGCGGTGCTCGATTTTCCGGTGGTGCGCCTGACGCCGGAACAGGTAGCTGTGATTCGCCAGGGTAATTGGCTCCCTTGGAAAGAGAAAGTCGAGGGCGTAGGCCCTGATGGCCATGTGTTTGCCGCGAACATGCAAGGCGAAGTCTTGAGCCTGTGTTTTTATGAGCCGGGCCGAATCAAGCCGAAATTCTATTTGGGTGAGGATGAAAAATGAAGCGTGCTGTGACGATGGGTAATTTTGACGGATGCCACCTGGGGCACCAGGCGCTTTTCCGCACGCTCAAGGCCGTTGCCGAAGTGAACGGCTTGACGCCTACCGTCATTAGCTTTGAACCGCATTCCAATTACGTGTTGCACACTCCCGGCGATCCGCTACTTTTGACGACTACCGAAGAAAAACGCGAATTCATTGAAAGTCTAGGTCTTGAATTTTTGGTGCTCCCGTTTACGCCCGAAGTGGCGAAGCTCCCGTTCGATGTCTTTGTTCGTCAGGAGCTGATTGAAAAACGCGGCGTTTGTTCCATGTTCTTTGGCCACGACCATTGCTTTGGCGCCGGCGGCAAGGGCAACTACGAAACTATTACGGCTGCCTTCCCGGAACTTTCGACAGCCATGCTTTCGATTGTGCTGCATAAGGGCGAACGCGTGAGTTCTTCCGCTGTGCGAAATGCCTTGCTGAATGGCGATGTGTCTCGTGCGCAGACTTATTTGGGTCGTCCGTATCGTTTGTCTGGAACGATTGTCGAAGGCAAACGCTTGGGGCATACCATCGGATTCCCGACCGCGAATTTGCAGGTGGAAAAGTACAAGTTCTTGCCCAAGCACGGCGTGTATGTGGCAACCGCCCGCCTCCCGGGTGGAGTCGATGCGGATGGTGCACATGATGAACGTTCTTTCCGCGCAGTCGTAAACATTGGCACGCAACCTTCTACGGGTAATCAGCGCTTGGCTATCGAAGCTTACTTGCTCGACTTTAGTGAAGACATTTACGGTCGCCCGATGGTGCTCGACTTGATGGCATACTTGCGCCCTGAACAGAAGTTCCCGAGCTTGGACGATCTGGTGCGCCAGATTGGCATGGATGCCGATACCGCCCGCAATTATAACGGCAATCATTGGGCTGAATAAGCAGATTTAGAGGGATGTAAAAGCTGTTTTAGAAAATAATGTTAAAAAGGTCTGTATGAAAAATATCCTTCAAAAATGCTTGATATTGTTCTTGCTCGCTTACGGTTTTTCAGGTGCAAGTTTCTATTACGAACATTCTGGTAACAGTGATGTTGCTGTCGAAAATGCTCAGCCCAAAATCGAACCCCAAAAGGGCGAATGTCGCATGAGCAATGATGAACTTTCGAATGGTAAACGGAAACTGCTTCAAAAATATAACGAGTGCGTGAACGCCTATTCTGTTAATTCGGTACATGTTCTTTGGTTTAAGGTTTGGGAGGGCGAGTCTGGTGTAGATGAACGTGCGACATGCTTTAGGGAACTCTCTCAGGAAATTATCCGTATGAGTGACTGCGCAGAACAGAGCCTTGACAAAGGGGCTTTAATGTCGCTCGATGAATTTACGGGCTACATGCTGAATTTGGGATTCACGGAATACTTTTTTGGAATTATCCTCAACTATGATTCGTTGAAGTCTTATGAAGCGGAAACCAAAATCGTTGATGAATTCGACATGGAAGATGAAAAGTATTTGTTCAAGGATCGGGATTATTCCGAACTTATTCAAGACATGCCCGTGGATAGAGAAAGCAAGGATGTTGCGTTGCTGTACTTGAATTACCTTAGGTACAAGTATGGCGATTATGGTTGTGAGCAAGTTGCATTCCATTACGAGTGCTCTTTTGATAAAGTTGAAAACGATAAGAAGGCTTTCTTGAACCGTTATCCCGATAGCAAGTATAGTGATTTCGTAAATCAAGTCATCGTTGATTATGAATCAGAACGCTCCCGTATACAAGCTGGAAAACAACATGAAAAAGATTTGAAGACGGCCCAAAGTATTGCGAATGACTTGAAAGAGAGAAAACTTTGGATGGCGTTAAGTTTATTTGGCATGATTGGTTTTCCTCAAACGGATGGTCCAATTTCTATTGATAACGAGTATGATGTCTCTACCATGTATACTTTGGGGCTGAAGTGGCAATACCGGAGATTTTTCCTGCAATACCAATACTATATGGTTCCCGGGACAACATTTGATGATTCCTTTGCCGAAAACGGATTTTTGGTGATGTTGGGTGGATCTATCGGAACTCTTAAAAGTTGGTCGATTGATTTGTTCCTGGGAGTGAATTCTGTGGACACCCATGGTAAATATCTGTATTTGGAAGATTCTGATTTTGAACCTTTGGTCGGCTTGCAGTATAGTAAAGCTATCCAATTGACGGATTGCATTAGTTTGGTTCTTTCGGCACAAGCAGCGTGGACTGGCTTTTATTACCAAGAACTCACTTCTGACAATCGACATAGCGCCCAAGAATTTGCTACGCAGTATCACTTGAATTTCGGCGTGGGAGTTCGCTTTTGGACTCCGAAACCGCGCTCGATGTATGATGAAAAATATTTGGATTTGATTGAGGAATAGTTTATGCGTCAAATGGGCCTAGCGTTTGCATTTGCGGTGTTGTTCCTTGTGGGGTGTTCCGGTAAACATTCCATGGTGGACCCGGAATGGAAAAATGCTCCAGATTCATACACAGTGCTTGTGAGCAGACCATTTGTTGGAAATCCTGACGATGTGGCCGATGACCTTCCGGAATACACATCAAATTTTGAAGAGTGGTTTAGCGCAGAAATTGCGACGGCACTTGAAAAAAGAACCGAAAAAAAGCCTTCTGTTAAGGTCGAACTCGATGAGAATTTTAATTTGGTTCCACTGGAATTTGGAAAAGAAACTTTTTTACAGACTCCGATTCCGAATTTGGATCGTATCAGCGGTCTTCACGGTGTAGTTATTAGTATACACCCAATCAAGTTCAAACGTAAGACGGAAAAACATTACAGTGCGACAGGAACAACCGCTAATCATTGGTTAGTGGTGAATGGCACATATAGTATTGTTTCGGCAGATGAAGAAAAGATTCTCGCCTATGGATTGTGCTATGGAATATCGAGCTTCAAGTTTGCGATGACCAAGGGAGACTGGGAAAACGTTGTAGATGACCTTGCGAAAACGGTAATTCAAGACACTCCGCTCGAAAAATAGCGATAACAGCGTTCAATCCAGCTTGACTTTTCGCTAACGCAGAAAAAAAACTGTTTCTATAACGCGTAGCGCACATCTAGCAAGAGCGACTCATGTACACACCATTTTCATGACTCAAGCGGACTTTCAAACCGAGTCCTCCATCTAGCAGGCCTGTATGCAGAAAGAATCGGCACCTGGATTCACTCCATGCAGATTCTGACGTTTTTGCGGCAAAGCTTGAGACTGAAAAAAACAACAAACAAACCAAGACCGTCTTTAACTAATTCATCACACCCAAAATAGATAATCTTTCAACAAAGCGTGTTCTAGGTTGAAAGACAAGTGTTGAATCTTTTTTTTTGTGTAGTGAACTTATGTTCACTATTTTTTTATTGAACCTCGGATCGAAGTATGCTTTTTGTATGCTTTCGGGTTGAAAATGTCTGCTCTATCTTGCCAAAGTGGTAGAAAATGGTAGATTTGTACTGTGTTGTGGTAAAATGTGTCAAACTAGTATGAACTTTACGTCTTTCATAGGTCAAGCCCAAACGGCTATCGATGGAAAGGGAAGGTCTTCCTTCCCCAGGGAATTCCGTCGTCAGCTCGGGCCAACCGAGGGCGAAGAATTCGTGATCACTCGTGGTCCGAATCAAACGCTTCGGTTGTTTACCTTGCCGGAATACGAAAAGTTCATGGCGGACTTGGACTGCCGGTCCGACCGCCGTCAAGCTGACCTAGTTCGGAGAGGCCTCGCTCCTACGGTAGTGGAGCTCGATGGTCAGAACCGCATTTTACTTCCAAAGATTTTGTTGGAGTATGCTGGTCTTAAGGGTGAAGTCCTTTACGTACAAGCTAGCGGAAAAACTCTTGAACTATGGAATCCTGAACGCTTCAATGAAAAGTTCGGCTTGCAGACTGAAGATGCAATTGCCGCCTTCGATGCCGCGTTCTATGGTGAAAGCTTGACGGAGGGGTCCGATGGCCGTAAATAGCCTCCGCAAGAATGAATTACATACAAATGAAATTTTGGACGGCCGCGCTACGGCTGCTCATTCCGAAGCAGCCCTTGCCGGCGTCGAAAACGGCGTGTTCTATCACGATCCGGTGATGCTTGCGGAATGCCTTGAAGGCTTGAACATCAAGCCGAACGGAACTTATTGCGACTGCACCCTGGGCGGTGGCGGACATTCTTACGCTATTGCGAACAAATTAGATGAAAATGGAACGCTTCACGCCTTTGACCGCGATGAAGAAGCCGTTGCCTTTGCTACAAAGCGCCTTGCCGGTGTGAAGCCCAAGTTCGTTGTGCATCCGGTTCGCTTTGG
Source organism: Fibrobacter sp. UWB15 (assembly GCF_900177705.1). Classification (NCBI taxonomy): domain Bacteria; kingdom Pseudomonadati; phylum Fibrobacterota; class Fibrobacteria; order Fibrobacterales; family Fibrobacteraceae; genus Fibrobacter; species Fibrobacter sp. UWB15. The sequence goes on from NZ_FXBA01000001.1 coordinate 154,820, forward strand.
TGAACTGGGTAAAGAAATTGTGCCGAATACCTTGGACGGCATTCTCTACGATTTGGGCATTAGCAGCCATCAGGTAGATGCCTCGGACCGCGGCTTTACTTTTGTGGGCGACAATCCGCTGGATTTGCGCATGGACCGCCGCGAAGGTGTTTCTGCGCAGGAATGGCTCAAGACGGTAGATGCCGATACGCTTGCAGCCGCACTCCGCAAGAATGCCGATATGGATCGCGGCTTCAAGCTTGCGACCCGCCTCGTTGAAATGGCTGCCTCCAAGGGTGACCAGGAAATTTTGCCTTCTGACGTGAAGGCTGTGGTGGAATCGGTGTTCCCCGACAAGAGGCGCGAAGTGAACGGCCTTTTGGCCCGCGTGTTCCAGGCGATTCGCATGGAAGTGAACGGCGAACTCAAGGAAATCGAAGATAGTCTGCGCGCTGCCGTGGACTGCCTCAAGGTAGGTGGCCGTCTGGTGGTGATGAGTTACCATTCCGTGGAAGACCGTTGCGTCAAGGAAACGGCCGCTGAATTTGAAAAGGCCTGCGTTTGCCCCGAACACTTGCCTGTGTGCACGTGCGGTGGCAATCACCAGCGCCTTAAGAAGGTGAATCGCAAGCCGATTTTGCCTTCTAACGAAGAAATTGCAAAGAACAGCAGGGCTCGCTCTGCAAAGCTTAGGGTATACGAACGGGTATGAGCGAAAAAAATCAAAAATCCCTGTTCAACTCTAACCGCACCATTGTGTGGGTGTTCATTGGCGCCGTGTCGGTGGCCGGCCTTTTGCTGATTTTGCCTTTGTATATGCAGAACTGCCTTACCAAGCTTTATTCCAAGTCCAATGAACTGGCCTACGAGATTGGCCAGCTGCAGCGTGAAAGGACCCTGCAGGAACTTGAAATCAACAAGTTGTCTTCACTTGAAAACTTGGCTGGCTTTGCTGACAGTGTTGGTCTTGACTTGAATGGCGTGCCCACCAAGGTGCGCGTGACGGGGGCTCCATGAATATTGTGAATATGGATGCTCTGTCGGTTGCAAAGATGATTGTGCTGGGCGCTATTGGCGTTCTGGCATGGCAGACCTTTAACATTCAGGTGCTGAACCGCGAAGTGTACCAGAAGGAAACCAAGGACCAGACGACACGTACTAGGAATATTTACGCCGAACGCGGCGAAATCCTGGACAGGAATGGTGTGGTTTTTGCAAAGAACTTGCGTGATACCGGCAAGGCTGAAGATTATAGCCGCATTTTCTTGCAGGGTAAGCTTGCCTCCCAGATTGTGGGCAAGGTGAATTACGATGGCAAGGGTAGCATGGGCATGGAACGCATGTACGACTTGCGCCTGCGCGGTAATGAAGGATTCCGCGTGGGTGTCAAGGATGCAAGGGAACGCGAAATTTTGGGACGTTCTGAAAACGTGGCCGAAGCCAAACCGGGCAAGAATCTGGTGCTGACGATTGATCGCGACATGCAGGAAATCGTGGAAAAGGCTTTGAAGGATGGCGTGATAGAATTTAGCGCCGCAAGCGCCTCTGCCGTGGTGGTAGACCCCTACACGGGTGAAATTCTGGCCATGGCAAGTTACCCGACATTTGACCCGAACTCCAAAAAGCAGGGTGTGGGCAAAATGGCGAAGAACGACATTGTGGCAATGTCTTATGAACCGGGCTCTACCTTCAAGGTGATTACGGCTGCGGCTGCTCTCGAAAACGGCGTGATGCCTGAAGATACCGTTTTTGTAGATGAAGGTAAGTGCTGGAGTTGGAGCGCCCGTGCCGAACGCATTTGCGATACTCATATCTATGGCGATATGGATATGGCCGAAGCGATGGTTCAGTCTTCGAACATTGTCTATGCGAAGGTTGCCGACAAGGTGGGCGCAGAAAAACTTTATCGCATGGCTCGCAATTTTGGCTTTGGCATGAAGACTTCCGAAAACTTGGCCGGTGAAGAAGCGGGCCGCCTCTACATGCCTTACGAACTTACGCGAGATGACCGTACTCTTAAAACGATGGGCTTTGGCCACGCCGTGTCTGTGACACCGATCCAGATGGTGATGGCTTATGCTGCAATCGCCAATGGGGGCACTTTGATGGAACCCATGATCGTGAAGGAATGGCGCGATTCCGACGGTAACTTGGTCGAAAAGAAGGAACCGGTAAAGGTGCGCCGCGTGATTTCGGAACGTACGGCAGCCTCGATTCGCAAGATGCTGAATCGCGTGGTGAATAGCGGTACGGCAAAGCGCGTTGCAAGCAAGAAGATTCCGGATGTGATTTTTGGCGGAAAGACCGGTACGGCTGAAAAGTATAACCAGGAAACCGGCAAGTACGATCGCGAACACCAGGTGGCATCGTTTATTGGGCTTGCCCCGGTGGAAGATGTGCGCTATGTGTGCATGGTGCTGGTGGACGACCCGAATGCCGACAAACTGTACGGTCATACGGGTGGTGCTACGGCAGGTCCGATTTTCCGTCGTATTATGGAAGGCATTTACTACCATCCGAGACTTTCGCCGGCTTCGCATGAACTTGCCTTTGTGAGCAAGAAGTCGGCTTGCGATGGTGATTATGTGGGAATGCTTGGAGAAACGGCGAAGTCCGTGGCTGCAGGCAAGAAATGCCCGGTGGTTTTTGAAGGCGAAGGTTCTCGCGTGCTGGCGGCGCGTAGGGACATGACCGATTCTGTAGGACTCGTGCTTAAGCTTGGTGAGGTTGATGCCTCCACGATGCCTGACCTGAAGGGCCTTTCGCTGAAAGATGCTCTTGAAATTGCCGGTAACATTCGTATGAACGTGGAATATACTGGTATGGGCCGCGTGGTATCCCAGTCCCCGAAGGTAGGGGAGACACTCCACAAAGGTCAGATTTGCAAGCTTACGCTCAAGGAGAGAGGCTAAATGATTTCTGAAACGTTGATGCAGAAATTGAATGTACAGGGCCTGTGCGACGACTCCCGCCGCGTGAAGGCGAAAGACTTGTTTTTCTCGATGCCGGGTGCAATATCGATCGATAAGTCCGATGAATTTGCTAGAACTGCGGTGGCTGCCGGTGCGGTGGCCGTGGTGAGCGAAACGGTTGCTCCCGAGGGACTGACATCCAAGTGGATACAAGTTGCCGACGTGAAGGCTGCACGCCTTGAAGCGGCGAAGATTTTCTATAAGGACCCGTTTGCAAAGCTTAATGCTCATGCTGTGACGGGTACGAATGGTAAGACAACAAGTGCGTTCCTGATGGATGCGATGCTTTCGGCTGCTGGCCATAAGGTTGCTCTCCTTGGAACAATCAAGAATAAAATTGGCGAAACTTCGGTGCCCGCTACATTAACGACGCCGGGGCTATTGGATCTGTATGCCTTTGCCGCAAAAGCAGTCGAGGCCGGTTGTACGGACTTGGTGATGGAAGCGTCTTCGCATTCCTTGGATCAGGGCCGTATGGCAGGTGTGCTTTACAAGAGTGCCTTGTTTAGCAACCTGACTCAAGATCACCTCGATTACCATAAGACGATGGATGCCTACTTTGAGGCAAAGAAACTTTTGTTTACGCGTTACCTTGCTGATGATGGCGTTGCCGTTATCAATATCGATGATGCGTACGGAAAGAAACTATACGATTCCCTAGCCGGGATAGAAGCGGACCGGAGGGTGGCTGTCTCGCGTCTAGGGGTCGTTAGTGCTCTTGTGAAGCCCGAAGGTGCCGTGCAGAATACCGAAGACGGTCTCAAGATGCTGTTGCCTGCCATTAGTGCAGAACCGTTTGAAACTCCGTTGTGTGGCGACTTTAATGTAGACAACGTGATGCTGGTGCTTGCTTGGGCAAAGGCGATTGGCCTTGCCGAATCTGCCATGCGCAAGGCTTTGGCAGAAGTCCGCGTTCCGGGCCGTTTCGAAAAAGTCTGGAACAAGAATGGTCGCCACGTGATTGTGGACTACGCCCACACTCCCGACGCCCTTGAACGCGTCCTTACGACCGCTCGTAGCCTCTGCCGCGGCAAGCTTTCGTGTGTGTTCGGCTGCGGTGGAGACCGCGACAAGACCAAGCGTCCGATTATGGGGGCGATCGCCGAACGCCTCTCCGATAAGGCCTGGCTCACTTCGGACAATCCGCGTACCGAAAATCCGACGGACATCATCAACGATGTTCGTGCAGGTATGAAGACGGACAAGTTTAGCGTGGTCGAAAAGCGCGAAGAGGCAATAGCCAAGGCTTGTGCGGAACTTAAAGATGGCGACTGGTTGGTGATTGCGGGCAAGGGGCACGAAGACTATCAAATTGTGGGCAAGACCAAACACCATTTTGATGACCGCGAAGAAGCGGTGAAGGCGATGGAAAATGTATAAGCTGGATTTGAAAATCAAGGAACTCCTGGAAATCCTCGAAACCTACTCGGTAGGCGTCGATGGACGTACCAAGAACCGCAAGGTGAATCTCTGCATGGATTCTCGCGAACCTGCCAAAGGTGTTGTGTTTTGGCCGATCAAGGGCGCCCGTTTTGACGCCCACCAGTTTGTAACTCAAATGGAAAAAAATGGAGCATTGATGAGTGTCGTGAACGCTGATGCCGAAGGCATTGAAAACTTCAAGATGTATGCGCCCGTCGACGATACGACGAAAGCGCTCCTCAAGCTCGCCAAGGGCTACCAGAAGAATTTCAAGGTGAAGAAAGTTGCCATTACGGGCAGCAACGGCAAGACCACCACTAAAGAGATGGTGAAGGCCGTTCTTTCGCAGAAGTACAACACGCATGCTACCGCCGGTAACTTCAACAACCACATCGGTGTGCCCATGACGCTGTTCCAGCTCAAGCACAGCCACGAAGCGGCTGTGATCGAAATGGGCACGAGCGGCCCGGATGAAATCCGTCCGCTCTCGCTCGCTGTCGAGCCCGATGTGGCCGTGATTACGAACATTGGTGCCTCTCACCTGGAACGCCTCAAGGATTTGGACGGCGTGTTCGCTGAAAAGAAGACGATTGTCGCTGGCCTCAAGAAGAACGGCGTGCTGATTGTAAACGCTGATGACCCGCGCCTTTGCAAGTGCCGCAGCAATACCAGCTACAAGGTGGTGACTTTCGGCGTAAAACGCGGCATTATCAAGCCCGAAAAGCTCGAATGGAACGAAGACAACTGCGCAACCTTCTTTGTAGACCGCACCAAGTTCACGTTGAACGTGCCGGGCATCCATAACCTCTATAACGCTCTTGCTGCAATCGCCGTCGGCTTGCAGTACAGAGTGCCAAAGGCCGATATCGCCAAGGCTCTTGCGAACTTCCGTTCGACCAATATGCGCATGGAAATCAAGAGCGCAAACGGTTTCAAGATTGTGTCGGACTGCTACAATGCAAACCCGTCTTCGACCAAGATGGCGTTGCAGACTATCGGCAATATGAAGGTGAACCGCCGTATCGCCGTTCTTGGCGATATGTTGGAACTCGGCGCCCAGACCGACGCCCTGCATCAGGAAATGGGTGCTATGGTGCCCGAAATGAATTTCGATATGCTCCTGACCGTGGGCGAAAAGGCAAAACTTTATGTGAAGGGCGCAAAGTCCAAGGGCATGAAGGCTGCTCACCATTTTGCAAACGTTCAGGAACTGATTGACACTCTCACCAAAATCGTGGCTGAAGGCGACGTGCTCTTGATCAAGGGCAGCCGCGGTATGCATATGGAAACTGTGGTGGATGCCATGCTTAAACTCACGAAGGTCAAGGCTTAAGGATATAACGAAGTAATGGAAAACACAGTCGCAAATACCGGCATGAATAAGCTACTCTTGGTAGTAGTATTGCTGCTGATTTGTATTGGTGTGCCTATTGTCTATACGGCATCGGCCCATTTTGCTGTGTCCCATGGACTTCCTGCAGAATACTACCTGCAAAAGCATTTGATCAAGGCTGTGTTCGGTTTGATTCTGATGCTTGGCCTTGCACGATTCCTGGATTACGGTCACTGGGTCTGGCTCGGTCGCATTACCTTCTTTGTAGGCGTAGTCCTTACGGTGGCGGCCCTTGTGGCTGGCCATGGCGTCAAGGGTGCAAACCGTTGGATTTTGGGGATTCAACCTTCTGAAATCATGAAGCTCGGTATGCTCATCTGCATTTGTGGAAAGTTCTCGCAGGCAGGCGATAACATCAAGAGTGTCGCTTGCACCATCATTCAGCCGGGAATCTTCTTTGGCATTACGGCGTTCCTCTTGATTATGCAGCCGAACTACTCGATGCTTATGATGCTTTCGATGGTCGTGATTTGCGTGATGCTCACGGCTGGTGTGAATTACAAGTACCTCGCCATTACGATTGGTGCCGCCATTCCGCCGGGAATTGTCATGCTGCTCATGACAGGACATTCGAGCAAGCGTATTCAGGCGTTTACGGCTGCCGAAGGTGAAATGGCCGCTTCTAACTGGCAGGGAGAACATGCCTTGCTCGCTTTGGGTAACGGTGGATTTTCGGGAACCGGATTCGGCATGGGCGTGCAGAAACTGGGTTACTTGCCCGAAGTTCACAAAGACGTGATTTATGCGGTGGCTGGCGAAGAATTCGGATTCATGGGAACCTTCTTCTTGTTGGCTTTGTATGCGGTTTTGTTTGCGCAGGGCTTCAAAATAGCTCGTCAGTCTTCGACCCGTTTTGGAAAGTACCTGGCGGTGGCTCTTACGTTCTCGCTTTTCTTCAACTTTTTGGTTCACGTCTGCGTCTGTGTGGGACTTTTCCCCACAACGGGCCAACCTCTCCCGTTTATCAGCTTCGGCGGAACCAATTTAATTTACAGCTGCGTGGCAGTGGGAATCCTGTTGAATATTTCGAGACCCAATACGGGCAAGATGATCAAGGAACCGTATATGAGCGGAGCCTCGCTGGAAAGCAGTGCCTACAGAAACTATGAATTTTCAAGGAGTGGCGTATGAAAAAGTTCCTTTTCGTATGTGGCGGTACCGGCGGACATATTTTCCCGGCCGTAGCCATTGCAGATAGCCTTAAGAAAATGGGCGTGACGGACATTACCTTTGCTGGCCGTAAGGATTCTATGGAAGAACGCCTTGTGGCAAAGAATTGGCCCTACGAATATATTTCGGCCGTTCCTCTGCACCGTGGCCCGTTCCTCAAGAATTTGGCGTTGCCTTTCAACTTGTCCAAGGCCTTGGTGCGCGCCAAGAGTGTGATTAAGAAAGTGAAGCCCGACGTTGTCGTTGCAACCGGCGGTTACGTGTCGCTTCCGATCGTGCTTGCCGCAGGCACTGCTGGTATTCCGGTTTATTTGCAGGAACAGAACGCCGTGGCTGGTGTTGCCAACAAGGTGGGTGCACGTTACGCCAAGACGGTCTTTGTGACTTCGGATGAAGCGGCCAAGTATTTCCCCACTGAAAAATGCATGATTTTTGGAAACCCGGTGCGTGAATTGCCTGTGGGTGATTCCTTGCCGCGTCCCGCCGAATTTGCTCCGGGCAAGAAGGCCGTGTTTATTGTGGGCGGCTCCCAGGGTGCAGTAGGTATCAACAACAAGATTGAAGAAAGCGTCAAGGCAATTGCAGCCCGTGACGATGTATCCGTGGTTTGGCAGGTGGGTGTCAAGAACGTGGAATCCATCAGTTCTCGCGTGGGTGAAGTCAAGAACATCGCTATTCGCGGATTCTTGGATGGCATTTACGCCTACATGAAACATGCCGACTTGATTATTAGCCGTGCTGGCGCTTCTGCCTTGGCCGAAATCTTGGCCTTCGGCAAGCCTTCAATCCTTTTGCCGTTCCCGCACGCTACCGCGAATCACCAGGAACATAACGCCCGCGTAGTGGAAAAAGCGGGTGCCGCTTTGGTGGAACTCGATGCCGAAGAAAATCACCTGTGGGAAAAGGTGGAACAGCTTTTGGCTGATGAATCCCGTTTAAATTCCATGGCCCTTGCGGCTAAAAAGCTCGGTATGCCCGATGCTGCCGACCAGATTGCTCGTGTAATCCTCTCTAAGGAGAATGATTAATGCAGATTAATGATTGTAAGCGTGTCCGTAAGCTTCATTTCGTTGGTATCGGTGGCGCCGGCATGTCCGGTATTGCCGAAGTGCTCCACGATAACGGTTTCGTGGTGAGCGGCTCCGATACCGGTGAAAGCCAAGTGATTGATTACCTGAAGGGCCTTGGCATTAAGGTTTTCTCGAAGCACGAAGCCTCTAATGTGGAAGATACGGACTTGGTGGTTTATTCTTCTGCGGTTCCGCACGATAACCCGGAACTTGTTGAAGCTCGTAACCGCCACATTCCGGTGATTCGCCGCGCCGAAATGCTGGGCGAACTCATGCGCATGAAGTACACGCTTTCGATTGCTGGCACTCACGGCAAGACCACGACCACCTCTATCGTGGGTCAAATTTGGGAAGAGGCCGGCCTTGACCCGACCATTATCGTGGGCGGTGTTGTCAAGGGTAAAGGCTCGGGCGCTAAGGTCGGTAAGGGTGATTACCTGATTGCCGAAAGTGACGAATTTGACCGCAGCTTCCTTTCGATGATGCCGTCTTCTGCAATCATCACAAACATTGACGCAGACCACTTGGATACCTACGAAAACATTGAAGACATCAAGGATGCCTTCGTGCAGTTCGCGAACAAGATTCCGTTCTACGGCCAGGTGATTGTCTGCTTGGACGATCCGAATGTGCAGCAGATTTTGGCACGCCTCAAGAAACCGGTGATTACTTACGGTTTTTCGCGCCAAGCTAAGTACCGCGTAGACAATCTGCGTTTTGAAAAGGGTTACCCTGTATTTGAAATTTTGAACGACGGCGAAAGCTTGGGCGAATTCAAGCTCCAGATTCCGGGCCGTCACAACGTGCTGAATGCAACCGCTGCTGTGGCCCTCGCTATTGAAGAAGGTATTTCTGCCGATATCGCCCGCAAGGCCTGCGCCGAATTCGAAGGCGTCAAGCGCCGCTTCGAATTCATCGGCGAAAAGAACGATGTTCTTGTCTTTGATGACTACGCTCATCATCCGACCGAAGCAACAGCTACTTTGCTTGGCTTCCGCGATGCTTTCCCGGACCGCCGCATTATCGTTGCCTTCCAGCCGCACTTGTTTACGCGTACCCGCGACCAGCATGATGCCTTTGGCGGTGCCTTTGCAAACTGCGATGTGCTCTTGGTAACTGACATTTACGCTTCCCGCGAAAAGCCGATTGAAGGCGTGACGGGCGCGCTTGTGTCGAACAGTGCTTCGGACCGCGGCCACCGTGATTCCCGCTTTGTAGGCGATCAGATGAACCTGCTGCCGATTCTCAAGAAGGAATTGCAGCCGGGCGATGTGGTGGTGCTCATGGGCGCTGGCAACATCTGGAAGCTTGGTGAAAGAATCCTGAAGGAATGCCTGTAGGAATATGGGGAGAGAAAGTTGACTGGAAGTAAAACCACATTGCTTGGCCGCCGAATTGGCACCAACGAGCGCCTGCGCAAACAGGAACGTGTTCGCAAAGTGAAACACGGGTTTGAATGCGTATGGAGTTGGTTCAAGCACCGTGGCTGGATTCTGGCTGTGGTCCTAGTGATTCTTTCTGCTTTGGCAATACACAACCGTTTCTACTTGCAACGATTCAATCCGCTGGAACTACGCCACTTGCAGTATGTGGAAATTGAAGGCAACCGTATGCTTTCTTGGGAAGACGTGATGCAGAGTGCCCAGGTAGAAACTGGCATGCTTATGTCGGAACTGAACGCCGATTCCGTTGAAGCGGCTTTGGCTCAGCTCCCTATGATATTGTCGGTGAAGGTCGAAAAGAAATTCCCGTCTTCGCTCTATATCAAACTTCACGAAACATCGCCGGTGCTGACAGTACTTTCGGAAGGTCGCGCAATGATCTACTCCGAAAAGGGTTTCCCGCTGCCGTACTCGGTGGCGACTGCCATGAGGCTCCCGGTAATGGATGTGGCATCTATGGAACATGTGAAAACGATTACCCGTTTCTTGGTGGAAATGCGTAATAGCGATGCTGAACTTTATGAACGCGTGTCGCAGGTGACTTGGTCTACTGAAGACGATTGCATGAAGGTCTATTTCAGGGATGTGGGCTTTACCGCTCTCTTTAAGGGCCAGGAATCGAACAAAGATCAGTTTACGCTGTACAAGTCTCTAGAAAACGGATTCACGAAAGATTTGCAATGTGCCGGTGAGGTTGATATGAGGTTTTTGGGCTTTGCCTATATAAGAAATTATGATAAGAGGTGCGTCAATGGATGACAATAAAATGGACAAGAAAAAAGACGAATACATCTTTGGCCTTGACATTGGGGCTTCAAAGATAAACCTGTTCGTGGGTGTATCCGAAGGCGAAAGCGTTCGCGTTGTGGAATGCGGCGACTTTCCGCTGAAGAATGCAGACGACCTGGATTCCGTCGTGGAAACCTTGCAGCAGGCAGTCCAAGTCATTGAAAATACGACCCGTGTCGATGTGCACGATGTCTATGTGGGCATTGCCGGTAAGCATGTGCGTTCCTTGGATACCCAAGGATTGGTGACGCTTCCCGTTGGCGAAGTTCGCGAAGAAGATATCGAAAACGTGACCAAGCAGGCAAGCACCTTGCCGACGCAGGCCGGCGAAATCATTCATATTTTCCCGGGTGAATACACCTTGGATGACGAACCGCATATTCGCAATCCGAAGGGTCTTTCGGGCCGTCGCCTTAAAGTCGATGTCCAGGTGGTGACGGTGCGTCAGACCGCCTTGCAAAATTTGGCCAAGTGCGTGAACCGCGCGGGACTCAATGTGGCAGGCTTTGTCCTTGAACCGTTAGCTGCCGCAAGCGCCGTGCTCACCAACGATGAACGAGAACTTGGCGTAGCTCTGGTCGATATCGGCGCCGGTACAGCCGACATTGCCGTGTTCGTAAATGATTCCGTCCGCTTTACCTATTCTCTTGAATATGCGGGTAATTCCATCACGAGCGATATTAGCTGCTGCCTCAATGTTCCTATTGCTCTTTCTAAGGCCGAAGAAATCAAGAAAAAGTACGGCACCTGTACTATTAGCAATCTTATCGAAGATGAATCCTTCCCGGTGCCTGCTGTGGGCAATCGTGGCGATGTCTCGTGCTCGCGCAAGTTGCTTGCTGAAATTATTTCTGCTCGCGTCGGTGAAATTTTCAAGTTGCTTAGTGAACAGCTTAAGGCCCACAAACTGGACACCATTATTAATGGCGGTGTTGTGCTGACGGGCGGTTGCTGCGCTTTGGAAGGCATTGATGATGTTGCATGCAGAGTTTTCGGAAAGCCGGCCCGCGTTGGTCGCCCGAAAGGCATGAGTGGTATTCAAGATGCTTACCAGAACCCCTCTTATGCGACTGGAATTGGACTTTTGTACTACGCGAACAAGCAACATCGCGAAAAGAAGAATCGTGAAACGGGAACGCAAATCGCTGTATCTGTCAAGAAGGGATTCCAGCGTTTCATTGAAATCATCAGGACTTATTTATAACAAACACCAACACTCAACATCAGGGAGATAAACACATGAGTGAAATCGACAACATCAACTTCGAGGTAAAGTCTCGCATTATGGGCGAGGAACCATCTTTCAACAACGCCAAGGTCAAGGTGTTCGGTGTCGGCGGTGCCGGCGGTAATACCGTGAACCGCATGAAGCGTATGAACATCGATGGTGTGGAATACTATTCCATCAATACCGATGCAATGGCTCTCGACTTGAGCCTTGCTGACCACAAGATTCTGATTGGCGAAAAGACCACCAGAAACTTGGGTGCCGGTATGGATCCCGAAGTTGGCCGTAAGGCTGCAGAAGAAAATCTTGACGACATCAAGGACGCCATGAAGGGCGCTGACATGGTGTTCGTGACTGCCGGTATGGGCGGTGGTACGGGTACGGGTGCTGCACCGATCGTTGCAAACGTTGCACGTGAACTCGGTATTCTCACGGTCGCTGTGGTTACCAAGCCGTTCCGCTTCGAAGGTAACGCTCGTTCCACTATCGCACAGGAAGGCATCAACGCCCTGCGCGCTGCAGTGGATACCATCATTGTTGTGGAAAACAAGAAACTCTTGACGCTTCTCCAGGCCTCTAATCAGAAGGCTACCATGGATGAAGCTTTCAAAATGGCTGACGAAATTCTCGGCAACGCAGTTCAGAGCATTTGCGGTATCATGTTCCGCCACGGCCTTGTGCATGTTGACTTTGCCGATATCCGCAAGGTCATGCTCAAGGGCGGTTCCGCTCTCATGGGTACCGGTTACGCTCAGGGTGAAAACCGCGGTATTATGGCTGCCGACATGGCTCTTGCCTCTCCGCTTCTCGAAGACATCAACATCGAAGGCGCTTCTGGCGTGCTCGTGAACGTTGCCCACGGCGAAAACTACTCCTTGCTCGAACATAGCGACGCTATGGACCACATCTACGAAAAGGTCGGCGAAGAAGGCAACCCGAACATCATTATCGGCGATATCACTGATCCGGCTCTCGGCGACAAGGTTTGCATCACCATTATCGCTACCGGTTGCGGTGGCACCGCTGTGAACCAGCCCAAGGTCAGCTCCGCTGGCTTCGGCTTCGGTAGCTTCACTGTTCCGCAGCAGGCTGCTCCGGCTTCTGCCCCGGCACAGCAGGCTCCTGCCGCTCCCGCTGCTGTTCAGCAGGCCACTCCGCGTCCGACTGGTTTTAACTTCTTCGACTTCCAGACGAACAAGAGTGAAGCTCCGGAAATGTTCACCCGTCCGCAGTACACGCCCGCTTCTCAGTCGGCTCCTGAAGCAATGACTTCTTCTATTCCGTCTCTGACTGAAACGTCTGTAATGCGTTCTGTGAATGCAGCAATGTTCAGCTCTCCGGAATTTAACGCTGCCGCTCCGGCCGAAGAAGAAGTGGTGTCTCAGGGTTCCGAAACGTCTGAAATGTCTGCTGTTGCCGAAGAAGATCGCATGAACGGCGGTGTTCCCGCTTACGAATCTCAGTCTGCTCAGTACGACATGCCTGCTTACGCTCGCAATGCCGCCAATGGCGCTACTGTGACCATGGAACGTCCTGCCGCTACCCGTCAGGAAGTTGCTGAAGAAGTTGCTCCGGCTCCGTCTGCAATCGACTTCAGCCTGCCTGCCTACCTGCGCAACAGGAACATGAACGCAAACAACTTCTAATGAGTCTTGCTGAAAGAATCAGCAAGGTCTGTTCCGCGGCGAAAGCCCCGGTGGGTTTTGCTGAATTCCCCAAGAATTAAACACACACACACAACGAGTGCGCGGGTGCGCACTCACCACAACACAAAAGGGTCACCCGGGACTCCCTGCCTGGGTGATCCTTATTTATACCGCTCGCGCTCAATCATACAAGTACGTCCCCAGCGCGCTCGCTCTCGCCAACACGGCACGCTTGCGCTGTGCCGCTTATGGCTCACGTTATACCGTTCGCGCTCAATCATACAAGTACGTCCCCAGCGCGCTCGCTCTCGCCAACACGGCACGCTTACGCTGTGCCGCTTATGGCTCACGTTTACCGCTCGCGCTCAATCCGCTCGCGTTATGCTGGAAAACCTTAATTTGTCATGCCCGCGGAGGCGGGCTTCTCCTTTTTTACTTAAATTTCTTTCTATGAAATTGAAGTCCTTATTTTTTGGTTTATGTGCTCTTGGAACGGCTTTGGCTTTTGCAGAGTCTTCGGATTCTGCTACGTACAAGGGCTATTTCCAGATTGGTACGGATTTCAACTTCGGTTTTAACGGTGGCCCGACGGATCCGACGTTCGCGGTCGATACGGCTGAATATTACGGCAACAACTGGCGCGGACTTCGTGTACCTCTAGAAAACGCCCGCAGCTACGAAGAACATATCGATCCGTTCTTTACGCTTAGCTTTCGTGCGGGCTATGGCGATTTCCATTTCTTGATGGAAGCGCCGCTGCGCAAAGATATCGAAGCCTGGTACGATAGTAAGCTCAAAACGAATTTTACCTACAAACCGAGCGAACTGGACATTGGCGTGCCCATTAACGCTTATGCCTTGTGGAACAACCCGGTGGGTTACGTGCAGTTGGGTCGCTTTGACCCCGATCTCAAAGTTTCCCCGAATGACCTCGCTTTGGGAGGAACCCCTTACCACGATGGTTTGCATTGGAAGTTCAAGGCCGGTATTTTCCGCTATGACTTTTTGGTAAGCTCGTTAAACGCCTGGCTCTTTGACGATGTCCCGGGCGCTGCGGACGAAACAGGTTGCGTTTACCCGAAGGGCTCCGAAGCGGCCGAACAAAAGTGCCCCGCACACGGCAAGCAGGCGAGTAACCAGCGCGACCGCATTTACGACGACAACGTGAAAAATCTCGTGTACCACCGCATCGGTGTCGAAACGTCGCACTTTTGGACTTACATTATTGAAGAAAGCATGGTGGGCGGCAAGGATTTGGAATTCCGCTCCATGAATCCGTTCATGTTCCTGCACAACAATTTTGCGGGCGGCTACACCAAGGCGGTCACGACTTTTGAACTCGGCTTCACCCCGATTCGAACTTCCAGGTTCTATGGCCAAATCAACATGGAAGACATCAACAGCCCCGTGGGCGAAGATGACGACAAGGGCACGAACCGCAGCATGATCAGCTTCATGGCGGGCTACTACCAGGAAATTCCGACGCGCCGTTATGGCACGTTCTCTTGGCGCTTCGATGTGGTTCGCACTGACCCGTTGCATAACAACGGCCGCTTGCCTTTGCTGGAATATTCGAGCCGCCGCCTTTACCGCAGCAACTACCGCGAACAGGACGACCCCGATTACGCCGATATGTACTTTGTCGATTACCCGATTGGTTACCGCCGCGGCTCCGATGCGTTGGACATGTGGCTTGACCTCGGCTGGAAATGGGGGAGACATTCCCTCAAGATGACGCTTGCCTGGCTGCAGCAAGGCGACAAGGAACTTTACACTGACTACGATGTCGCCATTCAAGAAGAAAAGGCCCCGTCTGGTGTAAAGGAATCGCAGGCATTGGTCGATGCGCTTTATTCCATGCAGTATAACAGCTGGTTTGGCTTCTACCTCGGCGGTGGGTTCCGCAGTTACGAGAACCTGGCGCATGACAAGCATGAAGACGGCAAGGATGGCTGGATCCGTTCCGGCATCAAGATGACCTTTAATCCGGTCGACAAGAAGTTTTAAACGAAAAGAAACTCCCTTTTCCCTGCCTGCGTTCAAGTACCCAAGGTCTACTATTCCTATATTATTTGCAAACCAAGGAGTTTAATATGGCAGAAATCGGTACACCTCTAAGTTCTAGTGCCACCAAGGTGCTGTTTTGCGGAGCTGGCGAACTCGGCAAGGAAGTTATCATCGAGATGATGCGTCTCGGCGTCGAAGTGATTGCCGTGGACCGTTATGCCAATGCTCCCGGCATGCAGGTAGCTCACCGCAGCCACGTGATTAACATGCTCGACGGTGCCGAGCTCCGCCGCGTGATTGAACTTGAAAAGCCGGACTACATTGTTCCCGAAGTCGAAGCCATTGCGACCGACACGCTCGTGGAACTTGAAAAAGAAGGCTACAACGTCATTCCGACGGCCAAGGCTACCAAGCTTACCATGAACCGCGAAGGCATCCGCCGCCTTGCCGCCGAAGAACTCGGCATCAAGACGAGCCCGTACCGCTTCGCCGACAATTTTGAAGACTTCAAGGCGGCCGTCAAGGAAATCGGCATTCCGTGCGTCATCAAGCCGGTCATGAGTTCTTCTGGCCACGGCCAGAGCGTCATCAAGACCGAAGCCGACATTCAGAAGTCTTGGGACATTTCGCAGCACGAAGGCCGCACGGGCCACGCCAGCCGCGTGATCGTGGAAGGCTTCGTGCCGTTCGATTACGAAATTACATTGCTCACGGTTCGCCATGTGGCGGGCACGAGTTTCCTGGAACCGATTGGTCACCACCAGGTGGGCGGCGACTACCAGGAATCTTGGCAGCCGCAGCCGATGAAGCCGGAACTCCTGGAACAGGCCAAGGTCATTGCGAAAAAGGTGACCGACGCCCTTGGCGGTCGCGGCATCTTCGGCGTGGAACTTTTCGTGTGCAAGGACGAAGTCCTGTTCAGCGAAGTCTCTCCGCGTCCGCACGATACGGGCATGGTGACGCTCATCAGCCAGGATCTTTCTGAATTTGCGCTGCACGCCCGCGCTATCTTGGGCCTGCCTATCCCGAACATCGCGTTCCATGGCCCGAGTGCTTCGAAGGCAATCGTCGTGGACGGCAATTCCGATCATGTGAAGTTCGGTGGCTTGGAAGAAGTCCTTGCAGAACCTGACACGGCACTCCGCCTGTTCGGCAAACCCGAACTCAAGGGCCACCGCCGCCTGGGCGTGCTGCTTGCCCGCCGCAACACGGTGGAAGAAGCCAAGGCCCAGGTCATGGCCATGCGCGAAAAAGTCAAGGTGACGCTGTAGTTTTTTTATTGCGAGGGGAGAACCCCGAGCGAACCGTTACATCGTTTGGTGATTATTGAGAAGAGGATTCTATGAAAAAAATCCTATTTCTCGCTTTGACGTCTATGGCGTTCGCGGCCAAGACTGTTACGTCGTCGGTTCCCACGCTTGATACCGACGGTTGTTACGCCATTTCGACAGCCGACGAATTGTTCGGCTTTGCAGATATTGTGAATGCGTCTGAAACTCACGACGAATGCGGCAAACTCATGAATGATATTGCCGTTAATGAATTTGTCGGTAAAGGTGGTATACTCAGCGTAAAAGGGGATTCGGTTTTGTGGACCCCGATCAAGCTTTTTAGCGGTGTGTTTGACGGACAAAATCATACTATTTCGGGCTTGATGAACGAGACACAGGATTCTTCGGATGTAGGGCTGTTTGCAGAACTTCGCGGAAATTTAGGCGATGGCAATGCTCCTGAAAAAAAGGCAGTCGTGAAGAACCTGCGGTTGGTCCAAACGTATTTTTGGGGAGGTGAGGGTTGCGTTGGTGGAATCGCCGGAAAAGCCGAATCCGCTGAGATTCTGAATAGCCGATCTTCTAGCTTTGGAACTATAAATTCTCGAAAGATTACCGGTGGTTTGATTGGTTGTGCGAGTGATGTTAAAATAAGCGAATCGTCCAATCATGCCTATGTTTCTACATCGTCACGTGATACGGTTAATTCTGCTTCAGGAGGCTTGGTGGGCTTTAACAGCGGTAGTCTCTCTATTGTGAATTCTTACAATTCTGGCTCTGTCCGCGGTAACGTTGTTGGTGGTTTTGTTGGTTCTTCGGTAGGAAAATTAAATATAGTTAACTCAATTAATTTGTATGCAGTTTCGGGCACCTTTGAGTCAACGCCTGTTCGCATTTTAGGTAAGTACGATGAGGCCGAAACCTATGTTGATAATTGCTTTTATTATGGAGACCGTGAGCATGAGGCGAATTCTTTTGCGTCTTTGGCAGATGGAGATAATCTCGAAAATGGCGTGATAGCAATGTTGCTGCGTGGCTACAATAAGGATGGCGTAGATGGTTCTGTATGGGGACAACGTATTGGAGCGTCCGGTCTAGAATTAAGTGGAAAAATGTTGGTAGAGTATCATATAGATATGTATGATTTTGATTCCCTGGTGGTCAAGACTCCTGCACTTGTTGATGATTGCTACCAAATCGGCTCGACAGAAGAACTTTATGGATTCGCTGTTATCGCGAACATGTATTCGTATAAAAAAGTTCCTGTGTGTGGTAAGTTGACAAAGGATATCGTTGTCAACAAGGACATTCTCAAGAACGATACGTTGAATGGAGATAAATTCGGTCGAATTCGTTGGTATCCGATAAAAGATTTCAATGGATCATTCGATGGAGCAGGACATACGATATCGGGTCTGTTTTTTGAAAATGATTTTCCTGGCACCGCTGCGGCGGAATTACATATGGGACTGTTCGGCTCGGTTAAGGGAACCGATAGCCTTCGCGAAGTAAAAATTGAGAACCTTGGCATCGAAGATTCGTATTTGATGAGTGACAACGTTGCGGGAGCCTTTGTCGCGCTTGTCGATGCTGACCATAAGGGAACTTTGTCTATAAAAAATTGCCATTCTTCATCGTACGTGGGTTCGCTGACTTCGGGTGGACTTGTTGGAAAACTGAACGGAGGAAATCTCGTTATCGAACAGTCCTATGCGACAGGGCTAGTTGACGGTACTTTTAGCGGAGGCTTAATCGGTAATGCGTATGCGAATTTTAAAATTGTCAATTCCTACAGCGTTGCCAGTCTTCAAAATGGAAACGGTGGTGTGTTGATTTCCGGTGTCGGATATAACTCCAAGGGCCATGTTATCAATTCGTATGGACTCGATTTCGGTGCCAAGAAAATGTCACGAGAAGTTTTACCATTAGTCGCTCAAGTCGACGACGGTTCTTCTGTAGAATACGTCAATGCGTTCTCTGATAAAACGCTAGGTGCCGAAAGTTTCTCGGATGGGACTGTGGCCGTACAGCTTCATTACTACAACGCAGACGGCATCAATGGCGACGTATGGGGACAGAATGTGGGTACGGACCTTTATCCGGTCTTTAGCAAGACCGTCCCGGATAGTACCGGAAAGACTTCGTTTGTCGTTTCCCGCGCGGCGTCGCCTGTGAATGTTCGTAGCGCTGGCCGCATGGTTGAAATCTCGGGCGTGCAAGCGGGCGAGGGCTACGCACTCATGGATATGCAGGGCCGCCTGTTGCAGCGTGGTTTCGCAAGCGGTTCTGTTGTCGCATTGCGCGTGATGCAGCCGGGCAGCTACCTGATTCGGGTCGCGGGTCAAACGAAAGCGGTTACAATCCGGTAAGTGAAAACCCACGTCATTGCGAGGACCGCAGGGACGAAGCAATCTACTAAAGAATTTTTCCGAGTGCGATAATTGCAGCAGTGCGCGCACGCAAGCGCGTATTGCCCAAGTTCAGCAAGTGGACCTTCCCGTTCTGGAAGGTCTTTATGGCTTCTATTTCGCGCGGCGAGAATCCGCCTTCGGGGCCGACGAGTAAGGTGATGGGCGCATCATTCCCATTTGCGCCCGAGCCGTCGCCACTCAAGTTCAGTTGGCGTTCTCCGTCGATGTCGCAGAGAATCAAGTCGCCCTGGTAGCTTGCGAGCCACTTGTCGAATTCGACGGGGCCTTCGATTGCGGTCATCCAGGCCTTTTTGGATTGCTTGAGGCTCACGAGGCTCTTGAGTTCCGCGCGGCGCACTGTCTTCTTAAGGTCGGAATTCTTGGGCTCTTGCGAAAAGTCCGTGCGCAAAAAGATAATCTTGTCGATTTCGGTCTGCGCGGCATGAAAAACAACCTCTTCCAAGGCGTCGTCCTTGAGGCATGCGATTCCAAGCGACACCTTGGGCCGCGCTCTCTCCGATTCAATCACCGTATCCACCCGGACAACGCAAGCCTTGGCGTCGGCCACCTCGATGAGAGCATCCGCGTAATGCCCCACGCCATCGGACAGCTGCAAGACATCGCCCACGCACGCCCTGCACACGCGCACGGCGTGGCTGCTTTCGTTTTCGTCAAGGGTAATGGTGCCGGCTGTAATCAGCGGGCAATAAAAGCGGCTGTCAGGTGTCTTCATATTATAAAAGATAAAAAAAGACTGATTAAAACATCAATTCCTAACCACTAACCACTGCCTACTGTCTACTTCCGACTGTCTACTAATTACTATATTCATTCACATGCCGAAGCATGCTCCCGTAAAAGCAGTCGTATTCGATCTCGATGGTACCTTGTACCTGAGTGGCCGCCCTTACCCCAAAGCGGTAAAGACTGTCTGTCGCGTGGCAAAGCAAGTGCCGGTCTACTACTTGAGCAACAATACCAGCAAGTCGCCGGTCTTCTACGAAAACCGCCTCAAGGTCATGGGCCTCCCGCTTGCCGATGATGCAATCATCTCGGCTTTGTACCTTTCGCTCGACGCCATTCACGAAGAAGGCATCAAGAACGTATTCTTCTTTGCAAACCCCGAAGTCACGGAATGGTTTGCCGCGCAAGACCCCACGCTGAACCTGCACCCCGATGTCGCCGACACCGAACTCGTGCTCATCGCTTACCATAACAGTTTCGACTACCGCGAACTTTGCGAACTCTCGTTCCGCGTGCAACGCAAGATTCCGTTCTGGGTCACACATACCGACTTTGTCTGCCCCGATGCAAACGGCCCCGTGCCCGATATCGGAAGCTTCATGGCACTCCTCAAGACCGCTTACGGCGTAGAACCGGAACGCAGCTTCGGTAAGCCGAACCCCGCCATGCTCTCGGGACTTTTAAAGAAGTACAAACCCGAAGAAATCCTGTTCGTAGGCGACCGACTGTATACCGACTTTGAACTTGCCAAGCGTAGCGGCTGCCGATTCGTGCTCCCGCTCTGTGGCGAAACCAAACAGCAAGATTTGGACAAGCTGACCATCAAGCCCGAATTCGTGGTCGACATGGTGAGCGATATCGATTTTGATTCATTCTTCAAGGGTGAAATCTGATTTTAAAAAACGGAGAAAATATGATTAAGAATGTTGTATTGGCGCTGGTGCCGGCGATTGCCCTGGTTGCTTGCGGCGACGATTCCTCTTCCGGAACATTCAGCATGGAAAAGTCCTTCGAGATGGTTCTCGACAAGGCAAAGTACGACTATAACAAGAAGGATTCCACCTTCAAGCGAATAGAACCGGTCTGTAAAGAAGGCACGCTCGGCAACTTGGTCGGACCTGCCGAAGCGGACATGTGGGATACCCTTAAATACAAAGCCTACGAAAACAAGGGCATTGTGACCATCTTGAAGGGTAAAGATGTTGTAGGAAAGTACAACCTTAGTGACGGAACCTTCCCGAGAGGATTCTGGGGCGACGAAGACAATACCTCCAAGAAAATCCAAGGTGGCTTCCGCCTGACCAAGAAAAATGTAATGAACCGCGTCATTCGTTACGACGGCTCCTGCTTCATGAAGGATTACTATTCCGTATTCAACAAAGAAGTCAACGCGATCGAAAATATCGACGCCAAGCTCAAGGAATTCTACGGTCGTTTCCAGACAAAGGAAGGCCCGGTGGATGACAAGCAGATGCTGGCCGACATTCGCGCTATCGACTGCGATGAACTTTCCCTGTACGACGGTCTCGTAAAGATTCGTGTCCAGGACTTCAAGGAGTCTAAAGGCAGGATCGTTATTTCTTACGACAAGCGCTCCTGCAATGTGGACTTCCACCTGCGTTACGCTTTTGAGCAACAGGATTGCGAAGCCGCCTATGCCGACTACAAGGACAGCAAGAGCAAGGAAACGTTTGATTTCAACGATTTCTTCTTTGATGTCACTTACAGCGGCAATGACGAAGAATACTGCCTTGACTACCTGATTCTCGACCTCAAGAAAGAAAAGGGAATTCCGACCACCAAGTCAATCCAGCCGAAGGAATTCGCACGCGGAATCGTGAATTTGATGATTGGCGGCATGAAGTAAAAACAACTAAAATCGTACTAAAACAGAAAGGCTCCCTTGCGGGAGCCTTGACTTTTATACGGGTAAAATTCTTATCGGAGGTCGGCCACGCAGCGCACGTAGAGACCTTTGGAGAGGCTTTCGTCGGTGCGGTTGATGCTGTGGGCCATGCTGCGGAATTCCCAGGAACGGGCGGTGTTCTTTTTCACCTTGGAGGCAGACCAGTAGTGACCGGTGTTATCGCCTTCGCAGTAGCCGTCCCAGTCCTTGCAGCCGCCCTTGCCCAGGTTGTTCCAGTCGAGCTTGGACTGATCTTTCTGGTAGTCGCGCCATTCGCCGTCGTTGGGGAGGTGCCAGCCGTTGGGGCATGCCTTGGAGGCTTCCTTATGGCTGTAGAAACGTCCGAATTTCTTGCAGTTGCCTTCGTCTTCGAGCAGGCACTGCTTGGGGGTAGAAAGGCTGTAGGAGAGATTGTTCTTCATCCATGCCTTGTCGCCACGAATTTCAACTTTGTAGGTCTTGCCGTCGCGGGTGTCGGTAAGCGTGTTGCCGTCCTTGGAAATGTTCTTGCTTTCAAGGGCAAGCGCAAAAAGTTCTTCTTCGCTCAAATTCTGCTCGGGCTGTTCAAGCTTGGCGGCCTTGTCTTTGTGGACCAGGTTCGTCTTCTTGACAGACACCTTCGTCATCTTGTGCATGCCCATCTTCTTGGGACCGGCAGCAAAGCTTGCGCCGCAGCAAAGGGCGAGAACTGCAGTTGCAGCGACCAGATGATTGAACTTGATTCCAAACATTTCCATACTCCTGAGGCAATTTGTTGCGCCTACACTTTTGAATATATACAGGAGTTTTTGGAAAAGATTCTTACAAATTTATTTCAAAATCGGAGTGTGATGCCGGCAACATTTGGCCCTACCCAAAATGAGTACTTTTCGTCCCGATTTTTGTGCATTTCCAGAATTCCGAAGCTTACGCCGGTGCCGACAAGCGCTCCGACCAACACATCCGTAAAGTAATGTTTACCTGCAGCGATGCGGAGCACGCTTTCGAGGGTGGCGAGCGAATAGGCGCTAGCCCTCATGATTCCTTTGTAGGGGGAGTTCGGGTAGGCAGTCCTGAACCATTGGTCGGTAAAGGTGGCGACTGTAAAAGCGGCGGTCGCATGCCCCGAAAAGAACGACCTGTAGGCTTCCGATTTGGCGCTTTCGGCCTTTTCACGCCCTTCGCCCGATTCGGCATACATGTAGGGGCGTGGCCAGATTTCAAGCGAGCGCATGGCCACGTTGATTCCGTTTCCTATGCCAATGGCCTGCACAAACATCACGGTAAAGGTGGCGAATTCTTTCCCGGTGGAACTTCCGTCGTGCCAGGCGATGCCGCCGACCACCAGCGGGGCAATGGCTAAAACGGACCCGATGTCGCTTGCCTTGTCGGCAGTTTCGCTGTAGCGACCGGCCAGGGGCTTGTCCCAGGGCAAAAGGTCGCCTTTGTCTTTTAGCGTTTCGGGGGTATCCATGCGGGAATAAAGGAACATGCCAATCCCGAACATGCCGCCCGCGGCCAATGTGACCGGGAGATCTGTTTCAAAGTTCAGCTCGTATGTAGGGCGTTCCACTTCAGAAGCTTGCGCAAAAACCATCAGGAACAGAATACCTACAATCGATGACCTTTTGAAAAATTTCATACAGCCCCTAAGCTAAAAAAATTATATTGCTTTATCGTAAACGAATGGAGCTTTTGTGGCAGATTCTTTAAATACTCGCGAACCGATTGTACCCAGCATGGACCTTTTCGGAGCCATTTCCGACGAAATGCGCCTCAAAATCCTGTTGCTTCTGGACCAGGCGGAATTCACCGTCAACGAAATCAAGGATATCCTGGATATTCATCAGAGTAACGCGAGCCGCCACCTGGCAAAGCTTTCTGCCTGCAATTTGCTCAAGGACCGCCGCGACGGCATCAAGGCCTATTACCGCCTGAGCGAAGAACTTTACCTGAGCACCCGCATGCTTTCGATGATTCGCGATGCCTACGAAGAACTCCCGGACAAGGACATTCTCAAGTGCCGTGCTGCCCAGGTGCTCGAAGACCGCACCGACAAGACCAAGGGGCAAATCCACAAGTTGGATCAGGCAGGCGGTAGCCTCAAGGCGCAAATCAGCTTGTTCAGCCAGCTCATGAATCCCTTCGAAAATGCTGTCGATGTGGGCTGTGGCGAAGGCGGCGACCTCACGCTCATGCTTTGCAACCGCTGCAAGCATGTGACTGCCCTTGACTGTGACCCGAAAGTGATTAGCGGACTCCAGAAGATTTTAAAGCAGAAGAATATCCAGAACGTGTCGCCCAAGGTGGCCGATATGGTCAAGACAGGCCTTCCGGATAACTTTGCCGACCTCGTTCTCATGAGCCAGGTGCTTCATCATGCAACAGACCCGCGCCTCGCCCTCAAGGAGGCTGTCCGTATCCTCAAGCGCGGCGGAACGCTTGCCCTGCTTGACTTGGCGCAGCACAAAGAAGAATCTTTCCGCACCACGCACGGTCACATTTGGCTTGGCTTTGACCGCAGCCAGCTCGAATTCTTTGTCAAGGAATTCAACTGCGAGGTCATCTCCAGCGAAATCATCCCGAGCGAAAACGAAGTCGACAAAAAGTTGCCCGTCATCTGCATGATTCTGAAAAAGAAATAAATTTTCTATTGCCTCTAGATAAAAAATTGTATATCTTTTGGTAAAGAGCTTTTTATAGGAGAATATCATGGGAAAGATCATCAAGTATGTCGCCATTGCCGCTGCATGTGTCATCTCGGCCTTTGGCGTGTATTGCCTTATTAAGTATTCTTCTGCCGACGACAAGCTTGAAAACAAGTCGGAAGAGTAGTTTTGAAACATTTTTTTGATTAAGACGGCTGGATTCCCGGCCGCCCTTTAGTCCTTACTTTGCTTGAACTTTTAGCTATTCTAAGTTCTAAGCTCTAAGCTCTACCAACTTCATTTACTACATTATCCGCATGAATTTCCTAAACAAGAAGCCCGCATTTTTTTTGGCGGTTTCCGCCATTTTCCTTGGAATTTTGCTGATCGTGTTCCGCGATTTCGCCTTCGACTCGAACCAGCTCATGCTCAACAGCGACCAGCTGAACGGTATCGGTAGCCGCATTCTGCGTGCCGAAAGTGCCGTGCTCACGGAATGGGACGATTCCCGCCTGGGAGGCGTGCCGACGATCGACGCCTTGTTCGCCGACGCTTACCATCCGCTGGTGTGGGTGCAGTTCCTGATGGACCCGGCCCGCGCCGTGGGCTTCAAGTTTATCTTGACCTTGTGGGTGGCCTTTATGAGTGCCATGGCTCTCGCCTGGAACCTGACGGGGAACCGCTGGTGGGCAGGGCTCCTCGGCATGCTTTACGCTTTTTCGCCGGAATTCTTTACCTACCTGTACGGTGGCCACGACGGCAAGATGATGGTCTTTGCGATTGCGCCTCTTGCCTTGCTTGCTATTCGCAAGGTGGTACGCTCGGGTAGTATTCCTTACATGATTGTGCTTGCGCTCTCGGTCGCCTGGATGATTTTGGGTTCGCACCTGCAACTTACGTACTTGTTCCTGTGGGGTGCCGGCCTTTATACGCTTTACGAAGTCGCCTTCCATTGCGATGCCCTAAAGACTCGCGGCAAGCGCCTTGGCCTTGCTGCAGTGGGCCTCGGCTTTGGCCTTGCGCTTTCTTGCTTCCAGATTGTGCCACCTTACATGTACACGACCACGCAGTCAGTGCGCGGTGACGATAGCCACACCAATTACGGCCACGCCGTGAGTTGGTCCTTGCACCAAGAAGAAATGGCGCAGATTCTGTTGCCGGGCTTTGTGGGTGTAGACGTTTACGAACAGAACGAAAAGACGGGTGACCTCGAAGGTTCCTCTTTCGTGAGTTTCTCGATGGACGAATACCGCAAGTTGCAAGGTGGTTCGCCGTTCTATTGGGGCCACAATGCGTTCAAGTTGGATCACAACAATGCGGGCGCGCTCCTTACCTTCCTCGGATTCCTTTGCCTGTTCTTGCCGGGTAAGCGTCGCTATGCGGCATTTTGGGGCCTAGGCGCAGTCATCGCCTTGAGCTACGGCATGGGCGATCATTCTCCGCTGTTCAAGTTGTGGTACAATGTGCTTCCCGGTGTCAAGAACTTCCGCGCTCCGGGCATGGCGCTGTTCTGGTTGCCGCTCTTGCTGGTGATGATGGCGGGCCCGGTTTTGAAGGCTCTCTCGGCCGAGGGCAAGACTCCTGAAGAAGCCGCCGAAGCCGAAGATAACCGGCGCGCCTTGTTGCATGGTTCTGCCATGTATGGCGTGCTCCTGGTGCTTGCCTTGATTGCACGTTTTGCCTGGACGACCTTTATTGGCCCTGTTGGCTTGGTGGTGATGATTCTTTATGCCGCCCTTTGCCTTGGCGTGATGAGCCTCGATGACCAGAAGAAAAAGTTCACGGTCGCAAACTTGACCGAGGCTTTCCAGAAGGGCCTTCCGGGAACTCCGCGTGCACTGCAGGCATGCATCTTTATTGGCTTTGCGTACCTCGGTGTGATGCTCATGAGCGGCCAGAAACTTTTGGAAGACCCGATTACGGCTCCTTACTTTAAGCCGCTGAACGAAATCGTGATGAATGCGACTGCCGGCAAGGCTGTCCCTGGCTTTGTGCTGGTGCTGGTGATTGTCGCGGTGACGCTCTTTGTAGCAAAGTGGAAGGCTCCGGTGGCTCACAAGGCGGGCGTTCTTGCGCTTGCCGCAGGTATCGAACTTTTCTTTATCGATGGAGCGTTCATCCAGAATGTTCCGGCAGGTGAATATTTGCAGCCGACTAATCCGGTGGTTGCCGCTATCAAGGCTCCGTACAAGGCTGATTCGCTGAATACGCCGCGAGTGCTTTCGCTTTCCCGCAACAAGGCCTTGAGCGGAAACATTTTCCCGCAGTATCATTTGCGCAATGCCGACGGCATTCACGATAACGAACTGGCGAGCTACCGCGCTTTCCGCGGCGGTCAGCAGGATGCGAATTACCTGATGAATATCAATGACCCGACGGCTGTGCACCCGTTCCTCGACTTGATGAACGTGGGCGCCATCATCTTCGATAGCCGTCAGGGAACGACCTACATGCCGATTCCGACGGCGATGGGCGAGGCCTACCTCTACGGCGAAGCCGTCGTGATGGATGACGATGCCGCGATTAAAACGCTCCAGACGCAGGCCGCCATTCGTGAACAGAAAACCGCCGAACCGGTGGCAGAATCCGTTGCTGACTCTGCCGCTGCGACCGCCGATAGCGCAGCCGCTGATTCCGCAAGCGCTGTGGCTGCAAAACCTGCCGCTCCTGAATTTGGAGATGTCCCGGGCAAGTTCTTCTACCGCGAAAAAGTTATTTTGTCTGAAATGCCGGAATTCGACGGCAAGGGCAGCGTGGCATCAAAGGGTCCGATTCAGGGTTCTGCAAAGCTTGTCGCAAGCCCCAAGATGGATACTCAGGTGTTCAACGTGAATGCTGACCGTGAAGGTTTCATGGTCGTCGCCGGCAACTATCACCCGTACTGGAAGGCTTATGTGAACGGCAAAGAAACTAAAGTCTACAAGGCGTTTGGAACTTTGCGCGCCGTGCAGATTCCGGCCGGCAATTCCGAAGTCCGCATGGAATACCGCAGCGCTCCGTTCCACAAGACGATTCTTGTGAGCGTGATTGCCGCCGTGTTGCTGATTGCCCTCGGCGCAGTCACCGCCGTGCGTTGCAAAAAGTAATTCACGAAGTAAACATCAAAACATAATTCGAAAGGACTGTTGTGAAACAGTCCTTTTTTGCGTTGTTGCGCTATTTCTGGAGACGTTCTTCCTTAGCCGACGCGTTCGCCCTTGTTGTTTGTTCCGGGGGGCGTCTTGATAAAGTAGATGACGCACGGGACAATGATGCAGGCGAAGTAGCAGACACTCATGAAATGGTTGAAAGCGTCGTTCATGTAGAGGCTTTCGGGAACGAGAAATTCATTGATGGCCATCAGGATGGCGGCCATGAAGATTCCGACAAAGATACGTGCAATCAGTTTGCTCATACCATGAATGTAGTATTTCTTGAGGCCCTAGCGGGAATTCTAAAAATAATTTTGCTAAATTAGGGGCATGAATATCCGATTTTCTGCGATTGCATTGGCATGTTTGGTGGGGCTGTCGTTCAGTGCGGACCCGCGAATGGAACAGGGCGCCCGTTTTGAGGCGAAAGGCGACTTTGAAATGGCGCTTGGTGAATACCGTGCTGTTCTGGCCGAAAACCCGAGAGATGCCGCCGCTTATTATGCCGCCGCGCAAGTTCGCATGAAAATGAAGGATTACAGCGGGGCACTTGCAAACTTCCGCCTTGCCTACAAGTTTGAACCGACCATGAGTGCCGCCTACGAAGGTGCTGCCAAGGTATATGAGGCTCTCGGTCAAAAGGCGAAAGCAGATGCCGAACGTGCCAAGGATCCGAAAAACAATCCTGTGGTAGAAGAACCGATTGAAGCGGCTTCTGTTGCTGAGCCCGCTCCGGAGCCTGTGAAGGCTGCTGAACCTGCCAAGGTCGCCGAACCCAAGCCGGAACCGAAGCCTGTGGAAGTGGCTAAGCCGGAACCTGTAAAGGCTAGCGCTCCTGCTGTTGCAGAACCTGTAAAGACTGAACCTGCCAAGGCTGAAGCCTCGAATGACCCGTTTGAAAAGGGCAAGGCTCTCTATGCCGAGGGCAAGTACAAGGAAGCCGCTCCCATGTGGCGCGAAGTCTTGCGCAAGCAGCCTGGGCACGCCGGTGCGTATTTTTATGCGGGCCTTACCCGTTACCAGCTCGGCGAAATGGACAAGGCTGAATTCAATTTGAAGAAGGGCCTTGAATACAAGGAAGAAGGCAACGACGCCAATTATTTTCTCGCCTTGATTGCAAAGAACAACAAGAAGCAGGATCAGGAACTCAAGTTCCTGGCTGCCTACATGAAGAAGGCCGCTCCTAGCGCCAAGTACCGCGCCGCTGCCGAAGCGCGCATTGCCGAAATCAAGGCCGAAAAGGAAGCGAAAAATCAGCCTGCCGCTGCTCCGGCAACTGAATCGGTGGCTAAGGCCGATGTGAAGGCAGAATCGAAACCGGTCGAACCCGCTCCGGCAAAGGTAGTGGAAGAAGCTCCGGTTGCAGAACCGAAGGTGGCCGACATTGCCGACGCTCCGTCGGGTGCGCCGACGCTTGCCAATGCAAACTTGCTCTACAGTGCCGGTAGCATTGAATCGGCGGTCAAGATGTACAAGGCTTTGCTCGAAACCGAACAGCAGCCCGAAGAACGCTACTTCACCATGTTGCAGCTGGGTAATGCTTACCGCGAACTCCGCGATTTCCACAGCGCCGTGGTGCGTTACCGCGAAGTCGTGCAGCAGTTCCCAGATTCTGACTGGGCGACCGAAGCCGAACGTGCGCTGGAAGATGCCGTGTGGCTTGAAAAGCACGCCTCGGAACTCCCGCGTAGAACGAGATAGTTTGATTGTCTTCCCGGGCGTTAGACCCGGCGGACAGCACTTAGAGCTTTGCTCTTTAGTGCGCATGGCCACCAGGGTGGGGATCTCCTTTTACGGATTCACAAAAATGAACGCTTGCAATCCTTATTGCAAGCGTTTTTTACTTGCTACCGATTTTTTTCTTTGTGAAAAGGCTTTTTAAAAGTATATTTAAGAGGCAAGTGTTGGGTGAGGATTGGATATGAAAAATCTTTTTGTTATATCAAGCATTGTGGCGTTGTCGGCCTCTTTTGTGTTCGCCGACCCGCCGGCGAATTTTAGCGGCTGGGAAAAAGTATTCGAAGATAACTTCGACGGCACCAGCCTCGACAAGAAAAAGTGGAACCCTACGTACAACTGGGGCCCGACGCATAACCACCGCGCCTACTGCGCCGAAGAGAACGTAATCGTCTCTGACGGTACACTCAAGCTTAAAGGCGAAAAGAAAGTCCACCCGAATGCCAACGGGAAAAAGGCGAAGTTTAACGACAAGGAAATTCCGGTAGACTACACGAGTGGAGCTATTGATACCAAGGGTCACTTCGAAGTCAAGTACGGTTACATTGAAGGCCGTTTTAAGGCCCCGTCGCAAAAGGGAACGTGGCCTGCCTTCTGGACTTTGCAAGACGGCTGGCCTCCGGAAATTGATATTTTGGAAATTCCTGCTTCGCGCAAGCAACACCATTACTACTTGCATTACACGGATCCGAGCTGGTACAATAGTCACGGCTCGGCGTGGGATCATGAAGCGTCTTTCGGCGGCCACAAGGACGACGACGTGGATCGTTCCGCAGGTTTCCACAATTATGGTGTGGAGTGGGATGAATCTACTTTAAGCTTCTACTTTGACGATAAGAAATTTGCGAGCTACAATCGCCCGACCGAAATCAAGCAACTCTCGGCGCAGTACATTATCGTGAACTTGGCGATTGGCGGCTGGGCTGGCGACGACATCGCCATTACGGCTGACAAACCTGCTTATTTCGAAGCGGACTGGGTGCGCGTGTGGCAGGCCAAACCTGCAAAGCCCGATACGGTTCGCATTTTCTCGATGAACTTTGGAACTTGCATGGTTAGAACCGCTGAAGACAAGCTTGCTCTCGGCGATTGCAATTCCGATGCTGCCGTCGTCACGATTACTCCGCTTTCTTCGACAACTTACCGGTTCGGCTTCGGTGACTTGTCCATTGATACTCCGAATGAATCTACCGAAGCGGGTATTACCATGGGCCTGTACAAGTGGAATGGTGGCGGACATCAGAAGGTTGTCATGGAGAAACAGTCCGGCTACGAAGGCTCCGTGGTGCGCATGAAGATGCAACACAGCAGCTTGTACTTGCGTGCAACTACAGACGGCGAGCGCGTGGTGCAGAGCTGGGCCGATGACTGGGAATGGAACCAGATGTGGCGTTTGCTTGGCAAGGACGATGTTGTTCCTTCGAAGGATACGACGAAGAAAGATACGTCTGCCTCGGATTCAGGCAAGACCGCAATTCCGTACCTAGGCAACTATGCCAGCGTGTACGGGACATCGGTCCATTACGCTGACGGCCAGTTGTTTGTCGAACCGGCAAGTGCGTTTAAGAATGGCGCGACTGTTCGCATTCTGGATTTGCAGGGCCGTGAAGTCATGCGTAAACGTGCGGAACATTCAGCGGTTCTCAATGTAGAGTCGCTTGCTCCAGGAATGTACCACGTAGTGGTACAAAGTAAAACCCGCACGGATATCCGGCGGTTCAAGAAATAAAATTACTTTTCAAAGTGGAATACGTGGCGGTTGTAGTTCGACGTTAGCAGATATTGCTTTTCGCGCTGCACCGTCATGAACATATTCACGAAATACATTCTAAGGCCTGTCACGGATTGTTCGAGATCTGTGAGGTCCATAATTTTTCCATCGTCTTTGATGACGACAAAGAAATCGTCCTTCTTCATTTTGATGGAAACTTCCAAGAAGACCTTTTTCCCCTTGTTGCTTTCGAAAATAGTCATTCCGAGTTCTTCGATGAGTAACATCGCCTTGAGTTTGCTTTTGTTGCTTACGAAGCGATGATCCATGAGCTTGCCAAAGTTGTCAAGATAATGGATTAAGTTTTCGGGAGTGAGGTCGATATCGTGTGTGTACCAGTAGTTTTCTTTGGAGAAATGCTCTAGGAGCAGCGGAAAGTGTTCCTTGCCATAAAAAAGTAGCTGGCAAGTTACTCCTGCACTGAATGCTATAAAGGGTGCAATTCCAAAGCCTAGCCATACATATTCGTGCCCGATAAAGACGTTCATGGCAATAACGCTAACCAACGGGCATGCGAATGAAACAAGGAAAATGAACAGGAATGAAAGGAACGGCTTTTCGTGAACGTGGAATGCCGCGTAGATTTTTACCAATGCGAGTGGCAAAATCCCGATGCCACAGGCGCGGATGGCGAATGCGGCTTCGATAGCGGTTTCTTCGGTTTCAAAGCTGAAAATCTTCGTGAGTAAGGGCGCGAAAAAGAGAAGAAATGCCGTGGTAAGCAAACTTAACTTGAAAATAGTCCAATTGACAAAGCGCATGGTTTGCACGATGCCTTTATTGTTTTCTTCGCCGCGGTAAATGTTGATGAGTGGCTCGGCGGCCATCCATATGCCGTTGAATATGACGCTCAATTCAATGATTTCGTAAACGATAGAAAGAATTGCGAATTTGGTGCCTCCAATGGAACTTGCAAAATACATGTTCATGACGCCTGCAAAAAAAGCGAAGAACAGGAATTCACAAGCTTCGGCCATACTAAAGCGAATGACCGAGGCTATATCGCGTATGTTGAAATGCCAAATGAAACGCAGAGAATTGTGCTTTCTGGCAAAGTGCGTGCTGAGAACGATGGTGCTGAGAATGACCGAAATGACGGTGCCGAACGCGATGCCGGACATGCCCCAATAATGACAGCATATACAAGATAAAATGGCGTTGCCTATGAGTAAAGCTACGTACGATGCGTTGCATGTTTTAGTGTCGCCGTCCACATACACCATTTCTTGCAAGGTGTTGTTCAGGGGAATCAAGAAGGCGAGTCCCAGGAACCATCCGTAGAATTCGTTGACGAATTGCATTAGTTCGGGAGCTACATTCATGTAGCTGAACAAGAGGCGCTTGCCTATGGCAAATGCGATGACCAGCAAAATGCCGATGGTAACCGAAAGAATAATGCTCTGTCCAAAGAATCGGTCCGCCTTGTTTTTGTTCATGCGTCCGAGCTCAATGGAGTAGCAGACGAGGCTCCCGACCATGACGATCGAACTGGCGAATAGAATGACCGAAAAGAGAGGGGTAAAGAACGAAATGGCGGCAAGCGCGTTTTCGCCCAGCATTCGGGCGGCAACAATTTTGTCGATAAAGAGGTTTATGAATTCTGCGCAGACAGAAAGCGATGCTGTAAGAAGCATGGACTTGAATCGTCTACCGCAAAATGTCTGGTTAATGCGCATAACGAATTCAATATAACAAGATTTTCGAGGCTATACAACCTGCACCAGGAGTCCTTTCAGGTACTGACCTTCGGGGAAAGCCGTATTCACGGGGTGGTCGGCGGGTTGGCCGAAGCGTTCAATGATTTGAACGCGCCGCTTGGCATCGGCGGCGGCATCCGCGATAATCTTCTGGAACAAGTCCATTTCCATAAGGCCCGAGCAGCTAAACGTCGCGAGCATGCCGCCTTCGGCCAAGAGCTTCATGGCGAGCAGGTTGATGTCCTTGTAGCCGCGGGCGCCCTTCTGCAGGTTGTCTTTGCTTTCCACGAACTTGGGCGGGTCGAGTACGATGAGGTCGAATGTTTCGGCCTTGTCGCGGCACTTGCGCAGGTACTGGAACACGTCGGCTTCCACATGAGTTGCGTGGGCGGTGCTGAGTTTGTTACGCATGATGCCTTCCTTGGCGAGCTTGAGCGCGTCCTTGGAAACATCCACCTGATAAACTTTTTCGCAACCGCCGCGGAGAGCGTAGAGCCCAAAGCCGCCGGTATAGCAGAAGCAGTTCAGAACCTTCTTGCCCTTGGAAAGTTCGCCAATGCGGCGACGAGCGTCGCGCTGGTCCAGGTAGTAACCAGTCTTGTGACCGTTCTTCACGTCGATGGGGAAAAGGATTCCGTTTTCGTTGATGATGATCGGTTCATCGCTCACTTCGCCATATACGCAACCGGTGCGCAGCTGCAGGCCTTCTTTCTTGCGAACGTCGGAATCGCAGCGTTCGTAGATGCCGCGGCAGTGCGTCTTTTCGGCGAGCAGTTCGTAAATCGTTTCGCGATGGATTTCGGCGCCGGCGGCCAAGATTTCGACAGAATAGATGTCGGCATACTTGTCGATGATGCAGCCCGGGATGCCGTCGTTTTCGGCGTTGATCAGGCGGAATGCCGATTCCTTGTCTTCGATATCGAAGCCGCGGCTCTTGCGGGCGGCTATGGCGCGGTCAAGCAAGTCGCTAAAGAATTCGCGGTCAATGTTAGCCTTTTCGCCGAACGTCCAAAAACGCCCACGGATCTGGGACTTGGGCGAGTATGCCGCAAGACCCAGAAAATCGCTCTTGTAGCTGTAAACTTCAACGGTGTCGCCAAGTTCCGGGTCGCCGATAACTTCGTCAACGGCTCCGCTAAAAATCCAAGGGTGGTAACGCAATGCGGACTTTTCGCGTCCGGCTTTCAAGGTAATCGCTTTCATGGATTCAAATTTAGAAATAATATAGACTTTTGAAGATGCTCTCTTTTTCTATCTTTGGGCCCATACCTCAAAGCGCCAAAGGCGCGACCTCATACCTAAGATGTTTGAATCGCTATTTGACAAGTACCCCTTCTTTAGAGCCGTGCCTTGCGTACTCTGCATGGCAATCATTTTTAAGATTTCTTCGCTGACTAATGAACAGCTTGAAGATTTTCCGCATGTTTGGGACAAACTGGCTCACTTTTGCGAATATGCGACTCTTGCCGGTTGTTACGCCATGCTCTGGACCCGTAACGAATGGTCCAAACGTCAGTGGCTGCGCGTGCTGATTGTGGGCGTACTTGCTCTCGCTTACGGTTGCACCGACGAATACCACCAGAGCTTTGTCGAAGGCCGTGACAGTAGCGTGCTCGATTTGGTGGCCGACTTGACAGGTGGCCTCACGGGCGGTATTGTTTACGCCATCGTTACGCGAATCTTGAATCGCTACGACCCCGTGCCTGAAAAAGAGTTGGAAGTAGACAGTAGACGGTAGACAGTAGGCTGTAGGAAGTTGATAGTGATTCGTGGTTAGGGATGTGAAATGTGAGGTGAGTAATGAGGTCGTTCATTCCACATCTCTCATTGTATCGCACTCCACATTAGTTCTAAAATTTTCCTAACAGGATTATTTCTCTCTTCAGTTGAATGCCGAATTTCTCGGCGACTTTTTGCTGAACAAATTCGCTTAACTGCTTGATGTCGGCGGCGGTAGCGCCGCCTGCGTTTACGATGAAGTTTGCGTGCACGGTGCTGACTTCGGCGCCACCGATGCGGTAACCCTTGAGGCCAGCTTGTTCAATGTAAAAGCCCGGCGCGATTTGTTGCGGCATGTCGGCGCTGCCGTGTTCGAGGCGCTTGAAGGTGGAGCCTGCGTTCGGCATGTTCAACGGCTGGCTTGCCTTGCGCTTGGCCATGCATTCGGCGAGTTCCGCTTCGAGGTCGTCGGCAGTCTTGCCTTCTGCGCTTGCGGCGGGCAGCTGGAATGTGGCCGATAAAATTGTTTCAAATGGATTGTTTCGGCTTTCAGCCTCGCGATGACGTAGCGAAAAAATACTTTGTCTATACCCGAAGGCGCAGTCGGCGTTAGAAATTTCGCGAATGCTTCCGTCGCTATCAAGTATGGTGACTTGTGTGCAGCAGGTTCCGATTTCTTGGCCGTAGGCGCCCGCATTCATGTAAATCGCGCCACCCAAGGTGCCAGGGATTCCTGCAAGTTTGTGAATGCCTGCAAAACCTTGCTTGAGTGCGCTGCGGGCAAACCTGCCGAGCGGGGTAGCCGCTCCGACTTTAAAAGCGCCGTTTCCTAAATCTTCGATGGCAGAAAATTCTCCGGCGAGTGTGATGACAACGCCGTCAAAACCCTTGTCTGAGACAAGCAGATTCGTTCCATTACCCAAAATAAAGGAGGGAAGTCCCTTTTCGCGGGCAAGCGCGACAGCGCCCTGAATGTCGTTTATGCATTCCGCCTTCACGTAATAGCGAGCGGCCCCACCCACCTTAAAAGAGGTGTGCTTGCACATCGGTTCGTTTTCAAGAATTTGCATAGTGATAATATAGCCAATTCTCTCCGATTTTCTATAATTCACCGAACATGACCAACGAAGAACTGAAACAATTCAAGTCGGCGATTTCGATTACCGCCGTCGCGCAGAGCCTAGGAGTAGAAGTATCCCATGGCAAATGCCGTTGTTTCTTTCCGCAGCGTCATTCGCATGGCGACCGAACGCCTTCGGTATCCATTTCCGAAGAACGTGGAACGTTCCGTTGCTGGGTTTGCGACGATGTCCGCGGCGACGTGATTTCGTTGGTGCAGGTTGTAAAGGATTGCAGTTTTACCGAGGCGCTCAACTGGCTTATGGAGCAATACCCGTTCCTGGTGCCTGCTTCTGCCCGTAAAGAAATGGCGAAGATTGCGGAACGTGCCGCTAGCGCCGCTGCGCGTCCGCATGCGCCGGGTCCGGCTACGGTTCGTGTACCCGAAATGGCTCCGCCCGAACCTGAAGAGCCGCCTCTCGTTTCCGAAGACGACCGCAAGAAAATCATCCTTTCGTTCCTCAAGCGTTTAAGCCCTGTCGACAATACGCCTGCAGGTAAGTGGCTCGCTCGCCGTCGCATCTACAAGCCCGTGTGGGACAAGATGCTTTTGCGCACCATTAGCAACTACGAAGAGGTGAACAACAGCCTCAAGGCGGACTTTGGCGAAGAGGTGCTGAAGTACGTGGGTCTCTTTAACGACAAAGGGCATTTGCGTTACTACAAGCACCCGCTGATTTTTCCGTATCTGGACCCGCAACGCAGGGCGTTCTATTTCCAGTCGCGTGCGATTGACAATACGGTAGTCCCCAAGGAACTCAACCTGCGCGGCACGGTGCCGTACCCCTACAATATGGTGGCGCTGGACCAAAAGCCGGGCTGGGTCTACCTGTGCGAAGGTGTTGTGGATACGCTCACTTTTTTAGGACAAAAGATTAACGCGGTCGGAATTCCGGGTGTCCGCAGCTTCAAAGTGGAGTGGTTGAATCTTTTTAGAAACAAAAATGTGGTACTTTGTCTGGATCACGATGAAGCGGGCCGCTCTGGTATGGAATATATCGGTAACTTGTTCACACAAGCGGGCATTCATAATGTAATTTTAGGCGAAGGAATGGAAAACTTGCCCACGGCCATGAAAGAAGGTGAAGACATCAATGATTGGTTCGGAGGAAAGAAGTAATGGATAAAGTGAAACTGTATTTTGGTAAGGTCAAGGACTTTTTTAAGTGGTTTACGAGTACCACGTTCGCCCGTGTGGCAGGTGTTATACTCAAGTGGCTTTACCGCACTATCAATTTCATAATCCGCCAGGCCTTGTTGATCCTGATTATCTATTCTGCTATTTTCTCGGTGGCGGCCTCTTACGCCTTGTACCGCGCCTTTATTTACGGCTATGACATTTACGACGGTGTGGCGCAACTGAAAGATACTCAGCCCGAAATGAGCAAGTACATGGAAGCTTTGCGCGATTCCAACCCGAATATCGAAATCAAGCATACTTACGTGCCGCTCGATTCCATCAGTCCGTACCTGCGTAAGGCAGTCATTGCAAGCGAAGATGCTGGCTTCTACTTCCACCCGGGATTTGATATTCGTGCCATTGCCGAAGCCTTGAATGCAAACCAGATGGCGGGCAAAACCAAGTTCGGAGGTTCTACGATTACGCAGCAGCTCGCGAAGAACCTCTTCTTGAGCGGGGAACGCTCTTTCAATCGCAAGTTCAAGGAACTCGCCTACGCCCTGTTGATGGAACATGAACTCGGCAAGGACCGCATTCTGGAACTGTACTTGAATTACGCCCAGTGGGGCAAGGATATCTTTGGCTGCCAGGAAGCCTGCCGCACCTATTACAAGAAGAGCTGCGCCAAGCTCAGCGTAGACCAGGCGATCAACTTGGCCGCCATGCTCGCAAGCCCGGGCAAGCACCACCCGCACATGCGCGAAAGCCAGTTCATGGCCAAGCGCCGCGCCGTGATTTACCAGAACATGTTCCCCAAGAAGGACAGCGTGCTGGTGGATTCTCTGCGGCAGCTGATGGCCCCACCGCCGAAGGACAGCTCTGCCAAGGGTGCTGCGAAGGCATCGGAAAAATCTATGGAAAAGTCCCCGGCTAAAAACGTGGACAAAAAGCCCGAAAAGGCTTCGGAGAAAAATCCGTCGAAGACTTCTGAAAAGTCGACGAAGGCTCCTGCGAAAGCCTCTACCAAAAAGAAATAAAAGTTTCTATATTTTACTCGTCTAAAATTTTCTTAAAGGACGCTAAAAATGGCTAAGAAAGAATCCAAGAAGAAGGTTGTCCTCGCTTATAGCGGTGGACTCGATACTTCCATCATCATCCCCTGGCTCAAGGAAAACTACGACTGCGAAGTGATCGCTTTCGCCGCCGACCTCGGTCAGAACGACTTCCCGGACGCTAAGGCCCTCGAAGACAAGGCTTTGAAGACTGGCGCATCCAAGTGCTACGTTCTCGACCTCAAGAAGGAATTCCTCGAAGACTACGTTTGGCCGACCGTTCGCGCCGGTGCCAAGTACGAAGGAACCTACCTCCTGGGTACCTCTTTCGCCCGTCCGCTCATCGCCAAGTACCAGGTGAAGATTGCTGAAAAGGAAGGCGCCTACGCTGTTGCTCACGGTGCTACCGGTAAGGGTAACGACCAGGTCCGTTTCGAACTGACCTACGCCGCCTTGAACCCGAAGCTCGAAGTCATTGCTCCGTGGAAGGACCCGAAGTGGACGTTCCACAGCCGCGAAGACGCTATCGACTACGCTGCCGCTCACAAGATTCCGCTCAACGGCATCAGCAAGAAGAAGATTTACTCCGAAGACGGTAACCTGTGGCACCTCTCTCACGAAGGTGGCGTCCTGGAATTCCCGGAACAGGAACACAAGTACGAATTCCTCAAGCACACCAACACGTATGAAAAGGCCCCGAACAAGGCTGACCACGTGACGATTACTTTCGATAAGGGTAATCCGGTGGCTATCGACGGCAAGAAGATGGGCGCTGTGGAACTCCTCGAATACCTGAACAAGATTGGCGGCAAGAATGCTTGCGGTCTCCTGGACATCGTCGAAAACCGCCTCGTTGGCCTCAAGAGCCGCGGCGTGTACGAAACTCCGGGTGGCACGCTCCTGTACAAGGCTCACGAATGCCTTGAACAGCTCGTGCTCGACAAGGAAACTTTGTTCGAAGCCCAGAAGATGTCCATGACGTACGCGAACCTCGTGTACAATGGCCAGTGGTTCACTCCGCTCCGCCAGGCTATGGACGCCTTCTTCGCCGAAGTCAACAAGGTTGTTACCGGTGACGTGACCCTCAAACTCTACAAGGGCAACATCATTCCGGCCGGCATCAAGAGCCCCTACAGCCTCTACGACATGGGCCTCGGTGGCTTCACCGACGTCGATATGTACGACCAGAAGGACGCAACGGGCTTCATCCGCTGTTACGGTCTGCCGCTCAAGACGCGCGCCCTGTTGCTCGGCAACAAGACGAACGTGGACTTCGGCAAGCCGGTTGTGCTCCCGAAGAAGTAATCAGATTTCGGCGCTTGCGCCGAATTCAGATTTTGAATAAGAAGATCCGCCGGCGATTGCCGGTGGATCTCTTTTTTTTTGCCTAAGTTAGGTTTGATAATGTTTAGAGACTTTGGTGCTTGAGGCGGTTGACCTCGGTGGTGGCGACGTCAAGATCATGCAGCTTGTTGATGATACCAGCGCATTTCCTTTTGTCCATCCTGAAATCGGTTCCGCAAATGGGACACTTTGTCGAGGAGTTGGCCAAGAAATCGTGTAGAGAAAGCTTGATGATTCCTTTTTTGCAAACGGGGCAAAGTATGCCTGTGGGGGAGTTGTACGTTTTTTCTTCCATAATTATTTCTCGTAGAAGTAGATGTCAACAGAGCATGTGGCTCCGTTGCTATGAGTGAACGTGACCTTCTGGGACATGCCGACTTTGACCTGCCCATGATTTTTGATGCTTGCGACCCACGGAATGGTACCTTGGCTGTTTGTAACCATGGCAAGGCCGTTGCCCCAGTGTTTCTTTTCGCTAGAAAGGGACAGCTCGGTAGATTCATCATAGTAAACAGTGACTAGTTCGTTTGCGATAGGTCGGTTCGTTAACGGATCCTTTAAGGTAATTGCGGATTCAGCGCCCTTTCCGATTTCTACCTTGACTGTGTTTTCACGCGGGATAATCTGTTCCAAGGGTATGTTCTGTGTGTTGGTGCCCATTAAGGCCAGCAGATTGCTCAATCCGGCAGGCATGTCGGATTGCACCACTTTTACTTTGACGTAAATGTTTGCGTCTAGGTGGGGGCTGCTTTCGTTGCTTTTTTTGTTCTTGTCGGTTTGCGCAGCAAGCGTTGCGATGATTTTTTTCGTTTCAACGACCGGTCTTGAATCGGTCAACTTTGTTTTGTTGTCGTTCTCGGTATCTATCACGCGAACGGCAAAGTCAAAATCCGCTTGGTCAACATGCAAAAGGGGCAGGGGAATCATCGACAGAGTCGGAAGCGTCATCACCTTCGTGATGGGTTCCCCGTTTGCACCGACTTGATTGTAACGGAATGAGGTCTTTTTCAAGTTTCCGACATCGGTGGTGTCGTTGTCGATTTGATCTTTTTCGTTAGTAAAGCCGTATTCATTAATGAAATCGGCCGTCCTTTTCGCCGCCATGAAATCCGCAGAGATAATGGCGTTGATCGGAGTGAAAAATATGTTTTCAAGAGTTGATGTTTGTGACATGTATGCTCCTTTTAGTCAACGGGAACGAATTCACCGGTGTCGCCTTCAATCCAACGGTAGTTTTGCATTTTCGTTGTAATGTGTAAAGTCTGAATCGCCTCTTCAGGCATGTCTGCAAGGGCGTTAGCGTCGATAATGACGTCGAGATCGCCAATGTCCTCTGATGCAGAAACGGTGAAGACTCTTTGTCTTGCGTTAGCAATCAGATCCGTCAATGCCTTTTTTTCGGCTGTAGCGACTTCGTTGTTTTCTGAGAGCGACTCGTTAATGGTCTTTAATACCGCTGTTGTTGTGTCGTTTGCAGACTTTTGATTTTTACCAGAAGTATAAAGTGTGTCTTGAATTCTGCTAATCAGGATTTCTTTCTTGGTGCTATCGGCAAGAATTTCTTTGGCATTCCTGGACAGATTCGGTTCAAGTTTGGCGTAGAGATTTTCAGCGACGGTTCGGTTGGCTGTACGGTTCAGCACTTTGGGCGTGAATTTCGCTTCTTTGGCCAATGTTGCATCGTTTGACTCTGTGAGGCTTTTCTTTAGCATCACCGGGTTAGAATAGCTGTTAATGGCATAACGCAAAGTGATGTCCACTTCTGACATGACGGCGTTTGGAAGCTGCAGGTACTTGAGAGTGTTGTCGGTTCTGTACTGCTCGGCAAGTTGGCTAGTGGTAAGATTGCTTTTGTGCTGAGCACTGTCAAGCGAATCGAGAATAGATGCGATAACTGAATTTAACTTAGGCATAGTTTTTTTTAAGATGCTCCCGGACTGGATTTTACTCCAGTCCGGGAAATGTTTATGAAGTTAGGTTAGCGTTAGGCTTGGGGATTGTTTTCGATGGCCTTGACTTCGTTGATGAGAATTTCTCCCTTAACTTCCTGCTTGTTGTTGATCTTGGCAGAGAGTTCCAAGGTCATCGGCGGCAGCGGCTTGCCGTCTTCGATGGAGAAGTACAGTGTCGTGTTGCCGTTGGGGAGAGTGATATTGGTGCCAGCTGCGACAGGCTTTCTAATGTGATCGTAGGTGACCACAAGGTTGTCGAAGCTATCGCCAGTTGCGGTAACCGGCTTGATAGAGAGCGATGCGTTCTTGGCAAGCAAGCCGCTGGCATTCGTAACCGAGATGGTACAGGACTGTTCTTCGCCCGGAATCGGAGTAATTTCGCTCTTTTCAACATCGATCTTGCCGTCGATACCGGCGTCACCCATAGCAGACATAGTGAGAATGTTCAGAACCGTGGCAAGACCGGCCGGAACGTCAGCCTGCTTTGCGTGAACGTGAACATCCTGCGTGTATTCTACGGAGTAGCGGGATTCAGACGTTGCCTTGGAATCCTTTTTGCTGGAGTAGTTGGCCTTTGCGGTAATAGAAAGGCTGAACGGACCCCAACCAAGCTTTGCCTTGGCTTCGCCGCCGACATCGAGAGCGGTAGATTCGGAATTCTCGGTGCAAGACGAAGATGAGGCGTTGATGGATGCCTTGAAATCGATGCTGATATCATCAATCACAATCATAGGGATCGGAACGATCGTCAGAATAGGAACGATCATGGTGGTGAGATTACCGTCTTTCTGGTAGGTGAACGTCACGTTGACGGCTTCCTTGTGGCCATCAGAAGTGGTGTTCAAGCCGACTTGCTGGATGAACTCCCAAGAGGACTTTGCTGCCATTGCCTGCGCGGAAATCGCGGCCTGCAACGGTCCGCCAATAAGGGCGCTGTAATCAATACCGTTCAACATGTTCTGTGCAACGGTTCCTGCTGTTGTATCTATTGCCATATAAGTCTCCTTTTTAGACTGGTTTAAAGTAGGCTTTTTGTAATTTATAAATAATTTTCATAATTTGTCATATTATAAAAATAACGTATTTGTAAGTAATATTTAGAACAAAGTTGCAAGTGTGATTACAGATGTTTTAACAATGTATTACTTTGTATATAAAAGTGTTATTTGTTTGTAAAAATATTTTTCCTTGTTTTGTCCAAGTTTTTTACAAAAAAATCCCCGGTTTTATCCGGGGTGATTTTAAATGTAATGCGTTGTAATTACAATGATTTTTGTTTTTAGAATTCAAACATGTATCCAGCGCCCCACAGGAGCTTCTTGGTGTCATGTTCAATGAATTTCTTCGTGGGAATGCTAATTTGTGTGTAAAATCCGTACAGGTGAGACCAGAGCTCTATAGAGATATCTCCGATTTCTTTGTAGTTGTAGGGGTATAGTGTAGGGCCGTTAGCCTTGTTGATTTCCTTGTGCATTTCGTTGGAAGCTCTAGCGTATTCGTATCCGCCGCTAAGGCCTGCGTCAAGGTGAAAGGGGTTGCCGTAAAAGAAGGTCCAGAGCAGGCTTCCCCGAATGCCACACCAAAAGTCGTTTTTATTGTGGATGTAGCCCATTCCCTGTGCGCGGAATATGACTTCTTTATAGCCGATACCGGCGACGGCAACAATCGGGGTCTGGTTTCTTATTCCCAGGCCGGCGTTAAAACGCCAGTTGTCTGCGTGGCTAAAAACGGCCAAAAAAAGAACGAATAGGAGCGTACAAAAAAAACGAGGGCGAAACATAGTTCAAATATAGCCAAAAGTTATCCATATACTCGCAAAAACCTGTTTTTATTCCTATATTGTTTTGCATATAACTCGGCTCGCTGTAGCACGGGCCACAAAAAAGGAATCAATATGAAGATGAAATCAATTATCAAGGCTTGCGCATTCGCTTGCGCTTTTGTCGCTCCTGCAATGGCAGAAGGAG
This sequence comes from Fibrobacter sp. UWB15, assembly GCF_900177705.1. Taxonomy (NCBI): domain Bacteria; kingdom Pseudomonadati; phylum Fibrobacterota; class Fibrobacteria; order Fibrobacterales; family Fibrobacteraceae; genus Fibrobacter; species Fibrobacter sp. UWB15. The sequence goes on from NZ_FXBA01000001.1 coordinate 197,506, forward strand.
GCATGTTCGAAGGAGCTCTTCCGGAAAACTGGACTGCCGACGTTGTCGCAGCTGTTCGCTATAACTGGTACAACTTCAGCAATTGGCAGAAGGATGGTACCTCGAACTACACTTGGCTCGTAACTTACGATGCCGATGTTCAGGGTAAGTGGAAGGTCGCCAACTGGCGTAACCTCATCGATATTGACCTCGGTCAGACTTGGACTAAGGGCGTGGGTAAGCGCAAGTCCAACGACCGCCTGTTCTGGGAATCGATGCTCGACTTCAACATGACCGAAGTCCTGAAGCCCTACATCGGTAACCGCTTCGAAACCCAGTTCATGAAGGGTTATGAATACAGCGAAGACGAAGATGGCAACGAAGTCAGAACCGCCATTTCCAGTTTCATGGATCCGGCTTACGAAACTCAGCTTGCCGGTCTTGCTTACGTTCCGAACGAAAACTTCTCTCAGCGCATTGGCTTTGCTAACCGTATGACCATTTCTAACGGTTACGGCTACGCCGACGACAAGGATACCGAAAAGTTCGAAAAGTTCCGTGACGAACCCGGTCTTGAATCTATCACTGAAGCTAAGTACGCCTTCTCTGACATCGTGAGCTTCAAGACCCGTCTGTGGGCCTTCTGCAACTTCGAAGGTGTCGAAAAGATCGACGGCCTTTGGGAAAACTTGCTCTCTGTGATGATTGCACCGCTCGTTGAACTCCAGCTTGGCTTCGATATGGCCTACGACTGGGATCTCGACGAAGACACGCAGTACAAGAGCATGGTGCTCTTCGGCTTGACCTGGCGCTGGTTCTAACTAATGAGACTGGGCTGGCTGCAAATAAGTCGGTACTTACCATTGGCCAGCCCTCTCGCGTCTTTTATGTCATCCCCGCGTAGGCGGGGATCTCCTATGAAAAAATCCTCGGCTTGAACCGAGGATTTTTTTATTCAATATTTTGTTTTATTTCTCTAGATCCGCTTTCATGGCGCGGATGGCGTTGCCGCGGTGGCTGATGCCTTTCTTTTCTGCAAGTTCCATCTGCGCGAAAGTGCGGTCGAATCCGTCGGGAACGAATAGCGGGTCGTAGCCGAATCCCATGTCGCCTGCGGGGGCGAAGTTGATTTGCCCGCGGCACTCGCCTTCATAAATTTTCGGTTCGCTCACAGTCCACTTGCCGTCGACTTCGCCGACTTTCTGGTAAGAAAGTGCACAGAAGTAGCGGGCGGTGCGGTCCTTGACGCCTTCGAGCTTTTGCATGAGTTTGTCGTTGTTCGCCTGGTCGTTGCCATGGTAGCCGCAGTAGCGGGCGCTGTAAATGCCAGGTTCGCCGTTCAAAGCGAATACTTCCAAGCCGGAATCGTCGGCAAGAACGCTTGCCTCAATCTTCTTTTCGCAGAGCCACTTGGCTACGGTGCTGGACTTGATGATGGCGTTAGCTTCAAAGGAATCTCCGTCTTCAACAATGTCCCCTTCAAAGCCGATGTCCTTGAGGGTCTTGAATTCCTTGTTCTCGGTTCCAAGGATGTGCGCAAAATCCCTAATCTTTCCAGGATTTCCCGTCGCGATAACAAACAAATGTTTCATCTTAAAAGATCTCTCGTCTTTCGTCTGTAGGCTCATTGAGCCGTTCTTTTGTCTAATTAGTAGTGTTCCGGTTTCATCACGATAAGAATCGCGTCGACAACGACGCCTACGCCACAAAGGCCGCCGGTGCAAAGCCAAAGGATTCCGGTCCAAATTTTGCCTTCGTAAAAGCGGTGCAGTCCCAGATAGCCGAGCAAAATGCAAAGGGCGAGGGCAATCCACTTGTTATGTTCACCTTGTGCGGGCATAAGACCTCTTTTTGTTTTTGTGCGACCCAAATATAGAAAAAGCGGACTCCTGATTTTTCTAAATTTAGGGGAGGATAATTGTTATGCTTCACGTTTTCAAACACGAGCTTCGACTGATTTTTAGGGATCCGCGCTTCTGGATTCCATTTATTATTCCGCCGGTGATTTTGGCGGCTAGCCAGGGTATTGCCGTGTCGCGTTACGGAGGCCAGATTATGCAGGGAATGGAAGGCTATATGATGCTCTTGCTCGGTTGCCTCATGGCGCCTATGGGTTCGCCCCTTGCAGGCGATACTTTTGCGGGCGAACGCGAGCGCAATTCGCTTGAACTCTTGCAGCTTGCACCGATTGCTCCGGCAAAGCTCTTCTGGGGAAAACTTTTGGCGATTCTTCCGTTCCCGGTTGTGTTTGCGTTGCTTGCGCAGCTCGGTTATTGGGTGTCGCATCCCGAAATTTCGACGATGTTTGCGGTGGCGTCCGTTCTTGGGGCGCTTTCGGCGGTGCTTCTCACGACTTCTTTTGCGTTAATGGTTTCGCTCCGCGTACGTACGGTTCGGGCGGCAACGCATATTACTTTGTTCCTGATTGTTCCGCTGCTCCTTTTGGTGCAGCTCGGTCATGAAGCCTTTTTAAGCGGATTACTTGTTCCGCTGGCAACGCTTGCCGTATCTATTTTGTTGACGGTCGTGGTGGTTTATTTGAGTATGCGTAAGTTTGTGAGCCTTTAATTCGCAATCTGCCGATTTTGGCCTAAAAACGTTATTTTTCCTCAATATGAGTTCAAAACGCCTTTCCGGGGCGTTTTTTTGTCTGTTGATTTCCTTAAAAATTAAATGTAAAAAATATTTTTGAGAACATAAAATTATGCAAAACCTATTGACTCTGACGAAAAATAAATGTATTTTGAGAAATAAAGTGAGAACATTTTATTAAAAAAGGATGGTTGTTATGGGAATCAGTTTGGTTTCGTTCAAAAATATGGCGACAGGTGTCGCTACGGCTCTTGCAACATCGCTCGCGATGGGTGCGGTTGCGTTACCTTCTGCATTCGCAGCCTCCTCGCCGGATTTTCCGATGGCGGGGTTTGCTACGCAGAACGGTGGTACTACCGGCGGCAAGGGCTATTCCGAGGTCACGGTAAACAACGTGAACGACCTCAAGACCCATGCCAAGGCTGGCAACAAGATTATCTACGTGAAGCCGGGGACGTACATGGGCCCGATCGAGGTTGGTAGCAACGTGACGATTTACGGTTACCAGGGCGCCATCATCGCGCAGCCCAGCTCGGGTAGCGCCATGAAGCTGAGCGGCTCGAAGAACGTCATCATCCGCAACCTGAAATTCAAGGGCGTGGGCGCGCATGACGATGATGACGAGGATTGCCTGCAGGTGAATCACGAGTCGAAGAACGTGTGGATTGACCACGTGGATGTTTACGATGGTCACGACGGCAACCTGGACATTACCAATGCCTCGGACTACGTGACGATTTCGTGGACCAAGTTCAGCTACACTTCGGCATCGACCGGCCACCAGTTCAGCAACCTGATTGGCAACAGCAAGACAAAGACGAGCGATCGCGGACATTTGAACGTGACGATTCATCATACGTGGTGGGCGGATGGCGTGGTCGAACGCATGCCGCGCGTGCGTTTTGGTAAGGTGCATGTGGCGAACAACCTCTTCGACAGCAAGAATGCGAGCTACTGCGTACGTGCTGCTGTCGAGGCTAACATCCGTATCGAGAAAAATGTGTTTATCGGTGTGCAGAAGGCTCTTGACCTCTACACGAGCGACGGTACCATTACGGCGGCCCAGATGATTGGTAATTACGAAGAAAACGTGAAGAAGCCGCAGTCGGGAACAGGTACCGCGTTTACGCCGCCTTATTCCATGAGTCTCACCGACGTAAGCACGCAGGCCAAGGCTTATGCATTGCGCGATTCTATTAAGATGTATGCGGGTGCTACTCTTCCTGATCCGGGGACTTCGGGCACGGTGACTCCGGCAAGTTCGAGCTCGGCCAAGTCGAGCAGCAGCGTTGCGTCTAGCTCCAGCATGAAGGTTTCGTCAAGTTCTGTTACTTCCAGTTCCAGTAGTGTCGTTGTCTCGGGCGAAGCTAGCCTCACCAAGCACGGGTCGGGGAGTGCAACTCAAGAGGTCGCCCAAGGTGCCGCCATCGTGGAATTCTACTACACGATTGACGGTGCTAGCGGAGCAACGGTAACAGGACTTCCGCAAGGTGTGACGGGTACGCTCAAGGGTCTTGACTATTACATCTCGGGTACGGTTGCCTCTACGGTAACTCCGGGTGCGTACAAATTCACCGTGACTACGACGGGAGCCGAAAAGAATGTGACCAAGGGCGGGACGATTACTGTTACCGGTACGGGAACTTCTGCTCCGACGTCTAGTTCGGGTGTTGCGGAGTCAAGCTCCTCGCAAACGGAAGAACCGAAGTCTAGTTCCTCTGAAACGGTCGTAAGTTCCAGCTCTGAAACGAGTACCGCCATCATGTCGAACGTGCAGACTCCGCGCTTCAATGTCTCTGTCGAAGGTAGAACCTTGTCGGTGCAAGGGGCCGCTCACATGGCGTACCTCCTTGATGCTCAGGGCAAGCTTATTGCGAAAGTGCTCCCCTCGGGAAACGTTTGCTCCATCGCTGTACCTCGCGCCGGTTCCTACCTCTTGCGGGTTGGCAACGAAATGCGCCGCGTTACCGTTCGATAATTGCAGTACGATAATAGCTCCTTAGCAAGGATTCCGGACATTGTCCGGAAATGAAAAATGCCGGATTTGTCATCCGGCATTTTGCTTTAAGAATGTTTTCGCTTATTCCAGATACGTGTATCCGTATAGGCCGCTGCGGTAAATGTTCAGGAATTCCTTGCCTTCTTGTAGGCTGATCTTTCCTTCCTTCACGGAGCGGGATACCCAGTTTTCCATGGTGCGCACGAGCGCCTTGTCGCTGAAGTTCACGTAGTCGAGTACGTCTTCAACGGATTCACCGTCAATCACCTTGTCGATTTCGTAACCGCCCTTGTCATTGCAGACGATGTGGACGGCGTTCGTGTCGCCAAAGAGGTTATGCAAGTCACCGAGGATTTCCTGGTAAGCGCCTACGAGGTAGACTGCAATGTAGTACGGCTCATTGTTTTTGAGTTCATGAAGCGGAAGAGTACGGCTCACGTCGCCACCGCGAACGAACATGTCAATTTTACCATCGGAGTCGCATGTGACATCCTGCAGCGTTGTCTCTACAGTCGGTTCTTCGTTCAAGCGCTGGATCGGCATAAGCGGGAAAACCTGGTCCACGCCCCAGCTGTCCGGCAGGCTCTGGAACAAACTGAAGTTGCAGAAATACTTCTGGGCCAAGAGGCGCGGAAGTTCGCTGAGTTCATAAGGCGGATGGCGCAAATCTTTCGCGAGCAGATCCACCTTGCGCACGATGCTCCAGAACAGGCGTTCGCACATGGCGCGGGTGGGCAAGTCGTAATCGCCGACCTTGAAACCGTTGAGCACGTCATCGTTCAGCTGAATGGCGTCGTGCCAGCTTTCGAGCAGATTCTTCGGGGTGAGCCCCTTGTAAATGCCGTAAAGGTCTTTCAGCGCGTCGGGTGCGTTGTCATCGATTTCGTGGATATTCTCGTCGAAGAATGCCTGACCGGCTGTTTCAAGCACGTTGAATACCAGAATGGAATGGTGGGCCGCAAGTGCTCGACCTGATTCTGCGATGATGTTCGGGTGCTCCACTCCGCCGTTTTCGCAAGCTTCGAACATGGCGTACACCACGTCGTTAGCGTATTCCTGGATGGAGTAGTTCACCGAGCTTGCGTTAGAACTGCGGGTGCCGTCGTAATCGACTCCGAGACCGCCGCCTACGTCCACGAATTCAAGGCCCATGCCCATCTTCTTAATTTGCACGTAGAACTGCGAAACTTCGCGAAGACCGCTCTTGATATGGCGGATGTTGGTAATCTGGCTCCCCAAGTGGAAGTGGATGAGCTTCATGCAGTCTTCCATCTTCTCTTCCTTGATGTAGTCCAGGGCTTCCAACAGTTCAGAACTGTTCAGACCGAATTTGCTGTGGTATCCGCCAGATTCTTCCCACTTGCCGCTGCCGGAACTTGCCAGCTTGATGCGGATGCCGATGTTCGGGCGCACGCCGATGCGACGGGAAAGCTTCACCACCAGGTGAAGTTCGTTCATTTTTTCGACGACGACGAAAATCTTTTTGCCCATTTTCTGAGCAAGGAGCGCAAGCTCAATAAAGTCTTCGTCCTTGTATCCGTTACAAATAATCAGCGAATCCGGATTGTCCATGTTCGCGAGTACTGCGTGCAGTTCCGGCTTGGAACCCGCCTCGAGACCGATATTGTACTTCTTGCCGTGGCTGACGATTTCTTCCAAGACGGCACGCTGCTGGTTCACCTTGATCGGAAAAATGCTGTAGTAGCTCCCGTTGAAACCATATTCCTGGCGGGACTTGTTGAAGCACTCGTTGATCTTCTCGATGCGGCTGTCCAGGATATCCGGGAAGCGAAGCAGCATCGGGGTGGAGACGTCGCGGAGCGAAAGTTCCTGCACGAGTTCGTACAAGTCAATATCCGGACCGCCTTCCTTGAGCGGATGAACCGTCGCGTGGCCCTTCTCGTTGATGTCGAAGAAGTTCACGCCCCAACCCTTGACGTTGTACAAGTCGCGGGAATCGTCAATGCGCCATTTTTTCATGAATGATCCTTCGGATCAGTAGACAGTAGACGGTAGGCAGTAGACAGTTTCACCTGCGTTATTCCTGTCTACTTCTAACTTCCTACTTCCTACTAATCAACAAGCACCGGGTTAAAGTTTTCCTTCCACGGGAGGCCGTACTTGGTGAGGGCTTCCATGAACGGATCCGGGTCGAATTCTTCCACGGTATGCACGCCCGGCTTGTTCCACTTGCCGGTGAGCACCATCATGGCGCCGCACATAGCCGGAACGCCAGTCGTGTAGGCGATAGCCTGGCTGCCGAGTTCCTTGTAGCATTCCTGGTGGTCGCAGACGTTGTACAGGTAGTACGTCTTGTCCTTGCCGTCCTTCTTGCCCTTGAAAATGCAACCGATGTTGGTCTTACCGACGGTGCGGGGGCCGAGGCTTGCCGGATCCGGGAGCAGTGCCTTGAGGAACTGGATAGGCACGATGTCCTGACCCTGGAACTTGATGGGCTGTGTGCTGAGCATGCCCACGTCTTCGAGGCAGCGCATGTGGTCCAGATAGCTCTGGCCAAACGTCATGAAGAAGCGGATGCGCTTGATACCCGGGATGTTCTGGGCGAGGGATTCGATTTCTTCGTGGTGCAAGAGGTACATGTCCTTCTTGCCCACTTCGTCAAACACGTATTCGCGCTTGATGCTCATGGCCGGGATTTCAACCCAGTGGCCCTTGCCGTTAGCGTCGGTGTCCCAGTAGCTGCCCGGAGCGGACACTTCGCGGAGGTTGATTTCCGGGTTGAAGTTCGTCGCGAACTTGTAGCCGTGATCGCCGCCATTGCAGTCGAGAATATCGATTTCTTCGATGGTATCGAACTGGTGCTTCAAGGCATAGGCGCAGTAGGCCTGGGAAACACCCGGGTCAAAGCCCGAACCGAGCAGAGCCGTGAGGCCAGCCTTTTCAAACTTTTCTTTATAAGCCCACTGCCAGCTGTAGTCGAAGTAGGCGCTGAAACCCTGTTCCTTCACGCGCTTGTCGTAGACCTTGCGCCACTCAGGATCGTCGATGTTTTCGGGTTCGTAGTTAGCCGTGTCCATGTAGTTCACGCCGCATTCCAGACAGGCGTCCATAATGGCCAAGTCCTGGTAGGGGAGAGCGATGTTCATCACCAGGTCCGGCTTGTATTCCTTGATCAGAGCAGAGACATTTTCGGCCTTGTCGGCGTCAACGGCTGCAGTCGTAATGACCGTCTTTGTGTTCGGGCGGAGTTCCTGGGCCAGCTTTTCGCAGTTTTCGCGATGGCGGCTTGCGATACAGATTTCGCTAAAAACTTCGCTGCAGGTGCAGCACTTCTTGATAGCAACTGTGGCAACGGCGCCACAACCGATAATCAATGCTCTTGCCATTTTTTGTTTGTTCCTCATTTGTTGAGAGTTAATCCATCGGGATGGCGATCCCGGTAGAGAATGTTGATATGACAAATGTAGTAAATGGCGAGCGCTGCAAAAATGAGCTTGCCTTGCAGGACCATTTTTGAGCCAGGCAAAAAAGAATTCTCTTTGAAAAATCACCAAATTGTATTTAAACGAAATTTTTTTTATTATATTTGGCTTGCACGGAGCTTTAGCTCAATTGGTTAGAGCAGCGGACTATCAACCCAGCCCCGAAAAATTTTCAGAAAGTACTCCATTGGAAGCCCGAAGGCAAAAGCCTCCGGGCCTTTTTCATCAGTAAAATCAAGGCTTCCGGCGCGATTTGGACTGTCTGTCGCGGTTCTCCGTCGCTTGTAATGGTTTTTCCCGAAAGACGGGAGAAACCGCCAAAAATCGGGTATGATGTGAGACATTTGTGAGCTTTTTGTGAGCCGACTTTTAGGCAAATTTTAGTAGATTTGTTTGTATGAAAAGCTACAGCATATCGCAGCGGTACAAGTATCGCGGCAACCTTACATGGTACGGGAGAATCGCGGAGGATGGCGAGTTCTCCTACATAAGCCTTAAAACCAAGCGCAAGAGCGACGCACAGGAATGGCTGAACATGATGAACGCGGCCAGGTTCATGCCCGAGGAAATCCGCCGCAAGCTCATGCCGAAGGACAGGGGCTTCGACGAGGCGCTCCCGAAGTTCCTGGATTCCGTCGCGGCGTCCAAGGGCGACGACTCCAAGACTCACCTCGCTTACAAGTACCGACTCAAGACATTCAGGGAATGGCTTGACGCAAACGGCATCAAGACGCTCATGCGCTTCGATGCCGAACAGGCGACGAACTGGGCGGTGTGGCTGTCCGAAAGGTACGCGCCCAAGTCCCAGCACGAAATGGTGCGCTGCACAAGCCAGTTCTGCCAGTGGGCGGCTAAGATTTACGACCTGGGCGACTACAACCCGTTCCGCGACGTGGCGTTCCCCAAGGTTCCGAAACGCGCCAAGGCGTTCTGGACTCCCGACCAGATTGAAAAAATTCTCGACAACGCGCCCGACCCGGAATTTAGACTGTTCTGGTCGGTCATGGCTTTCGCTGGTTTGCGTCATGCGGAGGCTTGCCGATTTGGACCGTCGTGCATCCAGGAGGACGGAAAGATGCGCGTCGTCGGCAAAGGCGACAAGGAAGCGTTCCTCCCGATTAGCGACCGCCTCAAGGCGGAAATCAAGCGCTACGGCAAGCTGAAAGACGGCATGTTCGCGACAGCCCGTTTCGACCATGCGGACAGGTGCAACGAAACGCTGCGAATTGCAGTGGAAGCTGCGGGATATAAGAGCGACGATGCGACAAATCACAAGTGGAGACACTCTTTCGCCTCCAACCTTATCCGTTCCGGCGTTGGCCCGAAAATCGTCCAGCAGTTGATGCGCCATGAAGACGTGCGCCAGACTTTGGACACCTACAGTCACCTGCTGCAAGACGACCTGGAAAAGGCTCTCAACAAGAAATAAAAAAGGCTCGCGAAAGCGAGCTTATTTTGCTATAAATGCGTCGGTCCGTTCTCGACGCAATAACCTTTTTTATATTCCCCTGTATTTGAGCAGACACCCCTTATGTTCGATGCAACAACATAAAAAACTTGTTCATTAAATTTGACATACCTATAATTCACTGATGGAACCTTGAAATCATGGGAGGAATAACAGGTGCACTTGGAAGCCTCTTGCACATTTACATAAGAAATAAACAGAGTATCATCTACAAAATCTAAAGCTACATCAGCGGAAACGTCACAATAATCTAAAGCGTAAAGAGTCAAGTCAAAGCAACCTCTGCAATCGCCTAAATAAACAGCTGAATGTTCACCATAACCAACAATTAGCGACGAAATCTTCTTCTCAATATCCGACGAACTGGATGAGGAAGCGTCCGCACACTTTCCACGAACCACCGAAGTATATAGCGTAGGATTCTTTTCTTCCGACGAACTGGATGCGGAATCACTGCATCCGACAAGAAGTTCTAAAGATATTGCAAAGAGGATGGGAAAAAGAATGTTTGTTTTCATTTCTTTATAAATTACAAAAAATCACCGTTTGACATTCTTTTCAACGGTGTCGAAGCACTGTTTCAGCATCAGCTCCGCAGCCTTATGCACATCGCCGTTTATCTTTTTCAAGAAGGAAACGGTTTTTGTTTTAAAGTTGTCTTCAAACTTTCCGTCAAGAACATCGGGCCATTTGCCGATTTTCAAATCAACTGCGAAGGTCTTGCCGAGCGTGACAGCTTCCTTCTTTAGGTTGCCTCCCAGTTCGCGATAATGCGCTTTTGTCTTTCGAGCCAAAGCAGCCATCGCGAAACCCAAATCCAAGTCGTTCGGATTCACCAAGTAGTTTCTCAATGCGTGTTCAATCTCGACCATGACCCAAAAATAGAAAAGGCCCCGGCATGAGCCAGGGCCTTCGTGCGTCAAGGAGGTATCTTCCTAAAATTCGTCCATCGTGAAGTGCGTCTTTCTCGCACAAACGGCGATGCCGCCGCGAGGAAGCAAGTACACGCGCTCGACAAACCTAATCGAAATTCCCAACAGGAAGGGCAGTTTTAGAAGCACGGGTATCGGCGGAAGTATAACGGGTATGGGCTGCGAAATCCTCGGCATCGACGACCCGCTGAAAGACAGGCAGGAAGCGAACAGCATCACCATACGAGACAGGATTTGGGACTGGTACACATCCACCGCATATACGCGACTTTCTCCGGGCGGAGGCGTTCTCGTCACGCTTACGCGCTGGCATGAGGACGACCTGGCGGGGCGTCTGCTCAACGCCATGAAGCAGGGCGATGGCGACCAGTGGACGGTCATAAACTATCCCGCAATAGCCGAGAAGGACGAACCACACCGTAAAATCGGCGAAGCGCTGCACCCGGAAAGATACCCGCTTGAGATGCTCGAAAAAATCCGCATCAACGTGGGAAGCTACGACTGGAACGCACTCTACCAGCAGCACCCCGCACCAGTCGGCGGAAGCATCATCAAGCGCGAATGGCTGCAACAGTACGAAATCTTGCCCAAGGTTTTCGACAAGATTATACAAAGCTGGGACTTCACCTTCACGGACAGCGCATCAAGCGATAACGTAGCGGGAACCGTCTGGGGAAAGGTCGGGGCGCGTTTCTACCTCATTGACTGCGTATGCGCCAAGATGGACTTTGTTTCGAGCATCCGGGCTTTCCAGCGCATGAGCGAGAAGCACCCCAAGGCAATCCGAAAAATCATTGAAGACAAGGCGAACGGCCCCGCAATCATAAGCGCGTTGCGCAACAAGATTAGCGGCATCGTTCCCTTCACACCGCAAGGCTCAAAGGAAGCGCGAGCCTTTGCGGTAAGCCCGCTGTTCGAGGCGGGAAACGTCTATATACCCAAGCAGGATGCAGAACATCCCTGGGTTCGCGACTACATCGACGAACTGGTTTCTTTTCCAAGCGCTCCGCACGATGACCGCGTGGATTCCACCACGCAGGCTCTCAACTACTTGGCAACTGGTATGGGGACGGGCCTTATCAGCTTCATCTAAAAGGAGAATAAATCATGGAAACTGCAAAGATAAGGGACGGCGCCTACGGCAATTTCGTAACGGGAATGGGCCGCAGGGACACCGACAAGACGGAAAATACTTTCGTCAATCCCTATGCGGGAACGGATATTGTCGAGCTTGCGCGTATAAAGGTGCAGGACGGCATCGCCGCACGAATTGTCGAGTGCGTCCCCGAAACGGCTTTCAAGGAACCCGTCACCATCACTGGCGACAGTTCGGGCAAGGTTTTCAAGGAGGCTTCCGCCGTCGGGCTTTTCGAGGCTCTACAGCTCGCTGGCGAATACCAGCGTCTCACGGGCGGCGCCTTGATTGTCTCGGAATACGAAAACGAGTACGACATTGAACAGCTCAAACGTCCAGCACCGGAAAATCGCAAGATTTCGCAATACCGTGTTTACAGCGCTGGCAAGGTGGAGTTCCAGCCGACAGATTTCCAGGGCGACACGCCCAAGGTTTACCGCGTCGTCCTTCTTGATAACAAGCGCATCGAGATACACCCGTCGCGCTGCACCGTCATTCACGGAAAAATCGTCCCCGACATTCTCCAGGGAATACCCATAAGGGAAAGGTTCTTCGGTATGCCTGCACTCAAGGCGTGCGAACAGAGCTTGAAGAACCTCGCGAATGTCGTCGCGTCCATCGTCAACATGGCGACGGAAACGGGCGTGATGCTTTTCTCGCTGGAGGGCTTCAACGAAATGCTCTCCAAGCCCGACTGCGGAATACAGGACGCACAGCAGCTCATAAGCCTCGTAAAGGTTTCCATGAGTTCGTTCCGAGGCGTATTCTCCGGCGCGAACGACAAGTTCCAAATCCTAAGCCACAATTTCGCGGGACTGCCCGAAGTTCTCCAAAAGGCGATGAACCTCGTCTGTGCGGATTCGAGAATCCCCGTGAGCATCCTTTTCGGCCAAAGCGCGACTGGACTCGCCCAGACGAATGAGGGCGACTCCAAGGCATACGCGGAGCTTGTGGAAAGCTGGCGTTCCCGCTACATCTACCGTCCCGCCTGTTCGCTCATTGCCGACCTTTCGGAAAGGAACTGCGGCATCGTCTGTTCGGAATTTGAATGGGGCGCCGTCACCACAATGTCCGTAAAGGAAAAGCTCGAAGCGATGAAGATGCAGGCGGAAATGCTCAACATCTACTATCAGATGGGAGCGATTGACGAGCAGAGCATCCGAGAAGGAATCTTCAAGAACGGACATTCCTGGGACATTTCCGTAAAGGACTAGAACATGGCTGGCAGCTTCGTAAATTTCGTCAAGAACGTGGAACGACTCGGACAGAAGAAACGCGGACGCAGGCCCGTGTTCAACGCTCACCAGTTCTATCCCAGCGCCATCGAGGCGGACCTTGAACGCACAACGCGGGAAGAATTTCTTCGCGCCCTGGAAGAAAACATCCAGCTTGCGCTCCGGGGCTTCACGGACGACATTGACGACCTGACGAAAGCCACTGCGGAGCTGCCCCCCGAATTTGTCAAGAAGGTTTCCACGCTTGCCGATGCAGTCGGCGTCAAGAACGGCTGGAATTTCAGCGAGTACGCCAAAATGACCGTCGGACAGCCATATTTCCCGCCACCAGCGAAAGACGAAATTTTCGAGGTTTGGAAGAAGAACTTCCAGCAACTCTGCATCAGCGCGGAGAGCGACGCCAAGGCGGACATTTCCCGCATCGCCACCGAGGCGAAGATGAAGGGCTGGAACAAGAGGGAACTGGAAGCGGCCATCCGAGCCAAGCTCCCCGCCGAAACAAAACACCGCGCAGAACTCATCGCGAGAACAGAGACCGCCAAGCTCAATTCCGCCGCGAGCATTTCGACGTACAAGCAGCTGGGCATCCGCTACTATGTATGGCTCACGACCTTGGATGGTCGCGACAGGGAAACGCACACGCACCTGAACGGCCTAATCTGTAGCCTGGACAACCCGAACGTCTATTACGAGGAAACGCCCGACGGCCTGGTCGAAAAGGAAAGAACAGCCTCGATGTTTCACGGAAATCCGGGCGAGGATTTTCAGTGTCGCTGCTCCATGGTCGCCTGGGACCCCGAAATCGACGGAAAATACGAGGTCAAGGAACGTCCCGAACAGGAAAAGGGCGCAGAACAGCATACAGAGGCTTCTACGGGCGAAAACCTTCACAAGGTGGAACAATCTATCGCCGAACAGGAAAAACAGCTGCAACAGCTCAAAAACGAGCAAATGCAGCTTTTGAGCCGTCAAAGGCTGGAACAGGCGGCGGAAAAGCGCCATGCCCGAAGCGCCGAGGAAATCGCGGACATTCAGAAGCGCTGGGACGAACGCAAGTCAAGGCGCAGGCTCAAGGAAGCCGCCGAACAGCGACATTCCCGCAGAACTTCGCAGGAAGCCGCAGCAATTCGCAAGGAATTGCAGGAAAGGCTTGATACGCGACAGACAGCGCACAGGCTTTTGCAGGACGCGAACGGCATCAAGGGCCTACCCGAAATGGACGAACTGGAAAAAGCCTTGCAGAAGGGCGGCAAACAGGCGTACAGCGACATGAAGAAGCTCTCCCGAAAGCTCGAAACAAGTCTGGGTACATTGAAGGGCTGCACGTATCTTGCAGACCCCATCCAGGCGGCAAGGGACTTCGACTATTCAACCGCCATCACCGTCAACGAATCCGTAAGAAAGAAGCTCGAAGGCATGGGCAGCTCGCTCGCAGGCAAAAAGCACGACCTGGAATTTGAAATCGACTGGGTTGAAAAGCACAAGAAGTACGCGAGCTGGAAGGTGGCACAGGACGCCTACAAGAAAGCCCTCGCCGAAGTGGAACGGCTCATCGACTGGGAAACGGAACTTGGCCGCGTGGACTCCATCAAGATATTCCTCAAGAATCACCCCAAGTCCGCAGTTCTGAAAAAACTCACCAGCGACATGGACGCGCTTATCGCCAAGGGCGACAACGCCGCGAAAACGGAAATCAAGGAACTGCTCAAGAAAGCGGAAACGAGAAGAAAGGAAATCGAATACAAGGAAGGACTCGAACGCCTCAAGAAAATCAAGGCTGGCATCAAGTCCGGCTCAAGCGTCCCGTTCTCGACAAACATCAGCATCGACGACCTTCGCGCCCTCAAGGGCGACAAGTTGCCTCCCACGCTCGGACACCTTGATACAGCCATCGAGAAATATAAGAAGGGACATTACTACGGCTCGGCGACAAAGAAACACGCCGCAGAAATCGAGGCGACGATGCGCGAGCTGTTCCAGAAGCACGACTTGGGGATGCACATAGAAGACGACCTGCTTGAAAAGGTTTTCAACAGCCATTTCAAAAACACCTTCGAGACAGGAAGCTCCGGCGGGTATAGCGGCCCGTCGCTAAACGCGGACGGTTCAATCAAGCAGAGCCATTTGAGACTATCCGCAGCACACAAGCTCTTTGACCTGGGTTCAACGGAAAAGGCGAACCAGCTCAATATCTCGCAGTACGAAAAGTACGGCAACCTTCTCGACCATGACAAGCTACGTGAGGCGACGACGCACAACCGCGCCACCCAATACGGAAATGTCGCGGTACGTTTCAAGAAGGACAAAGTGACCTGCACATGGACGGCTGGCGACAGCCTAAGCGAAAGATACCAGCTCAGTCTCGTCACCGACCCGAAAGCGGTTTCCTACGACGACATGTATGAAAGCAAGCTGCCAGTGAAGGGAACGCAGACGAACGACATGACGAAATTCCGCAGCGACAACATCAGCAGCTATCTTGAACTGCAATTTCACGGCGATGTGACGGTCGATTGCGTGGAGTCGCTGACGTTCCCTTACGACCTAACAGAAAAGGCGAAGTCCAAGTATCTAGGCTTCGCCCAAAAGTGGAAATCCATCGGAACAGAGGTTTTTTACATAAAAAACGGCAAGCTGGAGAAGCTCTAGTTGCAGATTATTGTCTTTGCTTAGACAAGTATTCATTCAAGGCTTTATTGCAAGACCCATAGCTGGTATAACGCAATGAGCTAACTTGATTTGCTGGATTTTTAGTTCCTTCGAGCACGACTCTGTAATCCCCATAAAGTTCTATGCACTCGTATGCAACAGGAGTCTTTTTGCCATTTAAGTAATTATCCAAATCGCGATTGCAGGATTTATAGTTTGAGTAGCGTTTCGAGCTAACTTGATTTGCCGGATTTTTAGTTCCCGCAAGCACGACTCTAAAATCTCCATAAAGTTCTATGCACTCGTATTCAACGGGAGTCTTTTTGCCATTTAAGTAATTATCCAAATCGCGATTGCAGGATTTATAGTTTGAATAACGTTTTGAACTAACTTGATTTGCCGGATTTTTAGTTCCCGCAAGCACAACTCTAAAATCCCCGTAAAGTTCTATGCACTCATATTCAACGGGAGTCTTTTTACCATTTAGGTAATTATCCAAATCGCGATTGCAGGATTTATAGCTTGAGTAGCGTTTTGAGCTAACTTGATTTGCTGGATTTTTAGTTCCTTCGAGCACGACTCTGTAATCCCCATAAAGTTCTATGCACTCGTATGCGATAGGAGTCTTTTTACCATTTAGGTAATTTTCCAAATCACGATTGCAGGATTTATAGCTTGAATAACGTTTTGTACTGACTTGATTCGCTGTATTTTTAGTCCCTTCAATTACAACTCTATAATCTCCATAAAGCTCTATGCACTCATAATCCGTTGCATAAAGACAAGCAGATAAAAGGAGATACACTGAAAGAAATTTCTTTAGCATAAAGGGCCTTTATGACATTCAAGATTTAATCTTTGTCCCAATGGGGAAAACCAGCCGGGTCAACATAATCGCAGTCAATGACTTTATCTTGAGGATTCAAGTCTAAAGTTTGCTTTTTGACTTTCTTGACTTTGCATGGAACGTTATATTTTTCCATGAGCTTTTCCAAGTCTTTATCCATATATACCTTGTATGGAACGATGATAATAAATCTGCTCTTTCGGTTGCCCTTCAATCGCTATATCATAGTAACTGTGCGGTGTCATATATTTTTCAGTCAACGTGACAAAACAAGGGTGTTGCGTTGCAAAGACAAAAATTCCGCTTTCCTGCAACAGTTCATAAACAGCCATAAGAAGTGGTTCAATATCCGTAATATCCATAATTGCCATATTAGAAACTGCTTTCGTAAAGGCTCGATTTCTTTTTAATTCTAATATACTTTTTCTATCGGTCGCATCCGCCACACAAAATTCAATTTGTTTTGCATATTGTGATTGCCGTCTTTTAGCCAATTCTATCATTTTTTTGCTGTAATCAAAAGCGACAACCGAAGGGCGTGTCCGCACAGGGACATCTTGAAATTGAAGGTACTACACCAGCCGATTGAGGGATGAAACGAAAAATCCGAGGCAGAGAGATATTCTCTTCCTCGGATTTTTTTATTTCAATAGACTCTCCGCCTCGAACTTGGTATATTGTGTTGCTGAGAAATGCGGTGCCATACACCACACATGGTTCGGAAAGTATGCTGTGAAAAAATTGCATCTTTTTTAATGCTGTCAGCGGTCTTTCCCTCTTTTCTCTTGTACGCATTGTATCGTCAGAGGCGTGGTTCAGAGCTTCCTTGTAACCCAGAGAGCAACGACCTGTATGTTTGGCTTCAGGAAGCCGCCCGCATCGACGAAGAAGAATATTCCTTCCATGGCATCCATACTGTCGATTTTCCAGTTCCCGGAGGGCCTGTAATTACAATAATTCTTCCTCGCTCCATTTTCGCCCTTCCTTCAACTTCGTGCTCTGTTCACCTTTTCACAACGATTCAATAGGCAAATTATGCTGCTTCAGAAAAGACAGCTTATCCCAATATCCTCTCTGAAACAGAATTTTACCATTCACAACATGGAAGAAGCCGCATCCCCGCAGTCCCAGAGGGTCCTTCCATTCTAAAATCGCCCACTGTCCATCTTCAAAGATATTCTCTACAATGGCAGTCATATCGGCAGTGGCAAATTCTGCTGTAAACATTTCACGGATTGCATCTATCCCAATCACGGGATCATTGGTCACCTGATGATTGGTTGCGTTATCATGGTACAAGCTCATAATTGCCTCTACATCATGGTTGTTAAAGGCATCTACCCATTTACATACTATTTCTTTTGGCCGTAACATAAATATTTCCTCCATATATCGTTAGCTGCTGTTTTCAAGATACACGATTCATGTAACATCACAATTCCCGCCGTTTCCACTGATCCAGGGCAGCTGCGACACAAATACCTGCCACAACGATCGTTAAGACGAGATAGGGAAGGTGGAAACCGTGCAGTGCTACCTCGTACACATCAAAATAACGCAATGGGGTCAGGTAGTCCAGGAAATGATTTCCTGTGTACTCGGCAGTAAAGGCCAACCCATAGGCAGCCAGCATGGAAATTGTTCCTGTCCGCACCGCAGCCTTATAGGATCGAAGCACACTGGAAAACAGCAGACCCAGGGCAAAAAAGAGAGTCTGGGTAAAGAACATTCCCATCGTTGTGGAAAGCACCGCTCCCGGCTGATCCAGACCGCCCAAAGGAAGAACGATCGTGAAATAATTACACACGCCGCTGAACAGGGCGAACACCAGCAGGTTCACTGCCGAAACGATCACCTTCGCCAGAACAATGGTTTTCCGCTTCACAGGCTTTGTGAACAGGTATTCCGATGTTCCGAATTTCTTTTCCCTTGCCACACAGGACAGTCCCAAAGACATGGCATAAGGAAACGCCAGCAGTCCCTCCCAGAAATAGATGCACACATACCAGCCGGTGGATGTCGTCAAGTCGCCTTTGACTCCGAACATGATCATGATCAGTCTCGGAAATTGGCTGACCATCGCTGCCATTTCATCCAGACTGTCCCGTAGGGACAGAAGCTCAAAATAGCAGAAACCGCACAGAAGCAGCATGATTCCCAGCCAGATCAGCAAAAGTCTTCTGGTTTGGCGGAATTCATTTTTAATCAATGTTTTCATGTTCACACCTCCTTAGCTGCGGAACTGAATGTCTTTTTTCAGAAAGACACCGTAAGAAAGCACCAAAAACAAGGCAAACAGCAGCACGCACCACCCAAGATACCGGAGGTCATAGAAGCCGGCTTTGGAGATCTCGGCGGCTCCGAAGAACGAGTAGGGAGACAGAAAACTGATAGCCCGGTTACTGACGATGTTGGAGAAGCTGGTAATGCAATACTCAACGAACACAACCAAACCGGCAGTCAGCAGCGGACTGCGGTTGCGGGAAAACAAAACTCCCACCATCAGCCCCATTGCAGCGAAGAACAGCGTCACAAGGGTCAGGGACAGGGCAATCAGGAAAAACTCTCCCCAAGGAGTTCCGGAACGGAATGTTGCCATGGCGAAAAGGGAAGCCAGCAGATACGCCGCACCCACGATCGCCACGCCGACAAACACCGTCCATGCCTTTGCCCAATAAATTGCTTTCCGGGGAAAGGGCTTTGTAAACAGGTATTCCGAGGTTCCTTCCGTACATTCTCTGGTGTGAATGGAAATGCCGAAGTGCATCCCGAAAACGCCGGAGGCAATCATGAAAAAGCTGGTCAGGAACCCGTAAATACCCAGCGGAGAGGTCAGGTATTCCATCGATACGCCGACGCTCCTGTAAAAGTCCGTGGTGCCCATGGTTTCAAAGAGTTCCACGGAGGCCGCATCCAGAAAGCTGTAATAAGTCGGTGTCATGAAAAAGATGCACGCAGCCAAGGCGATGGCCCAGCCCAGGATATAGGTTCGATGCCTTCTCAGTTCATATTTCAAAATGACCATGCCTGACACCTCCTTACGCATAGTAGTGCAGGAAGATCTCCTCCAAAGAGGGTTCTTCCAAAAGCACATCGTCCAAATGCAGCAGGTGAAGCTTGTCAATGATCGCCGTGATATTGCCGTTATACACAAAGGAAACAGAGGTCTTGTCAGGACTCTCGGTGTAGTTGGCAATGCCGGGCAGGCCCCAGAACTCACGGGGGATGGCCGTTTCAGCGGTAAGGCTGACCTTTTTATAGCCGCTTTCCCGCAGCTCTCGGATGGACTGAATGCCCACGAGCTTGCCCTCTTTTAAGATCGCCACCCGGTCACACAGCTTCTGCACCTCACTGAGGACATGGGAGGAGAAGAAAATGGTGGTTCCCCGGCTGTTCTCCTCCTTCAGAATATCGTAGAAAGCCTGCTGGATCAACGGGTCTAAGCCGCTGGTGGGTTCGTCCATGATCAGCAGCTTGGGCGAGGTCATGACGGCAGACACGATCCCCACCTTCTTCTTGTTGCCCAGAGACAGGTCTGCGATTTTCCGGGTCAGATCCAGATTGAGGCGCTCGGAGAGCTCATACATTTTCGTTTCGCAATTCATGCCGTACAGGTCTGCGCTGTATTGCAGCAGTTCCCGCACCTTCATGTTTTCATAATAGCTGTTTTCGCTGGGAAGATAGCCCACATCTCTGGCAATGACACTGGCCTTGGTCTGGCAGTCCAGGCCGAAAATAGATGCGCTGCCGCCGCTGGGATGGATCAGGCCCATCAGGGTGCGGATGGTGGTGGATTTTCCCGCACCGTTTGGGCCAATGAAGCCGAAAAACTCGCCCTGGTCAACAGAGAAGCTAAGTCCGTCAATTCCCCGATGTTTCCCATAGTGCTTGGTCAGCTTTTCCAAAACAATGATTGGCTCGCTCATTTCAGATATTCCTCCTTATAAAAATTTTTCCGCAGAATTGCGATGTTCTTCTCAAAATCATCCATGACGGTCTCAAAGTCAAAAGCATTTGCCCCACGGTACCGGGCCGCATATCCCTCGCCCATCAGAAGCAGCATCTGAAATACCGGCCGGGCATCCTCCGGGTTTTTGAATTTCAAAGCGTCCTCCTCCCGAAGAACCATATCGTTTCTGAAGCTGCAGGCTTCCTCTGTCAGAATCACCAGCGCATCGGCTACTTCGGGAGAAGTTTCTTCCCAGACGCTGGTAATAAACTGCAGGGTGAAGGGCTGATTTTGGAAGCTCTCCATTTCCATGCGGCTGGATGCCAGGATCCTGTCGAACAAATCCGTTTTGGAATCCAGATGTGCTTTTTCAAATATTTCTTCAATGACCTTTTTACAGTATTCCAGCAGATAAATATAGAGCTGTTTTTTGCTTCCGAAATACTGAAACATGGATGCCTTGGAGATATGAGCAGCCACTGCAATATCATTGACGGATGCTTTTTCATAACCAAATTTTCCGAAGCACTGAAGTGCTGCGTTCAGGATCGTCATTTTCTTTTCTTCCGTCAGCGCCAAAAATTTTTCCACTTTGATCCCTGCCTTTCAACGAAATAACCGAATCGGTTATTTATAATATAACACCAATAACCGATTCGGTCAACCCTAAAGATAAACAAAAAGAGGGTGAGTTTTCCAACTCATCCTCTTTCGTGGAGCCTCCCGGACTTGAACCGGGAACCAACGGGTTTACGTTTGTGATGCTTTCGCACCTCCGTGGACTATGTCTTCGCCATGCCCTTGCGGGTTTAGACGTGGGAGGCTTGTGCGGTCATTAAGCAGGCTCTACTGCTCCGCTAGTCTCTACACCTTCCAGGAGTGTACCCCTGGCTCGGCTCGGCGTTGCCGTGCAGCGTTGCCGCTGGTTAGGTTTCACCGATTTCTTCCCATTCGCATCCAACTCTTTCAAGCTGGTGCCACAATTTTTATGAGTCCGACGCTCTAACCGATTGAGCTAAGGCTCCGAGCGCAAAGATAGTAAAAATCGGATTTTTTCAAGTGAACAAATCATATTTTGTGCAAAAAAGAGACCGAAGGCGGCTCCTACTGCCGCCTAAGACTAGAGATACATCGCTTTCACTTGAGCCTTGATTTTTTCATCGGCATCGGACTTCGACAGGTAGTCGCGTATCAGGTCGGGATAATCGTAGGGCGCCCATTTGGAAATGTAGGCTGCAACCATGCGGAAGAAATCCGTCTTGACCTGCTTCTCGACGGTCTGCGCGTATTCCTCACAGACGAACCGTTCCGCCATCCAAAATTTCCCAGCGTTTCCATTCCCAGCTTCAAAGGGACATTCCTTCTCGCCCTTGTAAAAGCTGCACAGAGTTCTGTAATTCATTGTTTGCCTCGCTTTAAAAATAGCTTTTGCACTATTGCTGCAAGCTGTTCTTGAGCATGTTCACCACGCCATCTATCCAGGAACGGTTCACCTCGTAGCCCGACGCACAGCGCGTCAGATAGCCGCGTACCTTCTTCTCCACGTCCGCGATTCCGTCGAACACGTCGAAGCAGTAATCTCCATCGGCATCTAGCGGCGAGCCGCGCCCGGAAATTCTGTCCTGGATGCTGCAAGCGTAATAGACTTTCGGATAGTCGAGGGCGCATTTCAGCTCCACATAGCGCCTGTAGCCCTCTCCCTGCCTGAATGTCTGCACATTCTCCACATAGACTCCGCAATCGTTCTTACGGGCGCAAAGCCATGATTTACACCATGGCCTTGCGTTGTTCGCTTCGCTTGCGGAATCCAGGATGGAAAAGAAATCCAGCTGTCCTTCCGCCATCGTCACCCCTCCAGCAGCCGAACTTTGTCGCGTTCAGGTTGGACGGCCAAGCCTCCCCAGCTTCCATGCACTTGACCAGCGTCGTCAATAAAATCAACGACTCCGACCTTTCCCGTGTACTGGGGTTCGCCTACCATTTCGAGAATTTCAATCTTGTCTCCGATTTTCAAATTCATGTTCAGCCCTCCTAGCAATATTCGACCTGCGTCAGCATCGGGTAGCCTTTCGGAAACAGCTTGGTACAAAGGTTTTCCACATGTTCGGAAACGTAATATACATCTTCGTCGCTCAATGTGGTAGTCTCTCCGTCCTTATTTTTTACGACCAGGAGATTGCCGACAAACATAGGCGAACCGAGATTGTCGATGGCACTGATTTTCGCAGGCTCCTTGAAAAGACCTTCATCGTCGCAGATAATGTCGAAGACCTTCTTGCCGATTTTCCGTTCCTGAATGTCAATCACGGTACACTGCAATTCGCGGTAATAGTCCGCGAGCTTGTTTTCAATTTCGACCGCCTTATGGGTCTCGTTGATAACGTCGATGAGGTATGCTTTTATCTTCATTGTTTTTTTCCTTTAGGTTAGAGTCCACTTGTTTTGAATTGCATCGTAAACAACAGCGAAGCCAAGCCTCAAGGCGACTTCCTTGAGCGCGAGCAGCTTCGCAGCTGCGGTGTCGGCCTGCGCCAGCGTGTACCTTTCCATGGTTCCGTTGACGCTTTTCTCAGCCATCTTTTGAAGTTCGTCGGATTTCTGATTGAACTCGTTCATCATCCGTTCAAGCTGTTCTTTCACATTCGCCCTTTCCATCGCTATGCCTCCGCGCTTTCATCTTCGGGTTCTTCTTCAATCGCTTTTTCGATTTCTTCTTCCAGTTCCTCCATCGCCTTTTCAATGCCCTCGTCAAGCAGGTAGCAGCGAATCGTCACGTCCGCCCATTCAGCGCCTTTCTCGATGGCGTTGCACTCGCAGCAGAACTCGGTCATGGCCTCGCCAAGCAAGTCCCAGTTTCCCGCGATGTTTTGTTCAGCGTCATAGCTGGAGAACGTATAGGAACCCGAAGCGTTGCCAGTAACAGAATCGTCAACCCAAAACGCATCGCGGAATTTTTCTTTCAGCGTTTCCTTGGACATTCCCTTCACGTCGTGATACCCAAGGTATTCCTTGATGGCCGTCACGCAGTCGTCCTTGATGTTTTCATGGTAGTCGTAGCTCATGGTTTTACCTCTCAAAAAAAGAGAGGCTCGCCGTTTGGCGAGCCTCGATGGATTGAATCGAAAGTCGTTTTTTCCCGTCTGGAATCATCAAATTTCTAGTCAACATTATGGTCATTTTTAAACAGTTTTAGTGCTCTTTTGTTCACTACTTAATATACCTAATTTAGTTAGGTTTGTCAATGGCCGTAAAAAAAATTTTTGACGGTCTTTACCCCCTGGTTCAACCTGTTAATTTTTTGTAAATTTTTGACGTCTGGGGATGAGCAAAAAGCTCAAAACCAGGTCACAAAAAGTGGGCTTTTTAAGGCAAAAACAGGGTTTTAAATTGTGAGCTTTTTGTGAGACGTTAATCGAAAACCCAGTATCTACGCGGGACAGGGCAGAGCAGCGGACTCATAACCCGCGGGTTCCGGGTTCAAGTCCCGGAGGCTCCACGAAAGTCCATGGTTTTTCAAAACCATGGACTTTTTTCTATCTTTTTTAACGTGAAAAAGAACTTGAAAAAGACGGATTTGATTTCCTTTGTGGTTGATGTGGGCAACTCCCACACGGTGATAGGCATTTTTAAGGATTCCAAGGTTGTTGATTATTGGCGCCTGACCACCCGCAAGGAAACCACCTCTGACGAAGTGATGAACAAGGTGGGCGGTCTCTTGAGATTCTCCAAGATCAAGTCCGAAGAGATTACCCATGTGGGACTTTCTACCGTGGTGCCCGCCCTGGAACGCCCGTGGATTAAGGCCTTGGATTCCTTGCTTAAAAAACGTGTGCAGGTGGTGAATTCCAAGAACTGCATGGGTTTGCAGATTAATTACCAGAACCCGTCTATGGCCGGTGCCGACCGTTTGTGCAATGTGATTGCCATGCGTGAGGCTGGTTTCAAGAATGCGATTGTCGTGGATATGGGGACCGCTACCACTTTCGACGTCATGAAGGATGGCGCCTTTGCGGGTGGCGTGATTATTCCCGGCATCAACGCAAGCCTGGATGCCTTGACGGAAAAGGCCGCGCGCCTTTTGCCTGTGACCATTGAATGGCCGGATGCTGTAGTGGCCGACAATACGGACGATGCAATCCGCGCTGGTCTTCTGTATGGATTCCTTGCTCAGTTGGAATTTCTGATTGGCAAAATCAAGAAGGAAATGGGCTGCGATGACATGCCCGTCTATGCAACCGGTGGTTGGGGGAAAACCATCGCTCGTAGAACATCCTTGATTGATAAATACGATCCGTTTTTGACGCTGCGAGGGATTCGTCTGGTAGCGTTGAACGGAACGGCAACTTCTGCTTACAGCGACGAATCGCGGGACGCCGAGGAAGAATAATTTTTCTCAAGTAAGAAGGGGAAAGACATATGCCAAAAAAGATTCTCGAAAATCTTTCGGAGAATCGGACCTTAATCTTTTTGATTATGTGTCTGTGTGTCCACGTTTTTAACGTATTCCTGTTCTGGGAATTTGGACTGTATCCGTTGGTCGTTTTGAATGCCGTCAGCTCTGCGCTGTATGTTATTTTCTTGACAATTTTTAAGGATGAAAATCTCAGAATTTCCTTCGCCTACTTCGAAATCATTTTTTTCTCCGCTATGACGGAATTGATTTCTGGCGGCTATTTTGGTACCTTGACTTTTGTCATTGGCATGGTGGCGGTAATTTTCTTTATGCTGCCTTATTCCAACAGGAAAAAACACATATATCAGCTTATTGGAGCTATGCTTGCGGTTGCGATTAGCTTGATTTCCGTTTTTAATTATTCCCTTTATCCAGAACTGATGGATTTGGTACTGCTTCACAGCTCTTTTGTGAAAGTCATGAACTTGATCATTACGTTGTTCACGCTGTTCTATTTAACCAACCTTTATCTGGTGGAGTTGAAAACCACTCGCGAAAAGTTGGACTACAACATCAATCATGACGTGTTGACCGGCCTCTATAATCGTCGATTCTTTGAAAGCATCATGAAGCGCAGCAAAGAGGAAAAGGAAACCTCTTACTCCGTGGCCATGTTGGATGTGGATGACTTCAAGAAAATTAACGACACCTATGGCCATGAAACGGGTGATAAGGTTTTGGCTGCGGTGAGCAAGTGTATTGAAAGTTGCCTTCCCCAGAATGGCGTGGCAGTTCGTTGGGGTGGTGAAGAATTTGTGCTGTACCTGCCTCAGATGGATAATGCTTGCGCTCTGGAACTTTTGAATGATTTCCGCGCCAAACTTGCGGAACAGGTGATTTATTACAAGAATTCTAAAGTTTCTATTACAGCGACGATTGGCCTTAGCACTGGCGAAAATATCGCAGACTACGAGGAATATATCCGTCAAGCCGATGAAAAACTCTATTGGGGAAAGAAACACGGCAAGAATCAAGTTGTGAAATAGCTATATTATGCTCATATAATTGGAGCTTAATATGCGTTGTCTAGTTACTGGCGGAGCAGGGTTTTTAGGAAGTCACTTGTGCGAACGTCTCTTGAATGACGGTCACGAAGTCATTTGCCTTGACAACTACTTTACAGGTCGCTTGGTGAATGTAGACCACCTGCGCGACAATCATCGCTTCGAACTGATCCGCCACGACGTGACAGAACCGATTCTGTTGGAAGTGGACCGCATATTTAACTTGGCATGCCCCGCAAGCCCCATCCATTACCAGTTCAATCCGGTAAAGACCATCAAGACTAGCGTGATGGGTGCCATCAACATGCTCGGTATGGCAAAGCGCGTAAAAGCACGCATCTTGCAGGCAAGTACCAGCGAAGTTTACGGCGATCCCGCTGTTCACCCGCAGACCGAAGACTATTGGGGAAACGTGAATCCAATCGGCATTCGCAGCTGCTATGATGAAGGCAAGCGAGTCGCCGAGACCTTGTTCATGGATTACCACCGCCAGAACAATGTGGACATCCGCATCGTGCGAATTTTTAACACCTACGGTCCGCGCATGCTCATGAACGATGGTCGCGTCGTCAGTAACTTTATTGTGCAGGCGCTCAAGGGCGAAGACATCACCATTTACGGTGACGGTAGCCAGACCCGTAGCTTCTGCTATGTAGACGACTTGATCGAAGGCTTTATCCGCATGATGAACCAGGACAAGATTATTGGACCGGTCAACATCGGAAACCCCGGCGAATTCACGATGCTTGAACTCGCGAAGGAAGTGCTTGATCTTACGGGTTCCAAGAGTAAAATTGTGTATAAGCCGCTGCCCGGTGACGACCCGAAAATGCGCCGCCCGAACATCGACCTTGCAAAGTCCGCCCTCGGCTGGGAACCGACGATCCCCTTGCGCCAAGGCCTTGAAAAGACGATTGTGTATTTCGACAAACTGTTAAAAGATTCTAATCCTTAACCCTTCAAATCTATGGCCACAAAAAAAATTTCTCTCACGGGTATTAAGCCCACCGGTACTCCTCACTTGGGTAACTACTTGGGTGCTATTCGCCCGGCACTTGAACTTTCGAAGACCTACGATACGGTTTACTTCATTGCCGACTATCATGCTTTGACGACCGTGCAGAACGGCGCCGAAATGCGTGCCAACATCTACAAGATTGCGGCAACCTGGCTTGCACTCGGCTTGAACCCCGAAGAGGGCCTGTTCTACAAGCAGAGCGACATTCCTGAAATTTTCGAACTCAGCTGGGCTTTGAGCTGCTTTACGCCGAAGGGCTTCATGAACCGTGCCCACGCCTACAAGGCGAAGGTTGAGGCGAACAACGCCGCTGGTGAAGATCCGGATGCCAACGTGAACATGGGTCTTTATTGCTACCCGTGCCTCATGGATGCTGACATTTTGATGTTCAGCGCAGACATCGTGCCCGTGGGCAAGGACCAGAAGCAGCACGTGGAATTCGCTCGCGATATCGCCATTAAGTTCAACAAGCATTTTGGCGAAGACGTATTCACCATTCCGGAACCCGTGTTCCAGGAAACCACGGGTATCATCCCGGGCCTCGATGGCCGCAAGATGAGCAAGTCCTACGACAACGTGATCGACATCTTCCTTGAAAGCAAGGCTCTCAAAAAGAAAATCGGCAAGATCGTGACGAACTCCCAGGGGATCGAAGAACCCAAGGATCCGGACACTTGCAACGTGTTCAAACTGTACAAGCTCTTTGCAACACCGGAACAGACCGAGGCGCTCGCTGCCCGCTACCGTGCCGGTGGCATGGGCTGGGGACATGCCAAGCAGGAACTCCAGAATGTGCTCGAAGAACACTTGGGTGCTGCCCGCGAAAAGTACTTCTACTTGCTCTCCCATACCGAAGAAATCGACAAGATTCTCGCCTACGGTAAGGAGAAGGCCCGCGTTAAATCTAAGGCGATGATGGAGAAAGTCCGTGCCTTGTTAGGCACGTACTAATTCGTCTATAAGCTTCGCAATACGGCGTCACAAGAACTCTCGCAGTATTATTTATACAGCTTCGGTTCTTGTTCCTGGTCTTGCTCGCTTCTAAACGAATTATAAAATGTGAATTGTATATGAGAAGACCCTCGGTTGTCCGAGGGTCTTTTGTCTAATTAATTCCCGTGGCTGCCTTCAATAATCCAATTACACAGCTCCTCGATACTTGCGTAGTCGGGGAGTGTTTTTATAAAGTTCGGCGATTTGCTGCGCTCGATGAACTTGCTCCAGGTCTGTTCGTTCTTGGCTTCGAGACCCAAGTGTTCTTCGATGGCGCCGCGCGTCCACACCCAAATGCCTTGGTTGCGGAGCTTGGCGTGAATGCTGCGGATGGGTTGCTGCGCTTCTTCCATTTCGGCCATCATGGCGTAGGCGGTAGAGGCGCTGATGTTGCTGTGCTTGTTCACGGGGAGCCCGTTTACCAGACGTAAATGATTGTGGAAGGCGAGTTCGCGGAACAGGTCGCGGCAATACTTGATGTCGGGATCGTTTGGCTCCAGGAATCCGTCGCGGGTTGCGGTGGTGAATGCATAGTCCAAATCTACGATTGCGCGCACGGGCATGTCCATGGCGTCGAGCACTTGCATGCTCTTGCGGGTGTTGCTCACGCCGCCCTGGCGAACCAGCGCGCACTTAATGAGGGCGAACGACTGCCCGGTAATGCGCTCGAAAAGTGCGGGGAGTACGCGCCATTCGGTTTTGCCTTCGGTCAAAAGTACATAGTCGGCAAACAGGAGCTCGTTGCTGTTACTGAGGCTGAACAGCATTTGCAGCTGGCTGGGGGCGTCTTGCACCACCTGGTGTACGGCGTCTTCCATTCGCTTGCGCATGTAGGTGCCGCGCTCCTTGTTCTTGCGGATGAGTAGCGAGGTGCTGACATCTTCGCTGGTGACCATTTGAGCGCTGTGGGTGGCGAATACCACCTGGTAGCCTTCGTTCGAAAGGTTCTTGAGGGCCACGCGCACGAGTTCTACGGCCTGCGGGTGCAGGTAAAGTTCCGGCGAATCGATAAGCAGCAGCGTGCGGCTAAGGTAATGGTTGTGATGGTGCTTTTTTACATCGGCCAGGTAACGCACCAGAGCCATCTGGATGGCTCGCTTGCTGCCTTCGCCCATGCGGCTGATGTCGCGTTCAAAGCCGTCGTCTTCGTCGATGACCTTGAGGCTTGCACTCTTGAGGAACGTTTCGAGGGTCGGCATGGGAATGTCGAATTCCACTTTGACGCTTGGAAACAGCGGCGAAAGCTTTTCGTTGACTTCCCGGTCAAAGATCTTGATTTCTGCGGCGCGGTTTTCGCTTTCGGGCGAAAGCAGGTCGCTGAATTTGTTCAAAAGCGTATTGATTTCGTTGCCGAAACGGCGTTCGAGCGGCTTGAAAATTTCGTGCAGAAGCTTGGTGAATGCTTGGTTTCCTTCGAAATCCCAAATGGCGATCGATTCGGGGAACATACGGTGATAGGCAAACTTGAACGCTTCATTGGGACGAATCCATTCGCGCTTGTCTCCCTTGCGGTGATTACTTGGCACGAATACGAAAAGTTCGAGGCTTTCCGGATTTTCGTTAGGGATGCGCTGCACTTTTTTGACGCGCAGGCGGCCGGGGCCTTGCGGCGTATTTTGTAAAAAAGGTCGCACTTCGGCGGCATATTCTTCGCCAAGGCGGTTGAGCACTTGCTCTGTAATGCCGTCGAAAACGCCGATGACTTCTACGGGGCGGTTGGGGTCATCGAAGTACGAGATGTCCAACGAAAATTTGGACAAAAGCCAGCGAATGCCCATTAAAATGTTCGTTTTGCCGGCATTATTGTAGCCGATAAGCGCGGTAAAGCTACTGAGCGGAAACGTCTGCCTCTGAATAGAACGCAGATTCGAAATAGTAATCTCGGATAATCTCAGTGCTTGTTGTGTCATACCCTGAATGTATATAAAAAGTGTGGGGTGTGAACACTAAAAAAGCCGTTTTTTTTACTTTTTGACAAGTTTTGCGCAGGTCTAGCGCGTGTAACTTTTGTATTTTTGTCCCGAATTTTGTTTATAGGTAGGTTTATTCTGCGCTTTCGCTGGCTGTTTCTATTTTCTGTGTTTGTAGGGCTTGCTCAGGCCCAGCTTTTGGACATGTCCGAAATGTCCGAAAGCTATATGGTCGAAAATAAGATCCATAAGGTCAAGGTCGAAGGAACCGTCCACATGGACGACCGCGCTGTCCTTAGCCGTATCGGTATTCGCGATGGTCAAAGCTATTCTCCGACAGCCCTGACTGAAAAGGTGCAGTCCTCGGTGACGTCCCTTTACAAGTCGGGTCTCTTTGACGATGTGACCGCCTGGATTGACTACGTGGACGATGGCACCGATGTCGACCTCATTTTCAAGATTAAGGAACTTCCGGCTTTGGATACTGCCGTGTTCGAAGGTTGCGACGAAGAACCCGAAGAAGATTTGAAGTTGAAGGTACGCTTGATTCCTGGCCAGGTTTACAGCAAGAGCCAACTGGAACGCGACCGTCAGGCTATTTTGGATTATTATCACGCCGAAGGTTACCTGCTTGCCGAAGTGGGTTACCGCGAAACTCCGGTGGACGAAAACAAGAATTTGGTGACCTTCATTGTCCGCGAAGGTGAAAAGGTCAAAGTACGTCAGTTTGATATTCAAGGAAACGACCATGTGCCTGCCGAAGACATCATGGAGCATATGGTCACGAAACTGGACCAATGGTGGGGTGGCGGTGAATTCAAGGAAAACATCTTTGAAGCCGACCGTGACACGGTGTTGAATGCTATTCGCCATTTTGGCTACCTGGATGCCGAATTGACGGAATACAGCGCCGAATACCTGCCGGACTCCACCTGCCTGTTCTATATGGGGCGCATGGTGCCGATGGGTGAAAACCTGGAAGTCCTGTACAAGCAAATGAACCTCGCTTTGGGGGATTCCGCAACGCCGCTTTACAAGATGGCGGGTAAGCCCACGATGCAGGTGACGCACTTCTTCCGTAAGCACCGCGAAGTGGGTGAAATGCCTTGGGTGACTAGACCTAAGGTCTTGGTCAAAACCGAAGAAGATGCCTGGAAGATGT
The DNA here is from genome assembly GCF_900177705.1 of Fibrobacter sp. UWB15. Taxonomy (NCBI): domain Bacteria; kingdom Pseudomonadati; phylum Fibrobacterota; class Fibrobacteria; order Fibrobacterales; family Fibrobacteraceae; genus Fibrobacter; species Fibrobacter sp. UWB15. The sequence goes on from NZ_FXBA01000001.1 coordinate 228,274, forward strand.
TGAACGACATTATCCGTTACGAGTCGTCCCGTAAGGAATTCCTGGAAATCGTCGACGGTCGCAAGTGGAATAACCCGAAAATCAACGAACTTCGCAAAATTAAGAAACGCTCTACCTACGAAGAAAAGCTCATGGTCCGCTACATGATCGAAGACATGTTCCCGGCCCTCAACAAGTACGACAATATCAAGACCTCCAGCGCCATCTTGATTCATATTCACATGAACGAAGGCCGCAGGTACTATATGGGCTCGCTGCACTTCTCGGGCAATGAAGTCCTGAACGACAAGATGCTTGCTTATGCTTACCGCTTGGATAGTGGCGAAGTCTTTGACCAATATAAGTACGAAGCCTCTCGCAAGGCTCTCCTGGATGCTTACCGCGAAGACGGTTACTTGTTCGCTCAGTACGAAGAAACCCGCACGTTTGAAAACGATTCTGTGGTGAACCTGTCTTACAAGATGACCGAAGGTCTGCCTGCCCAGATTCATAAGGTTCACATTCACGGCAATACCAAGACCAACGAAAAGGTGATTCGGCGCGAAGTCCGTCTGTATCCGGGCGATACTTACCGTCAATCCCTGTTGGAACGTAGCTTCCGTGAAATCATGCAGCTCAATTACTTCGATATGGTTGTCCCCGACATCAAGGTGGTGGGCGAACAGGAAGTGGACCTTGACTTTACCGTGCAAGAAAAGGAAGCCGGTACCGGCCAGTTCAGCTTGGGCGTTTCTTATAGCGAAAGTGACGGTATCGTGGGTACGGCAAGCGTGTCTATCCCGAACTGCTGTATGGGTGACGGCCAGGCTGCATCGTTCAGTGTGGAATATGGTGAAGACAAGAAGAGCGCTGCCATCAGCTTCCAGGAACCTTGGTTCATGGATAAGCCGATTACCTTGGGTGCAAGCCTCAGCTATTCTTGGTGGAACATGTCCAAGTACGATGACCCCGACATTACCCGTTACGGTGGATCGGTTTACTTGGGTAAGCGTCTCAAGTGGCCCGATGACTACTTCTACGGTCAGATCGGTTACAGTTGGCTTATGAACAAGCAGGGCCCGAACATTGATGACAGCTACGTGGTTTACACCGGTGTGGAATCGGCCTTGAACTTCCGCCTGTTGCGTGACGACAAGAACTTGCCGCAGTTCCCGACGGAAGGTTCTCGCTACGTGCTCGATATCCAGTGGGCAGACGACGTGCTGTTCAGTGATTTTAACTTCGTGAAGACGGAGCTTACCATTAAGTGGTGGTTCCCCTTGTTCCGCGACCGCTTGGCTATCGCTCTTACCAACCAGTACGGTGTGATTGTGGGCGATCAGTTGCAGTACCGCACGCTTTACACCATGGGTGGCGTGATGGGCTACGAAGGCATGATGCGTGGTTACAGCTCGGGCTCTATCGGTTACCGTCGCCTGGGCCGCAGCTACCAGTACACCGGTGCTGAACTCCAGCTCGGTCTCGTGCCGCAGACCTTCTATCTGTTGCCGTTCTTCTTTGATGCCGGTAACGTATTCGGTGAACGCTATAACCCGCGTACCAAGGTTCCGAAGCCGAGCAGGAATCCGCTCAGCGAATGGGACCCGACAAGCCTCAAGAAAGACATTGGCTTTGGTTTCCGCGTAATCGTGCCGATGCTCGGTATTATTGGATTCGACTTTGCTTGGCCGTTAGACGTGGGTGAAACCTATAGTGGCTTGCAACGTACCGAAGTGGGCGACATGCAGTTCAACTTTGTTATTGGCCAAGGTTTCTAAGGAGGCTCTATGCTTAAGCGTCTGCTGATTGTTTTGGTTCTCGCGTTTGCGACCGTCTCGTTTGCTGAAGACGGACTGCGCATTGCGCATGTGGATTCCAAGCTGATCTTTGACGGCTATAAGGGCACCAAGAAGGCCCAGGAAGAATATGACCGTCAAGTGGCAAAGTGGGAACAGCAGGGTAACTTGTTGCAGAAGGAACTTGCCGCCATCAAGGAAAAGCTTGACAAGCAGGTGTTGATGCTCAGCGACGAAAAGAAGCGCGAGCTCGAAGCCGAATACAACAAGAAAGATATGGAACTCAAGACCTTTATCGATCGCGTGTACGGCCGTAAGGGTGAACTGATTTCTGAAAATGAAAAGGTGAGTGGCCCGATCATTCAGCTGATCCGTAAGGCCATTAACGAAATTGCCCTGCAAGAAGGCTACGACATGGTGGTCGACCGTGCAACCGGCGCCGTGGTGTTCTGGAAAAAAGAGAACGACCTGACGCAGAAAGTGCTTGACTACCTGAACAACAGATAATTTCCGAAAAGTCCGAAAAATTTAAAACCTCGCGATGAGCGAGGCTTTCTTTTGTGAATTATTTTCAGGAATGTTCATCTCACATTTCACATTCCTCACTACACACTGACTAGTACGCACCTTCGCCCTTGAATACAACCTTGAAGGTCTTGAGGATAAGCGAGACGTCGTCGCTGAGCTTGCCGTTGCGCTTGATGTAGTCGTTGTCGAGGCGCATCTGGCCTTCGAAGCTGATGTTGCTGCGGCCGCTGACTTGCCAGATGCAGGTGAGTCCCGGTGTCACGGACAGACGCATGCGGTGCCACGGTTCGTATTCCGCCACTTCGGACGGAATCGGCGGACGCGGCCCCACAATGGACATGTCGCCCTTGATGATATTGAAAAACTGCGGGAGTTCATCGAGGCTGAACTTGCGGAGCACATGACCGAACGGATAGATACGCGGGTCGTTCTTCATCTTGAACGTCTTGCCGCCCGTTTCGTTCTGGGCCATGAGTTCCTTTTTGCGTTCTTCGGCGTCCACGTACATGCTGCGGAACTTGTACATGGTGAATAGCTTGCCGTTCTTGCCTACGCGGGTCTGCTTGAAGATGATAGGACCCTTCGGGTCGCTGATCTTGACTGCGGCGGCACAGAAAAGCAGTAGCGGGGAACAAAGTACAATCGCGATGCTGGTGCAGGTCACGTCGACAATGCGCTTGACCATGTGGCGGTAGCGAATGGTGTGCGGGTGCTCCCAGATGTGGTCGAGGTTCAGGCGGCTAAGCGAGAAGAATCGGCCGTTTGCGCTGTTGAAGTCCTTGATTTTGTCTGCCAGTTCCAGGTTGTCCTTTTCCTGGTAGCCTGTGTAGAGGTAGGCTTCAAAAATCGGGCGCTTCGGGTTGATGCGAAGCGTCTGGATAAGGCCTGCGTCGTTCAGCTTGTGCAGAATCTCCTTGCGGATCGATTCCAGCACCGAGAGGTCGGAATTCAGCAAGATGATGCCGAGACCGCTACCGTCAGAAAGGTAGCCTAGCACGTCGATAAAGCGCAGGTGCGAAAACATGGTCAAAATGCTGATTCGCCAGGTGTTTTCGACCGTCTTGTTAGGGCTGCCCCAACCGAAGAAGTCGTACTGGTGCGAATACATCTTGATATACAGGAACGGCTTGCGGGTGCGGTTCGCACGCATAAATTCTTCGTTCAAACGCGTTCTAAAGAGCTTTGCCGGGTAGACAATGTTCTTGAGCTTTTGTTCGTCGAGAATTGAGCCGATTGCCGGATTGACGGATTCCTGTTCCATGGCGCTAAATATAGTTACTTGTAACTGCTTAGGCAAAGTTGAACTTTCAATTATTGTATCTTTCTAATCAGAATTAAAGAGGAGATTTTATGAAATTCACGATTTCAATTTTTACGGGAGTTCTGTTTACAGCCTTGTCTGCAAATGCGGCGACTATTACTTCAAAAATGCCAACTTTGTCGGATGGTTGTTATCAAATTTCAGATGCCGCCGAACTTTATGGATTTGCAGACATTGTGAATGGTTCAGGTGAAGGTGATCCTCAAGGGAACGTGTGCGGAAAGCTGACTCAGGATATCGTGGTGAATGAATCGGTGTTAAATTCCGAAGGCGAATTGAATTCGCAAAAGGATTTTGTCCCGTGGGCTCCGATGAAGGATTTTTCGGGAAAGTTTGATGGGAACAACCATGTTATATATGGATTGTATTTTAATGGCAACGGTGACAAAAGTGCGGGCTTATTTGAAAATGCGTCAGGCTTTCAAATATTAAACCTCGGTCTTGAAGACTTTTATTTTGCGGGAAAAGAAAATGTGGGCGCCTTTGTTGGCTTTGTAAACGATTATTCGGAAAACCAAATGGAAATAACGAATTCCTATGCCGCAGGCTTGGTTGAGGGTGAATCTGGCGTAGGAGGCTTTATTGGAAGCGCAACATGGCATAAGGGATCGCTGTATATATCGAACAGTTACAATCTGTCTATGGTAAATGGATTGCACAGTGTGGGGGGATTCATTGGGAGTAAATATGAAGACGATGTCTATATAATAAGATCCTATAATTCAGGGGATGTTTCCGGTAAGAGTTCTGTTGGTGGATTTGTTGGTTGGGCGAGTAGAGGCAATCTCGAAATTGACCAAAGCTATAATGCCGGAAAAGTTGTCGGACAGATGTATGTTGGAGGCTTATTAGGCAAAGCGACTTCTTTCGAATACGCTCTTTTCAAAAATGTCTACAACAAGGGGGCCGTAGAAGGTGGCTCGAGTGTTGGTGGGCTTGTTGGTTATGGAGAAGCCGCAGACCTTATTGGTGGTGGCGTTGTTATTGCTAATGCGTATAATGCTGGACATGTTTCCTACGATCCAGATTCTTCACTAAAAGCAGGAACTATTCTCGGGTATGGATATGGTGACGGCGATATCAGATTTGAAAATTGTTTTTTTGTGGAGCAAGAGGATATTCTTGTTGCTAATGTGTCGGATACAACTAACAAGGTAATAGAAGATGTTCTAGGTGTTACCGAAGAACGTTTAATGGGTGGAGTTATTGCTGGTTATTTACGAGGCTGGATTGAAACTTACCGTAACGGTTCTTATGTGGAAAATGGCGCCGATGGTCTCGTATGGGCCGAAGACCCTGCTGGCACGCAGGTGCTCCCGCATTTTGATTGGAGTAACACGAAACACTATGTATTTTTCGTTTTAGATGAAGGCGGCAAAATCGAAAAAGGTCATGAGCTGAAGTATTATGAAGAAGGAGTGGAGACAGCGCTTCCTGATGCACAATTCGTGACTCGCGAAGGTTTCTATTTTGCGGGTTGGTATGATAACAGGCAATTTTTGGGGAATGCTGTCACTTCGGTGAGCCCCAAAGCGACTGGTACACAGATCTTTTATGCCAAGTGGACTACACCCCCGGTTTCTAGTTCTTCTGATGCGTCAAGTTCCTCTGAAACACCGAGCTCGAGTAGCGAACAGACTACGCCCTTTGAGCGAATGCCGTTGCCGCAGTTTAGTGTGAGCGTTGTAAATCGCACCTTGCAGGTGGCGGGAGCCCGTGCGGGCGACAGGTATGTATTGTTCGACATGCAGGGCAATGTAGTGCTCCGTGGAACCGCAAATAGTGCGAATTTCAGCATCGCGGTGCCTGTTTCGGGCCATTATGTGCTTCGAATCGGTTACGGAACCCGCAAGGTGACTGTGGGAAACTAGCACAAAATTCTATATTTGTGCGCGTAAAAATTTAAAATGGAGACGCCTTATGTTGCGTATTGGTCTTATTGGTACTGGAACCGTCGGTGGCGGTGTTATCCAGATTCTGGAACAGAAGATTGCCGAATACAAGGAAAAGCTCGGTGTCGAACTTGAACTGGCATGCATCTGTGCCAAGTCCGAAGAAGAAGTTGCCCCGTACAAGGCAAAGGGCTACAAGGTGTCTACCAACGCCGACGAAATGATTGCCGGTAATGATATCGATGTGCTTGTGGAACTTGCCGGCGGCTACAACATGCCGCGCAAGTGGATTCTCGCTGCCCTCGAAAGCGGCAAGCACGTGGTGACTGCCAACAAGGCTCTCCTCGCCAAGTACGGTCATGAAATTTTCCCGCTTGCTGCCAAGAACGGCCTGCATGTGCTGTTCGAAGCCGCGGTTGGCGGTGGCATTCCTATTATCCGTAGCCTGCAGGAAGGCCTGCTCGGCTCTACGGTGGAACACCTGAGCTGCATCATTAACGGTACCTGTAACTACATCTTGAGCCGCATGGCCGACGAAGGTCTGGACTTTGACGTGGTGCTGAAGGATGCCCAGAAGCTCGGTTTTGCCGAAGCGGACCCGACCTTCGATATCGAAGGTATCGACTCCGCCCACAAGACGGCCCTGCTCGCAAGCCTCTGCAGCGGCCACCGCGTGGACTTCGAAAAGATTCACGTGACGGGTATTTCAAAAATTACCGCCCAGGATATCGCTTTTGCCAAGGAACTTGGCTGCTGCGTGAAGCTCCTTGGCATTTACCACCGCGATGGTGACCGCGTGGACGCCCGCGTGCATCCGTGCTTCGTTTCTAACGAAAACTTGCTCTCTAACGTGAACGGTGTCATCAATGCCGTGTACCTCAAGTGCGACAACCTGGGCGAAACGGTTCAGACTGGCGCTGGTGCAGGCCGCTTGCCGACCGCCTCTGCCGTGGTAGCCGACCTCGTTTCCCTGGCCCGCTCCGTGGACCAGGGTAAGCGTAAGGCACTCCCGATGGGCTGGTTCAACGTCGACAACTCTGCAACGCTCGTTCCTATTTCGGAAACTTCGGCCCGCTACTACCTGCGCTTCACCTCTCGTGACGCTTGCGGTGTGCTCGCCAAGATTACCAGCATTCTGGCCGAAAATAACATTTCCATTGAAACCATTATCCAGAAGAACGTGAAGGATCCGGGTAAGGTTTCTATCGTGGTGATCACCGAAAAGACTTTAGATTGCAAGACCTCGAAGGCTGTGGACGCCATTGACGCCCTGCCCGAAATCGTGGAAAAGAGCCAGGTAATTCGTTTCCTCGCCTAAAAACGGCGCAAAACGAAAAACCTGAAACTTTGCAATTTGGTAATTTAGGGCTGTTATGATTCGCGCCGCTACATTGGAACGCATTCTCGTTGTCCTTTCGGACTTCGTGGCGTTGTCGATTTGTTTTGTACTCGCCTTCTGGGTGCAGTTCCACAGTGGCTGGATTGCCGATAAGTTCGATCCTAGCAAGACTTTTGCCGAATATTGGCACATGGGCCTCGTGCTCAATGTGGGCTGGCTTGTGCTGTTCACTTGTGCGGGCCTTTACCGCTCCTGGTTGCTTATGTCGAGAACGCACCAAACATTGCGTGTGCTGCGTGCGGTGCTGATTGGCATCGTGATTATTATCGCCATGCTGTTCGGTGCGGAATTTATCGGTAAGATCATGGTGAACGAACCGCTCAACCAGGGTTACCTGTACGGCTCCCGTTTCCCGTGGATTTTCATTTATGGCGGCTTTGCACTGTTCCTGGTGATTCTCTTTAGAATGCTCATTTACCGCTGCCTTCGCAGGCTCTTGAGCCTTGGCTTTGGTGCGAATAACATTCTGGTGTTGGGGGCAACCGAAGCCGGCAAGAAAATTGCCGAAGCGCTTGCAAAAACTCCTGAACGCGGACAGCGTGTTGTGGGTTTTGTCGATGAACGATTCCAGGTGATGGAACACGAGTTCGCGAATGTTCCGGTGCTCGGTAAGTATGCAGACCTTGCTTCGCTCATTAAGAAGTACAAGGTGACGGGCATTATTATCGCTCACGAAAGTTCTTCGCCGCAAGAAATCATGCGCGTGCTTGTGTGGGTGTGCGACCAGCCGGTTCACATTTACCTGGTGCCAGAACTCTACAGTGTGGTGCATGGACAGTTCAAGGCGAACTTGGTTTATGGCTTTGAACTGCAGGAACTGTTTGCGTTTACCATGCCTTTGTGGCAGGTGCGCGTGAAGCGTGTGATTGATATTCTGTTTGGCGCCTTCCTCGGAATTATTTCGTTCCCGGTGTGTGTGCTTGCCGCCATTGCGATCAAGCTTGAAGATCGTGGTCCGGTGTTCTATTCGCAGGAACGCATTGGCCTGTACGGCAAGCCCTTTACGGTCTACAAGTTCCGTACCATGCGTACTGATGCTGAAAAGTTTGGCGCCCAGTGGGCCACCAAGGACGACCCCCGCATTACCAAAGTGGGCAAGTTCTTGCGCAAGACCCGTATTGATGAACTTCCGCAGATTTTGTGTGTGCTTAAGGGCGACATGAGCATGGTGGGCCCGCGCCCGGAGCGCGCCGTGTTTATTGCCAAACTTCGTGAAGAAATTCCGTTCTATATTAGCCGCCTGAAAATGAAACCGGGGCTGACCGGTTGGGCTCAGGTGTGTCACCATTACGATACCAGCACTGAAGACGTGAAAATCAAGTTGCAGTACGACATGTATTACTTCGAAAACATGAGTCTGCTTCTTGACTTCCAGATTTTGGTGCGTACAGTTTATGTTGTTCTAACCGGTAAGGGAGCGCAGTAATGTACGGCGACAATTCCACCCCGATTTTTCCTACCGAAGACGCTTTGACCATGATTCGCTTGGCGCTTGCTGAAGACGTGCGCACGGGTGACGTGACCAGTGAATGGACGATTCCTGCCGACCAGAAGCAGCATGCCCGCCTGATTGCAAAAGAAGATGGCGTGCTCGCGGGTCTCCCGGTGATTGAGCTCGTGTTCCAGGAACTCAAGGCGAACGTGAAGGTAACGCTCCACAAGAAAGACGGCGATGTCGTGAAAAAGGGTGATTTGATTGCCGAAATGGACGGCACGACGCACGAACTCCTGACGGGCGAACGCACGCTTTTGAATTTTATTCAGCAACTTTCCGGCGTGGCAACCGTTGCGCATACCTTCCAGGAAGCCTTGAAGGCGGGGAAGACCAAGGTTCTCGATACGCGCAAGACGGTTCCCGGTTTCCGCACTTTGCAGAAGTATGCCGTTCGCGTGGGTGGCGGTTCCAACCACCGCATGGGTCTCTTTGACATGGTGCTGGTGAAGGACAATCACATCGCTGCAGCAGGTGGCGTGCTCCAGGCGCTCGAGGTCGTGAAGAAGAACAACAAGCAGGGCCTGATGGTGGAAATGGAAGTCGAAAACTTCGACCAGCTGCGAGCGCTCCTGAACAAGGGAGTCGACGTCATCATGCTTGACAACATGAGTAACGAGATGATGGCGGAAGCACTCAAGATTATCAAGGAAAGCGGCGACAAGTGCCTGGTGGAAGGCTCCGGCAACATGACGCTTGAACGCGCGAAGGAAATCGCGACACTCGGCCTTGATTATATCTCGGTGGGTGCTCTTACACATAGTGTAAAGGCCCTTGATATTTCCATGAGAATATAACAGACCATTCGCGCCAATGGCCCAAAAGGGGCGTCTAGACTCCTTTTAGACGGCTGAAAAATACATCTTTCTTATAAGGGTATTGAAATCTTTACAATGCCCTTTGTTTTTTCTATCTTACGCGCTGAAATTTGTTATTGGTGTTCAAACGTCATTGCGAGGAGTCGAAGGCGACGAAGCAATCCACGTAAGATTTGCCAAAAGGAGAAAAGAATGAGCAAGGACTTAAAGGAAAAAGCTCTCGAATACCATTCCATGGGCAAGCCCGGCAAGATTGAAATCGTGCCGACCAAGCCGCATAGCACGCAGACCGACCTGGGTCTTGCGTACACTCCGGGTGTAGCTGTTCCTTGCTTGGAAATTGAAAAGGATAACAACCTCGCTTACGAATATACGGGCAAGGGTAACTTGGTTGCCGTGATCAGTAACGGTACGGCTGTGCTTGGCCTCGGCGATATTGGTGCGCTCGCCGGTAAGCCGGTGATGGAAGGCAAGGCTCTCCTCTTCAAGATTTATGCCGGTATCGATGTGTTCGACATCGAAATCAACGAAAAGGACCCGAAGAAGTTTATCGAAATCGTGAAGGGGATTGCCCCGACGTTCGGCGGTATCAACCTCGAAGACATCAAGGCTCCGGAATGCTTCGAAATCGAAGACACCCTGAAGGCCGAACTCGATATTCCCGTGATGCACGACGACCAGCATGGTACGGCTATTATTTCTTCTGCAGGCCTTTTGAACGCTATTGAAGTCGCAGGCAAGAGCATTCGCAACGTGAAGATGGTGGTGAACGGTGCGGGTGCAGCCGCCTGCGCCTGCACGCGACTCTACTTGTCGCTCGGTCTCAAGAAAGAGAACCTGGTGATGTGCGACAGTAAGGGCGTCATCCGCAAGGACCGCAAGGGCTTAACCGAAGCGAAGGCTTTCTTTGCGACCGACCGCACCGATATCGAAACGCTCGAAGATGCCATGAAGGGTGCCGACGTGTTCGTGGGACTCTCCAAGGGTAACATCCTTACTCGCGAAATGGTCCGCAGCATGGCCGACCAGCCGATCGTTTTCGCTCTCGCCAACCCGAACCCTGAAATCAGCTACGAAGAAGCCATGGCAAGCCGTGGCGACCTGATTTTTGCGACGGGTCGCAGCGACTATCCTAATCAGGTGAACAACGTGATCGGTTTCCCCTACATTTTCCGCGGGGCCCTCGACGTTCGCGCTACCTGCATCAACGAACACATGAAGCACGCTGCCGTGCGCGCTATTGCAGCCCTTGCACATAAGCCGGTTCCGGATGTGGTGAACATCGCCTACAACGCCCAGCGCTTTACCTTCGGTAAGGAATACTTGATTCCGAAGCCCTTGGATCCGCGCCTGTTGACCGACGTTTCTATCGCCGTGGCGAAGGCCGCTATCGAAAGTGGCGTGGCCCGCAAGCCGATTACCGATTGGGACGCTTATTATGACCGTCTGCGTGACATGATGGGTTACGACAACAAGCTCATCCGTCAGTTTAGCGATACCGCCCGCAGCAACCCCAAGCGCGTTGTGTTTGCCGAAAGCAACCTCAACATGCTCAAGGCCGCCGTGCAGGCGAAGGTTGAAGGCGTTGCACACCCGATTCTGCTTGGCAACCCCGAACGTATCCAGATTATTGCCCAGCGCGAGCAGCTGGACCTCACGGGCATCAAGATTGTGAACCCGCGTTCTCCGGAAGAATTTGAACGCCGCCGCAAGTACGCCGAAATCTACGCCGAAGAAAACGGCCGTAACGGCGTGACGCTCGACGAAGCCCGCGACGACATGTTTGAACCGAACCACTTCGGCATGATGATGGTGAAGGTCGGCGATGCCGACGCCCTGATTTCTGGTGGCTATTCCAAGTACAGCGAAACGATTGAACTTGCCAAGGAAATCATCGGTATCCGCGAAGAATACAAGCACTTCGGCGCTATGCATATTTTGAGCACCCGCAAGGGAACGTTCTTCTTGGCCGATACGCTGGTGAACCGCGACCCCGATGCAGAAACCCTCGTGGATATCGTGAAGCTTACTCACGACGCCGTGCGCTTCTTCGCTCACGAACCGGTGATGGCGATGCTCAGCTACGCAAACTTCGGTAGCGATAAGGGCGCTCCGCGTGGAACGTCTAACACCGCCCGCGAAGCCGTGCGCATGATTCACGAACAGTTCCCGGATTACATGATCGACGGCGAAATGCAGGTGAACGTGGCGCTCGACAAGGACCTGCGCGACACCAAGTACCCCTTCAACAAGATCAAGGGCCAGACGGTCAATACGCTGATCTTCCCGTGCCTCTCTTCAGCAAATACCACTTGCAAGATGCTCCTCGAAATGGGTGTGGGCGAATCCATCGGTCCTGTGCAGATGGGCTTGAACAAGCCGGTCCACTTTACCGACACCGACGCCTCGGTGCACGATATCTTCAACCTGACGGTGGCTGCCGTGATTGACGCTATCGTTCAGGAAAAGAAGGACGAAGAAAAGAGCCGCAAAAAGTACGACAAGATGTGGTAGTGCGCTGCCCGTTGACTTTGAAAGCCTTGTTCGGAGAACCGGATGAGGCTTTTTGTTTAGCCGTTAGCAAAGTTTTAGTTTGTTTTAAACTGGTTGGAACGGTAGCGAACCTGTAATCTGGGCAGAAGTTCAGTGTGTCGAGGAGGAAGGCGTGTATTCCGGCCACAGCCGAGCTTGCTAGCGGTACATCAGCCTTGTCGATATCTTTACCGCCGTTTCTCCGTCTTAATTCTGGCGGATTGAATTCGCAGCCGGAGTAGCCCCCTTCTTTCCAATAGTATCTACCGCAGAGTTCAAAAACATGGTTCACAAGTGAGTCCGCTTGTTCGGCTGTTCCCTTGAAAACGCCCGCCTTTTGCAACCGTGCGAACTCGTCTTTGAATACGGCGTCGTGATGCACGCTGAAGAGCGAATCAACGAAGTCGTCTTGGTTGTCGGAATAGGCGACGCGCGCCACCTTGACCACCTTCTCGGAGGCGATTACGATCATGGTGGAGTCCAGCTCGGATCTGTACATCCATACCGTGTCGGTGCCGGAAACGTTCTTTACAGTGGGCTCGCGCTGATCCATCTTGGAGAGGTCTAGGTAGCTGCCCTCGAATAGATAGAGAGATACTGCTGGGTATTCAAAATAAGCTCCGGTGCTTCCAGATTCCCTGACGGGGGGCTCGTAGCTGCATTCCGCCGCATGTAGGCTTGCGGTTAAGGCGCCTGCGCAAAACGCGCCCGCAAATAGAAATGTGGTGAACTTCATTTTCTTTTCTCCTTTTTAACCTTCATAAGGAAAATAATAAATAATTCGGGGAAAAGGAGCGGGGATAGAAAAAAGAGGTGCTCGCATGGGGGATTTTTTTTGATATAAAAAGCAAGAAAGACATTTTTTTCTGTTTGCTTTGTAAATTACGGTATATATTTGAAATGTATGAATGTGCAGGGTAACCAAATCAATAATGAGGTTATGTTATGGGTGTAACAAAGAATCAATACCAAAGTCTGAAAAAGGAATTTGGATCTCTTGCTAGTTGGGCTCTTTGGGATAAAGCTAGCGAAAATCCAAAATCAAGAGAAAATGTTGGCTCCATGAAATGGGCTGATGACGAAAAAAACTTGATAAAGAAGGTAAAAACGAAATTTGTATTTGTTGCTTTTAATGGATCTTCATTTCATGATGGTAAAACGGGCCATGGACAGAATGTTTGTTGGTCAAATTTTCATAGTAGCTACGAGTACGGTAGGGATCATAAGCTTCGCTATGCAATCTTAGGAAGTGTTGCAGAAGGGTCTTATATTACAGATTTAATCAAAAATGACAAGTCGGAGACGGCTAAGGAATGGGTGAATAAATACAAGAAAAATAGAGCTTTACTAAAAAATCATGTTGATACGCTCAAAAGGGAGATTGGGCTTCTTTGTGGGGTGGAAAAGCCGTGCTTGATAGCTCTTGGTCGTGATACGGAAAAATTTTTAAATCAGACACTTGGAAAAGAAGGTTACAAAGTCTTCTATTTGCCCCACTACTCGGCAACAACGCCCAAATTTGACGATTATAGAAAACTGCTGAAGGAAGAAATATTGGAAAAAAATAAATAATCAAAATGGAACGATTGATAGCGATAAGTTGATACAAAAAAGAAGTGCCCGTGTGGGACACCCCTTTTGAATTGTTAGGAGATCCCCGCCTGCGCGGGGATGACAACTGAAGAGACTATTCCAACTCCTTCAGCGCGGCCTCGTTTTTGGATATAATATCCATCTGCGTAGCAAGCTTCGTCCTTTCGGCGTTTACCACAGCTTCGGGGGCTCCTGAGACAAACTTTTGGTTAGAAAGCTTTTTCTCAATCGAAGCGGCGAATGCCTTGGCCTTTTCGATTTCCTTTTCCAAGCGGGCAATTTCTGCAGCCGGGTCGAGGATGCCTTCCAGCGGGATGTAGAGTTCGCCGCCGGGCACCACGGCGCTGGCGCTGAACTTCGGCTTGGCGGCCTTCACGGCGACGCTCAGGTCAGAGAGACCCGAAAGTTCGGTGATGATTGCCATGCAGTCCTTCACGCTGGCTTCCGTTGCGGCATCGTCGACGCTCACCACGGCGTTCAGCTTGGTGGCGGGGCTCACGTTGTAGCGGCCACGCACGCCACGCACGCTTTCCACCACGGCGAATGCCTGGTCGAATGCGGCTTCGATCTTCGCGTCGATGAGCGATTCGTCGGCCTTGGGCCATGCGCGGCTGATCACCATTTCGCTGCCTTGGAACAGGATGCTGTTGAGTTCTTCGGTAATGAACGGCATCACCGGGTGGAGCAGGTCGAGCACGTTCTTCAGCACGTAGCTGAGAATTGCCATTGCGTTCTTCTTTTCGGCGGTGAGCGTCTCGCTGTTGATTACGGACTTCTTAATCTCGAGATAGCTGGAGCACACGTCGTCCCACACGAAGCGGTACAGGAACCCGGCGAGTTCGGCGAAGTGGTATTCTTCGAGCATGCGGGTGGCGTCCTTGATGGTCGTCTGCAGGCGGCTCAAAATCCACTTGTCTTCGAGTGCGAACAAGTTCTTGTCCATCGGGAGCTCGGCGGAGAGAGCGCCGGCCTGTTCGAGCTGCGGGTAAAGGAAGCGGCAGGCGTTCCACAGCTTATTGCTGAAGTTACGGCCGATTTCGAACTTTTCGCTGGTGTTGATTTCGCGGCCATCCGGCTGCTTTTCCTTCTTCACCGGCAGGCGCACGTCCTGGTTGTCGGTGCAAAGGCTTGCCATCACAAAGCGCAAAGCGTCGGTACCGTACTTCTCTTCGATATCCATCGGGTCCACGCCGTTGCCCTTGGACTTGCTCATGGTCTGGCCATTGCCGTCCAGAATCTTCGGGTGGATGTACACCGTGTGGAACGGAACCGTGCCCATGTTTTCCTGGCTAAACAGCACCATGCGGGCGACCCACAGCGTAATGATGTCGCGGCTCGTCACGAGCACGCTGGTGGGGTAGTAGCGCTTGAGCGTGTCGGTGTTTTCCGGCCAGCCCATGGTAGAATGCGGCCAGAGTCCACTGGAGAACCACGTGTCGAGCACGTCTTCTTCCTGCTTGAGCACGTGACCCGGAACAGCGTCTTCCTTCAGGTCTTCTTCCTGGCTGCACACGAGGTAGCCGCCGTTTTCGGCCTTGTAGAAGTAGATGTCGTCGCGGCCAGCAAATGCGGCCTTCAATTCGTCTTCGCTAGCGTCGGTGTGCCAGATAGGAATGCGGTGGCCCCACCAGAGCTGACGGCTGATGCACCAGTCACGCTTTTCGGCGAGCCAGTCCAGATACTTGTTGGCGTAACGTTCCGGGATAATCTTGATTTCGCCCGACTTCACGGCGTTCATCGCGTTTTCGGCGAGCACGTCCATCTTCACGAACCACTGGTCGCTGAGGTACGGCTCGATCACAGTCTTGGAACGGTCGGAGTGTCCCACGTCCATTTCGTGGTCTTCCACCTTGATCAAAAGACCGAGTTCTTCGAGACCTGCCACCACGGCGTCGCGGGCGGCCTGGCCCTTGAGGCCCTGGAACTTGCCGGCGTTCTCGTTCAGGCTGCCGTCGTCGTTCATGATGTTGATCATCGGGAGCTTGTGGCGGAGGCCCGTCGCATAGTCGTTCGGGTCGTGTGCGGGCGTCACCTTCACGGAACCCGTACCGAAGTCCTTGTCCACCAAGATAGCGTCGGCAATCACCGGAATTTCGCGGTCAACGAACGGCACCTTCAGCATCTTGCCGATGAACTGCGCATAGCGTTCGTCGTTCGGGTGCACGGCGAGGGCGGTATCGCCCATGATGGTTTCCGGACGGGTCGTAGAAACGGGGATAAATCCCGAACCGTCGGCCAGAGGATACTTGAATGTCCAGAAGTGGCCCTTCACGTGTTCGTAGTAGATTTCGTCGTCGGCAACGGCGGTCTGGAGCTTGGTATCCCAGTTCACCAAACGCTTGCCACGGTAAATCAGACCCTTCTTGAACAGGTTGAAGAAGGCGTGGCGCACGGCCTTGGCGCAGACCGGGTCCAGCGTGAAGCGCTGACGGCTCCAGTCGCAGCTAACGCCGAGGCTCTTGAGCTGCTTCGTAATGCGGGCTTCGTATTCGTCCTTCCACTTCCAAATGCGTTCCACCAGGGCGTCGCGGCCAATGTCGTGGCGGGTCTTGTGTTCGTCCTGGAAAAGGCGCTTTTCGACCACGGCCTGCGTGGCGATACCCGCGTGGTCCGTACCCGGAATCCACAGCGTGTCGCGGCCCGTCTTGCGGCGGTAGCGTACCAAAATGTCCTGGAGCGTATCGTTGAGCGCGTGTCCCAGATGGAGCGCGCCGGTAACGTTCGGGGGCGGAATCACGACCGAGAACGGTTCGCCCTTTCCGCTGGGTGCAAAACTGTTATTCTCAGCCCAGGTCTTGTGCCATCGGGCTTCCACATCTTTAGAATTGTAACGAGTTTCCATAGTGCGGGCAAATTTAGAAAAAAACGAAGGTTGTGGCAAAAGTGTTTTTATATTTCCTAGGGGTTTCATCCCTGCAAAAAGCTAAAACTGGTGGCGAAAATATGCGACGCAAAGACCGCGAAATCAAGGAATTTGACGAAATCATCGACGTTCTCAGCCGTTGCAAGGTTTTGCATCTGGCTTTGATCAGCGACGGCAAGCCCTATGCCGTGCCGGTCAACTTCGGGTACGCCGTAAGCGAATGCGACGGACAAAAGAAACTCGCGATCTATTTCCACGGAGCAGGCGAAGGTAAAAAACTCGACGCCATCAAGGCGAATCCACAAGTGAGCTTTTGCGCGGAAACATCCGTCGAAGCGAGCGGCCCGCAAGACGTGAACGCGGACGCCTGCAAATGGACCTGCTTCTACGAAAGCGTCATCGGATTCGGAACCGCCTCGCTCGTAGAAAATTCAAAGGAACGCACCGCCGGGCTAGATACCATCATGCTCCACAACGGCTACAAGCTCCCCTTCGGCGTCAAAACCATCGCCTACAGCGCCATGGCCCTCGCACGCACCGCCGTCGTCAAGATTGACGTTTCTGAAATTACTGGGAAACATCACTTGAAGTGATTGGAAGGGGAATGCTTTCCCCTCGCTCGCACTTCGTCGCTCGCTACCCCTTCGCCTAGGGGCTCCGCCCCTAAAACCCCACGATGATTCTATCGTACATCATGCGTATTATGAATCTCTAGTGAGGTTGTTGTTTTTTTCTAAAACAAAGCTATATTAATTAAGACTGAAAAGATTAAAAATGTAGAAGTGGGTTATAGATGTCAGATGATTTTTTGCAACCACAAGTAATCTCGGTAAAAGTGTTACTTTCTAAAAATATCACGATTCCTGATTACCAACGTCCATATAAATGGACTCAGAGAAATGTAATCGAACTTCTTGATGATATTTTAAAGGCAATTAAAGATTCTCGTAATCATGCTGATTTTAAGTATCGCATTGGTACTGTAATTCTTTTTAAAAATAATAAAGGTGATTATGAGGTTGTTGATGGTCAACAGCGATTGATAACACTTACACTAATATGTAAGGCGCTAGATGTACAATCCTCCTTGGCTTTAATGTCTACTAGCTTCAATAGCAAAGTGTCTCAAAAAAATATTCAAGATAATTATTTCGCGATAAAGAATTGGATGAAGTATCACGAAAATGAAAAAAAAGACATTTTAAATTCATTTGAGTCGATTCTTCAATTTGTTGTAATTGGAGTAGGGAATATATCGGAGGCGTTCCAGCTTTTTGATTCTCAGAACCATCGTGGAAAACCTCTAGATCCGCATGCTCTATTGAAAGCTTATCATTTACGGGAAATGCAAGATTCTCCATATGAAATGGCTTTGACAGTAAATAAATGGGAAGATAGAGACCCTCAGGCAATAAAAGAATTGTTTAATTCATATTTGTATCCCATTTGGAAATGGTCGAAACTTCTTGATGCTGTTCCTTTTACTGCGAAAGAAATTGATGTGTATAAGGGTATTGTTGAAAAATCCTCTTATTCTTATGCCAAAAGAGCCCTTAAGGCGTCACCTTGTTTTCAAGTAACAGAACCTTTTACTGCTGGTAAAGATTTTTTTGAATTTGTTAGTCATTATTTAAATTTGTTGGAAACGATAAAAAATGAACTTCAATCTAATGAAGAATTTAAAAAATTAGCACCGCTTTTAATAGAGAGAAAAAAATATAGTGCAAAAAAATATGAGGGAATAGAGGGAATAGATTTAAGTTCTGCAGGATTTTGTTACGCGAAAAATTTGTTCTATTGTGCCCTATTTTGTTATTATGACAGATTTCATAATTTTAACAGAATGGTAGTTGAAAAACTGTTTGTGTGGGCTTTTATGCTGCGTGCAGATATGGAAACTCTTGGTGAAGATTCTGTGAATCTGTATGCTCTTGGAAAAGAAGGGAAGACAAATACTGAACCAATGTTTTTTACAATTACAAATGCTAGGAGAGAGCAGGATGTGGCCAATATCCAGATTAACGTAAAACGGAATTCGGGTAGTGCGAAATCACCGAAATGGAATTCTTTATATAATTACATTAAAAGTATTTATGGGGAAGCAGAGTAATGGTTGATGAAGTTGTAACAATGCCTATTTGGGGTGAAGGGGATAAAAAATTTCTTTTTAAGGGCGATGATAAATATCAAATACCCCTTTATCAACGTGAATATGCTTGGGAAGAAAAACAAATTCGCCAGTTGATTGAAGATGTTTATGACGTCGCGGATGATGCGCAGTACCATATCGGCTCACTAATTGTGGCTAAAAAAGAAAAAAAAGGTCAAGTTTTTTTTGAAGTGATAGATGGTCAACAAAGGCTGACATCTTTATTTCTCCTTCTTAAGATTCTTGAATCAATGAAATTAGGAATAAAAGTAGAACGTAATCTATCTTTTGCTTGTCGTGAAAAATCAAATTATTCCCTAGAGAATATTATTTCATTGATTGAAAAAAAAGATTATGACGAAAAAAAAGTTGATGGAGGAATTTTTGGGGGAATAGAGATTTTTAAAAGTGAATTACGAAATGTAAAGCAGAAATTATTTGAAGAAGGAAAAATTTCTGATGAATATAATTTTGAAAAAAGTTTAATAGAAAAACTGAAAAGAGTTATAATCTATAGAATAGAGGTCCCCGAAAATACTGATTTGAATCGGTATTTTGAAATAATGAATACTCGCGGCGAACAATTGGAGCATACAGATATCTTAAAGGCTAGGCTGATGGGCTTCTTAACAGATTCTGTTGATAGATTTGTTTTTGCAACTATTTGGGATGCTTGCAGTGATATGTCTGGCTATGTGCAAATGCATTTTAAAGAAGTTGAAAAGGCTAGGGATCGCATTTTTGGGGAAAAATGGATTTCGTTCCCAAGTGATGAATGGGAAAATTACAAAAAAATCAATGAGCCGGTTGAATCTAAATCCTCGCCAACAGATGGTGAGGGAAAGAATGAAAAGACAAATAATGACCCCGTATTGATGTCGGATATACTCAGGCCAGATTTTAAAATCCAAACGGAAGATGGAACAATACAAAAAAAAGAAGTAATTAATGGAGAAGAAAAAAAAGTTGAAAAGACTGTTCGTTTTGAAGGACTGATTGATTTTTCTTATTTCTTGTTGCATGTTCTGAAGGTCTATCAAAAAGAAGAATATGGATCTGTGGCTAATGAACGATTGTTGGATGATAAAAAACTTTTGGATCGTTTTAAGGATGCCTATTCGCAAGAAGGGGGTGATAAACCCTCATTTTCAAAGAAATTTGTACTTTGCCTTCTTAGATGTCGTTTTCTTATGGATAAGTATATTGTTCGCAGAGAATTTATCGAAGGTGATAACGATGGTGAATGGAGCTTGAAAGAACTTCAGGTTTCTGGAGAAAAGGGAAAACGAAAACCGTATTATATCAAAACGACATTAGATGTGAATAAAGAAGATGCTAAGTATAATGACAATCTTAAAATGATGCAATCGGCATTACGTGTGTCCTATACATCTCCGAAAGTAATGCATTGGATTACTGATGAACTGATTTGGTTAATGAAACGAGAAGGAAAGGAGAGGTTTACATTAAAAGAATTTGCTGAAAAAACAGAGTCAATTGCAATTAATGCTGTAAAAACCTCATTCTTTGAAAAATGCATAGCAAAAAGTCAAACGGATGAAATAATTGAAAAATATGAAATGGGTGTAGATACTCCGCATATTGTCTTTAATTATCTCGACTATCTTCTTTGGAAAGAAAAAAACACTGGTTATGATTCGTTTGCTTTTGAGTTCCGTAATACGGTAGAACATTGGTATCCACAGAATCCATCTGAAATAATGTTTGAAAGGTGGAAAAAAGAAGAGGGATTAGATCGTTTTGGAAATCTTTGCCTTATTCAGCGAGAGATAAATTCTAAGTTTTCAAATGATGCTCCAAGTGCCAAAAAGAGTTCTTTTAAAAATATGATAGCAAAGGGGAGCCTAAAACTTCGTAGAATGAGCGAACTGACAGTAGGTGAGAATGAAGTGTCGGCCGATTTTAGATGGAAAAAGTTTGTTTGTGAAAAGCACGAAAAGGAAATGATTGGCAAGTTAAAAAAAGCTTGCGGTGTTTTATAAGCTTTTGATGTGTTATGATCCTGCTTGTATACTTGAATTTTATGAAAAGGGGCTTTGTACTTTAGAATGTTCTCAATAAGTTGAATTTAGGTGCCGGACAACCCCTTTCTAAAAAAATAAAATTTAGTATTTAAAGTGTCATTATTTGACGTGTTGTTTTTCTATTTTAAGGGGGGAGGTACTTGACTATGCGTTCAAAGAACTACGAAAATCAAATTTTTACGGAAAAAGTTGAAGTCTTGGAGGGGACCTCAACATTTGAGAATTGCATTTTCGAAAAAGGTGTATATATCAAGGGCGATAACAAACGTCATTTTCTTGTGGGTGGAGTAGTGCGTGCGAATTTCTTGTCCTGCATCTTTCGCTCCAAGGGCGATGAGCCATGCGTTGCTCTTTGGACGCGTGCTCAGGGTGAGTTCGTTGGTTGCAAGATGTCCTCTGACGACTTTGTCCCGGTCCGTATAGATACAGGGGCCCATGGGGTGTTTCGCGATTGCTCTATAGACTATCCCGCTAAAAGATGTGGCGTTGCGATTATGGTTGCTGCGTCGGGAGATTTTGGAAATTGTCGCTTTTGCCGTTTTGGAGAAGATTCTGCTGAGGTTGAACCGGTGTATTTTGATGCTCACGATAAAGAAAAAACTCGTTTTGAGAACTGTTCCTTCTGCAAAAAGTAATCAAGCGGATTGTTGAAATATTTCCTTATTTTTGTCACTTTCTGACATCTGCTAGAAATTATATTTATAGGTGGCTCTAAAAAAAGGAGACTCCTATGCAGGCAAATAACGAAGATCAGAACTTGGAATACTGCCGCTATTATCATGGTGAGCAAAATGATCCGTATAGGGATTCTTTCAAAGGTCGTGCATGGATTGCCGAGCAATTGGCAAGTGAGCGAGCCTCGGATTCTGCAAAGGACTTCCTGTCGTTTGTGGCGGCGCATATCAGTAAGTGGGAACCTTATGGTTATGAACCGGATGTTGCTCGCTATATAGCCTTCTTTGAACATTGTTCTTTTAAAGAAAAAATTGAAATTGCAAGGGGCTATGGGCTAGGGGATGCACTTCAATTCAAGAAACCTCGTGGTCGTACCATTTTCGAAAGCCATATGGATGCAGGCTTTTATACTCCCGAGACAATCGATATGGGCGTACTGCTCTATAGTGATGGGAATGTTTATATCAAAAATGCGGTACAGTACTTTGTTGTCTGCGATGGAACGTTGCCTGAAGAAAATCCTTGCAATCAAGCGTATTTTCATGTAGGGAAATTCGAAGAGGCTGCCGATGCCGTCAAGAAACTGATAAAAGAAAATTGGGAACGTATTTCCGCATTGCCTTCAAAAATAGACGATATCGTTTGCGACGGTGGTTTTTCGCACTATAAATTCTTGAGCAAGCATTTTAAGGGGATGATTTATGGCCAAACAGAAGTGTCAAAGGCTGTTGAAACCTTCCATAATCAAGTTCTCAATATCTTCTACCGGACAAATACCCCGTCTTACGATTGGCTTGAAGTTACAAGAGATGCTGAAACTTTCGTCGAACAATGGGGTGTTTTGCTAGATGAAATTGATGCGGATGAAACCCGCGCAAAGATTTACGATTTTATTGAAAGTAGTCGGCTTGAAGAAGACTGTCGAATTCTAGGCTTTGAAATGGATGTTTTTGAACGTTTCAATAGGAACGTTGGTCGCGATGTTTCGGACAACGACAATAGATTAGCAGAGAAACTTATCGCGACCTGTGACGACTATCGAGCCTTGGGAAGTGCAATTTTCAGCCAGTGGCGTTATTATAACCACTGGGCCAATGATGTAAAAGCTGAGTTCAATACCAAGTGGTTTAGACTCGCGTTCAAAAGATTGCTAGAGTTGACGGAGTGAACGATATGGTGACTTAATTCTCTTTGTCCAGGCAATCATTGATTTGCTTGAGGATGAATTCCTTGTGCACCTCGATTCGTTCCTGGAAGGTCGGGTTCACGGTGGTGTCGCCGTCGCAGATTTGCTTTTTGGGGAGAACCTCTACCGATGCATAGGAACTGCTAATCCGAATATGGGACAGGCAACTGGAATCGCTTTCCGAAAGGTTGCCGCCAGCAGCATTCTTGGTGCTGTCCAAAAGAGCTTGCATGTCTTCATTGAAGATTTTTTCCATCTCCGGAGTCGTGGCGAAATCGTCCTTTTGGCAAAGCGGAGACGGAGGCGGAACGCTATTGCTAGAATTCGGCTCGGCGCTAGAACTGGATAGGAATTTTTCGGGGTATTTTTCCCTGTAATCCTTGGGAGTGTAGAGAAGTCGACCATCTCCTTCAATCAAACCGCCCTTGTTGGGATCATCATCATTTTGTAAAGAATGGAGGGTGTTGTAAGAATAGATGTTTCCGTCAGAACACTTGTATATGGGGGATGGCGTACTGACGTGAGTACAGGAGGTTGAGAACGTGCCGTATAGGCAGACTTCCATGTCTATAGTGGGTTCATTATCTTCGTCTTCAAGTTCTCTTAGCTCCATCAGAGTTCGGGTTTGGTTCTCGGCGAGTTGCTTCTTTTTCCAGTTGACATTTGCCTGATGGTCTTCTGCATCAAGGCATCTGCCGCCGTCGTCGTCGAGTGTGTGAACGCAGGTGATTGAGGTGTCGCTTGCGAGTCTGAACTTTTTGTCGGCGCTTTGGCTTGAACTGGGTTCAGCCGATTCGCTGGAACTAGAAACGGCTGCATCTTCAGAAGAAGCGGGAACAGTGCAGTCGCCATCGCAGGAGTCAGAACTGGAAATGGCGCCCGAGTCAAGATCAATGACGGCTTGAACGCCGTAAAGGGCGACCATGCCGCCGTCGTCAATCGTTGAGTTTGAGTCGGGGATTAGGGTGGCGGGGGCCTCGTTGGTGGTTCCGCCTGCTGCAGAAACGCTTTCGCTATCGCCTCCGCAGCTTGCCCAGAAGAATGCGGTGGATGACAATAGGACTTTTTTCCAGTGTTTACGAATATTCATAAGTTCTCCTCAATTTTCTATAACATAAAAATACCCTTTTGCGAGGGTATTTTCTACAAAAAAATGTTTTTGCTATGGATTATTTGTATAAAATCGTGTAAACTAGCGCTTTAAAATGGGATAGTAGGCGCCTTTGGCGGCTTTTCCCGGAACATTGCGGCCCTTGAGGTCGGTCATTTTGCTGGCACGAACATTGCCGATACTGCCGCTGTTTAGAATGTACTTGCTCGTGATAGCTGTGGTTCCGTTTTCGTCTAGTAGCCCCGCGATGACTTCGGCGTTTGCGCTGAGGTTAGCCTTGTAGGGGATAGTCGCGTCTTTCAAAAGCGTGTCGCCGGTGATGGTGGGCTCGGGCGATTCGCTGTTGCCGATTGTGAGGCCCGCGACGGTGAAGGTCGCTTCTTCGCCGGGGAGGAGGCCCTTGAGCGATTTCTCGCTGCGAACGCCGTTCACGGTCACGTAGGCATTGTGATACAGCGGTGCAATGCCGATGTTTTTTACGCGGACGGCGGCAGAAATCTTGTTGACCGCATAGCCCGTGATTTCGAACTTGTAGCCCGCATAGGAACTGGCCTCGTACACGCGTTCCTTGGTGGCGTAGCTGCCTTCGGGCGCGTCGTTGCCTATCACGTAGGTCATGTGGTACTTGGCGGCGGCATCTTCCCAGGTAACGCCGTAAAGGCCTGCAGGGTTCAGGAATTCATGCTGGTCCTTGTCGTCGTAGTAGCTGATTTCACCACCCGCAGGGGCGCTTTGCCAGCGGTCGGTACCCATGGTCTGCCAGTTCTTTTCGTTGTCTCCGTCACCCTGCGAAATGTCGTGTTCCTTGTGCATAAAGGAATCGTCGAATAGGCCGAATTTGAGCCCGAGCAAGGTTTTATTGCCTGCGATGGGGGTGTATTCATCGTCTGCGGCGTCAATTGAAATGCTCCAAGGTGTCTCTACGAACAAAGTGTCAAGATGCCTTAGGAAATGACTTTGGTAGTCCTTGGAAGGAAAGTTCGAGCCGAGAATGAGCTTGGTGCCGTAAATATGGTATTCGGCCCAGTGTCCGAAACCGGCCTGCACAAATGCAATGCGTGGATCTTTGTCATATTTTGCGGCAAAGTCGGCGTAGAATTGCTTGTAGAACCATTGGAGCGATGTGCTGCTCCAGTCGGCGTAGTAGGTGGGACCGTCGCCACCCGGGTTCTCGGAGAAGGTTTCCAGGTAATTGCTATTTGCTAAGAAGTAGTTGGGGACGGCGGTGGCGCCTTTCACACCTTCGGTGCAGTTGGGGGCGTTTTCGATGGTTTCGTTCGGATACTCGATGCGGAATCGTACGATGGCCTGGTGCCCGCGGCTCTTGATGTCGTCGAGCAATTTTTCGAAACTGCTCCAGTCGTAGTTAAGTTTGTCGCCGGTCAAGCCAGTCACCACAGCGCAAGGGAGGCAATATGAAAATTCGAGCGAAATGGCACTCTGTAAGTTCTTCTGGCTTTTCGCTTGGTCGGGCCAGAAAACGATTCCCTTCATGGGCTCGAGTGATTCAATGCTCTTGTTGAGTGCAACGGAACGGTCCGCTGCAAATGTTGCAGTCGCCAAAAACGCAACCGCGCCACTGGCGATCATCCATTTTTTCACCATACACACTCCGTTTTAAAAACTTCGTCTTTACAAATCTATCGCCTTGAGCGTTTGGAGTCAAGTAAAATTATGGATTTTTTGCCTTGAACTCGGTGCCCGCGAATATCGATTTGTTTGCCGGTAGCGCTGTTTGTGCGAATATTGCCATTGCGAATCTTTTTGATTGCGGTGCCGTCGTCTTGCAGAGCGATGGCGATGCTGTCGAGAATCGGGTTGCCGGTGCCTTCGATGTAGTCGTGCGAAACTTCCCAGACCATGATGCCCGCGTAGCCGTTTTCTTTGACCCAGCGGCTTTTGACGGCAGAAGAGTGCGGGTCTTCGAAGGTGATGTAGCCGGTGGACGATACGCCGTAGGGTTCTACGGCGACGCTGTCGTAGAAATATTCCCAGTCGGTGTTCTTGACAATATCTTTGTAGGCGACTTGCTTTGCAGAACCCTTGGTGAAATCGGTGCCGGGGCCCGTGGCGCCCTTGAATTCAAACCCGAATGAGGGGATTCCGAAGACCATTTTTTCAGTCGGAACGCCGCGCTTTTTCCAATAGTCGCGGGTTTCTTCCCATGACCAGGTGGTGTAACCTTCGTGCGGGTAAAGCGGCGAATCGAACATGGCTTTTTCATCCCAGTCGCCGGTCATGTCGTAGGTCATGAATCCGAACCAGTCCAGATTTTTCACGAGGACTTCGGGCGTAAACCATTTGCCGTAATAGGGCGAGCAGGGGAGCGCTGCTGAAAGGCTCTTGTCTTTGGGGAGAGCCTCACGGACTTCGGTGAGCAACTTGCTGTAGGCAATCGTGTCGGCTTCGGGCACGGGGTTGTATTCCCATTCCCAGTCCATGTCGAGACCGTCGAGGTTATGGTCGGCGACGAATTGCACAAGGTTTTCGACGAACTTGCCACGAAGAGCGTCATCCGATGCGACAGGAACAAAATTTTCGCTTTGTCCGCCACCGCCGAGCGAGACAATTACCTTGGTGCCCGCGGCATGTGCGAGCGTTACCATGGAATCAAGCGCGCTCGGATCGTCAGCGGCATCGCCTTTGAGCGAACCATCCGTATTCGGTGTAATGAAACTCCACAGCACATGAGTCAATTTTTCATACGGAACCTTGTCTACTGTGTATGGGGGCTTGTGCCATTTTCCCCAATCGGGGTAGTAGCCAATGAACAGGGGTGCTGCCCATACCGAAGAGGCTCCGGCGATGGCTAAAAATGTACCGGCAATATTTATCCAATGCTTAAGAACTTTCATCAATCCTCCCGAAGGATTTGCGTATTTTCAAAATAATATTTTTTTATGAATAGAGTATGCCTGTTTGCTAGTTTTTTGCTTCGCCCATAATCCCCTAGTCCCTAAATCTTATCCCCAACTATAAACCACTGTCTACTGCCTACCGCCTACTTCCTACTGTTTACTATATTTACACTTGATGAAATTACCTGTCGTATGTATTGTTGGACGCCCGAACGTGGGCAAGTCCTCTCTTTTTAACCGAATCTTGGGGCGTCGTGCCGCAGTCGTTTCTGACCGCGACGGCGTGACCCGCGATAGGCATTACCAGACGGCCAATTACAAGGGCCATGAATTTACGGTGGTCGATACCGGCGGATTCTTGCCGGACGATTCCATCGACGTGCTCGCCGATAGCGTGCGCACGCAGATTTTTAATGCCGTCGAAGAGTCCGATTTGGTACTCTTTATGGTCGATGTCCGCGTGGGCATTACCAAGCTCGACGAACAGTTTGCCCGTATGGTCCGCAAGCTCGACAAGAAGGTGATTCTTGTTGCGAACAAGAGCGAAAACGGTGCCGATCGTCAAGAAAGCTACGAGTTCCTGAAACTCGGTTTTGGCTTGCCTCGTACTATCAGCGCACTCACGGGCTATGCCTGCCTTTCGTTGATGGACGAAGTTGTTGCGGTGCTTCCGACTCCCGTTCGCGGTGAACGTCGCGAAGAGCGCCCGATCCGTTTTGCCATTCTTGGCCGCCCGAATGCCGGTAAGAGCACGCTCTTGAACCGCTTGCTGAACGAAGACCGTGCCGTGGTGTCCGATATTCCGGGTACGACCCGCGACTCCATTGACTGCGACTTTGCGGTTGATGGCCAGAAGTTCGTGGTGACCGATACGGCTGGCCTCCGCAAGAAGGCGAAGGTCGAAGACGAAGTTGAAATTTTCAGCAACATGCGTACCCTCGAAAGTATCCGCCGTTCCGACGTGTCGGTACTTATGGTAGACTGCACCCGCGGTCTCGAAGTCCAGGACTTCCGCATTATTACCGAAATCCGCAAGGCGGGCAAGGGCTTGGTGCTCGTGCTCAACAAGTGGGATATTTTCCCGGACAAGACCGAAAAATCCTTTGACCACATGGTCAAGGAAATGCTCGAACGCGAACCGATGCTTGAATACGTGCCGATTATTTCGGCGAGTGCCAAGGAAGGCCAACGCGTTAACCGCATTGTCCAGGCCATTCAGACGGTGTATGCCAACTGCCGTCGCGTCCTTGGCCGCGACCGCGTCGCTACCGCCTTTGCAAGTTTCTTGGAAAAGAATCCGGTGCCGAGCCAGAACGCCCGTACCGTTCAGCTTACCCGTGCCTGCCAGATTATGGTGGAACCGCCGGTAATCGCTATCGAAACCCGTACGCCGGAACTGGTGGCCGATTCTTACAAGCGCTACTTGCTCAAACAGTTTTACGAAGAATTCCAGCTGCAGGGTGCGCCCCTCCGCTTGAACTTTGACCAGAAATTAACCCTTAGAAAGGATGAAGATCTTGAACAGTTTACTGAGTCTTCCAATAGCGTACTTGCTGGGGTCAATCCCCAGCGCGATCTGGATCGCAAAAATCGCAAAGGGAAAGTCGTTCGACATTAGAGACTACGGCTCCAAGAATGCGGGCCTCACCAACACGTTCCGCGTGCTCGGTTGGAAACCCGCCCTTCCGGTTGTTTTTCTTGATTTGCTCAAGGGTTTCTTTGGCCCGTGGATTGCCATGAAAATGTGCGAAGCCCAGGTGGCAGCCGGTGGTGCTGATTATTCTCACTGGGTTCCGCTTGTTGCAGGTCTCTTGGTGATTCTTGGTCACAGCTTCACTTGCTTTGCCGGTTTCCGCGGCGGTAAGGGCGTGCTTGCCGCTTTGGGTGTGTTCTTGGCCCTTTGCCCGATTACGGCTCTTAGCGCTTTCGGCGTGTGGATTATCCTTACGTTTTCGACCAAGTATGTGTCGGTGGGTAGCATTGGCGCCTGCGTCGCTCTCGGCGCATTTGCCGTGATGGGTTACCTTAAGTTGCCGTTCCCGCCCGACGATATTAACTTGGGCCTGATGATTACCTGCCTTATCGTGGCCGTTTTCGTGATTGTGAAGCACAAATCCAACATTAAGCGCCTTATGAACGGCACTGAAAACGGTTTTGGCAGCAAGCGCAAGACTCCTAAGGCGTAATTATTGTAGATTATAGGAAAAAGTGATAGGCGAGGTTTTATTATGAAGGTTACTGTACTTGGAACAGGTGGCTGGGGACTTTCCCTTGGCCAGGTGGTGTACGAAAATAAGAATGAAGTGATGTTCTGGACCAATTCCCAGGCCGAAGTGGACCTGCTCTCTACGGAACACCAGTACAAGGACAAACTCCCGGGCGTGATTTTCCCGGCAGACTTTAAGTATACGACCGATATGAACGCCGCCCTTGAAGGCTGCGATATGGTTTTGATTGTGGTGCCGAGCCAATTTATGGGTGGTGTCGCCAAGAATCTTGGCAAGTGGACTCCGGCCAAGGGCAAGGAACCGGTGGTGGTCTGTGCTACGAAGGGTATTCTCGAAGGCACGAACCAGCTCATGAGCGAAGTGCTCCTCGAAAACGTTCCTTGGCTCACCGAAGACAAAATGGTTGCCTTTAGTGGCCCGTCTCACGCCGAAGAAGTCAGCCGCCACATTCTGACGGCGATTGTCTCTGCTTGCGTGAACGAAGAATCTGCAAAGCTCGTGCAGAAGGCGATGAGCTGCTCTTACCTGCGTGTTTACACCTCTACCGATATCGTGGGTGTGGAACTCTGCGGTTCCGTGAAGAACGTAATCGCCATTGCTTCTGGTGTGCTTTATGGTCTCGAAGCCGGTGGCAAGTACAAGATTGGCGACAACACTCGTGCCGCTATCCTCACTCGCGGTCAGGCTGAAATGTGCCGTCTCGGTAAGGCTCTCGGCGCAAAGCCCGAAACCTTTGCTGGCCTTGCCGGTATGGGCGACTTGATTGTGACTTGCCTTTCTCAGCACAGCCGCAACCGCTATGTGGGTGAACACATCGGCAAGGGCGAAACTATCGAACAGGTCCTCGGCGGCATGAAGATGGTGGCCGAAGGCGTTCCGACTTGCAAGAGCACCAAGGCTCTCGCTGACAAGCTCGGCGTCGAAATGCCGATCGTAAATGCCGTTCACGCCCTCCTTTTCGAAGGCAAGAACGTGGACGATGTTATCAAGGAAATGTGGGGCCGCGAACTCAAGACGGAAGTCTGGGAATAATCGCTTTAGAACCTTACAGAAATTCCCAAGTGGGTCGCAAATCCGTTACGGAATGCGACCCCTTTTTCTGTTTCTAGATCGCCGGATTTCTTCTCCTGTTCAGGAGTGACAGGTGTGTCGATTCCGGAGGGCGTGTCGCCGCCGGGACTGGTGGCTGGGTCGCCTTCGCTGCCGTTGCTTTCGCCGGGCAAGAATTCCTTGTAGCTTGAATAAACAGGAGCCAGCTGCGTAACGCTGTAATCCAAGGCGATGGTGACTGAACCTTCGCGGCGGAGTTCTGCCCCAAGGGAAAGAATGCCGCCGGCACTCTTCAGTTCTCGCCGATAGATTTCATGTTGCTTGTTATAGGTCAGCAGAATGAGTGTCTCGATTTGCTTGTCCATGTCAATGGCACCGCTGGCGTAGTAACCGTCAAGAGCCACACGTGGATTAAAGGAATATTTGCGACCTAAGTGCCACTGGTATTCTGCACCGCCGATGACGCCCATGGCATCGAGGTCTGCGTCAATACGGAACATCTTCTGCAAGAAACTGAAGGAAAGGGATTTTAGAACAGAGGTGGGGAGAGCCCTGTTGGGAGCGAGTGTCTCAAAAAAGCGGTCCTGGTTCGCTTCGATCTTTCCGGCGACGTGGACGTAATTCAAGTTCGTTTTCAGGTTCTTGTAATTCCATTGGGCTAAAAGCCAGTGCAATTGTGCGTCAAGAGGCACGTACATAAAGCGCTTGTAGCTTGATTCCTGATGGAAAATCCCGTACAGGTAAATGTCGGCGTCAATGTAGTTGTATTCCAGGCTTAAACGGCTTTGCCCGAGCTTAGCTCCGTATTCGCCGCGAGCCATCATCACGCTGATAGAATCCCTGATGTAATATTCCTTGTCCGGATTTTCAGGTGAAGACTGCAGGTATGTGCCCGAGATGCCAAAGTGATGAATGCCTGGGTTGATTTCGGCGGAAATGTTACGGGCAAGCAAGTGGGTTTCCCAATCTACTGAAATTTCGGGAACGACATCGTTCTTGTTTTCAGAGATCCAGCGTATGTTACCCAGTTCTACAGAACCACGGGCTATGCTTGTGCCGATGCGGAAAAAGTCATCTGCCGAGTGTATGGCCAAGGTTGACTTTACAAAGGGCAGACTGCTGACATCGACACCGAGAGTAATGTATTTGAATTCGCTTTCAAAACCGATGCTGGCGATATCGAGGCTGTTGAAGCCTTTTACATCCCATTGGTCGGTGTAGCGACCTTGGTAGGTGATGTGCCGAAGATCGCCGTAGATTTTAAGGTTTTGAACTTCAAGCTGATCGTTGATGCCGCATTGCCTTGCCGAGAACTGCTTGTCGCTGGTATGCAGCAAAAAGAGCCCACCGCAGTCGGTGAACCCGAGGTTGCTTAAAGAATGGGCCGCAATATTTGCGACCCCTAGAATAAATAATATTTTATTTGCGACTTTCACGAAAGGCGTTAGTAATCCCATTCGTCATTGTAGGTGTAATCATCCCAGTCGTCATCGTCGTCTTCTTCCGATTCGGTGGCGATGATTTCCCAGAACTTATCAGCAGTCATGCCAGGGAGCACGCCGCCGAAGGTGATATCCGGGAAGATGATGTACTTACCGAAATCGCGAACTTCGTAGTCTTTGAGCTTGTCGCCTTCGACATAGCCGTTTACAAGAGCCTGGTAAGAAATGGTCTTCTTGCCGCTAGCATCCGTAAAGTAGAAGATGTTGTCGGTTGCATCCTGGTAGGCGGTTGCAAAGAGGTGCGTGCCGTTTTCAACCTTACAAACGTTAGAGCTGAGCTTGATCGGCGAGGGGACCGTTACGTTAGCGTCGTCGTCATCGCCATAATAGCTCTTAGATTCACCGAAGGTGATGGTGCAGTTGTCCAACTTCATGCTGTAGCACTTGTAGGTGTAGCCGCCATCCTTGTAGTCAACGTCCATGCACACTTGCCACTTGTAGTCCAACGGTTCTTCGTCGTCCCAAGAGTAGGCTTCGCGAGTCCATGCACTAAAGTAATCGACTGTGCCGGCCTTCGTAACCTGCTTTTCGAGTTCCCTTTCAAGTTCCATATCAACATAGGACTGATAAGCATCCATGTCTTCGGACCAGTAGAATCCGTCAACCGGGACCTGCCATTCCGAGGCGTCGTTAATGTGGTGGTACGGCAGGTAGTCCTGGAAGCCGTCGGTAATGTCAAAGAACTTGGAGATGTTGATCGTAACCTTGGAACCGCGGGGGAGTGTCACTTCGACACCAGTGCGGAGTCCTTGACGGTAATGTTCCAGAGAATCGATGGCCTTCTGGAAGTCTGTTGCGCTTACATCAGACATTTCACCGTCGCCCACGATGTAGGGGTCGTTCTTCTGAGTGGCGGTGCCATTCTTGGATTCTTCGATACCGTACTGCAGGCCGAGTTCCACGTAAGAGATGGCGCTGTCGAGCAAGTTCGGAATGTTCTTGTAGCTCGTCTTCCAGCTGCTGTAAACGGTCGTCAAGGAGCTCTTTGTGTCAAACATCTTTTGCATCTGCTTCACGGCCAATTCCGGAACTTCACGAGAGCGGTCTGCTTCGTTCATCCAGTCGTAGCTGCCGTTGTCGGAGATGTCGATATTGATGCTTGCGCCAAAGGTAAGGATTGCCTTGGCGACAAAGAGAGCGCCCAATGCCGGAGCAAATTCGCCGCGGTCCAGTTCATAGGTGCGGTCTTCATAAGTGTACTTGCAGGTGAAGTCCTTGTTGTTCACCACGCTTCTCATGTAGATGACGGCGGAGTCCAAAGAAGGAATTGCCTGAGCCATGGCCGTCTGGGCCACGCTGGTCAGCAACTTACCGTCAGAGGTCACGAGAATCTTGTTGAAGTCTTCGACGCCCATATCCGCAAGGTCTTGCTTGTTAGAAACGGTGTCGATAAAGCCCTTGATTTCCTTGTTGTTCACCAAGTCGGTGACGATGCTCAAAGCGTAACCCAGCTGGGCTTCGCAGTTGTTGGGGTGTGCATCAAGAACGCCCTTGAAAGTTGCCTTGGTTTGGGCACTGAATGCCTGTGCGGTGCGGAAATCACCATCACCCAAGCTCTTCAGGATGTCGGCGATGTTTGCCTTAGCCGATTCGAGCTGCTGCGTGACGCTAGCATCCGTAGAAACTTCACAACCGGATACGTCGAAACTCGGGGTGTCCGGGATGTCTGCGGGTGTAGACGGGTTGTTGTCGTTGGAACTGCTGCTGCCACTATCGCCGCAGCCCGCCAAAAGTGACATGGCACTTACTGCACATACAAAGAATTTTTTTGAAAATCCCATAACGGTTTCCTCCATTTGTTATTGTTAAAGAAAAATAACAAAAAAGTCGCCTAATTGCAAACAAAAAAACAAGTTTTTTTTTCAAAGGTGATGAAATGCTATTTCTTGCTGATAATCAGCACGATTGCACCTTGAATTGCCTGGAAAAGCAGCGGAATGTAGCCCAGAAGTCCTGCGGAAAGCACGATAGGGGCGGGAATTCCTAAAATACCGGTAAAAAGGGCCACTTGAACGCCTTCGCGGACTCCAATACCGTTCAAAGAGATGGGTAACATCGAAACGATGGTGGTTATGCTAGTAAAAACCACCAAAATGCTGATGTCTATGCTCTGACCGACTGCCCTAAAGTAGGCGTAAGCCATGAAAAGGGTCAAAAACTGCAACCATAGGGAATCCAAAGACGATAGAACAACTTGTTTTTTATGCAGCCTGTAAATGGACAGGCTCTTCTGCATTTTAGGAATGAAGGTTAGCTTGTTTAAAACGACTGCCGGTACTGGTACTTTGTCTGAAAAAAGGCAAAGAACTACAATGGCCATGCAGACCAAAAGGGCGATTGTCATGACGACCGTGTAAATAAAGGGAATTTCAGCTTTGTTTAAGGCGAAGGGGAGTGCTATGAAAAAGCACAGGAACATGGCCAAAAGGCCTTGGATGCGCGAAAGGAATACTGCCGAAATGGATTGGCTCGTTTGGTTGAATTTTTTACCGAAAGCCAAAGATTTTAAGGCGTCGCCACCAAAGCCTGTGGGAAGTAGATTGTTAAAGAAGTATCCCATGGCGGTGTAGGCATAATAGGTCTTGAACGGAATTTCGGGGCCTTGAACCGAAAGTCCTTTCCAGCGGTTTGCCTGGACGACCATGATTAGTGTTGCCGCAACGAGGGTCGCGATGACCCAAGGTAGCATCCCGAGACTCCAGTTTTCAGCCACGCTTGCAAGCGGAATCTTGTAAAAAATGTAGGCAAAACCACCCACGCTAACAATTAGCTGGAGTATTCGTTTGACAAATAGCTTTGAAACGGTCTTATTGGCTGCCATTGAATACAATAATAGTATTTTTGACAAATAAAAAATTATATTTGCGTAAAAGAGGTTTTTATGTACCGGAATAAAGCGCGTTACGATGTGGCCATGTTGGTGCCGAAAGATGTTAAAAGTGTCCTTGAAATTGGTGCTGGCGCTGGACTGAACTATGTGATTTATCCGAAAGACGCCTACAAGGTGGCGATTGAGCCCGAAAACAGGACAGATACCCATACGATAGACAAGGTTCCGGGCGGTTTTAACGAATACCACCATGTTTTCTATGAACAGTACACCGAAGACAAAAAGTTTGATCTCGTGGTCATGTGCGATGTGCTGGAACATGTGAACGATCCGGTGGATCTCATTAATTTCTGCAAGAAGCACCTCAATCCCGAAGGTCATATCCTCGTGTCGCTTCCGAATTTCTGCTGTGCCGAAAATCTCTTGAAAATCATCATCACCCGCGATTTCCGCTACTTTAAGCCGGACGAGGGTGAACATGCGTTGGGCGTTTTAGACATCAACCACAAGACCTTTTGGACCAAGAAGAGTTTTGTCCGTTTTGCCAAGGAAAACGGCCTTGAAGTTGAAAAAATCGTAGGTATTCGTAAACAGCTCAAGTTTATGCCGGGCCTTTTGAGCCATTCTAGCTTTATCCCGTTTCAGTACGGGTTCTTGACAAAACTAAAGAAATAAACTTTCTATTGTTTCGCGGATTTTCTTGGCGCTATCTTCCCAAGAAAATTTGGAGACCCAGGCGTCAATTTCGGCGTCGTATTTCCCCTTGTCGTCAATCGATTTTTCAAGGGCGTCAGCAATGCTTGCCGGGTCGGTGGGGTTGAAGTAGTTGGCCACGTTGCCGCCGACTTCGGGCATCGACGAGGTGTTGGAGCAGGCCACGGGTGTGCCACAGGCGAATGCTTCGAGAATGGGCAGGCCGAATCCTTCGTACAGCGAGGGAAGCACAAACAGGTCTGCCAGGTTGTAAAAATTCACCAGGTCGTCCTGGCTGACCATGCCGGCATGAATGGTCAAGTCTACAATTCCCAATTCCTTTTCCTGGGTTGCCTTGGTGCGACCGTTAAAGGCCTTGCCGACAAAAATCAGGCGGCAGTTTTCTTTGCCCTTCATTTGGGCAAAACCCTTGAGTAATCCATTCAAATTCTTGTGTGGCAACAAGTTACCGACATAGAGCAGAATCTTCTTGTCTCGGGGAATGTTGAATTTCTTGTACAGGTAGTCGTACTCATGAGGAGTCTTGCGGACGAATTCTTTTCCGACTCCAGAGGGGATGACTCTTATCTTGGATTCGTCGGTCTTGTATAGGCGCAAGAGGTCTCGTTTGGTGCTCTCGGAAACGACGATAATCTTGTCGGCTCGCTTGCTAATGAACCAGAAGATGAACTTGAAATACCAATGCACGATTTTCATCGGCAAGAATTCGGGGTAAATCAAGTGGGTGAGGTCGTGGATTGTCACCACCATTTTGCCGCGGTAGAACAGCGGTACGTTGCAGTGGGGAATGTGCAAAACGTCAGGTTTTTCGCGGTATAGAGCACGGTAGGGGAATTTTAGCTGTTCCTTGTAGCCATAAATGCTGCAGATAAACGGAATGTGCTTGGGAACCATTTTGTAGGCGACTAGATCTTTGGGAGCTCCAAGGGCGATCGTGTAACCGACGTCTTTTAACCAGTGCTGAATGCAGGTCCCGATACCGGAACGGGCGACCATACGGGCGTCAATGGCGATTTTTAAATTCTTATTTCCGGTATTGCTCATAAAAATTGCGTTTTTTTTTTTGACGAAAAATACATTATTTTGCAAAACAGGTGTTTTTTATTGCATCTAAAATAAAAAAAATTGCAAATAAAAGGAACTTTTGTTATATTATTCTTACGAATAAGAATGGAGGACTTTATGAGTCAAAAAATGGTGAAATGGCTTTCGGCTTCTTTGGTGGCTATGGGAGCCTTTCTTTGGGGATGTTCCGAATCGGATCCGGCTCCAGATAAGATAATCTCTAACGATGGTTCGGTATTCCAGAAAAACGACTCCAAGAATATGTGGGCTCGAATCGATGAATTGGGCATTGCCGGCTATTTCGATTCTCTTTCTCAAGACCAGGGGGCTCCCATTATCGGTGGCTCTGCCCTTGTGAATGGCCGTTGTGCCGCTCCGGCGCTTGCCATGGATGAAAATACCCGCTACTTGGACGAACTGGAATCGCTGTTTGACGAAGGCGAAATGGTCGAAGGTGTCTGCGGAAAAGCACTTAAGTTGCAAGATGGCCAGGTGGCCCCTCTCGGTGTGAACCTGATTGACTCCATGAAGGTCGGAACGGTAGAATTCTGGTTCCGCCCGAACGAAGACTTTTACGACAAGGCGCGTACCCTTATCGGTAACGATGGCGCCCGAATTCATTTCTTCTATAAAGATGGCGAACTCTATTTCCAGAAGAACCATCATAACTTGCATTACTATGTAAATGGCAAGGCAAAACTCAAGGATGACTGGAACCTGATTGCAGGCCAGTGGGGCGACGGCTACATGAGCGTGTGGGTTAACGGCCAGTTGGTTGCCAAGGTGGAACATGACAAGGGCTATGCTCCGGCTATGCGTGGAGTTCCGTTCGAAAA
Organism: Fibrobacter sp. UWB15; assembly: GCF_900177705.1. NCBI lineage: Bacteria > Pseudomonadati > Fibrobacterota > Fibrobacteria > Fibrobacterales > Fibrobacteraceae > Fibrobacter > Fibrobacter sp. UWB15. The sequence goes on from NZ_FXBA01000001.1 coordinate 264,736, forward strand.
TCTGGTGGTAATCGGTTACAAGTCTAGCTGCTGCATGGAAGGCCCTGGTCAGTATAGTGCCATGACCACTTCAGGTTCCTTCGACCAGTTCCGCATTTCCAATATTACGCGATACAAGATGGCTGATGATGCCGTTGTTGAACCTGATACTTTAACTTCCGATACGGCTGTTGTTGATACTTTACCGAAGGATTCGTTGGTGGATGACACCTTGGTTAACGATACGATTGTTGACGACACGATTTTGAATATCGATACGGTGCCCGCGCCTTTGGAACAACCGTTGTGGTCGCTGTTGGCGGCTCAGGGATCGCGCTACTTTGAAAATGCTACGGCTCCGGTGGCATCGGCTGCCGTTAAGAAGTGTGTCGCACCTGCTCTTGTAATGGACGATTCCACTCTTTATCTGGATGAACTTGAAACGGTCTACCGTGAAGGTGAATCGGTCGATGGCGTTTGCGGCAAGGCGATTTCCTTGAAGAGTGGTGAAGTCGCTCCGACAGGAATCAATCTGGTTGATGCGATGGCTGCCGGTACGGTTGAATTCTGGTTCCGCCCGAATGACGATTTCTTTGAAATCGCCCGTACGCTCCTCGGCAACGATGGCGCCCGCGTGCATTTCTTCTACAAGAATGGCGAACTTTATTTCCAGAAGAACCATCATAACAAGCACTTCTTTGTGAAGGGTGCCGTAGAACTGAAGAAGGATTGGAACCTGATTGCCGGTCAGTGGGGCAACGGCTCTATGAGCCTTTGGGTGAATGGCGAAAAGGTTGCCAATATGGTTCATACAGAAGGTTACGAAGCTGCCAACCGCAGTAATCCTTACGAAAACTTGTTCGTAATTGGATTTAAGTCGGACTGCTGCATGGAAGGTCCTGGTCAGAATGAAGCTATGACCACTTCCGGTGCGTATGACCAGCTGAGAATCTCGAATGTGGTTCGCTACAATTCTGGAGATCAGTCCTCGGTACTTGAACCGGATACAACGAATGTCATGGATACGACGATTACCGTGGATACGATTTTGACCCCAGTGGATACCACTGCGACGATTGATCCTATTACCTCTTCAAATTCTCATGATTCGGCTTATGTTGATTCGATAGACTATACAGACACGGAACGTTATCCGCTTGTCGTGTATGATTCTTTGGGTAGAGCGGCTATTTTTGGCATTCCCTTTGAAGATTCAAAAAATTAAAAAATCAGAACCTGTTTAAACCAAGTCCCGCATCGCTGCGGGCTTTTTTCTTAGGCTCCATTTACTAAATTGCAGGTATGGCTTTTGTTCACTTGCAAGTTCATTCTGAATTTTCTGTTTTACAGTCTTCTGCTCGTCTAGACGGTATTTTGGCTGCCGCTGCCGACGAAAACGCACCTGCAGTCGCCCTTACCGATCATGGAGCCATGTTCGGTATTCTAGAAATTCAGACTCGCGGAAAAGACATGAACAAGGCCCGCAAAGAAAAGGGCCTCCCGCCGGTAAAGACAATTTACGGCTGCCACATTTATGTGGACACGCCGAGTGCTAATCAGAAAGATCCGATTACATTTGAGCGATTGACGCTTTTGGTCGAAAATGAAGCCGGTTATTACAATTTGCTCCGCATTGTGAGTTACCGCTACGAAGACGGTGACCGCTGGGCAGAAATTCCCTCGGTGCCGCTGTCGGTTATCGAAGAGCATAAAGAAGGCATTATCGCCATTGCAGGCGATTTCTTTAGCAAGTACGGCCAGAGTGTCGCGGCTGGGCGCAATAGCGTTGCCCGCGAATACATGGAAGCCCTCGACAAGATTTTTGACCACGACCATTTGTACATTTCGGTGTGCGACAACGGCGTGCCTCAGCAAAAATTGCTGAACGATTATAACGTTCAGTTGGCCGGTGAACTGGGCCGCGAAATTGTGGCGGTGGCAGATGTCCATTACATTAAGGCCGAAGATGCCGAAGCGCATAAGGTCTTGCGTTGCATTTCGCTTAAGGAAACGCTGAACGGCTTTGATGATAAGCGTTTCCCGACGGACAAGTTCTATTTCCGCAGCGAAGCCGAAATGGTGGAACTGTTCGGGCATATTCCGGGCGCCATCGAAAACACGGTCAAGATTGCAGAACGCTGTAATTATACGGTCAAGACCGGTATCGGCGATGAATTCTGGCCCCGATTCAAGATTCCCGAAGATTTTTTGGCCTCGGATGAATACCAGAGCATCAAGGCGATTATGAAGGCGGAATACGACGCGGAATATCCGGTCGTACGCGAACGCGAACTCAAGGGCGTCATCAAGGACAAAAAGAAAAAGGTGACGGCGACCTATTGCGCAGACAAAGGAATTGCCGAAGACGCCCTGACCGACGAAGACAAGGCCGAAATTGAACGCCTGTCGCAGCCGGAATTCTTTGACGAAGACGACAATAAGGCTTGGGACAAGAGTGTGCGCCGTTGGTGTAAACCGGGTGGCGATGCCGATATTTATATTACGCACCTTTGTAATCAGCGTCTCAAGTGGCGTTTCCCGAAAGAGGACTTTAAGTTCCCTGCCCACGAAACCGATGTGGGCAAGCGCATGTACAAGGAACTGAACTGTATCCGCAACATGAACGTGGCGGGCTACCTCTTGATTGTGTGGGACTTTATCAACTGGTCCCGTGAACACGGAATTCCTGTGGGCCCGGGCCGTGGATCTGCTGCTGGTTCTCTGGTCACTTACATTATCGGTATTACCGACATCGACCCGCTTACTTTCGATCTCCTTTTTGAACGATTCCTGAACCCTGAACGTGTGTCCATGCCGGATATCGATACCGACTTTGCGGACCGTGACCGCGGTCGCGTGATTCAGTACGTGACGGACAAGTACGGCAAGGAATGCGTGGGCCAGATTATTACCTACGGTATGCTCAAGTCCAAAGCGGTGATTACCGACGTGGCGCGCGTTTTAGGGCTTCCGCCTGCCGAAGCAAAGCAGATTACCAAGCTGTTCCCGCAGCGCACCTTGAACTTTAGCCTTAAGCAAGCTTGGACGGGTAAAGACAAGAAGGGCAACAACCTGGAAGACGGTTACAGCCCGGAACCCTTGCAGGCGATGATCGGCAGCCGCGCCAGCTACCAGAACCTTTGGGATATCGCGAAAAAGCTTGAAGATTTGCCGCGCCAGACGGGTGTGCATGCTTGCGGCGTGGTGATTACGCCGACCCCGATTTATAACCTTGCTCCCTTGTACCGTGCCGCCCCCGAAGATACTCCGGTGGTTATGTACGACAAGCATTACGCCGAAGACATCGGACTTTTGAAGATGGACTTCCTTGGCCTTATCAACTTGTCGATCATTCAAGACACGGTGAACATGGTCAAGAAGAATCGTTCGATTGAACTTGACATGGGTCATATTCCTTTGGATGACAAGGAAACGTTCGACTTGCTCGGCAAGGGGATGACCACGACGGTGTTCCAGTTCGAATCTCCGGGTATGCAGAAGTACCTGCGCGAACTGAAGCCCACCCGAATCTTTGACTTGATCGCTATGAACGCCCTGTACCGTCCGGGGCCGATTGACCAGATTCCGCACTTTATTGCCCGTAAGAATGGCCAAGAAGAAATCGACTGTTACCACCCTGACTTGGAACAGGTGCTGGGTGAAACCTACGGCGTGATTGTGTACCAGGAACAAGTGATGAAGCTTGCCCAGATTTTGGGCGGTTACACCTTGGGTGGCGCTGACAATATCCGCCGTATCATGGCCAAAAAGATGCCCGAAAAGATGGCGAAACTCGAACCGGAGTTTTTCCAGAAATGCTTGGACAAGGGCTACGATAAGGACATGATTCAAAAGGTGTGGAATGCGGTGCTCCCGTTCTGCGGATACGCATTCAACAAGAGTCATGCAGCTGCGTATGCATACGTGGCTTACCAGACGGCATACCTGAAGGCGCATTACGGCCCCGAATACATGGCCGCCTCCATGACGTCTAAAATGGGTAAGACCGAAGACATCGTGACGATTATTTTGGAATGCAAGCGCCTCGATATCGAAGTGGTGTCGCCCAACATTAATGCATCGATGGGTGAGTTTGTGGCCAATAAAGAAGGCCAAATTCTGTTTGGCTTGGCAGGCATTCGTAACGTGGGTATCGCAGTTGTCGAAGACATTATAGCCGAAAGAGAACGCCGCGGCAAGTTCAAGGACATTTTTGACTTTTGCAAGCGCGTGACCGAATACCAGGGCGAACAAAAAGAAAAACGCCCGCCCATGAACAAGCGCCTTATCGAAAGCTTGATTATGGCTGGCGCCCTCGACGAATTCCCGGGCAACCGCGCCGTACTCATGGCAACCGTAGACCGCGCCATGGAAGTGGCTGCCCGCAGCCAAGAAGATAAAGACCGCGGTCAGATGTCGCTCTTTGACATGGGCGGCGGTGCGCCTTCTATGGATAGCTCTGCCGAAGTCCTCGAAGAAGCAGAAGAATGGTCTGCCATGGAAATGCTCAACAAGGAACGCGATGTGGTGGGCATGTTCTTGTCGGGGCATCCGCTCGATGAATTCCGGCCGGAACTGCAGGGCTTTACCTCTTGCTCCTTGGACGAAGAAGAATTGGAACGTCACGAAGGCGGTACCGTGATTGTGGGCGGTGTGGTGACAAAGCTCCGTTCGATTGAAACCAAGCGCGGCGATACGATTGGTGCTGGCTCCATTCAAGACTTCCACGGTGACTTGGAAATGTTCTTCAAGAAAGACATGTGGGAAAAGTTCCGCGATACAGTCGCTCTCGATGACCGTGTGCTTGTAAAGGGATCACTGGAACATCAACGTATGGGCGACGGGATGCAACTGGTGGTTGAAGAAGTGATTCAGCTGGATCGCGTACGTTCGGACATGGTAAGCCACATTCACATGGTGCTTTATTCTTCGATGGTGGATGATGCCTTTGCCGATAAGCTTTTGACGGCCATGGAAAAATATGAACCCTTTGAAGGGGAACGTGGTTGTGAAATCGTTGCTCATGTAGAAACGGAATCGGGCAACATTCATGTTCTTTCTCTCAAGAACAAGAAAGTGGTTTACACTCCCGAGTTGTTGCAGTATTTACGCAAGGATCTAGGCGCTTTGAAGGTTTGGGTCTCGAACCGTGCCAAGCGATAAAAGTCTATGGCGTGCGAGCCGTATATTCTGATTTGCGCGGGCGAGGATTCTGGGGATTCCGTTGGCGAACCCTTAGTCAGAAGTCTAGTATCTCAAAAGTTTGCGGTGAAAGGCTCGGGAGGTCGCCGCATGCAGTCGGCGGGAATGTTGCCCTTAGTCGACTTCGAAAATTTGCCTGTTTCTGGCTTTGGCGATGTATTGCCCAAGTACTTTAAATTGCGTCAGAGTTTTATTGCACTAAAGACGGCGCTTGAATCGCCGGAATGTCTCGGGCTGATTGCTATTGATTATCCCGGTTTCAATATGAAACTCGTAGCGCGAGCAGGGGAACTGCGTAAGCCCGCTTTGTATGTGGCGCCTCCACAAGTGTGGGCCTGGAAACGTAAGCGTGCGAAAGTTCTCGCGAAAAATCCATACGTCAAACTCGCCGTATTCTTTGACTTTGAAGAATCTGTGTACAGCGAAGCCGGCTGCAATGTGGTACGCGTGCAGCACCCTTTTTGTGTAGCGGATTCTTTCTCGTCTGCCGTTTCGCCCGCGTCGAAAAGCATTCTTCTTTTTCCTGGGAGTCGCAAGTTCCAGGCCCTTCGCAATGTGCCCGTTTTTCTGAAAACGGTGCAAGGTTTGCCGAATGTGGTTTTGGTTGCAGCACGTCGGGAACTTGTTCCCGTGTTTGAAAAGTTTAAAGTTCCCGTGGTTGTTGCTCCCCAAAGTGCAGCAGAGCGAATGGCTCTGTATCAAAGCGCTGAATATGCTTTGACCGCTCCTGGAACATCGACCTTGGAACTTGCTTTGTCCGGTGTTTCTTTTACGGTTTGCACCAAGCCAGACTTGCTGACTTATTGCCTGGGTCGCTTGTTTATTAAGACGAAATTTTTCGCATTGCCCAATATTATTCTGGATCGTCTTGTATTCCCAGAACACATCGTCCACCCGTGGTCGGGTGTCAAAACTTGGTCGCTAACTAAGGGCAAAAGAGAAAATGTCGTGAAAGAGCTTTTCGAAAAGCTCACTGTCGGGAAAACGCTCGATCAATTAGCGCTTGAATTTCTTGGCCAGTTCGTCGAGTGTAAACCGCAGTAATGTCGGGTGTCCGTAGGGCGACTTGAGCGGTTCTTCAGTCAGCATGAGCTGGCTTACGAGGGCGGCCATTTCTTCGGTTTTAAGCTTGTCGCCGGCTTGGTAAGCGTTGGTGCTTGCCCAAGCTTTGGCGATGGTGTCTTGGATTTTAACCATGTCACCTTCGCCCATGCCTTCGTCACCGATGCTATCCAAAAAGTCCTTGACCGCCTTGATGGCGCGGGAAAGGGGGAGTGCGCTCGGAATGGCGCGAATCTGGTAGGTCTCGCCTCCAAAATGTTCAATATAAAAGCCCAGGTGCTTGAATTGGTCTTCGACACTTTTGAGGGCTTCTACTTCCAGCTTGGATAGTTCCAGAAGTTCGGGGAATAACAGCTCCTGACTGTCCAGGGCGGAGCCGTTTCTTAAAGTAGCAAGGGCTTGCTCATAAAGGACGCGGGAATGTGCCGCATGCTGGTCAATGACCAATAGGCCATTTGAATCGTCACCGGCAATGTAGGTGCATGCGATCTGGAAAAATGTCGGTGGAGTCCATTGTGCAGTGCTCTCTGTGACTTCGTTTACTTTGCCTTCCAGCGAAATCACCTTGCCAGCTTCGGGCGTGCTGAACAAATCTTGGGCCAAATCGTTTTGCGGAAAGTTCTTCCGAGGCTTTTCGTAAGTGAATCTCGTGGCCGGAAAGTTTGACATTACGGGGCTGTCTCCGCCAGACTCCTTGGAGGAAAAACTTGGTGCTGGGGTGGCGGCAGGCTTGAAAATGGGTTCCTCGAAGCCGTAGGGCACTTTGGGCGAGTTGTCCTGCAATTCATTTTTGCATTCCGCAATTTCTTCGCTCAAGTCTATCAGCGGAGAATTAGCTTCCATGTCCTTGGTAAACGTGTCGCGAATGGCATGGGAGACTACCAAGAAAACCAAATTCTGGTTTGCAAAACGGACTTCGCGCTTGGCAGGGTGCACGTTGACGTCGAATTCCATGTCGGGCATGTCCAGAAACAGTACAGAAACAGGTTTGCATTGGGCGCCATAGGGCTCGTAGGCTTGCTGCACCGCCTTGCTCACCATCTTGCTTTCGATGGGGCGGTTGCGGATGAACAAAAACTGGTGGTTGCGCTTGCCATTTGTTTCTGTAGTGGGGGACACGTAACCCCAAACGTGTACGCCGGCTTCGGTGTAGTCGACAGGCAAAAGGACTTTGGCAATTTTGGAACCGATAGCTTCGGCGATTCGGTTACGGAGCTCGCCCGGAACGCCTGTAAACAGGGTCTTTTCACCGACTTTGTAGTCAAAACGGATTTCGGGGTGCGCAATAGCTGTTTTTAGAACAACATCTAAAATTCGGGTGCTTTCGGCAGTTTCGCTGCTCAGAAAGTTGCGGCGAACGGGGGTATTGTAAAATAAGTTTTCCACCAAAAAGGTGGTGCCACGGCTCGCTTGTATGTCCTGTTTTTCTACAACGTTTCCGCCTTCAAGAATAATGCGGCCGCTGTCGCCATCATCGGTTGCGCTGGTGATGGTTAATTTGGACACAGCGGCAATAGAGGCTACGGCTTCACCTCTAAAACCATTTGTATGTAAATGGAAAAGGTCGTCTGCACTGAAGAGTTTTGAGGTTGTGTGGCGCAAGTAGCATAAGTCCATGTCGGCGGCATTCATGCCTTTTCCGTTGTCGGTCACCTGGATTTTTTTCTTGCCGCCCTCCTCGATGGAAACCTGTATCCGGGAGGCTCCAGCGTCGATGGCGTTTTCAATCAGCTCTTTTACTGCCGATGCAGGGCGCTCTATAACCTCGCCAGCAGCGATTTTATTGATGATTTCATCCGATAAAACGTGTATTTCAGCCGATTTCATACCCCAAATATAGCCTTTTGGGGGTGAAAATCATATTTTTTTTGCTAAATTAATAGTACGAAAAGACTGAGTGGCGTTTTTCAAAATACCATTCAATAGAGTGAGGTAAAAGTGCTTTCTAACCTATTCCTTCAGTTGACTCACATTGAGTTGCTCATCTCGTATCCTGTCAAGGATATCTTGACTCTCATTAAGCGTGACCCTCGTTTCAATGTCAAGTTGCTAAACGACATCTACTTCGAAGATTCGTTCGTGGATGAAAGTGTTCACCGTCTTATGATGAACAATGTGGTAAACTGGCTCTATGAACGTGGCGAAAATCCGGACGAATTCGTACAGCGCATTATGGACCGTTGCGCCACTTTCGAAGCGATTCCCGCTCGTAGCGTGCTTCGTTCTTACCTTCCGTATGTTTCGCAGTTCTATGCAACTGAAGACGTCCGTCAACTCTGTCTTGATATTATTCCGAAGCGTTATCCGCTGCTTTCCAATGCGAAGTTCCTCCGCCGTGAACTGGTCGACGGTTTCCGCAAGGAATACTTCACCTACCGGTTTGACTCCCCGGGTATGCTGATTACGAACCCCATGCGCTGGTTCAACGGCTTGGTGCAGATCGGAGCAATTCTCCTGAATACGCCTCGCTACGAAAAAATTGAATATAAGGCTTGCCAGACCTCTTTTGTCGAAGCTCTTGAAAATCGTGCTACAGCCGAAGTTCGCGATGGTTTTGTGTTTGTGAATGGCCGCCAGGTGGGCGAATACAAGACCTTTGGCGATTGCCTTGCCGAATATGGTCTCGAATGGGAATTTGAAGCCGAAAAGAAGATGGCCTGCATTCGTGCCACTGAAGATGTCATTGACGAAAAGGTTGGTGCAGTCCTGATTCAGAAGGGTTGCTATTACGGCGCACCGGCTAGCGTGGTCTACTTTGATTATAAGGCCAATGTGGTGGCTCCGGAACCGTTCAACAAGCTTATGAGTGCGGTCGTCAAGCAGGAATTCGATTCATGGGAACCCATCCAGAAGGCCCAGGAACAGTTGCTTGAAGCCATGAACGACTCCGTGACAATCATCTACTACAAGAGCGACGATTCTATCTCGGTGAACAACAAGCATTTGATGCGTAACGTGCCTGCTCGAATTCTCCGCAACTTGCTGCGCGAATACAGCGCAACTGGTCGTGAAGAATTTGAAAACCGTGAATTCAAGCGCGATCCGTCTATTTGCATGGACCCGCTGCGTCCGAACTTCGAAAGCCGCTTGAACCGCGTGATTGCTCATATCAACGGCTCCGACGATCCGGAACATCCGTCCGAAGGCGTGAAGAAGTTCTTCGAAATCGAACGTCACCGCCGCGGTGGATTCCGTTTTGTTCCGAAGTGCAAGATTATTTTCCGCGAAGAGTAAACGCCAGTTTACTAAATCCGAAAATGTAATTGAAACGGATTTAGAAAATAAGCAAATTGGTAGTTCTCAAGGGCAAATAAATGGGTATATTTGGAATCGTGAACGGTAGAAGGGTAAATCCTGAAACGACTCTATCATTGCTCCCCTCCTGGTAGGTTCAAGGTTCCACATACCGATTCATATTTTCTCCTTCTTAGGAAAGGGTTCCCGCAAGGGAGCCCTTTCTTTCTTTATGCGCCTCGATGGCGCATAAAGAAAGCATGTTCTGGGCCTCGGTCATGTGCAAACAAGTTTGCCCGCGACGCTCGGCCTGCGAACATGTCTTTAAAAAATAAGTGCTCGGCTCGGCAATAGAATTGTCATGCCCGCGAAGGCGGGCATCTCCTTTTTTACTTAAGGCTTTTTCGTTTCAATGACTTCGACGGTTAATTTGTTGAAGGCGAGCTTGCCGCCGTCGCGGATTTCAAGTGCTGCGCGGAAGGTCGTATCGTTCTTTTTGAACGGTTCAAGAACAGACGTAAATTTATTCTTGAGCAATCCTTCGACTTCGTCGTCGGTGAGTTTGCGCTGATAGAATACTTGCGGAATTCCAAAACCACATTGCGGGTTCATGCAAACATAGGCTGCGTGATTCGCTTCGCCATTGCCTTGGTTCGATGTCCCGGCACGAAAACGCAATTGGTCTCCGCAAACGGGGCAGGGGAGGTTTCTGCGCATGAATTCAAAAACGGTGCGGCCCTTGTCGGCGCCTTCGCCCCATTTGAGGCGAGCGGCAAAATCAGAACCCTTCTTGCTCTTGAAATCTTGAATCAGCGGTGTTTCGCCATTGGTAAAGAGCTCGCTTATTTCGGCGACGGTAAGCGTGTGGCCTGCGACGGTCTTGAATAGCGTGAATTTGCAGTCGACGCCATCGGTAGCATTAGTGCAGAATAGGGCGTTCTTGTTTTCTTCGAGGGGCTCGCCGCAGAGCGGGCACTTGTATTCTGTTTTTTGCCCGTGGAACTTGCCGTCGCTTTCGAATTCAAACTGAATGTTGAAATCTTTGTCAACCGAAAGCTTCGCCGAGAATTCAGTGCCTTTCTTGCTCTTGAATCCGGCGAGTGGACCTACATGACCTTCGGCAAGGAGCTTCTTCATTTCGGAATGCGAAAGCATCTTGCCTGCCAGAGTGTGCCCGATTTTGAATCCGCATTCGGCTTTGGGGCACACGTAGCCCCAAGGGGCTACATCGAGCGCGCTCCCGCATTTAGGGCATGGAATTGTTTCGGTTGCGGTCTCGCGCTCGAACTGGCAGCCGTATCGCGCGTGTAAATCAGCGAACAACTGCTTCACGTATTCAACGATTCCGTCGCGGAATTCAGCAGGCTGAAGTTCGCCCTTTTCGACCTGCGAAAGTTTGTATTCCCATTCGCCAGTCATTTCGGGCGACTTGACTTTTTCGTCCATCAAGGCAATCACTTCGCGCCCGCGCTCTGTACTCACCAAATAATTCTTTTGCGCCTCGATAAAGCCACGCTTCTTGAGAGTCTCGATAATGCCTGCTTGCGTTGCCGGCGTACCTAGGCCGCGGTCCTTCATGGCTTCGGCAAGTTCCTCGTTTTCGATCTGCTTGCCGGCGGTTTTCATTGCGGCCAAAAGAGTCGCCTCGGTATAGTACTTGGGCTTGCTCTTCTTTTTCTTTTGGAGCTCCACGCTGTCAAAAGGCGCGTGTTCGCCGACAGTCCATTCCGGGAAAACTTCCACCAGGTTCGTGATTTCATCGCTGTCGCCCTTGCCTTCGGCTGCGGTACTCCCTTCTTCCGAACCGGAATCACCTTTCTTCTTTTTCTTTCCTTTTGATTCCTCTTTGACGAGGGCGCGAAAACCGAGATCTTCATTGCGCTTGAGCTTTAATCTAAATTGATCTGAAGTGCCAGCATCCAAATTTCTACTGTCTACTTCTAACTTCCTACTTCCTACTAAAATCACCTCCATTTCATCCCACACGTAGGGCTTCAGCCACGCCTGCACAAAGCGTTCCTTGGCCAGGTCGTAAATCTTCTGCTCCATTTCAGGCAAATCGTTCGGAGCTTCGCCGGTGGGGATAATGGCAAAGTGGTCAGTCACCTTGCTCGAGTTGATGAAGACGAAATTTTCATCGAAGGTGCGGAAAACCTTTTGCTGCTCGGGGGTTGCCAGTTTTTGCGCAAGGGCGTAGGCCTCTTGCTTCATGGTGTCGGGCAGGTACTGCGAATCGGTACGCGGGTAAGTCAGCAGTTTCTTTTCGTACAGGTTCTGCGCACAATCCAAAACTTGCTGGGCGCTGTATTTAAAACGCTTGTTGCCCTCTTTCTGGAGTTCAGTCAAGTCAAATGGCTTTTGCGGAAATTGCTTCTTTTGCTGGTTATCGATTTTTGCTATAGCAGCTTCGGCAGGAGGGACGCATCGCGCTACAACCGCATTCGCTTCTGTTTCTTTTTCAAAAACCGCGACTTTAAGGTTTGCTTCGCCCTTGGCGTCTTCTTCGCGCTTGACGTATTGAGCCTGGAAGCCTTTCCATGTGCCCACGACGCTGTAGTAGAACAGTTCCTTGAATTGCTCCACGATTGTGTCGCGTTCTACAATCAGGTTTAGGGTCGGAGTCTGCACGCGCCCCACCGAAATCATCTTGCCGCGCCCTGCAGTGAGTGTGTAGGCGCGTGTCGCGTTCAGGCCTACCATCCAGTCGGCTCGCTGTCTTAAACGGGCTGCATAGCTTAAATTCACGCGCTGGGTGGCGTCTTCCAGGTTCTTCCAGGCCTTGTCCAAGTCCTTGGCCACGTAGCTGTTCACCCACAGGCGCTTAATGGTCTTTTGCTTAAAAGAGGGTGTGTAGTCGAGCACCAAGTCAAAAATCAAGTTACCTTCGCGGCCGGCATCCGCACCGTTCACCAGCACGTCTGCTTGCTCCATCATCTGCCGCACCACATTCAATTGTTTCTTGGTGCTCTCGATTTCCATGAGCTTGAATTTTTCTGGGAGCAGGGGCAAATTCGAAAGTCGCCAGCCGCCTTCAAAACCGGGGTAAGCGTCTAACGGCGCAAGGGTAATCAGGTGACCTACGCACCAGGTGATGCAATGGTTCTTGCCAATCAGGCATCCGTCGCCTTGGGTGAATTTTTCCCCTTCCAACCGCTCTAGCATAGGGCGGTAGTGTTGGTTTGCGACAGACGGTTTTTCGGCGACAAGTAGGATCACTGTTCAATATCCACTTGCAAGAGTTCTTTTTCCCAAGATTCCTTGGCGGCACGCAATTTTTTGAGCGACTCGTCGTCGGCGCCACTGCTGTCCCGGAGTTCCATCAGTTCGCGATACCCTTGGGCGAGTACCTTGGCTTTAGGGTAGTCTTGAACTAGGGAGTCCAGTTCGCTTAAAATGGCCCGATCCGAGTAAAGCCTTGCAACGCCTTCGAGCGAATGCAGAATATAGTCCTCAAACCGGTTTTCTTGCTTGGCGAGTTTGGCCTCTTCAAATTCCATGGGCAAAATCTGGTCGATCCATTCGGCCTCTGCGGTAAAGAGTTCGTTGTCTTCGGCAAGGGCGTCCTTTCGGCGGGTCAGTTCCTGCTGCTTTTTGATGAACGGCCTATAAGATTTGATGTCCAATTCGACACCTTGTTTCTGGGAAAACTCTTTCAGATTTTTCAGGTTTGTTTCGGTCGGGTTGTTCAAAAGGCATTCTTTCAAGACTGAAAGCTGGTCTTTGGCCGGAAGCTGCTTAAAGGATTCGCTTTTCATGCTCACATCCTTGATTTTTAGCCAAAAAATGCGCGCAAAGATGAGGGCCATTACGATAGTAAATAGGGTCGAAAACGTCATTATGGGCCATTATTTAGAAAAATGTGGAGACCTGTTCCGCTTGCAAGTTAAAAATAAGTGTTTTATGGCACGAAGTTACTGCAAACGGCCTGTTTAAACGAATTTTCACAATAAAAAGTTAATAAAATGCAAAAAAAAGGTGTATATTTATGATGGAATATTTTAAACCTATAATTATAGGTAAGGTGATTGGATTATTATGAAATTGAATACTGTTAAGCGACTTGCACTTAGTGCGACTATTTTTGGACTTGTTGGGGCTGTGACCTCGCAGGCTGTTGTTGAAGAAAACCAGAGAGAATTGGATATCATTATCCGTGACTTCCCTGTGACTCACCAGGACTTCGAAAACTTCCAGGAAGAAGCGCATAATAGTATTTATAACGGCGGAAAAAAGAGTGGTGGCAAGGTTATTGGTAGGTATCCGGATACTTGGCATGCTTCGTATACCAACAATGCGGAATGGGCTACTCGCCGTAGTAATGATGCTCTTTTCGGTTGCGGAAACACGCAGACTCCTGAACTCGGTATTGCTGTTGGCGTAAATGGCTATCCCCATGACATGGCGAGCGCAAGTGGCGCTGTATCTACCGTTCCTGATTATATCAAAATGGTGACGGATGCGTCGGGTTTCGCTTGGTATGGCGAATTTAAGGATTGTACTCCCGATCCCAAGTGGAATCCCCTTGGCCTTAAGGTGATGCGGGGTCTAGTATCAGACTTGTGTTCCGATGCTTCCGGAGGTTGGGCTGCCAACCTGTCCGACGATAAAAAGACCTGCTCGGGTACGAAAGTTTGTAAGTCTCATTCCTGGTCCCAGATCGTTTATACGACACCGGGCATGGTGGAACAGAGGCTAATCTTCCCGCCGGATCTCAATGACTGCGATCCGAACGACCCGACCAAGTGCGCTCTTGATATATACGAGCCTATCATTACGAAGGCTAGGTCTGCATGCGATAACGAATATTTTGCCCAGTGGTATTCCGATGTTAAAGACGTCAATGGAAACGATGTCAACAAACGTACGAATACGACCTTGATTCTGGATCAGGATGCTAGCGATCCGGCCTATTTCGAAATCGATAAGAACTGGAACAATGGTGGTTACTTCCCGTTGGATAGCATTACTGATGATGGTAAGTTCCAGTGGGTTTCTCAGAAGCCGATGTACCCGAATCAGTATGGTCCTCAGAGTCTTTCCATTTTCTGCCCGCCTTATGCATATCAATGGGCTGAAACCCAGACGGACTTTATGGGTGACAATACCCAGAGTCTTTGTAATTCATGGCTTAGTGCCGGTGGTCCCAGAAGCGCAACGGCCGCATCCGATGCCGCTGTGGCTGCAGGACAAATGGGACTTCGTCACTTGCGCAACTATGGCTTTACCATGATGGGTGTTGCCAAGTTCAAGTACAAGAAGGGCAAGGGCGAAGTTTTTAAGTTCACTGGCGACGACGATATGTGGATTTTCGTGGACGGTGTGCTGGTGGTTGACTTGGGCGGTACTCACCTTGCTGCATCCGGTACTGCAAATATGGACTACTTGGCAGCCAATGGACATGGATGCCATCCGGGTGATCCGATGCTCGACTCTTGCGGTCTGAAACTTGATAATGAAGGCTGGATCGATGACTCTTGGCACTATCTGCACTTCTTCTATGCAGACCGCCAGTCCGATGGTTCTAACCTGCGTATCCGTAGCTCCCTTTCTGAACTTGCTCCGTCTCGCTACGGTCAGCCTGCTATTGGTAGCGTGCTTGCCAAGCTGGACTCCAACGGCAACCAGACTGTGACTATGTTCTTGAATACGACGCTGGATGCTACGACTATTCAAAACATCGCGACATACGGTTCAACGCAACCCACCATTATTGTGATGCGAACAGAAACTGACCCGACAACAGGTGCCAAGACAATCAAGACCTATGGCTACTATGTGACAAGCGTTGAACAGGGTGCCAGCATGGGATCTGCCGGTGTGCAGTACACCTTTACGGGTATCTTGATGGATGAAAATGGCCAGATTGCAGCGAACCCGATTATCGTAGGTGGTGACAAGATCGCTTTCAACTCACCCACAGATACGGAATTCTTGAATAGTGATGAATATAAGATTCAAAAGGCTGACTATGCTGCACAAGGCATTGACGAAGCAACTTGGGATGCCTTGATGAGATGGAACTCTAAAATGACGTTCAAGGTGACTTCTACTTCCGGTAAGCCAGTGGTCGGTTATCCGGATACTCCGGAAGATTGGCCGGGTGCAGAATTCAAGGCTCCGACACAGGGCTCTCCCTTCGTGATGGACTCTGCTATTGTTCGTCCGGACTTCAGCAACCAGGCAAATACGCTTACCAATATTGCTGAAAACAATGGTGGCGAACTGCCGCTGGATTACACGGCTGACATGTTGTTCACCTCTGTGCCGAGTGGCGTGGGTAAGAACAATAACCCGCTCGCTTTGACCAATGATGAAAAGAAGATTTTCTCGGCAACGTCCATAGATGGCTCTACCAGCGCGACGACTACCGCTTATGTGGGCGGTCAGGAATCTCCGGCTTCGATGTGCTACTCGAACGGCGTTGAAAGCTGCTTCAGCGTGTCTTACCCGGTGATGGGACCGTTCCGCATTAACGTTCGCGTGTTTGACCATTTGGGGCACTTTGTAAGCCAATATCAGAAGAGCATGAACGAAGAAGAGCTCCACAAGGCTTTGGCGGGTAAGGGCGGTAATGTCGCTGGCGTTGATGAAGCGGGCTGCGACACCAAACTGTATGGCGAAACGGGTGCTGGCTTTATTACGATCAAGATGTATCCGGTGTCCCAGAACGGTAGAACGGTTGCTACGGGTCCTTACATCTACCAGGTGACCTTCGTTCAGGAAGCATACACAGCTTGCATTAAGGAAGGCTCCTCTGCTTGGCCGCACACGATTTACTACTCTCGTACGTCGGAAACTTACAGACGTGGCTATAAGCGCGCTAAGGTGAAGTAGTAGACGCTTTACAAAAAGATTTAAAGCCTCGGCGATGCCGGGGCTTTTTCGTATTTATTCTCGAATAGGCGATGGGTGTGCGAGGTGAGATGTTGATTAGTTAATGCGGCCGATAAGGGCGAAGGGTTCGGCGTCGGTAATGGAGACGACGAATCGTTCGCCCGGCATTAACACCTTGTCGCTTGTGATGGCGACGGGGCGGTAGGCGGCGTTTCGGGCGATGTAGGTGCCCTTGCGGTAGCCGAGCTTTTCGATAACGACGGTTTCGGTTTGGCCAATCCAACGGGCATTGTTTTCGGTTGCGATGCGTTGGAAGGCTTCGGCAAGAGTGGCTGAACGTTGATGCTTGATCTCGTCGGGAACGGCGCCGGCCATATGGTAGGCGGGTGTGTTCGGACGAGCTACAAATCGGGTGATGTTGCAGACCGTCGGGCGTGTCTTTTTTAGGATATCTAGAGTGTCGTTGAAGTCTTGTTCCGATTCACCGGGAAAACCTACAATGAGGTCCGTACTCAAGGTGAACAACGGAAAATTCCTATTGAAAGTTTCGGCTAAATCGATGTAGTCTTGCGCGTTGTGCTTGCGGTTCATCGCCTTAAGGACGGAGTCGCTACCGCTTTGCACGGGCAGGTGGATGAATTTATAGATGCGATCGTCCTTAAAGCATTCCAGTAAAGGGGCAATGTATTGCAGCATGTGCCGCGGGTTTCCCATACCGAGACGCATCTTGTAGTTGCCGGGGACTTCGGCTAGAATCTGTTGCACCAGCTCGGCGAGGTTGGTCCCGGTGTCGAATCCGTAACAGCCGCAGTCTTGGCCGGTCAGCTGGATTTCGATGCAACCGTCGCTTACAAGGCTCTTTACTTGCTGCACAATGTCTGCGGCAGGGTAACTGTGCAAACGGCCTTTGACGATCCTTGTGGAACAATAGGCGCAGGCATCGAGACAACCTTCCTCGATGTTGACGATTCCTACCAGCGAAGATTCCCGTATGAGCAAGTCTCCCTGAACTCGTTTCAGGGTCAGCTTTTCCAGTTTGAGTTCTTTCAAACTTGTGAATACCACCTTGTCGGTGATTTTCGCGACTTCTTCTCTAAAGTCTTTCGGGGCACACCCTGTAATGAATAACTTTGCTTCGGGAGCGATGCTTAAGGCTTCACGCAGCAGCTTGAGTGCTCCTGCGTTCCCTTTGACGGTGCAAACATTCAGCACGAGGGCATCGGGTGTTTCTGCTTCATTGCCGCTTAAAGTTTCTTTGGGTATTCCAAATACAACTCGGTAATCGTCTGCGAATATCCGGGCGATTTTTTCACCATCGCCAAAGTTGGCTGCGCAACCTTGGCTAATGACGGCAAGTAACGGCTTTGCATCGTTCGTTGAATAAACCACTCGATTACCGTTCGAATTTTTCCAGAGTGATTCCCTGGTAGTAATGGCTCAAAATTTCTTGATAGCTTTGCCCGGCCTGGGCACGAGCCCGCACTCCCATTTGGCACATGCCCACGCCATGTCCGAATCCCGTGCCAGTGAGAACCCATTCCTTGCCTTCTTTTTTGATTGTAAAGAAAGAGGAGGGAAGAATGGTTCCTGCTTTCTTGAAAAGCCAGCGGGTGCGATCGGTCAGTACGTCAAAATGTCCCTTGTCGGTTTCAACGCGGAGTGTCATGATGCGGCCGCTATTTAATTTATCCTTAATCTTGATGGATTTGACTTTTTTGAAGTCTTTTCCGGTTGCGACGCTAAAAGTCGCTTTTGCTTCAACGGCGTTCGCCTTGAGTAGTTTGACAATTTCTTTATCTGCAAAGCGGCGTTCCCATTTGATATAGCTGGATTCGTCGCACCAGGGCTTGCCATTGGGGCGCAAGTCCGGTTTACTGTGCAAGTAGGGAACATCAGGGCGGTTCCAGGTGGCTAGTGTTTCTGTAACGCCGCCACAAGTGGAATGGTAGTAAGCGATAATGAATTCGCCGCCGTAAGTCATGACGACGCCTGTGGTCGCCTTGACGGCAGCATCGGTCAGGGGCGTTGCCGATTCCAGGCCCTTGTAAACCTGATCCTTGGTATCGGCGAAAACGTCAAATCCCATAGATTCGCGGCTATTAAAATGCTTGTAGGCGTAAGTGCGTGCTGCCACGGCTTGGGCTTTTAAGGCTTCGATGCGGCTGGAGTCCAACTTTCCGATTTCGTAGGGTATGACTCCTCGCAGATAGTCTTCTACATCGACCGAGTTGATGGCGTCGAGCTTGCCGTTAGTGGTGCGGAACATGACACTTCCGGGGTAGCAAGCTCTGCCGAGACTCTTCTTGTCGGCGGCGACGGCAAGACATCCGCCATCTTCGCTGTTGAATTCGTGGGCGATGTCTTCAGTAGAATTTCCATCGGCTTCGAAGCGGACCATTTTTCCGTGCGGAGTAACGTGTACGGTTTCGCCTTGGTATTTCAGGTAAAGTTCCTTGACTCCGGTGAAAATCCCAACGCGGAGCGGACGGTCCAAATCATCAGGAATCTGATGCGCCTTAAATGCCGCCGGTTTGTCCTCTTCGTTCGGATTTTGAACACTAACGTCCCCCTGAACTTGTTTCAGGGGATGCTTCCCACCTTGTACCGGTTTCTCTTCTGGAACCGGCGGTAAGTAGCTTTTGGCAATGTCTTTCGCAGACTTGTTTTTGACGGGAAGTGGCTTTGCTGGAGCTTCGCTTGTAGTCTCGGTAGTTGTAGCCTCAATCGGAGCGAAGTTTACAGGACCATCGGAAATGTCTTCGGCGTTTGCTGGCACTTCTGTTTTTTGCACGTCATCGGGTAAGTCGAAATCATCGTCTGCAAGTGCAGCCGAAAACCCGAGAGTAAAAGCAAAAATGAGTGGAACCTTAAAAGACATTACCTGAACAATTATACAAATTATTCTTTAGCAGAAAAAAGGAGATGCCCGCTCGGTGGCGGGCATGACATTCCTCAGAGGGCTTTGGACCTGCCTTAGCGCTTCTTCAGTTTCGCCTGCGTATCCTTGGCCATCTTCTTCAGCTTGGACTGATTCATGGTGCGGTCCGCAGTCGAAATCTTGTCGACAAACAAATCGCCGTTCAAGTGATCCGTTTCATGCTGAATGCAACGTCCAAAGAGTCCGTCGCAGTTATGAATTTCTTGAGGTTCGCCATTGATATCAAAGAAACGGACGCACACCTTGTCGGGGCGAATCACGTTGCAGAAGATATCGGGCACAGAAAGACAGCCTTCGTCGTAGGGGACTGGCTTTGCATCGGGTTCTGCTTCCCATTCGGGGTTGAACATGATGTAAGGGCGCGGGTCCTCTTCGCCAGGAATAGCGGTGTCAATCACGACCAAGCGGATGTTCTTGCCGATTTGCGGAGCGGCAAGGCCGCAACCCGGAGCGTCGTACATGGTTTCGAGCATGTCTTTGGCGAGCTGACGCAGTTCGGGCGTAATCTCGGTGATGGGCTCGCACTTTTTGCGAAGTACCGGGTCGCCGTATGTTCTAATTTCGAGCAGAGCCATGGATTACTTCTTTTCTTCGGTCTTGGCGGCCGGAGCAGTTTCTGCGTTCAGAACGCGGAGAATAGCGGACTTTTCAAAATCGATGATGGTGGTAGAACCCGTGCGCACAGAAACTGTGGTGCCGGTTTCGTCAATGTTGGTGACGGTGCCGATAATGCCGGCGGTGGTGATCACCTTGTCGCCCTTCTTGAGGGCCTTGCGCATTTCTTCCATCTTCTTCATTTCCTTGTTCTTCGGGCGGATAAAGAAGAGCCACATCACCACGAACAAGAGAATGAGCGGCAAAAAACTGCCAATGGCGCTCGGCTGCTGTTCGGGAGCGGCTTCTTCGGCGAAGGCGGCTATGGAGGAAAGGGTCACGAGAAGTGCGGAAAGTTTCATGTTTATACCTGCTAGGGGGTTAGTTGATTTTCGGCTTAAAATATAGAAAATGTGTAATGTGTGATGTGAAATAAGTCATTCCACATTTCACATTTCACACTCCACATTGCGGCGTAGCCGCTATACCAGTTTCTTGTCGAGCAACGGGTAAATGCGGTTCAGTTCCATCAAATCGAGGATCGTGTCAAAATCGCCTGAGAAAGATGGAATAGTATCGATTTCGGGAAGGACGCTTCCGTCTCCAAGGGGAAGAGATGAACTCAGCAGCTTGCGTTCCAAGAGCGGGAACAGAGTACGTGTGGTGAGCGTTGCACCGAACATGGCGCGCTTTGCGACCTTCAACAGGTCTTCGGTGTTGACGGTGAATGTTCCGTTTTTGAGGGGTGCCTTGCTCTGCTGCACGGTCTTGATGACGGCGTTTAAAACCATCTGCTCGGTCATCGAAAGAATTTGCGGAGGCATTTTCTTGTAACGCGCGCGGTAAAGAATGGAGTCGTACAGAAGGTGTACTACATTCGTATTCTTGACGTGAACTTGTGTACCCTGTATTTTCAGAATTTCGAGATCTTCAAGAACTTTCAAAAGTTCGTTGGTACAGTCTTTTGAAATATTGAAAAGATTGTGGACGCTTTCAACGATGTCTGCAATGGAATTGTCTGACTCCAGAACGTAAAGCAGACTAGGAAGCGCCTTGATTTTGTCGCTCTTACGCTTGTTTTCACCAGCAATTTGAAGCCGACCCGTGAGGAACGAAATAATAGACCTGAACCAGGCGGGTTCCTGTTCCAACGATTCTTCCAGGGCGTCGGGCGTGATTTCAATCAGCTCGCAATCTTCAGTGGCGGTAATGGTTTCTGTGTAAGGTTCTTTTTTTAGAAACGCCAATTCACCGATCAAGGCTCCTGGGCCGTAGGTGTTGATTGCTGTACCGAGCGAACTCTTGCCCTGCAGTTCGCCATCGCGAACCACATAAAGATTTTCACCGGGATCTCCCTCGCGGAATAGGATCTGTCCTTCTTCAAGCGTCATAGCACCCCTCGAATGTTGGTCTCGTAGCGTAGCGCCTTCAAGAAATACAGAATTTTAGTTTTGTTGATGCTGTACAGATCGCAGTCAGGATTGCTTGCGTCTTTTTTGGCGAACCATTCCATTTTTAACAAACTAATCCATTGCGAAACGTCGGCATCAGGGAATTTATCGTGAATGTAGGCAATCCAGTCGGGGCCGTTTTTTTCAGGGGATTCTTCCAAGGCCGACAAAAAGACTAGAATCTTTTTCTGGACAATACTCAATTTGTACGGCGTAAAATCCGATTCAGTTTCTTGAGCCCGGATGTAGTCTGTGAAGATATGCAGCAGTTCCGGGTCTATCACTTTGCAGAATACGCGACCGTTCTTTTGCGAAAGCTTGATCAAGTGTCTGCGTAAAAGCGACTTGAAATCTTCTTGTGCCGCCGTGATCGAGATTTTAGTCAAGAACGAAAATTCCCGAAGCAATTCGGCGAGGTTGAAGTCTATGTCACTAGGCTTGTGGCTCAGGTATTCGGCGAGGCTCTTGAGGGTGTTCCTGACGCGAGTCTCTATAGCGGCGCGTTTCAGCAGGTGGGTCTTTGCCGAAAGATTTCGGATCAAAGCCAAAAGCCAGAGGGGGAGCCGCTTGAGTTCCGATTCCATGCATTCTTCGGTTACGACAGTGATGCGGGAATCCTTGCTTGCCGAAAGTTCGTACTTGAACGGTTCGCGTTCCAGCAGGGCTGCAACACCGACCAGGTCTCCTGGTCTCATGGTAAAGACGATTGAATAAGGTGGTGTTGTTTCGCGGGCGACAAGCTCGCCTTCTTCGAGTATAATAATGCTTCGTTTTTCGCTTTTGGGCGAATAAACAACAAAACCCGCCTTTACGCTTTGATGCGTAGGCGGGATTAATTGTTGACGCGAGGTCATATTCCTCGAGTGTTAAGGCTAATTAAGCCTGACGTTCGTCGATACGAGCAGCCTTACCGCGGAGGTCGCGCATGTAGTAGATGCGAGCCTGGCGAACCTTACCGGCGCGGTCGAGCACGATAGAGTCGATGCGGGGGGAGTGGAGCGGGAAGATGCGTTCCACGGCCACAGAGCCGGACATCTTGCGAACGGTGAGAGTTGCAGAAATACCGGTGTTCTTCTTCTGGATCACGACGCCCTTGAACGGCTGGATACGTTCCTTGGTGCCTTCGATCACCTTCACGTTCACGGTGACGGTATCGCCAGCGCGGAGTTCAGGAAGGTCGGTCTTCAAGTTTTCGTTATGGATTGCTTCAATGTTCAGGGACATTTGTGTACCTCGTTTTTATTTGATGCCAAATTTAGTATCTTCTTCAAGATTTTTAAAGATGTCTGGGCGTCTTTCTTGCGTTCTTTTTAACGATTCTTGGCGCCTCCAGGCTTTAATGTTCGCGTGATGACCCGATAAGAGCACTTCGGGCACCTTTTTTCCTTCAAAAACTTCGGGTCGGGTATAGACCGGCCATCCCAGTACGCCCTGCGCAAAAGAGTCCGTTTCGCCGGATTCCTTGTTGCCGAGCGCCCCGTCCAGGAGTCTCACCACGGCATCCGTCACGAGCATGGCAGGGAGTTCACCCCCGCTCACGACAAAATCGCCGATAGAAATTTCGAGATCGACCTCGGACTGGCGGATGCGGTCGTCGATTCCCTTGTAGTGTCCGCAGACAAGCACCAGGTGGCTTTCCTTGGAAAGTTCCTTGGCCATCTTGTGGGTAAAGGGAACCCCGTCAGCAGTCAAGTAGATGACTTTACCGCCGTCTTCCTTGACACCCGTGCTGCGAATGGCTGCTGCGAGCGGTTCGGGTCTTATGACCATTCCCGGTTCGCCGCCATAGGGCACGTCGTCCACTTGGCCGTAGTCGTTGATGGCAAAGTCGCGCAGGAAGATGGTGTTGAATTCCATCAGGCCTTTGCTCTGGGCGCGACCCATGATCGATTGCTTCATGGGAGTAAACATCTCGGGAAAGATGGTGATACAGTCGATCTTCACCTTTCCTCCGGGCACAGGCTTTTTAGGTAGTCTGCGCTGAACTTGATGCTCTTGCCTTCTTCGTCTATGTTCAAGACACAGTCGTCTATCCAGGGAGCGAGGATTGTTTTTGCGGAAAATTCGCTCTGGAATGGGGCGTCGAACTTGACGTGAAACGCGTTCACGGTAGGCAGTTCCTGGACTTCAAGAACTTCGCCTATGTCGCGGCCGTCTTCCAGTTTTACGCGGAAACCTTCCAAATCGTCCAGGTAATATTCACCTTCGGGGGCGGGAAGCCTCTCCGATTCGGGAATCATTACGTCTGCATTGACGAAATGTACCAGGGATTCCGGCGTGTCGTACCCCTTGAACTTTAATAACCACAGATTGTTTGCAAGCCTGGAATCTTCCAGAGTCAATTGTACCGTTTCACCATTGGTCTTCTTTAGCATCACATCCTTAAGCATCTCATGACGGTTGATGTCATGAGTGAACGGCATCGCCTTGATGTAGCCCTTGACGCCATGAGTGCGCATGAGCTGGCATACGGTGATGTAATCTTGGGATTCAGACATGAAAGACTTAGTGGGGTTTTGAATCAGCGGAAGGTGATTACTTGGGTTCAAGCGGCTTTTGCTAGATAAAAAAGCCCCGTGCTTTGAGGCACGAGGTTTCTTTTCAAGCGAAAATTATGCTTCGGCCGGGGCTTCAGCAGGAGCTTCGGCGGCGGCTGCGGCTTCAGCAGCGGCGGCTTCCTTAGCGGCCTTTTCAGCTTCGATCTTGGCGAGAGCCTTAGGACCGAGCTTGGCCTTCTTGGCCTTTTCAGCACGCGGAGTAGCGGACTTGCCTTCGATAGAACGGCCAGCGCGGATTTCGTGGAACAGGTCCATGATACCGACCTTCTTGAGGAGGCTGCGAACGGTGTCAGACGGCTGTGCACCGGTCTGGAGCCACTTCAGAACCTTTTCCTGGTCGAACTTGATGTCCGGGGTCTTCTGGTTCGGGTTGTAGAAACCGACCTGTTCGATAAAGCTATCGTCGCGGGCCTTGCGGGAGTCAATCACCACGGCGCGGTAGATGGGGTTGTGACGCTTGCCGAAACGAGCGAGACGGATAACGGTTGCCATTTTAACCTCTTATTTGTTTATTTTCCCGTTTTTCAGGGAAAATGGGGTTTGTTTTATTGTTTTGGGCCAAAGATAGCAAAAAAAATCTTGTGTGTAAAGGACGGAATGTAAAATTTTTCCGTTCTTTACGGACAAACTAACTTGAATTTAAGGCTTTTTAAGCACGAAAAAAGCCCAAAAACGTCGTTTTTGGGCTAAAATCGGTGATTTTACTGCTTTTTATTCTTTGTCGCTGTCGTCGCCGTGACATGGACAATGATAGCAGTCACCCGTTTCGGCGTAGTCCTTACCGCTCCAGCAGAAGGTGCAGAGCTGGTCGGCGGGGAGCCCGATAGCGTGAATCAGGTCGTCGATGCGCTGGAACGCAAGCGTCGTGAGGTTCAGCTTCTGGCGGATGTATTCCACCATGCCCTTGTAGGCGTCGCCATCCGGGTCGGTGTACTTGTCCAAATCGGGATTCTCACCTTCCTGGTCGCGGATATAGCGACGGGTAATCAGGTCGTATTCGTTCTTGGAACGGGAGAAGTTGATGAACTTGCAGGGGTAAACGAGCGGCGGGCATGCGATACGCATGTGGGTTTCTTTACAGCCGAGCGAATAAAGCTTCTGGGCCTGCTTACCGAGCTGCGTGCCGCGCACGATAGAGTCGTCGCAGAACACAAGGCGGCGGTCCTTGATGAGTCCCGGAATCGGAATCAGTTTCATGGAAGCCACGCGTTCGCGCTGCTTCTGGTCTTGCGGCATAAAGGAGCGGGCCCAAGTCGGCGTGTACTTCACGAACGGGCGGGCGAACTTGATGCCGGCTTCGTGGGCGTAACCGAGGGCGTGAGACGTACCGGAGTCAGGAATGCCGCAGGCGGCGTCGGCTTCGGTGGGGGTGCGCTTTGCGAGTGCGGAACCGCAGCGGTAGCGAGTCATTTCGACATTGCGTCCTTCGTAGCTTGATGCCGGGTAACCGTAGTAAACCCACAGGAACGAACATATTGCCATCTTCTTGCCCGGGGCGACGAGCGTTTTGTCGCCATCGGGTGTGAGTTCGGCGATTTCGCCCGGCCCCATGTCGCGGACGTATTCAAAGCCGAGGTTATGGATAGCGCAGCTTTCTTGCAGGGCGATCATGGCGCCGTCTTTTTTGCCGAGTACGATCGGCGTACGGCCCCACTTGTCGCGGCTTGCGTAGAACTTGCCGGTTTCGTCCATCAAAAGAACAGAGCAGCTACCCTTGATTTTCTCTTGTACGTACTTGAGACCTTCGACAATAGAATCTTGCGTGGCGATCAAGGCGGATACCACTTCGGTCGGTCCGACCATTCCGCTGGTCGTGGAGTACTGGAGCTGCATGCAGTTGTTCTTGAACAGCTCGTTCTTGATTTCTTCGATGTTCGTAATCAAGCCGACGGTCACGATAGCGAACGTGCCGAGCTTGGAGGTCATGACGAGCGGCTGCGGGTCCGTATCCGAGATAACACCGATGCCTACGTTTCCAGCAAAAGAGGGCAAGTCATGCTCAAACTTGCTGCGGAACGGGGTGTTCTGGATGTTGTGGATCGAACGATGGAAATGTCCGTTGGACTTGAGAACCGCCAAACCGCCACGGTGGGTTCCCAGGTGAGAATGGTAGTCGGTTCCGAAGAAGAGGTCGCTTACGCAATCTTCTTTAGAAACAACACCGCAAAAGCCGCCCATAAATACTCCTTGAGTGATTGGGGAAAATTTGCACTCAAAGGTAGAAATTTTGCGAGATATGGTGGAATGAAATTCCTTATTATTGCTTTCCAAGAAAATTACAATCAAGACATAAATGGGGTTTAGGGCGCTTAAAGCGCAATTCGAAGTGAACGTATGAGCATTCTCTTGTCGGAAGGCGGCCTTATCTAGATTTTTTTGTAGAAAAATTCTATTTGCAATGCCCTCTTGTTAAAATAATGTTATTTTAAAGATGTCTTGATTCTGCTTTGGACCTGTTTATGAATTCGCTTTTGTCCATTAATGATGTGTCGCTTGCTCTATCGCTTGATTACGAGTGCGTGTTTTTTGTCGATATCGAAAGTGACAACTATGCCATGTTCGCATTTGGCGGGAATCATAAAAATCTGGAATTGAGTGAAACCAGCAATTTTTGGGCGGATTGCCGGGTAAACCTCGAGACGTTTGTTTATGAAGGCGACAGGGAATGGTTTGGTCAAAACATTGCCAACAAGGATTCGCTGATTGCCTCGGTACAAGACGGTAAAGCTTTTAGAGGAAAGTACCGTATTATGGCAGGGGATAAACCTGTCTGGTATTCCATGAAGGTGGTTCTTGGGCGTGCGGAACAACGCAATTACTTGATTATTGGAGTGACCAATATCGATACCCAGGAACGTGAGCGCTTGGCTCTTGAACAGAAAGCGACCAAGAGTGAACTTTATGGCCAAATCGTGATGGCCCTTGCCGAACGCTACGACGCCCTTTATATGGTCGATTTGGATACGAACCATTATGCGCTGTACAAGAGTGAACGGGTGTTCTGCGAATTGAGCGTGGCACTCGAAGGCGAAGATTTCTTTAACCAGCTGAAAAAGGATGCTTTAAACGTCATTTACAAAGAAGATATTCCCTTGATTGTGAATGCTTTGGATAGGCGTACGCTTTTAAAGGAACTTGATGATAATGGAGTGTTTTCGTTGACGTACCGCCTGAACACTCCGAAAGGACCTTTGTATGTAAACATGGTGGCGGTTTATGCCGATAAAAAGCATGTTGTTATCAGCGTGACCAATATTGATGCTCAGGTTCGCCGCGAACAAAAAATCAGGGAAGAGGTGAGTGCTGCTTACGAAAAGGCGCGCCGCGACGATTTGACCGGGATTAAGAATAAGACCGCATATGGTGAATTTGAATCTAAACTGAACCAGCAAATCCAGTCGGGCGAAAACGTGAAATTCGCAATTGCCTTGTGCGATGTAAACGGTTTAAAGACGGTGAACGACACGCTGGGGCACATTGCCGGTGACGAATATATTCGCTCGGCCAGTAGGCTTGTGTGCCAGACTTTTGCCCATAGCCCGGTGTTCCGTATTGGTGGCGATGAATTTGTTGCGATTCTGCGTGGTTCCGATTTCGAAAACCGTGAAAAGCTGGAAAAGGAATTTACTGAAGCGAT
Source organism: Fibrobacter sp. UWB15 (assembly GCF_900177705.1). Taxonomy (NCBI): domain Bacteria; kingdom Pseudomonadati; phylum Fibrobacterota; class Fibrobacteria; order Fibrobacterales; family Fibrobacteraceae; genus Fibrobacter; species Fibrobacter sp. UWB15. Next base: position 292,225 of record NZ_FXBA01000001.1, read on the forward strand.
TGAGAAAAACGCTGACAAACATAAGGTTGTGGTTGCTTGTGGAATTTCTGTATTTGACAAGGAACATGACAAGGATGTTTCGTCTGTCTTTGAACGAGCCGATGCGCTCATGTATAAAAACAAAGTGCGCATGAAGAATGGGCATGATGAAATTATCGGAACGATTATTCAATCGATTGGAGCCAAAGTAACTAATTAGAGCCTTGCCGTGCTCTTCATGGTAGATTGCAACGTCATAGCATTACCCGCAATGACGTTCTTTTTTTTATTTTTGTGCAGATAATTTTTATGATTTTCTAGATGGACAAAAAAGATGTTTAAAGTAGGGTTTGATAACGACGCGTACCTGAGGACGCAGTCCGAAAAGATTGCCGAGCGCATTGCGAAGTTCGGCGGAAAACTTTATCTGGAATTTGGCGGAAAACTGTTCGATGACCATCACGCATCCCGCGTGTTGCCTGGCTTTGCGCCCGACAGTAAAATCCGCATGCTTGAAAAGCTCAAGGACAAGGCCGAAGTCATTATCGCCATTAACGCCGGCGATATCGAAAAGAACAAGGTTCGCGGCGACTTGGGCATTACCTACGATCAAGATGTCTTGCGCCTGATTGATGCCTTCCGTGGCTATGGCCTGTACGTGAGCTCTGTGGTGCTGACCCGCTGGCAGGAACAGCCGAGTGCTGTTGCCTATCAGAAAAAGCTTGAAGATCTTGGCCTCAAGGTTTATCGTCATTACCCGATTGCGGGTTACCCGAGCAACATTCCGCTGGTAGTGAGCGACGACGGTTACGGCAAGAATGAATTTGTCGAAACCTCTCGCGAACTTGTGGTGGTGACGGCACCTGGTCCCGGAAGTGGAAAGATGGCTGTGTGCCTTTCGCAGATTTACCACGAAAACAAGCGTGGCGTGAAGGCCGGCTACGCCAAGTTCGAAACCTTCCCGATTTGGAACATTCCGCTCAAGCACCCGGTGAACCTCGCATACGAAGCCGCCACCGCCGACTTGAACGACGTGAACATGATTGACCCGTTCCACTTGGAAGCCTACGGACAGACGACTATCAACTACAACCGCGACGTGGAAATCTTCCCGGTGCTGAACGCCCTGTTTACCCGCATTCTCGGTGAATCTCCGTACAAGAGTCCGACCGATATGGGCGTGAACATGGCCGGCAACTGCATTGTCGATGACGACGCCGTTTGCGAAGCCGCCCGCCAGGAAATCATCCGCCGCTACTACAACACGCTTTGCGACGTGCGTAAGGGCAACGCCGACAAGGATCAAGTTTACAAGCAGGAACTGATTATGGAACAGGCCCAGATCAGCACTGCAAACCGCCCCGTGATTGCGGCTGCCGTCAAGAAGGCCGAAGAATCCGAAGGCCCGGCTGTAGCAATCCAGCTGAACGATGGCGCTATCATTACGGGTAAAACGTCCTCGCTGCTTGGAGCCTCTTCTGCAATGCTTCTGGATTCGCTGAAGCACTTGGCCGGCATCCCTGACGAAGTGCGCCTGCTTTCGCCGATGGTGATTGAACCGATTCAGAACTTGAAGACCAAGCAGCTTGGCCACAAGAATCCGCGCCTGCACATGGACGAAGTCCTCGTGGCCCTCTCTGTTTGCGCCCTCACGGATTATAATGCGAAAATTGCCATGGAAAAGCTCCCGGAACTTCGCCACTGCGAAGTGCATTCCAGCGTGATTCTTTCGCAGGTCGACGTGGGCGTGTTCCGCCGATTGGGTGTGAACTTGACTACGGAACCGACGTATCAGACGAGTAAGCTTTATCACGGGTAATTAAGGGGCTGCGGCTACTGAGACTCCGCACTTTAGTGCGGGAAATGAGCTCTGTTCATTGTTCGTCGAAGGATGTCGTAATCCTATCTTGTCGGAAACTTGTTTCCGCTACAAGATAGTGATTAGGACCTTGCTATGCTCGCTAATCCAACGTTCTAGGAAAATGTTTTTATATGAAAAGGTCGCGATTTCTCGCGACCTTTAAACTTTGTTTGAAATAGTTTGTTAAAAACCACTTCTTCTTGGGCTTTGCGGTCTTCCGTGAGCCGTAAGCGACTCGTATTAACGAGTCGTGTCGGCGAGAGCAAAGTCTTATCGACTTTTACTACTTCTTTTTAGACTTTGCGGTCTTTTTCGGGGGGTGTACCGCAATCTTCTTGACGCTCTTGTCTTCGGCCTTAGCGAGTTCGGCTTCTTCGGCTTCGAAAATGGCCTGAGCCTGCTTCAGAGTGTCGGTCGGATTGATTTCGATTGCTTCGGAAGCTTCGTCTACGAGTTCGGCGAAATCGTCGTACCAGTCGGCAAAGATTTCCACTTCGAGGTGGTCAACACCCGGAACGGTGAGGCGTGCGCCACAGGCTTCGCCGATGCGGTCGAGGTACTTTGCCATTTCCGGCTTGAGGAGCGTAAGGTCGAGACCGTCGAGATCTTCGGGTTCGAAGTAAACGGCGTCGACATCGCTGTCGTCATCCTTTGCCTTCTTCTTGCTCTTCTTGTCGTCGCATTTGCCGCATTTGCATTCTCCGTTGCAGCAGCAGTCATCGTTACCATAGAGGGCGGCGTATTCTTCGTCGTCCATGCCGCTGTCGTAGTAGAATTCGTCTTCCTCGAGGTACAGGGTTTCAACAAAGATACCCTTGGCGCCGAGAGTCTTGGCGGCGGCAATGAATTCCTTGAGGTCGCCACCGAAGTAGCGGGTGGTTTCCATGTCTTCGTTCAAGGTCTGAACGGGAATGGGGGAGAGCTTCTGCTTCTTGAGGTAGTCGCAGATTTCGTCACTGATGGATTTCTGAATCTTAGCCATTGGATTCTCCTGGAAAAATGTTGGAAGTAGGAAGTTAGAAGTAGGAAGAGTTATAGTCGCGGCTTTGCCGCCAAATTATGCCTGTCTACTGTTTACTTCCTACTGTCTACTAAACATGATACTTCTTGAGGCTCGGGGCCTTTTCTTCAATCAACTTCATGATGCGGGCAACAGCGTCTGCACCGTTTGCGGTATCCTTCACGCTCACGAGCGGCTGGAACAGCGGGCTGTTGAACAGCGTGCCCAGCGGAATCGGGTTCTTGCGGCAGAACGTGATGTCAATGAAGTCGCGGGCGTCCTTCTGCAGGTTGTGCGCCTTCTCCTTGTCGCCGGCCTGGAAAGCCTTGTACAGGTCCACGAACGTCTTCGTGGCTTCAGGAATGTTGCCCGAAGCGCTGATGAGGCCCGTGCCGCCCATCTCGAGGAGGTCTGCGAACAAGCCATCTTCACCGCTCATGACGGCGAAGTCCTTGCCCTTCGTTTCCTTGATGACGCGCATGGTGTCTTCGTGGAACTTTTCGCCAAAGCCGAATTCGACCGCCTGCTTGAGGCCGATGATGTTCTTGTCTTCGGCAAGTTCAATCAAGGTGTCGGGGTGCACGTAGCTGGAGGTACGGCCCGGAACGTTGTAAATCACGATCTTGGCGCCCGTTTCGCTGCTGAGCGTGCGGTAGTGCTTCAAAAGACCTTCTTGCGGCGGGTTGTTGTAGTAACCCGTGACGCAGAGGACTGCCACCGGGGCAATCTTCTGGACATTTTCGATCATCTCGATAGATTCGCGGGTGCAGTTGGAACCGGCACCGGCAATCACGGGCACGCGGCCGTCCACATAGTCGAGCGTAAACTTGATAACATCGAGGTGCTGCTGTGGAGAAACCGTCGCACTCTGACCCGTGGTCACGGCAGGGAGCACGCCACTTGCGCCGTTAGCGATCACGTCGTCGATCATCTGGCCCATCTTCTTGTAGTCGATGGAGTTGCGAAGGTTCTTGGGATCGTCGTTCTTGAGCGGGGTGAACAACGCGGGGAAAACACCAGTAAGTTGAGAAGCGTTAGTAATCTGCATAGTGCTGTAAATATATAAAAGTAGGCAGTAGGCGGTAGGCAGTAGGCGGTGAATTGTTGTGGTTATTTCAGAAATTTAGAGCTAATGCTCCGCCGTAAGTTTTGTTTATCGGGTCTACAATCGGGGCGAAACCTACTTTTGTAGCTTGCCGTACGGAGTATTTTTTTCGCCGTATATTGTAATTCGAGTAGTTGTCCTTTCGTACCGCGGCCGCAATTTCAAATCCGCCATAAACAAAGGCAGAGGTGGCCCCGATGCCGCATAATATAAATGTTGTGACTGCCCATGGGTGTGACATGGAAAGCGGACTTTTGTTGCCTTCGGAATATTGTTCGAAAACGTAAAAGGTGATTGAAAATCCTGACACCATCGCCAGTCCTATAGAGACCCCTGCTGTAATCAAAGCAATGTTAGCCGCTTTCTTGTCAAAATTGTACTTGTCCAGATTGTACTGGTACAGTTGTTCATAGTAGGCGGCAGAATCGACTTCCTGTTTTACTGGGGGCTCGTTTTGGGCAAAACAGAATGTTGAGAGGAAAATCAAGGAAAAGAATACTTTGTATAAAAAATGATTCATGTTCGTAATTTAACAAAATCTGTAATGTGATTTTGTGGGGGCGTTGCGGGGTGCCCCCGCTCGAAGGGGTGATGGAAGACCGCTTTGCGGGCTGCAATCAGGGGAAAACTTGCCCCTTTCTATAGGTTTAAAATCCTGTGTTTTGCCAACTTTTTCTATCTTTTCTCTGCAAAAAAATCAAACACAGGAACCCTTATGGAAAACATTACCCAGATTTGGAAAAAGATTCAGTCCCCCGAATTCAACCCGGCTACCGATATGGGCCTGGTCGAACAGGTAAAGCAAGTCGCACTGACCTCCCAGGAGCCCGCCAAGGTGAGCTTTGGTACGTCCGGCTGGCGCGGCGAAATCGGCTCTGAATTTACGCTCCGCAATCTGCAGGTCGTGGGTGCCGCTATCGTGCGCCTGTACAAGGAAGCTACTCCTGAATTGTTCGAAGCTCTCGGCGTGAAGGATTTTGCCGAACTCCAGAAACGTGGCGTGGTCGTTGGCCACGACAACCGCTTGCTCGGTCACGAATTCTGCGAAGCCGTGGCTGACCAGTTTGCCAAGGCCGGCGTGAAGGTCTACTACGGTGGCGAAATGCCGACTCCGGAATTCAGCGCCTGCATCGAGATGCTCGGTGCCGCTTGCTCCATCAACATGACCCCGAGCCACAACCCGAGCCACTACAACGGTATCAAGTTCAACCCGGCCGACGGCGGTCCTGCAGGTCCGGAAATCACGAACGTCATTACCAAGCTCAGCAACGAAATGATGGCCACCTGGAAGTTTGAACCGGTGGGCAAGGTTGACTGGGAAATCATTGACTCCCTCAAGATTTACAAGGAATTCCTCGTGAAGCAGGGAACCATCAAGTTCGACCGCATCAAGGAATTCATCAAGAAGGGCCGCCTCACTCTCGTTTGTGACCACGTGCACGGCTCTACCCGTCGCCGTCCGGCCGCCCTCCTCGATAATCCGGAATGCCTGATTACGCTCCGTAACGAAGACGACTCCCTGTTCGGCGGCATCGCCCCCGAACCGTCCAGCAAGAACCTCGAGAAGGTCCGCAAGGTGCTGGACGAAAGCAAGAGCTGGTTCCGCCTGGGCGCCATTTTTGACCCGGATGGTGACCGTATCCGTTTCTACGACGGCACGCGCGAAATCGACATGAATCAGTTCGGTGCTATCGCTTTCCACTACATGGCTACCTGGCGCAAGGAACAGGGTTGCGTGGCTAAGTCCGTTGCTACCTCTAACTTTGTGAACATCATCGCCGAAAAGCTCGGCGTGCCTGTGATGGAAACTCCGGTGGGCTTCAAGAACTTCCGCCCGTGGCTCAGCCGCAATGCGAAGCAGAAGGCTCTCGTGGCTTTCGAAGAATCCGACGGTATTTCTGGCCTGAACAACACGCTCGAAAAGGATGCCCAGTTCGGCCTCCTCATCGCTCTCGAAATCATGGCGGTGACTGGCAAGAACCTCGGCGAATACCTCGACGCCCTGTACGAAGAATATGGCCGCTTCTACCCGACCCGTTCGGGCTTCGAAGTGGACAAGTCTCTCGTGGGTGCCCCGCTGAAGGCCAAGGTCGACGCCATCGCTACCATCGCCCAGCCGGGTGCAAAGGTCATGGTCGGTAACAACGAAAAGACCGTGAAGCAGCTTTTGACGCTCGACGGCGTGAAGATTATTTTCGACGACGACTCCTGGATGCTGGTGCGTCCGTCCGGTACGGAACCCAAGGTCCGTATCTATACGGAATGCCGCAACCCGGATGAAAAGGATCCGATGTTCGAGGCTGCCAAGGCTCTGTTCTTCAAGAATTAATAAGCTTTTCAAAGGGAGGTTCCTATGAAAAAACTTATAGTGTTGCTTTGTTTGGTTTTTGCTGCGGTTTGTTCGGCGCAGACGCTGGAGCCTGAGTTCCAGGCTTTTTCGGGTGCGCTGCTCAAGCTGAAAAAGGCCAATAAGGGTTATCACAAGTTCCGCTTGACGGTGGATGTCGCTCCGTGGGCTTTCCAGGCTGACGGTGAAGTGCAGGCCCCGGGCGGTGACGGCGATGCCTTGATCACGGGCCTTTTCGATGGCGATGTCTATGCGATGCTTGCCTATGTTCCGTCTACAGCCGTTGGCTCCGACAACAAGGAATACCAGGTGGGCTTCTTTGACATGATGCTCTACTTTGAAGACGAACCGACCCGAATCCGTAACCTGCGCTTTAAGCTTTTGCCGCCGGCAAATGACGAATGGGCCATGGGCATTTTGAAGGATGCTCTGGAATCCGGTTCGCTTCTTGGTAACGTGTGGGGCGGTAAGTATGACAAGGCCATTACCAGGGCCTCCGCCGACCCGCTCGACAAGGCTAAACTCCGTGCGATGCAGAAAAAGAGCTCCGATAATTCGGATGACGAATCGACGATTACGACTCGCAAGCGCCGCGTAGAGGCTGACGAAAATGTCGCCCCGAAAAAGAAAAAGGCAAGGCCGGTCGAAGATGATGCTGCGATGAATAAGCGTAAGCGTCGCGTCGATGCAGAACCCGAGGCTGCTCCGGTCGCTAAGAAGAAAAAGAAAAAAAAAGTAAGCGATGAATGTGATGACCCGAGTCTTTCGGTCAAGGAAAAGCGTCGCTGCCAGCTGAAAAAAAAGTAATTTTAAACTAATCCAACTAGAGGTAATCTATGTCAGGTCACTCCAAATGGGCCACCACCAAACGTAAGAAAGCCAAGACTGACGTTGCTCGCGCCAAGGCTTGGAACAAGCTGATCAAGGAAATCTCCATTGCTGCTAAGCTCGGCGGCGGAAACCCCGACGCAAACCCCCGTCTGCGTGCGGCAATCCTCAAGTCCAAGAGCCAGAGCTTGCCGACCAAGAATATCGAAAGCGCCATTGCCAAGGGTACGGGTGCTAACTCCGGTACCGAAATGACGGAACCGCTGTACGAAGGTCGCGGCCCGGCCGGCATTGCCATCATGGTGCAGTGCCTGACCGACAACAAGGTCCGTACCGTTGCCGAAATTCGCAACATCTTCAACAAGAACAACGGCGCCATGGGTGAATCCGGTTCCGTGTCTTGGGCATTCACCTACAAGGGTGTGATTATCGTTGACGCAGAAAAGTATCCGGAAGACCAGGTCATGGACCTCGTGCTCGAAGCTGGTGCCGAAGATATGAGCACCGAAGACGGTGTGCATGAAATTTCCACCTCTCCGGAAGCCTTTGATGCCGTTTCCAAGGCTCTCGAAGCTGCCGGTATCGAAATGATGAGTGCTGAAATCACCTACGTCGCCAACGACCCGGTGAAGCTCGGTCACGAAGATGCCCAGAAGCTCCTCAAGCTCATCGACAAGTTCGAAGACCACGACGACGTCCAGGACGTTTACCACAACGCCGAAATCGACGAAGCCGATATGGACGCTGAGTAGTCAGTAAGTCTTAATCTTCTTATTTAAAGATATCTTTGTTCTCCCGCTTAAACGCGGGAGACTTTTTTTTACTAAATTTGGCGCCTATGAATCCGAATGGCGCCATTATTGTTCAGAGTAATATGGAAATCATGGTGGAGGTCGATCTCCCCACTTATGAAGCGGCTCGCGATGCGATTGCACCGTTTACCGAATTGGTCAAGAGCCCAGAACATTTACACACCTACAAGATTAGCCCCCTAAGCCTGTGGAATGCCGCGGCAACCGGGCTCCGTGCGAAAGAAGTGCTCGAACGTCTCGAAAGCCAGAGCCGGTTCCCGATTCCGGAATCCGTGGTGACCGAAATCGAAGACTACATGTCTCGTTACGGATTGCTTCGTCTGAAAAAAGAAGGCGACAAGCTGATTGTAGAATCCGATGACAAGTACATGTTCACCGAAATCTGCAACCTTAAAGAAGTGCAGCCGTACGTGCTTCACTTTATCGATGACTTGCATGCTGAAGTAGATCCGGAACGTCGCGGCCACTTGAAGATGGCGCTTACCAACGCCGGGTTCCCGGTCGAAGACTTGGCCGGCTATACCGTGGGCGATCCGCTTCCGATTCACCTGCGCGAAACGACTGTGGGCGGAAAGCCTTTTGCCCTGCGCGATTACCAGAAAGAAGCTGCCCAGGTGTTCTACGCGAGCGGTTCCGAGAAGGGCGGCTCTGGCGTGATTGTGCTGCCTTGCGGTTCGGGTAAGACGGTGATTGGCCTTGCCACGATGGCTTTGGTACAAACTAAGACTTTGATTTTGACGCCGAACATTTCGGCTAGCCGTCAGTGGATTCGCGAAATTTGCGACAAGACGGACTTGACGCTTGACCAGGTGAAGGAATATTCCGGCGAAGTCAAGGAAATCGGTCCTGTGACGGTGGCGACCTACCAGATTCTGACGCAGCGCAAGCGTGCCAAGAAGGCTGACGAAAAAGCCGATGCCGATATCGACGATTTGACCGAAGAAGAAGTCAAGAAGGAACTTGCCAACTTCCCGCTGTTCAGTCAGGAGAAGTGGGGCCTCATGATTTACGACGAAGTGCACTTGCTGCCGGCTCCGGTGTTCCGCTTGAGTACTGAAATGCAGGCCACTCGCCGCCTGGGCCTTACGGCAACGCTCGTGCGCGAAGACCACAAGGAAACCGAAGTGTTCAGCTTGATTGGCCCGAAAAAGTACGACATTCCGTGGCGTATTCTGGAAGCCCAGGGCTGGATTGCAACTGCCGACTGTAACGAAATCCGCATTCCGATGGAACCGGAACTCAAGATGAAGTATGCGCTTGCGCCTGTCCGCGAAAAGATTACGCTGGCATCTACAAATCCCGAAAAGACGGACATCGTAGAACGCCTGCTCAAGTACTTCGACAAGCCCGATGACCGCGTGCTGATCATTGGCCAGTACATCGACCAGCTCGAAGCCCTTTCCGAAGATTTGCAGATTCCGCTGATTACGGGTAAGACGCCGAACAAGAACCGCGAAAAGCTTTATGCCGCCTTCCGTAACGGAACGCAGAAGAACTTGATGGTTTCGAAGGTGGGTAACTTCGCTATTGACTTGCCCGATGCCAACGTGCTGATTCAGATTTCGGGTACCTTCGGTAGCCGACAGGAAGAAGCCCAGCGCCTCGGTCGCGTGCTCCGCCCGAAGAGCGACGGTGGCGCGGCGCATTTCTACAGCATCGTGACGCAGGATTCCAAGGAACAGGAATTCGCCATGAACCGCCAGCTGTTCCTTACCGAACAAGGTTACGCCTACAAGATTATCAAGCGCGGCGACTGGGATATTCTAGCCCGTACGCCAGAAGAATTAGCCGCTCGAGGGTAGCCTCGTTTCTAACTTCGTCTAGAGAAATCCCGTGAAAAAACGGGATTTTTTGTTTTCGGTATAAAATAATCCTTGACGTTGTTAAATCGTTGGCTACATTTGTGGTGGTATAATCAATTTACTAAGGGATGATTATGAGGCATCAATTTGTTGTTCGCTGCTTTGCTGCAATGAGTCTTGTCGCTGCGTTTATGTTTGTGGGGTGCTCTGACGATTCTTCGTCAGTCGAGTCAGATGGAATGTCCGAGCTTTTGTCGTCTTCCGATGCTGATGAAGTTGAATCTAGCAGTTCCGCAAAGCTGGACGAAAAACCAGCATCAAGCTCTTCAAAAGTACTTTTGAGCAGTTCTGCGGAGGAGGTTTCGTCTAGTAGTTTTATTGAAAATTCAAGTAACAGTGAGATTGTTGCTCCTAATCAGAGCGATTTTGTTATCGAAGCCACTGAGTTTGAATCAAGAGTGTTTGGCGATGAAGTGCGTTTCATGGGAAAATTCATGTTGGATCTTGCCGGTGGCACTACCGTCATGGACAGCTCTTTCTACAAAGCCTTTATCGGTATTGAATTTAAAGTCGCTAAGGGTAATGATGTCAATAACATGACTATCGCTCCTGTGATGGTCAATTCCAACCCGATTCTCACCCCCACGCTGGACGCCATTGACTTGAATTCCATGAATTCTGTCTACGTGTCTATCAACTTGCTGGATCCGGGATTCACCGAATGCGGCGTCTACAGCCTCATTGTTTCCGTGACGGCTAGCAACGGCAAAATGGAAGTCATGAGAACCGAAATCATTCCGTTCGAACGAGATTCCACTGAATACTGTCGCACCGAAAACACGACATTGCAGTAGCCGGTTAAAAGGCCAAGGTTAAACTTTACAAAGTCCAGTAAAATCAAGAAATCCCGCTCCAAGAGCGGGATTTCTTTTCCCAAATATCAGGGAACTTCGGGAATATCGGTTAGACTTTCTTGTTGTTGGCTTCAGGAATATTAAAGCCCAGTTCGTCGCAGTATTCGCTGTCGCATTCGGCTTCGCCGCTTCCGCTCAGGAGGACTGTCTCGTGATTGTAACGGATGATTTCCATTTTCGGTGCGAAATATTCTCTCTTTTTCATTATTCTGTCCCCCAAATTAGTGGTTGGCGCGTACTTTGTTGATGAACACGCTGTTGTTCGTGGGTTTGTTCTGGAACTTACGACCTTTCAGATCGTACCAGTGATTCAACTTCTTGATTTCGCCGGTTGCAGTGTTCCACTTCGCGAGACTGGTTGTGCCGTCGTCTTCGATGAGGTGGACATCAATCGTTTTCGGAAGAGCGAAAACCTGCCCGTTGTCTTGTGCCGATTCAGCAGTCTTGGCGAGAGCCTTGTTCTTTTGGGATAGAGGTTCTTTGCCGATGTACTTGAGATAGGCGCGCAGAGGCGGAATGTAGGCATTGGAACCGACTTGGACAAACTGCCCTGGAGTGACTTTTCCCTTTTCCTTGGCGGCGTAGCCGTAAACCATGCCCAATTCGGCATTGTCCTTTTCCCAACGGATAAAGGAGTAGGTTCCTTCAAGGGACCAGTCGTTGTTCTGAGTTTTGTTGTTGTAAAGCCAAACATAGGTGACTGCATGTTCTGTAGAACGCAATTCGCGTCCCGTAAACTCGATGTCCTTGATGTCTTGGCATTCATTTCTGTCTGTGTCGGTAATCATCAGCATGGGCTTGTTGCCATCACCTTCGCCCTTCAGGTGCGAAGCAGTGACGCTCCAGTTGCCTTCGGCATCAGTAGAAAATTCGACAGGTTCATAGAGCTTGACACAATCGTTCTGGATTTTGAAATTAGCCGGAAGAACGATAGTGGAATTGGCGGCGAGAGCCGTGTTACGTGCCACAATCAGCTTGAATTCGCTTGTTTTGCTATTTACGCACTGAGCGGCTTCGTTACTGATTTCGACTTTGGCGCTGTCATCGGTGAACGATTCCAAACGGAGTGTATTTGTTGCATCGTAATAGGCGCCACCAGGGAACTCGCAGTCGGGCTTAGGCTCGTCTGCCCAAGCGACGGATGAAAATGCTGCAAAGGTAACGACTGCAGCAGTCGTCTTAAAAAGAATCTTTGTCTTCATGATTAACCCTATGTTAATTTGCTTAAAGCGAGGCGAAATTGAGAAAAATAATTGGGTTTTTGCAATAAAAAATTACGTTGTATGAAAAAAGTAAAGAATGCGTAATTAAAATGCAAAAAAGCCCTGGTTCCTTGTGAACCAGGGCTTTAGAGCCACCCAGCAGATTTGAACTGCCGACCTGCTGATTACGAATCAGCTGCTCTACCAGCTGAGCTAGAGTGGCATGGTAGGCGCAAAATTAGCAAAAGGGGGGTGTTTTGTCAAGGTGTGCTGACAACACATTAAAATTTTTCTATGATTGGAACACAAAAATTTAAACATGGACCAAAAAAATGGCTAACGAATCGAATACCAACAATTCTGAAATTAAGGAATTTTTTGTCGCACATGGCTCCAAGGTCATTGCAGCCCTCGTGGTGGTGATGGTTATTGTGGTGGGCGTGGTGCAGTTCCGTGACTATCGTAAGGCTGCCGCAGCTGAACAGGCCGAACTTCTCGGACCGGGCATGACGCTCCTTTATGCAGATCAGAAGGACTCTGCCTTCGTGGAATTCGAATCCAAGATTAATTCCGGCAAACTTTCTGGTGTGGCACTGGCCAAGGCTGCTCTCTATGCTGGTAATATCAAGTACCAGGCTGGCGACTTTGATGCCGCTGCAGTGTTCTTCCAGAAGAGCCTCGATAACGCTGGCTCTGTGGCTCTGGTCCGTTCGGCTGCCATGCACGGTCTTGCCTCTGTGAAGATTGAAAAAGCGGACTATTCTGCCGCTGCTGGTCTCCTTGAAAAGTACATTGCTGAATTTGCCAAGCGTACGGGCGATAAGGAAGACCGTTACCAAAAGGACGAACCGGTGGACGAGGTCCCGATGGTAGCTGATGCCATGTGGAAGCTCACGCTCGTTTACGAGCAACTTGGTGCTGCCGACAAGGCCAAGCAGACTGCAGAACGCATTCTCACGGTCTACGGTGACAACCAGGCTTATGCTGATAAGGCCAAGAAGTTCTTGAACATCTAGTTGGTTCGGAATACGGAACTCGGATTTCGGAATTAATTAAAGAAATTGAAATTTACTTTAAGGGCGGTCTAAGACCGCCTTTTTGTATGTGTAAATAACGGGTCTTCGTGCGGCTTTTTATGCCATCGCCATTTTCCACGCGACAATGTAGAACGCGTAGTAAAGCAACAGGCCGATTCCGTCGATGGTAGAAAGCGGCGTCCCCCAGCGGAGCGCCTTTTTGCTGGGTATGAACCCGCAGAAGAGTCCTGCAATAAAGCCGTAGGCGTGACCGAGAATGTCGGCGTTTTCACCGAGTCCGAGGAATACGGCAAGCGATGCTGCGCCGAAAAGCGGTGCGAAACGCCGGAGCAGACCGTGGGTTTCTTTGGGCATAAGCCTGAATTCAATCACCGAGAGGCAGCCGATGGCAGCGAATACGAATGTTGAAAACCCGAGCGAGCGAAAGTTCGTCTGCACCGTCAATGAAACGCACAGGTTCGCGATTGCAGACGCAATCGCGATAAACGGCGCAAGCCGCAGCAGCGGAATGCGGAAGGTAATCATGTTCATCACGATGTAGCCGCAAATTAAATTCGAAGCCAAGTGTCTTACGTCGCCGTGCAAGGTCTGTGCCGTGAGGGTACGCCACCATTCTCCTTTAAGGACCTTGCCGGCATCCGAGATTCCGTGTGAATGAAGATTTACTTTGTCTGTAAAATCAATCAACGTGGCGATAGTCGGTGCAAGTAAAACCCATAGGGGCTGCAGGCTAAAGCTCAAGGGAATCGGCGGGTTTTCTTCTTTGGGAGGATTCTCTTTGCGGTAAAGGGCGAGCTGTAGGCGTGCAAACTCTTCGTGTTCGGGCAAGACGAAAATCAGAAACGGGCCTTCGATACTGCGCAACAGTCGGTGAGAAATTCCTTGCGAAAGGAGTACCAGGCTGTCATCGCGAATCTGGCGGAACGTACCTTCGGACACGCAGACAATTTCAGGATATTCAGGTTCTTGCGGTTCGTGCGAATCCTCGTTTGCGGCTGCATTTATGGATGCGACGTTTTTCGGAGCCTCGGGTGTCGCCGTTATGGATTGTACCTGCAGGCCTTCTTTGGGAATGTCCGCTGGAGAACGCATGTATCGGGGGCGCATGGGCGACATGAATCGTGGCATGAGTCTCTCCTAAAGTACGGCGGCGGATGTCATCGCAAATTTGCCAGTGGCGGTTTCACATTCGGCGCGCAAGTAGGCAAAGTCGTCAGCATTTACGGTAATGTCCGTTTTAGAAGGCGGCAAGACTAGGCTTTCCATACAGATGCTTTCTTGGACGGCGAGCTTCCCGCTGTTACTACGGCGCCTGCCATAAATGCGGATGTAGCGGAAGGCTCCGCCGAAATCTTGCGTATTGCGGGCGTGGAAGGTAACCTTCTTTTCGCCGCGTTCCCACCAGAGGGCTGGGCCATCGGTAATGTAGCAGTTATCGCTTGCGAAAGCCTCGTTGAGTGATTCAAGCGATAATCCTCTCTCGTCTATTTTAACAACCGTTCTCACCTTCCCGAAAACATGGTCGCGACTATGCTTTAGCGATACGAGTGGGATCGCGACGGCAGTCGTATCGTTCAAATCTCCATGCGCGTCGTTTCCGCCGATGGGGAGCAAGTAATTCCCCTTGCCGAGTTCCTCGATCCACCATTCTCTTCCAAGCTTAAAGCCTTCGTCGCGAATACCGTTCCAGAACTGGATTCCTCGAATTTTATGGTTCGTATCCAGATTCAAGTCTTTGTGGCTCCAATAGCCGCGGCGGAAAATGAATTTTTCGAGGTAGCCTATGGGCTGCATCGGGTGGGCGGCAAAGCAATGCGCCTTTGTCATTTCGAGCAACTTCGGAATACGGAATGTCGGCTTGTTGTCGAGCCAGTTGCGTCCGCAGTCGCCGAGACCTGGCAAATAGCATTCTGGCCCGAGTACCGTCATGTGCACGTTTTCGCCTTTGGAGTTGCCTGCCGAAACTTCTTCGCCGGCAATCATAAGTGGCATATCTGCATTCTGATTTAGTTCGCGGACTTCTTCGCGCAGGGCGTCGAAGCGGGTGAGCGGAGTGTCCGCTTCCTTGGTGTAATCTTCGGTGGTGTAGGCAAAATCGTAGGCGTGGTCGGTGCAACTCACGAAGTCAAGCCCGACAGCCTTGGCCGCCTGTTGCAATACGGCAGGCTCTGCGCCGTGTTCCACATGGTCTGCTGAATAGTACGTGTGGCAATGCATTTCGCCGGCGACAAATCCCGGGGCCTTAGGCGGTTTTTCGGCAAGTACCTGAATTTTTAGAGGAACAGACTTGAGCCCAGGATGATTCCACCGTTCAAAAATTTTTGTTTTGCCTAAATCGGCTCCGCTGTTGGAATCGATTCGTCTTGCGAGAATCTTGCAACGGATTTCGTAATTTCCGGCGGGGAGGGTGCCTAAATAAATCTGGTAAAAGCAGAATTGTTCGGTTGCGCGATATTGCAGGTCCAGTGATCTTTCTGGGATATTTTTAGAGTCTGTATCGGTTCCCTGGATGTTGATTTCCATCTTTTCAATTAGAGTCGGAAACCGTTGGGCGTCTCGCACCACAATCCACAGCATCGGTTTTACGCCGGGAACAAATTGAAAGGGTGCATCTACCAGAATTTCGGGCCACGGCCTGTACAGTAACGACCACGGGAGTTTGAACTTAAAATGCGTTTCGGCGTAATGCAACTTCTCGCCAGGAATAAGACTCATTATTCCTCCGGGGATTTCTTGTCATCATCGTCGTCTTTATCTTCTTTAGGTTCCGGTTCGTTCCAGAGCCCAAAGCCGATACGCACCTGCATCGTGAGTCCGCCGATGTTCCATTTGGCCTTCTTTTCGGGACCATCAGGAACAATGCTAGAGAATTTCTTGTTCGATTCAACCTTGATGCTGCTGAATCCGATATCTCCGTAAATGTTGAAATTTTTCCAGTTTGCGATCAAGTAGCCGACGCTTACGCCAAAGCCTGCTCCCAGCAGGGGCGTTTTGGCTTCCATTCTGCCCCAGGTGGAGTAAATTTCGGTGCCGGGCAGTACCCAGTACCAGCGCACGGCCACACTAAAGAGGCTTTCGCCCGAAAGCGTCATAAGGTTCTTGGGAATGCCTAGACGGTATTCTAAGAAAAACGGCATGCCTTGAATGGTGTAGCTGTAATTGTGGCTGCGGTTCTTTCGGTCGGTAAGTACGACAGATTCGTTGTCGTAGATAAAACTGACGCCCGCGCTGATGAAGTTATCCCGAAAAATCTGGTACTGTAATCCGGCCGAGATGGGGAAGCAGAAGTTTACCTTCTGAAAGTCCTGCTTGGCGACACTCAAGGATTCACTTTCGGTGAGGGCGTCTTCCCTAAAACTTAGGTACAGCGTGTCGATTGCGTTCTGGAAGTATTCGCGTTCGGGAAAATCCAAAAAAGAAACGGCTGGCTGCAAGAAAATGGAAAGCCTGGAACGGTCGCGGGTCGAAGTTTCTTCGGCGGCCATCGCAGATGTGGCAAGAATCGCCACAAGGAGAATGTACAAAAGAACTTTCACCGTTTGATTTTTTCCAACTTCCTACTGTCTACGGCCTACAAACCATTAGTTCTGCATTTCGCGGTCTTCCTTAAAGAAACGCTTCTTCTGAGAATCCTTTTTCATGCGTTTGGCAAAAGCGATTTCGGCCTTGTCGATTTTCTTTTCGGTCTTTGCAATCTGCTTTTGAATTTTTTTGTCGTCGGGGTTCGCTTCGTTGCGGGCGATGTTCAAGTAAAGCTTGGCGGTTTCAAATTGGTCCAGTTCGTTATAGGCCTGGGCAATCATGAACAATGCTTCGGTGCGGCGCTTACTGTTGGGGTAGGTTTCCAGGAATTCCTTGAAATAAATCACTGCAGCCTGGTACTTGTCCATGCGCAGGTAAAGTCTTGCGGTCTGGAATTCCTTTTCGGCCAAGCGTTCAACAAGCAGGTTGTAGTAGTAGTTTACCGAATCGCGAAGCGGAGAATCGGGGTAGTTGGACAGGTAGCGTTCGAAGTCCTTCATGGCGATGGTAGTGTTCGCCTCGTCACGGCTCACACGGAATTCCATGTTGAACGACGATATGGCCTTACGGAATTCGGCTGTCTCGATAAAGGGCGAACCCGGGAAGTTCAAGATAAAGCTTCCGTATTCACCGCGGGCGTCAATCCATTCTTCCATGTTGAAATAGCTTTCGGCCATCAAGAACTGAGCCTGTTCCATATAGCCCGTGCCGGCGCAAGTCGAAAGAATTTCCTCCAGTCTGTCTGTGGCGCGGCCATATTTTTCTTTCTTGAAAAGTTCCTCTGCACCTTCAAAGCGAATACGGCACCACTCAGTGTGTTTCATCTTGGATTTGCCGCTAGAAGAACAACCTACCAAAAATGCAGTTTCAGCTAAAATACAAAGGAATAAGGGAATATTCTTGAACAGGTTCATTTTTTTTCTTTGGTTAATTCTAATTTTACTCCCGTAAAGTAGAAAATTTTGTAAGTTCAGAAAAATGATTTTAGTCCGCTACGTGTTGAAAGAGCTCATCGGTCCCTTTTTGGCCGCTCTTTTTGGGATCACGTTCCTGTTCGTGGTGGATTTTCTCGTCAAAATTCTTGATAATGTGCTGTCGAAGGGGCTTCCCGCCTCGACTGTTCTTGAAATATTCGCGTTGAATCTGGCGTGGATGCTTTCGCTTTCGATTCCGATGGCGGTCCTTGTGGCAAGCCTCATGGCCTTCGGTAGGCTTTCGGGTGACCAGGAAATCACGGCCTGCAAGGCGGCTGGTGTATCGCCGCTTTCGCTCATGCGTCCGGTGCTTCTTGTGTCGATGCTGATTTCGGTACTGATGGTGGTGTTCAATAACTGGGTGCTTCCCGAAGCGAACCACCGCTCCGTAGAACTGATGAATGCGGTGTCCCGCAAAAAGCCCCACGTGTTCATCGATGCGGGTCGGCTTATTACGCAGTTCCCCGATGTTCAGCTGTGGGTGAACCGTATCGATCCTGTAACGGGAACTTTGTACGGAATTCAGATTTTTGAAATGGAAAAGAAGGGGGCGCCCCGTATCGTCTATGCCGACAGTGCGACCATGGAATACGAAGACAATGGGGCGACCCTCATGCTTCGCCTGCGTAGTGGTGAAACCCACATGACCGATGCGGACAATCCAGAAAACTATTTCCGCATCCGCTATTTCTCGCAAGATCTTGCCATGAAGAATGTGGATGACCGCTTGGAACGTCGCAGCCGCAGTTACCGTAGCGACCGCGAAATGCCGATCGAGATGATGAACGAGGTGGTCGAAGATGCCGAAAAACGCTACGGCGAATATAGGAGCCAAGCTCTTGAAAAACGTCTGAACACGCTTGTCGAATTGCGGTCGCATATCTTGGGGGACTCGATTGTTCCCGAATCGGTGGAAAGCGGAACCAAGATTGATTCTATCCAGCGCAGGCGGTCCTTGCAGCGACTCCGCGTGCAGGAAATTGCGGCACTCCGTACTACCGAAAGATTGTACGGCAGAATGGAATCGGAACTCAAGCGCAAGGCGCAGTACACGGTAGAAATCCACAAGAAGTACAGTACCGGTTTCGCTTGCTTTATCTTTATCTTGATTGGCGCTCCTCTCGGTATTATGGCTCGCAAGGGCGGTATCGGTACAGGTATTCTTTATAGCCTGGCCTTCTTTGTTATTTACTGGATTTGTTTGATTGGCGGCGAAAACATGGCCGACAGGCTCCTGATCGATCCGGTCCTTGCCATGTGGGCGTCGAACATTATCATTGGCACCTTTGGCATTTTCATTACGATTGCGATGGTGCGAGACCGTTTCTCGGGTGATTCCAGGTTCTTCAGGGTGCTGCGAGCCATTGGCGGATTCTTCAAGAAAATTTTTGGCATCTTTACTAGGAGGATCGGATGAAATTCTCACGGTACATGATGTGGAATTTCATGAAGATGTTCCTGATTGTGTTGCTTGGCGCAATCCTCATGTTTGCGGTCATCGACTTCGTAGGTAACATCAAGACTTGGCTTGCCCGCGACACCAAGGATGCGGTTGATTATTACGTAAGCTACCTGCCTTACATGCTTTACCTGATTTCTCCGGTAGCCTTGTTCATTGCGGTGTTAGCCTCCATTGGCAACATGGCTCGCCATCTTGAAATGAGTGCCATGCAGAGTTCCGGGCAGGCTCCTTTCAAAACCTTGATTCCGATTTTCTTGTTCGGAGTTTTAGTGTCTATCGGTTCGTACGAAATGAGTGAACTTTGGCTCCCTGACGCTAATCATAAGCGTCTCGAGACCATGGAAACCAATGCCCAGAAAAAGAAGAATCCCCGCATCAAGGAAAAACGCGACTTTACCTTTATCGATAGCGAACGGGCCAGCTGGTTCTTTAGGCATTATTCCGGCAAGGGCCGCTTTGGTCGCGACGTGGTTTTGCTCCTTCGCGAAGATGGCCGCCTGGTGGAACGCTACGATGCAAAAATTGCCCGCTGGATCGAAGATGCCCCCAAGGATTCGCTCGATTCTATCGCAAGGCTTTCTAGCATTGACCCGCCGCCGGGCTGTTGGCAGTTTGAACGAGGCTACCGTCGTGAATTCCATAAAGATGGTACGGTTAACGTGTACCCGATTCAGCGTGAAAAGCTGTGCGACAAGGTGACTACCTATCCGGGCGACTTGATTAACGAACGCCAGACTGCCGACGAAATGGATTCCAAGATGGTGATGGCCCGAATCAACGTGCTTAGGCGTTCTGGTGAAGATACCCGTGCCATGGAAACGGCGCTTCAGTTTAAGCGTTCTGCTCATTGGATGAATTTGATTGTACTACTCATCGGTGCAGCCCTTTGTCACCGCTATAGTCGTTCTGGAGGCCTTTCACAGAAGTTCGGGGTTGGCCTATTGATTGTTTTTAGCTATTATATCGTAGAAAGAATTGGTTTGAAGATGGGAGAAAATGGTGCGCTTTCGCCTTTTTGGGCGGCATGGATCAGTCATTTTGTATATGGCGGGGTCTCGGTGGTAATGTTGTACCGTTCCTTCCGTTTATAGCGGGAAAGATATGTCTGTTGCAGAAATTTTATTCGTGGTCGCGGGCCTTTTGCTTGGCCTCGCATTCCAGGGGGGAATGTTCCTGTTCCTTATTCCCTTTGCCGTTGTCGCGTTCGTACTTGCTTGCATGAACCGCCCGCGCCTTGCCGGCCCGAATTCCCAGCAGCCTCCAACTGCTCCCATTCCGACGATTTTCAAGAAACGTTCGACGACGAACACCCCGATTATTACCCCGACTTTGCAGAACGAATTTTCCAATGCCCCCAAGGGTATGGCTAATGAACCTGAAGCCGCTCTCAAGGTGAGTCAGGTCTGGGCCCGCGCCAATGCCGATATCAACCGTTCCATGACCGACATGCTGCTTGCGCTCAAGATCGTGGTTCCGCATGTGAATTCTGTCATCGTGTTTACGCAGATGGAAAACCAGAGGGAATGGGGTATCCGCAATTTTGCAAATGATAAAGAAATTTCGGTGAACCTCCGCACGCGCATTACCGAAACGTCGGGCCTTTTGGGTCAATTGTTCCGCAACAATGTGAACCGTCTTCTGGAAGGCGACCTTCCGGGGGCGAAGAGCGTGATGTACTATCTCGACAATCCGTCTATCAAGTCGATGGTGGCCGTCCCCATGATCGATCATGCTTCCGGGCTTCGCGTAGGTGCACTTGTAATGGATTCCGTGTACCCGAATGCGTTTAACGACATGACGGCTAATGCGCTCAAGTTTATCGCAAGCGCTATTTCGATGCTGGACTATAAGGGTTTCTACTCGGCACAAAAGCATATTGCCCTGCAGCAGTATGGTGGACTTTACAGTTACCTGCGCAAGTTCTTCCAGACCATGACGGTGAAGGACATTTACAAGCAGATTATCAATTATGTGAAGGCGAATATGGCCTATGACCGCTTGACGATTCTCGCCATGGATCAGGGGGACGACATGAACGGTCGCGTGGTATTCTGTGATGGTGTCGATTCAGAACAGTTTACAAACAAGACCTTTACGCTTTCGGACAAGGGGGTCTTCGTTCTCGCGCTCTTGCGCAACCGTCCCATGGAACGTTCCTTCTTGCCTGGCTTTAAGGACTACCTGCCTCGGTTGAACGATTCTGAACGTAAGAACTTGAACCTGCGCCAGATTCTGGTGATGCCTATTGCAGCCGAACATGATTCCGATACGGCTGAAATTGCGATTTGCCTTGAAAGCAGCAGTTCTATGCCCTATAACGATCACGAGAAGGAATTGCTCAAGGCGTTTGCAGGTGTGGCGGGCTTTGCCTACAATCGCGCCCGCAAGTATGAACAGGGCTGCGACCAGGCCATGCGCGATGGTCATACGGGGCTTATTAACAAGAAGACCATGTTTGAAAAACTCCGTGCCGAAAAGGTTCGCGCCGATCGTAGCAAGTATAGCATAGGTCTCTTGATGATGGATATCGACCACTTCAAGCATGTGAACGATACTTATGGTCACCCGATTGGTGACGTGGTAATCAAGGGAATTGCCGACACCATCAGTAAAGAAATCCGTGGTGAAATCGATATCGTTGCAAGATTTGGCGGTGAAGAATTCGTGGTAGCCTTGATCGATACCAATGCCGAAGGCATGGTGGATACCGCAGAACGAATCCGCAAGTCGGTAGAAAAACTGGTATTCGATGTCCACCAGGCAGAACCTTTGCGTGTCACGGTGAGCGTTGGTGCCTTCTTGCTCACGCAGGGCTTTAATGGCGACCTGCAGAAGGCAATCAACAATGCGGACCAGGCTTTGTACCGTGCCAAGGAAGGTGGCCGTAACCAAGTGGTGCAATTCCAGACTGCCGAAGCCGAACCGGCCGCAGTGTAAGGCGTTCCTAACCATTAACCCCTGTATTCTATGTTTACACTACTTGATTGGATTGTTCTCGTTGCTTACTTGTTGCTCTCTGTTGCAATCGGTTTGTTTGTTTCCCGCGGGAACAAGAATCTCAAAGAATACATGTTGGGTGGTGGTTCTATCCCTTGGGTGGCCGTGGGCATTAGCCTTATTGCAACTTCTGTCAGTGCCACGACGTTCTTGGGTGCGCCTGCCGATGTGTACGGCGACAACATGACGTTCCTCATGTTCCAGATTGGAGCCCTCATCAGTATTGTGGTGGTGGGCTTTGTTTTTATTCCCCGATTCCGTACTTCGGGTATTAATAGCGCCTACGAACTTTTTGAAGTTCGTTTCTCGCGCCCGGTGCGTCGAATTGCGGCGATTTTCTATTGCTTGCACCTGCTGCTCCGCACAGGAATTCTCTTGTTTGCGCCGTCGCTTGTGCTTGCGCAGATTTTGCATATCGACTTGAAACTTGCGATTATCGTTTCGGCGGCGGTTGCAATTTTCTATACCTGGTTTGGCGGTATCAAGGCGGTCATCTGGACCGATGTCATGCAGTTTGTCGTCTTCTTTGGCGGCGGAGTTCTGGTGCTTTTGATCATTTCGAATTCGGTGGGTGGCTTTGGTGAAATGGCGGCCCTTGCAAGCGAAGCGGGCAAGACCAAGTGGTGGGATGCATCGATGGATATCTCCAATGCGCGTACGCTTGTTTCGGCGGGCTTTGCCTATGCGATTCTTGAAATAGCCATTCGCGGTTGCGACCAACAGTTTGTGCAACGCTACTTGAGCTGTAAAGACGTGAAGGCCGCAAATCGTTCCAGTATTCTTTCTATGGTGCTTGGCTGTGCCGTTTCGATCTTGTTCTATTGGGTGGGCGCAGCACTCTATGTTTATTACCAGAAGGCTCATGCAGCGCCTCTTCCCGAAGGCTTAGGGCAAAATGACGTGTTTCCTTACTTTATTGTAAATGGACTTCCGGTGGGTGTGACGGGGCTGATTGTGGCGGCCATTTGTGCGGCAGCCATGAGTAGTCTTTCGGGGGCCATCAATTCCTTGGGTAACACCTCGGAACGCGACTTTTTGGGCTGGGATGAAAATGCTGGAATCGGAGGGCTTAAGCGTGCCAAGATTTGGACTGCCGTCTGGGGAATTCTGGGGATTTTCTTTGCCTTGTTTGCTGCAACCCAGCAGGGGAGCCTTCTCAAGAATGCATTGTTCTTTACCGGACTTTTCACAGGGCCACTTTTGGGAATGTTCTTGCTCGCCTTCTTTGCCGACAAGGTCTTTGGAACGGGTTCCAAGAAACTTCGCGGTTGGGTTGTTATTGTGGCTGTAGTTTTGGGAATGGCAAGCCTTATCTTGGTGCAAGGGATTCCTGCCTTTGGTGTGCCTGCGGTGTTGGGAGGAATTTTCAGCTGGCCTTGGATGCCCTTTATTAGCATGACCACGACAATCGTGATGGCCTTGCTTATTAATGCGGTTACCAATTTGGTTTCAACAAAGAAATGAACTTGTCATAGGGGTTGAATATGAACAAAGTTACATTGGGTCTCGTCTTCTTGGTGGTGCTGCTCGGCTTCCTGCTGCTCACGACCAATAAAGAAAACGCTATGCAGAATGCCATGCCGAAATCCTTGAAGGTCCCGTCTGTGGTAAGCGATGCGCAGATGTCTACGGTAAAGGTGTCCGCTTCGGAATCACGCAAGTACGAAGCCAACGAGTTCGTGACGGTGGCGATGCTTGAATTGCGCGGCCGCGACAAGGAACTGCTCTATAAGCAGCTCGAAGCTCGTCGCCAAGCGATTTTTGAACAAATGAATAAACTCGATATCCAGAATGCCGATATCGAACAGAACAGTGTCGATATGCGTAAGGAATGGTCCTACGACAAGGGAACTCGTAGCCTTACGGGTTATGTGGTGAGTCAGTCTTTTGCAATCCGTTGCTCGTCGAGGTCTGTTGCTGCAGCCGCAGTGGCGGTACTTTCTGCTGAACTGGATGTGGAAATTGATCGTACGACCGCGCGTCTTAAGAGCGAGGATTCCTTGCGAAAGGAATTGGTTCTTTTGGTGGGCAAGAAAGCTTTGGACAAGGCAGGAAGCTATGCTGAAAGTGTTGGCGGCTCTCTTGGTAAGGTAATCTCTGTCAGCGAAAACGGTAACAACGACGGCATTGCCTACGGAAGAACCGTCTTGGCTACAGCCAAGTTCAACGGCTATAGTGAAGAAGCCATGTTGGCATCCATTGCAGACTCGGTGAGCATTTCTGCATCGGTTCATTTGGTCGTAGAATTGCTCCAATAGGGTGGCTAGTCACACTAATTTTATTTGTCAAGACATTGGTTATAAAAAACTTTTATTTTTCTGTTGATAAGTGACTTCAATGGTTATAATTAGCTAACTGCTTATAAATAAAGGCGTTAGCTTTTTTTGCGTTTATTTTGTTCAAAACAGGTTAAAGCGTCTCTGTTTTGGATTGTTGATAAATTTTCTTTTGTAATCTTAAATTTACGCAAAAAGCGTTATTTTTTTGAAAAATGTCTTCCAATGACACGCACATTTATTATATTGTTTTCCATATCTTGTGCTTTATCCCGAAACTTAGGCACAAGATATAGTAAATATCGGAATTGAAAGAAAAAAGTATGCTCGACACGAATTTTGCTTATAGGGAGCCAATTCGTCGAGCAGCAAGGATTGGTAGATGATTGTTTCTGTAAGGAAGCGCGACGGCCGTGAGATGCCGTTCAACATTGAAAAAATTGCCGACGCTATTGTCAAGGCATTCCGCGCATCGGGCGAGCTCGACGAACAGATCAAGGCCGCTCAAAGTCAGTTGAATTTGTTGGGAAACGACGACGTGCTCACGAGCACGGCCCTCAAGGTGTCTGCCGATGTGGTGGGCAAGCTCGAAGCCGAGGGCAAGAACGTTCCCGAAATCGAAGAAATTCAGGATGCTGTCGAAAAGGCTCTTACCGAAGGTGGCTATGCTGATACCGCCAAGAGCTACATTTTGTACCGTGCTGAACGTACCCGCGTGCGCGAAGTCAATACTCGCCTCATGCATACGCTCCGCGATATTACCTTCAGCTCTGCCAAGGAATCCGACCTCAAGCGTGAAAACGCAAACATCGATGGCGATACCGCCATGGGTACCATGCTTAAGTACGGTTCCGAATCGGCCAAGCATTTCTACACCATGATGATGCTCAAGCCCGAGCACAGCCGCGCCCACATGGAAGGTGATATCCATATCCACGATTTGGATTTCTATTCCCTTACCATGACCTGCTGCCAGATCGACCTCAAGAAGCTTTTCAAGAATGGCTTCAATACCGGTCACGGTCACCTTCGTGAACCCAAGGATATCCGTAGCTACGCTGCTTTGGCTGCTATTGCCATTCAGTCTAACCAGAACGACCAGCACGGCGGTCAGTCCATTCCGAACTTTGACTATGCCATGGCCGACGGCGTGCGTATCACTTACCGCAAGGCTTACCTTTCCAACATGGTCAAGGCTCTCATTCTTCTTACCGGCAAGACCGAAGAAGAAATCCAGCCGGTTGTGAAGAAACTCCATACCGAAATGGCCGAAATGGGCATGGTAGCGACGCTCGTGCCGAACGAAAAGTTCGTGGAAGCCGAAGCCCGCGAATTGTCCAAGACCTATGGCGAAGAAACGGTGAAGAACGCCCAGAAGTTTGCCGAAAAGATGGCCTACGAAGAAACCGACAAGGCTACTTTCCAGGCTATGGAAGCTTTCGTTCATAACCTGAACTCCATGCACAGCCGTGCCGGTGCCCAGACTCCGTTCTCCAGCATCAACTACGGTATGTGTACCGAGCCCGAAGCTCGCATGGCTATGCGTAACCTGCTTCTCACCACCGAAGAAGGCTTGGGTGGTGGTGAAACGGCAATCTTCCCGATTCAGATTTTCCGCGTCAAGGACGGCATCAGCCTCAAGCCGGGCGACCCGAACTATGACTTATTCAAGCTCGCTTGCCGCGTGAGCGCCAAGCGCCTGTTCCCGAACTTCAGCTTCCAGGATGCCCCGTACAACTTGCAGTACTACAAGCCGGGCCACCCTGAAACCGAAATTGCCTACATGGGCTGCCGTACCCGCGTGATCGGTAACCACTACGACCCGAGCCGCGAAATCAGCTTCGGCCGTGGCAACCTGAGTTTCACGTCGATTAACCTTCCGCGTATCGCCATCAAGATGAAGTCCGTGGACCTGTTCTTCAAGGAACTCGACCGCATGTTGCAACTGGTGAGCGACCAGCTCATGGAACGCTTTGCCGTGCAGAGCAAGCGCAAGGTCAAGAATTTCCCGTTCCTCATGGGACAGGGCGTGTGGATCGATTCCGACAAGCTCGGCTGGGAAGATACCGTGGGTGAAGTCATCAAGCACGGTACGCTTTCGATCGGCTTTATCGGACTTGCCGAAACCCTGGTGATGCTCACGGGCAAGCACCATGGCGAATCCGAAGAATCCCAGCAGCTCGGCCTCAAGATTATCGGCCACATGCGTGAATTCTGCGATAAGGAATCCGAGCGCCTGGGCCTCAACTTCAGCTTGCTTGCAACGCCTGCTGAAGGCCTTTCCGGTCGCTTCGTACGCATGGACAAGAAAAAGTTCGGTATTATCCCGGGCGTTACCGACCGCGATTACTACACCAACTCTTTCCACGTTCCGGTGTACTACAAGATTTCGGCTTTCAAGAAGCTTTCTCTGGAAGCCCCGTACCACGCACTCACCAACGCCGGTCACATCAGCTACGTCGAACTCGATGGCGACCCGACGCAGAACCTGGATGCCTTCGAAAAGATCGTGCAGCACATGGCCAAGGTGGGTATCGGTTACGGCTCCATCAACCACCCGGTGGACCGCGACCCGGTTTGCGGATTCGTGGGTGTGATCGGTGACAGCTGCCCGCGTTGCGGACGTAGCGAAGGCCACGCCATTTCCGAAGAAAAACTGAAGGAACTGCGTAGACTTTATCCGGGAATGCCCGCCTTCAAGGGCATCCGTTAAAAATTTCTAGTAAGGAGAATCAACAATGTCTGAAAAAGAACTGCACAAGTATGGTGAAGGAATCGGATTCGAACGCATCCGCCGCATCACGGGCTACCTCGTTGGTACCATCGATCGCTTCAACAACGCCAAGCGTGCCGAAGTGAACGATCGCGTGAAGCATGGCGTATAATATGGACGAATACCCTCGCTTGCGGATTGCCGGAATCGAACCCGAATCGTTCGTGGACGGTCCCGGAATCCGTATGACAATCTTTACCCAAGGTTGTCATCATAATTGTCCAGGGTGCCAGAATCCTCAGACCCACGATTTCAACGGGGGTCATTTTATTGATATTGACGAAATCCTCGAAATGATCGAGGAGAATCCGCTGCTCGACGGTATTACGTTCAGTGGTGGAGACCCGATGGATCAGGCGGCGGCCTTGATTCCGCTTGCACGAGAAATCAAGGAACGTGGGCTCAACTTGGTGATTTTTACCGGTTATACCTACGAACGCCTGATGGACCTTGCGCACGAGCGCCCGGACATGTTCGAACTATTGACTTTTGCTGACATTTTAATCGACGGCCCCTTCATTATGGCGAAAAAATCGCTCGAAATCAAGTTCAGGGGCTCTACGAACCAGCGTATTATCGATGTGCAGCAGAGTCTAGTAGAAGGCCATGTGGTGCTTCACCAAATCCAGCTGGACGAAATAAAAACTCGTCCGGAACTGGTGCCGGCGTAATCTTACGCTTTCTTCTTGTCGCGCCAGGCAAAGAGGTTTGCGAGTACCGTTCCGCTAATAGAATGGTAGGCGCA
This sequence comes from Fibrobacter sp. UWB15, assembly GCF_900177705.1. Classification (NCBI taxonomy): domain Bacteria; kingdom Pseudomonadati; phylum Fibrobacterota; class Fibrobacteria; order Fibrobacterales; family Fibrobacteraceae; genus Fibrobacter; species Fibrobacter sp. UWB15. Next base: position 319,861 of record NZ_FXBA01000001.1, read on the forward strand.
GCTCAGGGCGCAAGGAACAACACAAAGCACCGCTTCGGGGTGTTGCGCAACATTATCAGGATTCGCGAAGAAGGCGGCCGCAAGAACGGTCGCCATTCCTGCATTCTGCACACCGACTTCGATGGCGATAGTGCGCTTTTTGGCGGTATTGAACTTGAAAAGGCGGCCCACGCTATAGCCCAAAACGTAACCTAAGGTGTTGTGGCAGAACACCACCGCAAGTACCAAGAAAATGAGGCCGAGGCCGTTTGTCAAAAGCTGCGGGCGTACCGTCACGACCACGCCGCCTACAATGCACATAAGCCCAATCACGCTCACTGCAGGCATGTTTGCCTGGATTTCCTTGAATACGGTTCGCTTGCCCAAAAAATGGTTGCAAAGGAACCCGATCGTTATCGGGGCGACGGTTACATACAGAATATTCAAGAACATGCCCTTCGCATTCACGTCGATGCTCGTGTCGGCGAGCCATAAGACCAAAAGCGGAGTCATGATGGGGGCAAGGAGCGTCGAGACCATGGTCATACTCACCGAATAGGTTACATCGCCTTTGGCGAGAAAACTCATCACGTTGCTAGAAACGCCGCCCGGACAGCAACCCACCAGAATAATGCCTACGGCCAGGTAAGGGTCGAGTCCGAACACTTTCGTGAGTCCGAAGGCGACAAAAGGCATAATAGTGTATTGTGCGACGGCGCCGAGCAGAATGTGGAACGGCTGCTTCATCAGGTTTCGCACATCGTCCATCGAAATCGTAAGTCCCATGCTCAGCATAATGATGCCGAGTATCACGGAAGAAACGTTTCCGTGTACCCACCCGAAAGCGACGGGGAGGAAGAATGCGACGATTGCGCTTGCGATGACGAAAGGGGAAGCGTAAGAAGAAAGAATGCAGCAAAAAGCCTTAACTATCTTAAACATGTTGCAAATATAGATATTAACGGGACGAATGGTTCTGAAGGTGCTATATCAATTGCTTTCGAAAGAAACTTCGCGCTATACGGCTTTTTCGCTATATTATACACGTTGTATAATTTAGATGAAAATATATGTAATTGCGCTACAAAATTTGCTTATTTTAAGTAGAAATGTGTATTTTTGTATAATAAACTTATTGACTGGGTGTAGGAAAAATATATATTCCTTAGTATGAAATCGGTACTTGAATACAAAGATTACCACCTCTTTATGCAGGATTACTACGACGAACGCAAACGTATCGGTGCGTTCTCGTGGCGTGAATTCTGCAAGAGTGCCGGATTTACCTCGCCGAACTTCTTGAAGCTTGTGTGCATGGGCCAGAGCAAGCTCAGCAAGGTCAAAATAGACGACGTGGCGAAGGCCATGGGCCTTGCCGGCTACGAGGCGGATTATTTCCGCGAAATGGTCCTGTTTTGCAATGCGGACAAAGACGATGCCAAGAAGGCATCCCTCCTTGAAATGCAGAGGATTGCGCTGGAACATAAGGTGCGCGTGGTCGATGGCGATGCTTTCCAGTATTATGAATCCTGGAAGTATCCAGTGCTTCGTGAACTCGCCCCGATGATGCCGGGGGCCTCTCCCCGCGATTTGGCCGATGCGTGCAAGGAACATGTGTCTGCCGAGGAAGTGCGCGACGTGTTGAATTTCTTGGTGAAGGCTGGTTTCCTGAAAAAGGATGGCGAAAAGGTCTATTCGCAGACGGAACAGACTGTCATTGGCTCTAAAGAGGCTTTGCCTATCGCCATTCGGGCCATGCACAAAGAGATGGCGAATATGGCCGCCCGTGCCGTGGATCGCTATGCGCCGAACGAACGTTATTTTACGGGTGTCACGCTCAGCGTGAATCAAGAGGCAAGCGAACGGATTGCAAAAGAGCTCGATGCCTGCTGCAGAAAAGTGCTTGCGATTGCGAACGAATACAATGATCAGGATCAGGTCTGTAGAATCAATTTCCAGTTTTTCCCGGTAACGGACAAAATTAAAGAGGTGCGCCATGCTTAAGAAGTTTGTTTTTTCTGTAACGGCATTTTCGATTGCTTTTATGGCGGCCTGCTCCGACGATTCCGCGGGCGGTTCTTTGGCGGGCGGAACCATCGATCCCAATTCCATTGCCGAGGTAAGCAGTTCGTCCAACGATGTTGATACCATTGCGGTATCCAGTTCGTCCGAAGACAAAGGAAATCTTCCGGATGTCCCGCTGGAAGAATCCAGTTCGTCGAGTGAAAAAAGAACGGACACTCAGCCTTTTGTTCCGGTTGGCAGTTCATCCAGTCTAAATTCTGAGCCGAATAGCAGCAACGACTCTAAGGGAAGCAATGGCTTGGAACCGCAACCGGAGCCGGAATCATCTGCAAGCGATTCTGATGTACCTTTGCCTGAATACCATAATCTTCGTGTCCATACAGAGGATTTCAGTTTGCGGTGCAAGGATTATTCACTTTATAATAAAAACGATATTCCCGTTGTCGACCCCGAAATCGAACCTCCTTCGGCACGCTTCTACATGGATGGAAATTCAGAAGTGATTCTGTTTGAAAATGTCCAATTCGATGTTCCTTGCGACGAAGAACAACGGACATCATTCTTGAATGATGTCAACGAATCTGGCGCAATAGTAGGCCTTGATGGGAGTACGCTGTATGCAGCCTTTAGTCGGAGCAAGGGCTTGGATTATGGCTGTTTCTGCGTGGCGGATGCCGGATTCAAAATGGACCAGTTCTACCCTGGCTTAGATTCTGCAGTCTTCGATAATCAAAGGGCGATTCCGTTAGGAAATTAATTAAAGGAGGAAATCATGAAAAAGAATTCGATTTTTGCAACAGTTGTCTCTGTTGCGGCTGCGATGACACTTTCGTTTGGCTTACTTGCCTGCGGCGACGATTCGTCGTCGACAGCGCCTGTAACCGGCGGCGATGAATGCTCGTCGTCGGGCGCATTTTCTTCGGGTGCCGAGGACCCGACATCGAGCGCGGGCGTGGAATCGTCCGGTTCGCAGCCTTCGTCTTCCGGTTCGCAGCCTGCATCCTCGGGCTCCGATAATTCGTCTTCGTCCATTGCGGGTAACCCGGTGCAGAAGGTGAAGGTTTTTGGCAAGTGCATGGAATCCAAGGGGCGTTCCGATATTCCGGGAGGGGACGGCCTCGCGCTCCCGCCGCACGCCCTCATGGGGCAGGAAGATGGTTCCGACAAGGTGATTGTTGCCGTGGACCATGTGATGATGCCGGTTTACCAGATTAGCGGGTTTGCCGGGATGATTGTGAATCCGGCGCTTCTCGACAGCATCGAGGTCATGGCGGTGGGCGATACCCTCTACGTGAAGCAGATTGTGGACGAGGCCAAGGCGGAGGATGACTCCAAGTGCGTGGCTGAATTCCATTTCGTGATGAAGGATGAGCCTGCCTTTACGAACGCCACCTTTATAGTCGTGGATGATGTCATACGTTCGACCATCGACAAGGAATCCTATGTAGCCTCTTCGTCGTCGACAGCACTGAGTTCCTCGTCGGTTACTGGCAGGAGTGTCGCGGTGCCGGTAAGCAATATCTCGCTTGAATGCAAGGCTAATCATAGTTTTGACGGGAAAACTCTTCCGACCGATGTCCTGGCGGAACCTTATCCTTACATGGGTTCTATCTCGAGAATCGACGGACTGGCGAAACTCACCATTATCAATGCGTATTTGAACATGGCTTGTGGTGTTGAACCCGATTCTGCGCTGAAGGAAGCTAAAATCGCTATTGCTCGTTCTGGAGCGAACCTTATCAACGATACGCTCTTCGTGAATATTGATCGCAGCAAGGGTGTTGATTATACATGCGGGTGCAATGCGCGAGTGGAATTCCTGTTCGACGGACAGTATGCCGGTTTCGGCTATACCGCCTTTGACAACAACGGCCCGACGGAAGTTATCGATGCGGCAAAGGATCGTCCGCGTCAGATTATTGAGGATGTATCGGCCCAATGTCGCAATTCGAACAGTGGGGATGACCCGCTGACGGATGGCGATTCAGATCACGGCCCGCATGCAGGCGACGGCGCAATTCCTCCGGTAGCCTACATGTATGAATTGGGAATCAAGGCGCAGATTGTTATCGAGACAGTTCAGATGCCTTGCGGCGTGCAGTTCAAAGATATCGATGTTTCCGTTGGGGGTGACACCCTCTACGTGAGGCCGAACATTGACGAATCTGCCCCGCAAGCCGATTGCATCTGCTCGACGCAACTCGACTTCTATATCGAAGCGGAGGAGGCCTTTAGGAATGCGACGTTCCTCGTGTTCGACTACGGCTGGAACACCAATCCGAGCAACATGATGCAAATTGTGAAGCAAAGGCACGTGATTGAGGTGCCCAATTAATCGGAATACTCCTTGTTACAAGCAAAAACAGGTGCCCGCTCGGGACGCCTGTTTTTCTTATATCCGAAAAAACGGAGCTTATTAGTATTGCGAATGCAATCTTAATAAAGCAAAGCGAACACCATGCCGGGGCGGAAGTACTTACCGGCGGTGTACTTGAGTGCCGTGCTGTGGAGCAGCATGAACAGCGCACTTGCTTCAACCTTATTGGCCTTGGCGATGCTGCCGAATGCCTTGGTGAAGGCGGGCAGGTTGCGCGGGAGCTTCGGGCTGATGCGGCTGTCGGCAAGGAGGGCGCCCTTCTTCAGGAGTTCCTTGTGCATCTTGTCGGCGGCGGTAGCGCTAAGGCCGAAGGCCTTCACGAGTGCTTCCGGGTGCAGGCGGCAGGAGCCGTTGAATCCTTCCGGTGCGGCGAACGGGATGCGGGCTTCCTCGTAGAGGTTGCGGATCATGGAATCGCCCATGTCGGCAGCCTGCTTTTCGAGGCCGTGGTGCATCATGGCGCACATGATGCTGTACTGGATACCGATCCACACGTCGTGAGCCTGGAAGTTGAATTCGTCGAGCGGAGAGCCGTCCTTACGAACAAGGTTGGCGGCACCGATGAGCGGGCTATTGGCCTTGTAGTTCGTGTTGTAGACGCGGAGCAGGTTGGCCTTCGCCTTCTTCTCGTCGCTGATGGGCTTGAGACCCAGCAGGCGCAGGTAAGTGTCGGCGAGCATCGTGTCGGCGAATACGTCGTCGCAGTCGTTTGCAATCTTTGCGTTCCAGCTGGCGGTAAAGGCTTCCTTGCACTGGGCGGTGAGCCATGCCTTCTTGAGGCCGCGGAGTTCGTTCTTCGAAAGTTCCACGTCGCTGGGAATTTCGCCGGAGTTCAGCCATTCGTTGATGGTCTTGAGGGCGGCCTTCACGTTGGAACCGTCGATGACGAGCGTTTCCTTGATGGCGTCGGCGAGTTGCGGGAGCTTGTCTGCAACAACATCCTTCGCTTCCATCGGAGTCACGAAGAAGTGGTAGTAGCCTTCGGCTTCGTCCCACAGGGCTTCGTCGAATTCCTTGTTGGCGGCGTCGGCCTTGGCGTTCCAGGTGTCGGCTTGTGCCTTATCGCCGAGGATTTCGGCAATCTTGGCGGCTGCGCGGAGGCCTGCAATCCAGAGGCTACCGCAGTACACGGAAATGCCGTGGCTGGAGAGGTTGTCGAACGTGTCGTCGGTACCGTGGGTGAGCGGGAAGTTTTCACCCTCGTTCACCATTTTCTCGAGGTATTCCATGGCGGCGTAGACGGCTTCCTTGCAATCCTGCAAGTTCTGCTTGTCCTGCGTCTTCACGTAATGACGGAGAACCATCAAAACATACTTCGGAGCGAGATCTTTCCATTCCTTCACGTTGTGCCAGTCGTAGGCATCGGGTTCAGCATCGAAGGGGCTTCCGAGGTCGTGAATCACGGCGCCACGCACGGCGCGCGGGCCTTCGAGTTTCGGGTCCGGAAGGTCGGCGAACGGATGGTTCACGTATTCGTGGTGACGGCGACGGTTGTCGTTCACGGCGAGAATAGCATCACCGAAGCGCTTCATCACCACACCGTCGAGGCGCGGCATCAGGGCCATCAGGCTGAAGCTACCGTAGAAGTAAACGTCGAGAGAGTTGAAGAACGGATAGTCGGCGCATTCGCGAACCAGGAAACGGTCGTCCTTGTCCCACACGGTGGCTTCGGCGAGGAAGCTGAGGGTGTTGAGGGCGAGGCTCTTGAATTCGTCCTGCTTGGCAGCCGTCTTGTAGAGCTTGGCGACGGCCTTCTTCGGGACGAGGGCTTCGAATGCCTTGAGGCGAGCGTCCATGTTCTTGTCGGCGGCGAGGGCTTCTTCGAGGATGGCGCCCACGCGGCCATAAGCTTCGGGGAAGAATGCGGTGTACTTCTTGGCGGAAGTAAGCTTGTTCAGCTTGATTTCGGGGAAGTCGAGCACCAGGTTGAACTGGAAGCTGACTTTCTGCTTCGGCTTCAAAACGGCGGTAACAGCAACAGCGCCGGCCATGGTTTCGCGGCCGCTGTAAACGTTCTTGACCCAGGCTTCGCAAACGCGACCGCTGCGGAGAGCGCCCTTCAGCACGGAGGCTGCGTCATCCTGATAGAACATCGGCTTCACGGAAACGTTCAGGTTATCCTTCTTGTTCCAAGCGACGGACACGCCCATGCAGCCGTTGAAGTCGCTTTCGACGAGCGGCTTTTCGTTGTAGAATTCGAGACCGCGGACTTCGCGGCCGTCCTTGGCCTGCTTGCTGAACTTGACGCCCTTCGGGAAACGTGCAGACGGCACGAGCACAAAGCTCGAGTCCTGAACGCCCTGGCGGTCCTTCTTCGCCATGTAACCGGCGATGCAGTCCTGCACCTGCACGATCGTGATTTCGCGGGTTTCCTTGGTGGTGTTTTCGAGAGTGAACACGGTGGCGTTCACGGGGAGGCTGGAGAGGCGTTCGTCACCCGGAGTCACGTAGCTGGACTGGGTCTTGGTAATCTGCACGCCCTTGCCTTCGTACTTGGTTTCGCTCACCGGATAGAGGGCGGCGTACTGCATCTTGGCGGCATCGTAACCGGCCTGGCCCAGAAATACATTGTCGTTTGCCCAGGCGGCGGTGAGGGCGCCCTGACGCACGGCCTTTTCGCCAACGACACCGTTGAAGAAGTCGATGACGGCGCTGCGGTTGAGTTCTGCACCGGCCTTGTTCAAAAGGGCCGCAGTGCGGTCGCTCCATTCGATGTGCCAGCGTTCAAACGCGGCGGCGTTGTTCTTGAAGAAATCCTTTTCGGCGATGGCCTTGTTGAGCTTGGCCTCGGCCTTCTTCTGGTTGGCAAGTTCAGCGGCGCTGAAGAGCGCTTCGCCCTTCGCGTCTACGAGCGGGTACTTGGCGAGCATCTGCGTAAAGCCGGCGAAGTCGACGATTTCGAGGGCGGCCTTCGCGTCGATTACGGATTCGCGGAAGAAGAAATTGTTGAAGCGGAGGTCAGTGGGCTTTTCGGTGCGAACCTGCACGCCCGGCATCACGTTCATCACGGGAGTGGTGCCCGCAGGCGTTGCGGTGAAAGTCGAACCGATACCGCCGACAGCAATACCCGTGGTAGAAGGAGTCGTAGAAAGCGGAGTGTACCAGGGCTGGATAAATTCCACGGCGAGGCCCGGGGTCATCAGCTTCTGGACGGAACCGGCCTGTTTTGCGCCGGCGAGGTAATCTTTAATGCTCATAGTCAATTCCATGAATTGGGGTTAAATTTTTACGAGTTAAAAGTTAAAAATTCTAAGAACTGTAAAATGAATCGATTTTCCAAAATGTGTACACAAATTGAATGTTTTCTCCAACGTGTCTTTCCTCACACAAATTTGCAGAAAAAACAGATTTTTCATAAAAATGGATGAAAAGGCCGATGAAATGCAAAAAACAGGTTTCAGAATGTTTGCATTGTGATTTGCAATAAAGTATATTTAGGAAGAATTAAAAAAGGAGAACTTATGAAAAAGATCCTATTAAGTGTACTCGCTCTTGCTGTTGCCCTGTTTGCCGCCGAAAAGGTATATCTTGCTCCGGTTGGCCTCACGGGTATGCATGACGACTATGCCGTGGCTTCGTCCAAGCTTATGAAGGCATACATTGAAGACGATGGCCGCTTTATCTTGGTGGTTGGTACTGCCGAAGATGGTGTTAAGGCAGATAATCAGGTTGCCGTTCGTCAGAAGGCTACCGAAAAGGGATGCTCCAAGTACATTATTGCAGAATTTACTCGTCTTGGAGAAAGTGTAATCATGTCGTTCAAGCTCTATAGCGTCGACAAGGAAGCTCCCATTTGGGATGACCGCCTCAAGGCCCGCAACCCGGACGATTTTGACCCGATTATTCAGCGTGTGGCCCGCAATATCGGCACCAAGCACAAGGCTGTGGATGATTCCGATATTTACAGTGTCACTGAACAGGAAACTAAAACTCCCAAGCGTAAGGGTGTAAACGCCTATATCGGTATGTCCGTAGGTGGCCTTATGGCAGTGCAGCCCGATGTGGAAGTGTTTGCCGGACTTGATTTCTGGCTACTCTACGATGCCCAGGTGATTTTGTTCGGTATCGACTGGGATATGTACGGTCTGGGTGACGATACTCCTCTTGACTATATGGACTTTGCCATTTCTGCCTACTACCCGTTCGGCACCAGGGCAATTACCCCCTTTGTGGGCGGCGGCCTTGCCTTTAGCCAGACGAGCTATCAAAGTGACATTCCGAGAGAATATCGTAGCACCAATTTCAACTATAGCTTTTACGACAGCGATGAAGAATTCGAAGACGAAAGCTCGGGCCTCACGGGTTTCATTGGCGGCGGTGTGATGTTCAACCGTTCTAGCCGAGTGATGTTCGTTGCCCAGGCGAAGTACATGATCAACTTCTATAAGAACGATGTCTATAATTATAAGAAAGTTGATAATGGAGCTGTCATTACTGCCAAGGATAACGCCATTCAGGGGTTTATCTTTAACGTAGGTATCGGCTACGGGTTCTAATATGTTCGCCCTGCGAATTTTCCGTATAGCAACGCTCGCCATGGTGACGGCGTTGCTTTCTGGCTGCTATTTTGGCCGCTCCGCGATTAGGACTTCAGATGGCGGAAATTACGACATCTATGCCGATGGACGCTATATTTGTTCTACGGATGGAGATTGCTCCATAACGACCCGTGGTGGCATGGGCAAGACGTTGTTTGAAGCCCAGAGGGGCGACGTGGTTGTGGGCCAGGATATTGTTTCCCGCGAAATAACGTTTGCGAGTGTCATTTGGATGCCCTTCACCTATTGCCTTTCGTTGTTTATCTATCAGGCGTACCCTGACGAAATAGTAATTCCTGTTAATCAGGATAAGGTTCCCCAGACAGTGTATTCCTGGCAACAAGAACCCACTCCTGTTCCTTCGTCCTCTTCGGGGACAACTTCTACGACGGGCGGAAGCGTCTGGGATAAACCCATTTATTAGTTGAGGTCCTATGAAGTCGTTGTGGAGCCTTGTTTCGGGAGTCATTTTATTTTCCGTATTCTTTTCGGCATGTTCAGATGGGGAAGAAGAGGTGGTCAAGACCATTTCGGATTATGACTTAAACGGAGTTGTCATTAAAGACGGTTATTATACCGATAAGCGAAATAATCACGAATATCGGATTATGAAAATCAAGAGACCGTATTCGTATTCAGACGATTATTATTTGTGGTTTGCCGAAAATTTGGATTACGTTGATTCTACATTGGAAGAAAATTCCTGGTGCTATAACGACAGTAAAGATAGTTGCGAGGTATATGGTCGCCTTTATAACTGGGAAGCTGCGCAAAAAGCGTGCCCCGAGGGTTGGAAGTTGCCGTCACATGATGAATGGAGTGATTTGGAACTCTCTGTCGGCTATAGGATAGAGCCTGCGGGAACTAAATTGAAAACGGTAGACCTTTGGCAAAATGCCGAAGGGATTTTGCAAGGGACGAATAGGTTTGGTTTTTACGGACTTCCGGCAGGGCGTAAGAACATTGAAGGGGGGTGGCTTCCTACAGGTAAGTTTGCTTATTTCTGGACAAGTACTTCGTCTTTTACAGAGCCGGATATCGCCAAAGGTTGGCAACTGACTTACGAATCGGATGTCCTGGGTTATGGTGAATACTATAAGGGTCACGGAATGTCGGTGCGTTGCGTGAAATCTTGGGGGACGTCAGATCTTCATGTCGAAGGTGATTTTGATTCCACCTATCTTGAAGAAATACCCATGCACGAAGGGGAATTAAATTATCAGGGCCAAACCTACAAGACCATTGAAATTTGGGGTAAAACCTACATGGCCGAAAACATGAATTACGAAACAGGAAACAGTTGGTGCTACAACAACAGTACCGATTCCTGCAAAAAGTACGGCCGCCTGTATGACAAAGAAACCGCTGTGAAGGTTTGCCCGGAAGGCTGGCGCTTAATGAGAAATGCGGTTTTTGATAATGATGAAGGTAACGAAGGCTTGGCCGAGACTATTGGATCTATGGGAAAAAAACGCGCGCTTTTTGGTTATACAGCCGAAGAAACAAAATCTGTAGAAGGGTGGAAAAGTGAACCGGGGAATAACTTGTCCGGGCTTAACTTGATGCCTTCTGGTGGTTACGATATAGGCAGCGAATCTTTCTTTGATATGGGCTATACGGCTTATCTGTGGCTTGATTTATCGTACGAAGACCAAGGAATCAAAGATACTGTTGCAGTGGGCCTGCGGTATTCAGATGAATCTTTTAGAATGGTTGAGAACGGAAAGAACAATGCTTACGCCGTTCGCTGCATGAAAGAATAATAAGAAGAATGATTAAACAACAAACGCCTCGTACAACGAGGCGTTTTGCTTATACGAAAGGGCGCGAGCGGTCTTATCGTGAGCAATAAAGCCCCTGTTATTAAACAGGGGCGGTTGCGAGAGGGCTGGCCAATGGTAAGAACCGACTTATTTGCAGCCAGCCCGGTCTTAAAACGTAAAGCCGGCGAAGATGTTGTCGCTCAGGAACGGCAGCACTCCGAGTACAATCACGGCTACGGTCAAGAGCCCAATCACACCACGCTGGCGCTTGGTCATGCGCAGCGGATTCAGGTGGTCGTCCGTTTCGTCAATCCAGGCGCTCTTGATAAGCTGTAAGTAGTAGAACAGTGCAAGCACGTTGTTGAGGACTGCAAACGCCACGATGCCGTAATGTCCGGTAGAAGCACCACTGAAGAACAGGTGGAACTTACCGAAGAATCCTGCAAGGGGCGGGATGCCAGCCAAACTGAACATGGCGACCGCAAGAGCGATGGCGAGCATGGGCTTTTGCTTAGAAAGCCCGCGCAAGGAATTGAAGGTCTCTTCGCGGTGGTGTCCGATAATGCCAAAGATGAAGAAGGCGAGGTAGTTCGAAACCGCATACACGAATAGGTAGTAAATAATGGCGGTTTTCGCCGTTGTGGCCGGACCAAGGAGGGCAACCATGATGTAACCGGCTTGGGCGATAGAGCTGTACGCCATGAAGCGGCGGAGCCTGGTCTGCTTCAATGCGCCCAAGTTACCGACAAAGAGTGTGGTGCCCGCCAGTAGGGCGATGAACGGTGCAACCTGTTCTTGAATCGGGGCGAGGGGGCCAAAGACGAGAACTACGAGGAATGCGATGGCGGTTGCCTTCGAAGTCACCGAGAGAATGGCGGTTACCGGAGTGGGGGCGCCTTCGTAAACGTCGGGGGCCCAGGTGTAGAAGGGGAACAGAGTCAACTTGAAACCGATACCTGCAAACAGGAACAGCACTGCAATCCACAGAAGCGGAGAGGGGCCGTTTGCCACTGCGTCCTGAATGGCGTCGAAGTGGATGGATCCTGCAAAGCCGTAAAGGTAGCTGAATCCGAAAAGTTCAAAGGCGGTTGCCACTGAACCCATCAAAATGTACTTGGTGGCTGCTTCGGAACCATACTGGTCTTGCTTGTTCCAAGCGGCAAGGGCATACATGGGGATGGTTGCAATTTCAAGGCCCAAGAAGAAGGTGAGCAAGTCGCAAGCCGAGACGACGGTGACTCCGCCGAAGGTTGCGAAAGCCACGGTTCCGATAAATTCTGCAATCTGGTGCATGGCGGGCTTGCCGTCGCCGCCGTGTTCAAAGTAATCCTTGGCAAGCCAGATTCCGAGAATGGCCGAGACCATCAGCACTTCGCGCATGAGCACGCCAAAGTCGTCAATGTGCCAGTTGCTAATGAAGAAACGACCCGTTCCGCTGGCTAGTGGAATGAAGTTCAGCAACACAAAAATCAGAATGAATCCGATGTTTGCGATGCGCCAGGATACCTTGGAACGGTTGGTGCAAAAGAGCCTACTCCCGATAACGATAAACGGGAATAGAAGCAGTAGCAGGTCTGGGATAATGAAGTTATGTATATACATGGTAAAATCTATAATGCGGAGTTAATCTTTGCAAAAATAGGTGCAATACTTTGGTCAAGCATGTCTGCAATCCATCCGGGGAACACACCAATCAAAAGGAGGCAAAGTACCAATACCACCACCACGAGCTTTTCGCGGAAGCATGCGTCGGTAAGAGATTCGTACTTGGCTGGCATATTGCCGTGCAACATGCGGTTGGCCGTCTGCAAAATGTAAACGGCGGTCGTCGTAATGGATAGAATTGCCAAAACAGTCACGACACGTGTAATGGTGGAATCTTGCTGGAAGGCTCCGATAAAGATGTTGCTTTCGGCGATGAATCCACTAAAGCCCGGGAGACCGAGACCTGCAAAGCCTGCAATGACAAAGCCCACGCCAAGGAAGGGGAGCTTGCGCATAATGCCGCCCATTTCGGTGATGTCGCGGGTGTGGGTACGTTCATAAATCATGCCGATGGTGGCAAAGAAGAGCCCCGTCAAGAAACCGTGAGAAATCATCTGGAGGCTGGCGCCGCGGAGACCCACGGGAGTCATGGCCGCAAGGCCGAGGAATATGAGGCCCAAGTGGCTAATGGAACTGTAGGCGGTGATGTACTTGAGGTCTTTGTGGCGGAGTGCAATGAAGGGGCCCAGCACCACGTTGAAAATAAGGAGTGCTACCACGTACGGGAGCCAAATCTTGGCGGCTTCGGGCATCAGGAACATGGCGATGCGAAGGCAGCCGTAAGCGCCCATCTTCATCATCACGCCGGCGGCAAGCATCGAAACCGCAGTCGGTGCGGCGGAGTGACCGTCCGGGCTCCAGAAGTGGAACGGGAACAAGGAACTAGAAACGGCGAAGCCCATGAACATGAGCGGGAATGCCCACATCTGGAAGTCCATGGGAAGTGTCACCTTGGAAAGTTCCACTAGGCTCCAACTGTTGATTCCGCTTTCGAAATAGAGACCGAAGAGCGTCGCCAAAATCATGGAAGAACCGAAGGCGAGCGTTAACGTCAGTTTTTTACCGCCGTAGTCCTTACGGCCTGAACCATAGCCTGCAATCATCAGGTACATGCACAGGGCTTCCATTTCGTAGAACACAAAGAACAACACCAAGTCCATACTCATGAACACGCCGTAGACGCTTGTGGCCAAGAGTTGGATGAGAGCGAAGAACACCTTCTGGTTTCCCTTGATGTTCCAGCTGACCAGGATACCGCCCCAGACGATCACTGCCGTAAGGAACAACAGGAACATGTTCAGTCCATCGGCGCCGACGGCGTAATGGGCGTTAAAGGCATGCAACCACGGGATGTCCATGTAGTAATGGAGTAAAAGCGGGGCTGATTCCTTGGCGGCTGTGTCAAAACCAAGCGTGTAGAGCCTGTAGGTAAGGTAGCCGACAAGCAGCAACACAAAGGTGCCCGAAACGGCATGAATTGTCTTAAGCAGGGATTCCTTTTGCGAAGAAATCGGTGCGCAGACTAGGACCGTGAAAAGTGGTATGATCCAGATAAGGTTAAAAAGCAAAGTATCCATAGTCAAACCTGCTTAAATAGGAAGCTGCCCCAAGAAACGCCACAGGATTACGCCGACAATAAGCGTGCCCAGGTAAAAACTCAGGTTTCCGCCTTGTGCGTAGCGTACCAGGTCGCCGAGCTTGTGTGTGAACCACACGACAAACGCGAGAATTCCTTCGATAATGTAGTCTTGAATGAATCTAGCTACACGAGCGATTCCGCCAATGACGAACTGGCGAACTACGGCGTAGTACATTTCGTCGAAGTAGAACTTGTGATAGACCACTTTGTACAGACCGCTGCGGTTGGTGTCGTCGAGTGCGCGTTCCACTTTAGCCTTGGGGCTTGCGTAGAAGAACCAGGCGATAAAGAGCGCGACGGCTGCTACGGCGACTGCCACGTACGGAATCCATTCGGCGTGGGGAAGCAATACCAGTTGCGGAACACGGAGCCTACCCGGTACAAAATAATGCTCGAAGAGGCCCTTGCCCAAAAGACCGCTCAAGAGGGCGGGTACGGCAAGAATTACGATCGGGAGCGTCATGAAGAAGTCTTCGTGCACATGGCCTTCGGCAACGGATTTGCAACGGGGCTTGCCGTGGAAGGCGAGGAAGAACAGGCGGAACATGTAGAAGGTGGTAAGACCGCTTGTGATGAGTGCCAAGGCAAATACCACGTAATGGTGCCCCTGGAAGGCGGCCAAGATGATTTCGTCCTTGGAGAAGAATCCGGAGAAAGGCGGAATACCCGCAATTGCCAATACGCAAATGAGGCTGCTCCAATAGGTGAGCGGCATCTTCTTACGGAGGCCGCCCATGGCGTCGAGATCGTTAGTATGCACCTGGTGAATCAGGCTACCTGCAATCAGGAACAAGGCGCACTTGAAGAAGGCGTGCGTAAAGATGTGGAAGGTGGAGGCCGTCCAGCCGGTGGTAATGACGGCGTCGCCGATTTTGCAGGCGCCCAAAGCAAACATCATGTAGCCCAGCTGCGAAAGCGTGGAGTAGGCGAGTATGCGCTTGATGTCCTTTTGCGTGCAGGCAATGACTGCGGCAAAGACCATAGTGAAGGCGCCCACCCACATGATCAATGTAAGGGAGTTGCCGCAAACGGCAAAGAAGGGGAAAAGTCGTGCGACCAGGTAAACACCGGCCACCACCATGGTGGCACTGTGGATGATAGAAGAAACTGGAGTCGGACCTTCCATGGCGTTGGGAAGCCAGATATGCATGGGGAACATGGCGGACTTGCCCCAGCCTCCGGTAAAGATAAGAATGGATCCGAGAATGAGGGCGTCGGCCTTGGTGACGACCATGAGGCCCAAGTCAATGGTTTCTTTTTTAAAAGCGGAAAGGGTGAGACCGTTCAGGGCGAAGAAGTCAAAGCTTTGCACCACATAGCTCACGATCACGATGCCAAGCAAGAAGAAACTGTCGGCGAAGCGGGTGAGGATGAAGGCTTGCTTCGAAGCGCTCACGGCCGAGGGCTTGTGGTACCAGAAACCGATGAGCAGGTAACTGGATACGCCCACCAGTTCCCAGAAGATGAACATCTGGAAAAGGTTGGTGGCGGCAACGAGGCCGAGCATGCTGAAGTTGAACAGCGAAAGGAGCGAGAAGAATCGGCCAGCAGAGCGGTCGCCCTTCATGTAGCCAATGCTGTAGATGTTCACTAGGAATGAAATCACGGTGACCACCACAAGCATCATGACGGACAGCGGGTCAATCAGGAGGCCGATTTTTGCGGCGAAATTTTCTGCGAAATTCAGGAAGGGGAGGTCGAATAGAACCGCTTTCTGAGGCGCGAATGTGGAGCTGAAATAGTGGACTGCCACAATCAGGGCGGCAATCATGGCGATTCCGTTACCGATGACGGCGAAGCCTGCGGCGGCCTTGTCCGATTTGCGACCGAGGAACAGCCCGTTTACCGCGAATACGAGAAGCGGCATCAAGAAAATCAGGTAGCTGATGGAAACGTCGTTAATCATGGAGGTCCCTCAACTGTTCAACGTCCAGACTCTTGTAGCGGCGGTACATCGACACAATAATGGCGAGAGCGATTGCCATTTCGCATGCGGTCACTGCAATCACGAAGATGCTGAAGAGCGCACCTGCCGTAGAGTCCTTCGCGCTAAAGTAGGCAAATGAAATAAAGTTGATGTTGGCGGCGTTCAGCATGAGTTCGATGGAAATCAGCATGCCGATTAAGTGGCGGCGGCGCATAAGGCCCCAGACGCCAATGCCGAAAAGCAGGAATGCGAGAATGAGACAATTCATCAGGGTCATTTTTCTTCTTCCTCCTTGCCTTTGCGGGCGATGGTGATGGCGCAAATCAGCGTCATCAGGAGAAGGATACTCACGACTTCGAACGGAATCACGAATCCGTCTTCGCCGTAGCCCAGCAGTCTAAGAGCGAATGCCTTCAGCGAGGCGTAGCCTTCGGGCGCGGCCACAGCTCCGCTCGAAAGTCCTTCGATGGGAAGCAGACACTTGACCATCACGAGCACAAAGATAATCGAGAGCGCGAATGCGGCAAATACCCTCGGAATCTTGACTGCGAAGGCGTCTTCGCCGAGGCGGCTTGTGAGTAGAATCGTGAATACCACGAAAATCACGACGCCGCCCACATAGACCATCACCTGGGCGAGTGCGGTAAATTCCGCATGCAAGAGCAGGTAAAGAATCGCTGTTGCAACGAAGCTGAAAATCAGGAACACGGCACTTTGCAGAATGTTCTTGACCGCGACCGTGCAGACTGCGGTTACAAGGATAATAAAGGCGACCACGTAAAATGCCAAGTCCATTCCACCCATCGGGAAGGCGACATTCTGCGGAATAAGCCCTGCTAACAGATTCTGGATCATTAGCCTTGGCCCTCCTTTTTATTAAGAATCATTTCGAGCGTATTCGGGTCGGTCGTGGCGACTTCGAAGGCCTGGCTCATACGGATGGCTCCAAACGGGCAGGCTTCTACGCAAAGGCCACACTGGGTGCAGCTGGCAAAGTGGTAGACGTAGCGGCCCAGCACCTTCTTGCCGGCGATGTTCTTGGTCGAAAGTACGTTAATGGATGCGTTGGGGCAGGCGCGTTCGCACATGCCGCAGGCGGTGCAATGGTTGTTACCGTCGGCGTCTTCGATCATTTCGAGACGGCCACGGTAACGTTCGTGCATCTTGAGAGTCTTCTTGTTCTCGGGGTATTGTTCCGTAACAATGCGCCGAGGGTCAAAAAAGTACTTTAGCGATACGGACAAACCGCAGATAAGGCTCCACGGACCCGTAATGCAGCGCTTCAGGTAGCGCTTGATATATCGACGTGTTGAAATTCGTTCTTGCATATTAGACCAAAATCATGTAAATTGCACCGGCGGCGAGGAGAACCAAGTTGACCGGCAAGAGGAACTTCCATTCAAAGTCCATGAGCTGGTCCACGCGGGGACGCACGAAGGTCCACCGGACCATCATATAGCACCAGATCATGAAGTAAATCTTTGCGAAGAACCACACGAATCCCGGAACCATCTGCAGGTACGTGTCGATCGCTTCGACTCCGATGCAGGGCGCGTGGAATCCACCCAGGAAGCAGGTGGCGGCAAGTGCCGAGTTCGTGACCAGGGCGATGTATTCGGCCAGGTAGAACATGGCAAACGGGGTGCCGTTGTATTCGGTGTGGTAGCCGCCGGTGAGTTCCTGTTCCGCTTCGGCGATATCGAAGGGAGCGCGGTTCATTTCGGCGGTAGAAGAGATGAAGAACAGGATAAAGGCGATGAAACCGATGACCGGAATCTTGAAGATGAACCAGTCGAGAACGGTGCCGGACTGACTCATGGTAATGTCCATCAGGTTCGTGGAACCCGAAACCATCACGACGAACAGGAGAATCATCGTAAACGAAATTTCGTAGCTGATCATCTGGGCGCCGCTGCGCAGCGCTCCGAGCAGGGAATACTTGTTGTTGCTGCTCCAGCCGCCGAGCAAAATGCCAAGCACTCCGAATCCGTTCACGGCGATGATCATCGGGATGCCCATGTCGATATCGGCGACCACCAGGTTCTTGTCGAAGGGAATCAGGGCGCAGACGATGAAAGGTGCGATGAGCACAATCAGCGGTGCCGCATAGAACATCAGCTTGTCGGCGCCGCTCGGGGAATAGACTTCCTTGAAGAGCATCTTGATCACGTCGGCGATGGTCTGAAGCGTACCGTGCCAGCCCAAGCGCATGGGGCCCAGGCGGCATTGCACGTGGGCGCACACCTTGCGTTCCATGTAGATAAGGATCGGAGCCGAACCGATGTTCACCGCGCAGACGGCCACAATGCAAATCACTGCGTTCACGAGGAAGGCGATGACGCTGTCTAGGGTCGCGTTGTGCAGGTAGTCCGGAAGGTAGGCCGTAAGTTTCGGGACCCAGTCGCGAACAAAGTCGCCAATCGGATGTGTTACAGTAGGTACAAACATATATTACCTGTCAATTTCGGGGATCACGGGGTCGAGGGTCGCCATAATCGTCACGAGGTCGGAAATCTTGTGGCCCTGCGCCATCTTGTTGAGGGCGGCGATGTGCGGGAAACTGGGCCCACGCGTGTGAATGCGGTATGGCTTTTCGCCGGTCGTCGCGGCCACCACGTAAGTGGCGTACAGTCCCTTTGCGGTTTCGATTTCGCTGTAGTAGCGACCGACCGGAAGGCGCACGGGCTTTTCCTTGGCTCTCCACGGTCCTTCTTTAGGGAACTTTTCGATGCACTGGTACAGAATGCGCATGGATTCGTGAATTTCGGCGATACGTACCGTGTAACGGTCGTAGCAATCGCCGGTGTAGGTTACGGGCACATCGAATTGCAATTGGTCGTAAATGCTGTAGGGGTTCGCCTTGCGGACATCGAAGTCGACGCCGCTTGCGCGGAGCACCGGACCGGAACAACCGTAAGCGATGGCGTCTTCGGCAGAAAGAATGCCGATGCCCTTACTGCGTTCGAGCACGATGATGTTCTTCGAAAGGAACCTTTCGTAGTCCTTCATGGCGCCTTCGAGGTGCTTGAGGAAAGCCTTCACGCGGTCGATAAAGTTTTCGGGAACGTCAAAGCGGCTGCCACCCGGTCTAAAGAAGTTGGTAGTCAGGCGAGACCCGGTGACTTCTTCCAGAATGTCATGGATCATTTCGCGTTCTTTGAAGCCGAACAGCAAGCAGGTCTGGCCGCCCAAGTCGCCGCCGAAGCAGCCGAAGAACACCAGGTGGCTCGCGATACGTCCTAGCTCCGAAAGCATTACGCGGATGTATTCGGCCTTTTCGGTAACGCCGATGTTCATGCCTTTTTCAAGGGCAATCACGACCCCCAGGTTGTTCTGGATGGCCGTCAAGTAATCCTGGCGGTCGGACATCGCGATGTACTGCAGGTAGCTCATGGATTCCGCCTGCTTTTCTATGCCGCGGTGGATGTAGCCGAAATGCGGTACGATTTCTACAATCGTTTCGCCGTCCATGCGCAGCGCAAGGCGGAGGGCGCCGTGGGTACTCGGGTGCTGCGGACCCATGTTGATGAAAAATTCTTCGGTATTGGTATCGCGGGTAATCTTGAATCCCGGCGGGAGTCTTGTCATACTCATACGGGCCTCTTGATCATTTGCGGGTGGGTAAAGTCCTTGCGCAAGGGGTAACCTACAAAGTCCTTGTCCAGGAAAATGCGGCGCAGGTCGGGGTGCCCTTCAAAGTTGATGCCGAACATGTCGTAGACTTCGCGTTCCTTGACTTCGGCACCCGGGTACAGGTGGCTGATGGTCGGAACGCTTCCGAGCAGCGCTGTGGGGCGTTCTTCTTCGGGAATGTCGAAGTTCTTCTTGATTTGCACGCAGAAGAAGACCTTGTGGCCCTTTTCGATACTGCGGAGCTGCGTCACCATGTCAAAGTGGTCGTCGTAGTCGATTGCCGTGACGTCGATCAGGTAATTCATCTTGAATTCGGGATCGTTCTTGACGTATTCCACGGCGGGCACGTAGTCTTCGACGCTGATCATCACTTCGAGCGGACGGTCGGCGGGCATGGCGGCCACCACATCTTCGATGGGGTCTTCGCTGTGTGTATGCACGGTGATGTCCGGAAACTTCGCCTTGAGTTTCTTGTAAATGTCGAGCTGGCTTAAACCAAAGCGCTTGCAGGCGACTCGTTCCACTTCGGGGAAGTCTTCCTTTTTCACGCGCACGGGCTTGAAGCTGCTCTTGTAATCCGGATTTTCTTCCTTGAACTTCGCGCGGGCTTCGGCCATTTCCTCGTCCTTGATGCGTTCAAGGGCGGCCCAGGTCTTCGCGGCTTCGCGGTAGCGGTCCATGGTCGAAACGTCCTTCGGTTCGCCTTCGTGCCAGGGGTCACGGCAGGTTTCTTTCAAAATCTTTTCGCGGAGCGTGAGTAGACCGTGGAACAGTGCTTCTGGGCGAGGAGGGCAGCCGGGAACGAATACGTCCACCGGAATCAGGTTCTGCGCCCCGCGCACCACAGCGTAGTTGTCGTAAATGAAGGGGCCACCGCTGATGGTGCAGGCGCCCATCGCAAGCACGTACTTGGGGCCAGGCATCTGTTCCCAGAGCATCTGGAGAGCGGGCGCCATACGGCGGGTAATGGTTCCTGCGATAATAAAAAGGTCCGCCTGGCGGGGCGAAGCGCGGAACACTTCACTACCAAAGCGGGCGATATCGTAGCGCGCCATGGAGCTCGACATCATTTCGATGGCGCAGCAGCTGGTGCCGTAAGTAAGGGGCCAAATTGAGTTGGCTCGAGCCCAGTTGACAACGTAGTCAATCGCATTGACGACGTACTTTCCACCGGGTATCGGGTCTAAAATCTTAGGGGCGAAGTTTATAATTCCCATCGTGTTATTCCCACTTGAGGATGCCTTTCTTCCAGGCGTATGCAAGTCCCGAAAGGAGAATTGCCATGAAGATCACTAAGTCAATGACGACAATCGTCGGCGAGAGGGGAGAATTCCCGGCCATGATTTCCTTGAAATTCGCCATAACGGGGAACAGGAAAAGGGCTTCGATGTCGAACACCAAGAATAGAAGCGCAAAAAGGTAGTAGCCTACCTTGAACTGGATTCGCGCATTGCCGATGGTTTCCATACCGCATTCGTAGGGCGCCATCTTGTTTTTGGTTTTCTTGGTGCGGTAACCCAGCAGAAGCCCTGTAACGGTAGCCGCTGCCGCGATAAACGCGCCCAGGAAAAGGAAGATTGAAAGGATGATGTACTCTGACATTTCTTGTGTCTCTTGTCTTTCTCTCGTTTAGTAAAAGTTCTGTAGCTCCTGAACCGTTCCAAACAGCGTGTTGCCTATTTGGAATCGGTCCAGCACGTGCCGCAACAAGTCCTTGAATTCGTCCAAGGTGGCGGCGTTCATTTCGTTCAGCTTTTCTTGAATGGCGTTCACGTAACCCGAGGCCACAGGCTTGGTCTTGAGGTCTTGCATTTCGCCAGCCCAGCGCTGCACCATTTGGTCGGTTTCGATTCGGGCAATCACGTAACGTGTGGTAGATAGTAGCTCTTGCAAAAAGTGAACCAAGAAGATTTCTTCTTGCAATATACCCCAGCGTTTGTCCTTGGAATACATGGCCTTGTTTTCGGCCTTGCCATAGAAAATGGCTGCCTGAGCGTATTCTAGACAGGTCATAATCAATCTTTCGTAGCGCTTGATTTCTTTGCTCAAATTCTGGAACCAGATGGTGTCCGCCACGGAATTTTTCTCGGTCCGCTCGGCGACTTCGTTTGGGAAAATAGCCCTAAACGCATAGTATACTTCTTCGTAATAACGGTTACGCATTCTACAGTTGAAGGCGCGGTTCTTTAAAGTGTAGTCGCTGTGGTGGAGCTTTGAAATCATGATTTTACCACCTGCTTAACGCCAGCAATGTTCTTGATAGCGGTAATGATTGTATCCACCTGTTCTTTGCGGAAAGCCTTGAATACGAGTTTGATTCGTCCCGAATAATGTTGGCTTGCTGCTGAAATTCGTTCCAGAAATACGTTTGCCCGTTTGAGTTCCTGCAACACATCGAAGGTCATGTTCTTGCGGTTTTCAGTTTCGATGGTCAGGTGCGTTTCAAACGAATGCTTGATGTCCTCGCTCCATTCCACGGCAATGCGTTGTTCCTTGGGCAGGTTCTTAAGCTGCGGACAGTCGGCGTTGTGGACTTCGATACCAATCTTCGGACGCAGGACTCCCACGACCGGATCGCCCGGAATCGGGCTGCAGCACTTGGCGAAGTGAATCACCAAACTGGTTTCTTGGCCAATCTGCAGGGGCATCTCGTCTCTGCGGTCCGCCTTCTGGTCCTTGTTGAACATGGGGAAGAATCGGAGGGAGTTCGATTCTTTTTGTGTGGTCTCGCCACCGTTCAAGAAACGCTGGATGTCCGACAGGGGCAGTTCGCCCTGACCCAGTCGTTCGTAAAAGTCGTCCAGGGTGGGGGTACCAAAGTACTTGCAGATAGACTCTTCGGAAGGGCGCTTATCCTTTTCGATTTTCTGAAGTCTGAGTTCGCGGTCCCAGATTTCCTTGCCCAAGTCCAAAGCCTGCTTCATGATGCTGCTTTTCATCCAGCGGCGCAGTTCCTGTTTGGCCTTCACAGTCTTGACCATATCGAGCCATTCGGGGCTGGGTTCCTGGTTCGGGCTCTTGAGCACCTGGATGGTAGCTCCATGTTTGATTACCGTGTCCAGATTCACCACTTCGTCGTTGATTTTTGCGCCAATGCAATGCAGGCCCAGTTCGGTGTGGACCGCAAATGCGAAGTCCAAGACGATGGAACCTTGAGGCAGTTCGATAGAAGTTCCCTTGGGGGTAAATACGGTCATGCCCGAAGGTTTCAGGTCCACCTTCAAGAAGTCGAGGTATTCCTTGGAGTCGGAAATTTCCGACTGGAGCTTTACCATGTGGTTGAGCCATTCCAGTTCTTCACCTTCGTGCTGGGTTTCCATCTTGTAGGCCCAGTGGGCGGCGAATCCTTTCTCGGCGGTAAGGTCCATGTCCTTGGTGCGGATTTGGACTTCTACCATCTTGTTTTCTGGGCCGATGACTGTGGTGTGGATGCTCTGGTAAAGGTTGGGCTTTGGGGTTGCGATGTAGTCTTTAAAGCGACTCTGCAGGGGCGTCCATAGGTTGTGGACGTAGCCCAAGGCCAGGTAGCATTCGGGAATTGTATCGACGATGATGCGGATGGCGAAAATGTCGAAGATGTCTTCGAACTGGCAGCCACGGCTGAGCATCTTGTTGTAGATACTGTAAATGTTCTTGGTGCGGCCCTGGATGGTACAGTCAAAATCTTCCAAAGCCATCTTGATTTGTAACGGTCCAATCACCGACTGGATATACTTCTCGCGGGATTCCTTGTTTTCGATAAGGAGATCCACCAGCTTCTGGTATTCGTCGGGGTTCACATACTTGAAGCTTAAGTCTTCAAGTTCGTTTTTCAGCTTATAGAGACCGAATCGGTGGGTAAGCGGAATGTAGATGTCCAGGGTTTCCTGGGCGATCAATTGCCTTTTTTCGGGTTTCATGTACCGCATGGTGCGCATGTTGTGGATGCGGTCTGCGATTTTGATCATGATGACCCGGGGGTCTTTTGCCATGGCCGTAATCAGTTTACGGTAGGTTTCCGCTTTTTGGGCTGTTTTGCTTGATTCTTGGGCGGCAGTAATCTTAGTGACGGCATCCACCATGAAGGCGGTGTCGTTTCCAAATTTTTCGGCTATTTCCTCGAGGGAATGGTCGGTATCTTCGACCACGTCATGGAGCAACCCGGCCAAGACCGTTGACTGGTCCTGTTTGAGGTCGGCAAGGATTTTGGCCACTTCATAGGGGTGCTCGGTGTAGGGCATGCCGCTTTTGCGGTATTGACCCTCATGAGCCTCGGCAATAAAGGCAACAGCCTTTTCAAGAATCTCCCGGTCAAGGTTGGGATTCTTCTTTAAAAGCACATCTACAATGTGCGTTTGGTTCGATGTGAGGCTCGCTTGTACCATCACCCTAAATAATATCTAAAAAAAAGCTTCTTGGAATGACGATTTTTGCGAAATAAGCGAAAAATAAGGGTTTTTGCATAACAGTTGTCTGTTGTTTTTGCGAACAACACTTTGTTTTTCTCAACTATTTAACTTGAGGTTCTAAATACCTAATTTGCGGCTAGGTTATAACACCTAAGGCTAGAGATTGGTTTGGATATATTCTTGACCGCCTAGGGAGTTGTTTGGGGGATAGAACAACTGCGGTCAAGAGTCTAGCCTTCGATGGGTTCACCTATCGAACAAAGCCGTGCCCAACTTGCGGGGCACGGCTTTGTTGTAAGACTGAATCGGTTTTATTCAACAATATTGAAATCTATGCGCCGGCGTCTTCGAGGCGCTTTACATGGCAATAGGCCAATTCTTTAGTCTTCTCATCACGGAGGTGCAGACTGGAACCTTCGCAGTAGCGCCAGTACTTGCATTTTTTGCAATCGCCGATTTTCGCCCAGCTGCGGTCGCGCATTACCTGGTAGCGGTTCTGCCATACATCCCAGATGTCGTCTTTATAAATGTTGCCTTGTATGTAATCTCCGCGCAGGCTCGGACATGCCGAGATGCTCCCGTCGCAAAGCACGGAAGAGACGTTCACGCCGGCTCGGCAGAAGAATGGGTAGTTGCGGGCATCCTTCTCGTAGCTCCCGAGGAAGCCTTCGCAGCCGTAGTTCACGTTGATGACGTTCAGTTTCTTGACTTCGCGGATAAAGTCGAATACCTGGCGGAATTCCTGGTTCGTGAGCTGGAACAGCGGATTGTCTTTGGCGCGGCCCTTCGGGAACACCGTCGCGATACGCCAGCGCTTCACGCCGATTTTCAGGAGGATGTCGAGAATCTTCGGGAGCTCCTTGAGGTTCTGGCGGTTCACGCAGGTCATCACGTCGAAGGTGAGACCTTGCGTGTGGGCGGCCATGTCGATGGCGCGGAGTGCGTTATCGAAACTCGTGGGGGCGCCGCGGAAATGGTTGTGGCTTTCCTTGAGGCCGTCCAGGCTAATCGTGAGCGAACGCAGCCCGGCATTCAGCAGCTTGGTGTAGCGTTCGGGTGTCATCGCAAGGCCGTTGCTGACCATTCCCCAGGGGTAACCGCGCTTCTTGATTTCTTGCCCGCATTCTTCGAGGTCCTGACGCATCAAGGGTTCGCCGCCGGTAATTACCACGATAAAATGCTTCGGGTCGATGTGCGGGGCGAGTTTATCCAGTACGCCCATAAAATCTTCGCGAGGCATGTCGGGGATGGCGTCCTTCACGCAGTCGCTACCGCAGTGCAGGCAGTGCAGGTTGCAGCGTAGCGTGCATTCCCAGAAAAAGTAAGTAAGCGGGTGCGCCTTGATTTCGTTGTGGCGGTAAAGGCGATAAGCTTCGAGAGCGAGTTTTTTCTTAAGAGAGAGTTGCATAAAAATGTGGGGTGTGAAATGTGGAGTGTGATGTGTGAAATTTAATGGATGCGTTGTCCATCCACGTAGTATTTTGACTTGAATTCGTCTTTGCTATAGAGCGTCTTTTTATCCTTTTCGTCGCGACAGTCGAAAGTTTTCGTTTCGTCGTCGGTCGATTGGAAACAGGTAACGTCGTCTTCACAATAGTACGTGTCCGTGCACGCCGGATACGACATGGTGCAATTCTCGAAGTTCCCGGCAATCGCATCTTCCTCGTTTTCGCAATCGTAGAAAATACCATATTCGGGGCATATCTGTTCAAGTTCGCAGGCAATCAGATCCTTGCTGTCGCTAGAGGAATCGTCACTGCAGCCGCTCCAAAAGATAGCGAACAGACTTAATAGAAATTTTTTCCAATGCTTATACAACATAATTTACATCATCCATTATCAATCATCAATTATCATTCAAGCACTTGTTAATCCGGTCCTCGAGTTCCTTCATCTTGTCTTCGTAGACCTTCTGGAGTTCTTCGTCGAGGGCGGGCTTGTTCGCCTCCCATTCTTCCTTCATCTTCAGGAACTTGGCGTATTCTTCGCTAGGCCTGATGGAGCCGTCAATGCATTTTTCTACCGCATTATGGATGGTGACCGGGGCTCCGTAAAGGGCCACGAGACTTTCGAGTTCCATGCGCAGGTTTTCGAGGCACATGGGCGTTTCTACCAGGGTGGTCTTGATGGAGTCTATCTTTGCGGCTGCATCGCGCTTGGCCGCTTGCTCGCTCCACATTTTTTTTACATCTGCGTTGTAATCATCATAAAAATAGGATACACTGGAATCCGTGGGGAAACATTTGACGTCAATGGAATCGGGAGGCTCGACACCATAAAGAAGGCCGGCGACGAATTCGCTGCTGGAACTAGACTTTTCCTGTTCAGAAGAACTCGATTCCTCGGCAATGCTGGAACTCGATTTTACTTCTTCGGAAGAACTTGATGTTACCTCTTTAGAGGAACTGGATTCTGGCGTGTTTGAATCGCTGCTGCTTTCGGGTGCAGGCGCACAAATATCGTCGGGACAGCCGTAAAGAACGACTTCCGATGAAGATGCCGAGTCGTCGCAACCTGCCCAAAACAGGGCGGTCAATGTAAGTGCAATCTTTTTCCAGTGTTTGTAGAACATATTCAATTTCCCCAAAAGTTTTCTGACTAATTTTTATTTCTCTGCATCGTCGCAGGTGCCGTTGAATACGCAGGGCGGACCGTAAAGGGCGGGTTGCATTTCGCCGTTGAAGGTCGTGTCCTGCTCGGGATCTTCGACCACGGTCCTCTTTTCGTAACGGGCGCGGAATTGAGCTTCGTTGTATTTAATGCCGTCGCATTCGTAGGTGTTTTCAGAAATTTGTACCACTCCGTAATCGGGGCAGATTTCGTCGCTACAGGGGAGTCCACCCCAACGCTCTTCGGTTTTTTGCGTACAGGTGGCGCCGTCAGCGCATGTCATCGTGGATTCGCCCTTTACCTGGGTGCAAATGTATTTGTCCATGACAACGCCGTATAAAGGTTGGGCTTCGACTAGTGTGTCGCCGCTGCTGCTGGAATTCAAAATGGGATCGTCCGGAACTCCATAAGCGGGCATAATCTGCTCGAAGCTGCTGGAACTTACTTCAGTCGCTTCGCTAGAACTTGAGACCTGAGCCTGCTTTTCGCTAGAACTGGATGTCGTTTCGTTTCCGGTTGCTACGCTGGAGCTGGATTCGGGTGTGGCAACGCTGCTGGAACTGGGATCATCCGATCCGTTTGCAGAGGTGGTATCGCTGTCGCAACTTGCCCAAAAGAAACCAGTCAAGGCAAGGGCAATTTTTCTCCAATGTTTGTACAGCATGGATTTCTCCTTTTTAATTTCTTTATCTAAAAGACGAATATATATAAATGACTATAACCTTGCAACTTGGGGGCAAAATTGTGTGATAACAGGGGCTGTTTTTTGTCTTTTTGGAACCGATATTTTCTTTTTTTTACGAAAAATATAGGGATACCCCTTGCCAAGGGGGATTTTGTTAGGTATTTTTGGTGCCATGATGAATTTTGTGACTACAGCAACCCTTAACCGTCGTTGGTGGCGCGGACTCTGACATAGAGCCCGGTATTTGTCGCAAATCACCCAAGATTTTAAAGCAAAGGCTTCCGGACTCACGGAGGCCTTTCTCTTTTACCAAAATCATTGAAATCCTCCGGGACCTAAGCCTTTGCGAAACCTGAAACGAAAAGGCAAAAGAGTTTTAAACCAGAGGATTAAAAATGACAACGAACATAAGGCACATTACTGAAAGCCCCAACTTCGAACCCCGTACCGACAGTATCTACGTGGCACTGCCCGGTGAACGTTACACCCCGTTTTCGCTCGGCAAGAAGCTCGGTGCGAAGGCTATCTTCGAATCCGCAAGCTTCTCCCACGGTCGTAGCCGCTATTCGACCCTGATGGTGGACGAAGGCTTCCGTCTGCGCCAGAACGACAAGGACGTGAGCATCGTTGTTGACGGCAAGGAAAGTGTGTTCCTCAAGGAAGGCGAGGGCGATATTCTCGATGCCCTGACGCTGATTTCTGCCGAAAATACGGTGCCGCCTAATCAGATTCCGATTCCCTCTTCGGGCGTGGGCTACCTCGGCTACGAATTCTGCGCCCGCTGCGATACTATCCGCCTTGCCCCGCAGGTGGACGAACTCAACATTCCCGAAGCGGAATTTTTGGTGGGTCACATCTACATCGTGTTCGACCACTTTACCGAAAAACTTCACCTGTTCGCCCTGAACTACGAGGAACACCAGATTGACTTGAAGGCGGCCATCGAAAAGGTGAAGGCCCGCCTCGCTGACCTCGACTTCAGCTACCTCGCACCCGAACAGCAGTACGGCAAGGGCATTACCATGACTGACCTGGAACAGTCCCGCAAGGAATACGTGGAAAAGGTCGAAGCCTTGCAGAAGCACATCATCGCTGGCAACATCGTGCAGGCAGTGCCTTCTCGCCGCATCCAGTTTGCAAGCGACATCGCGGCGCTGGATATTTACCGCAGGCTCCGCACGGTGAACCCGTCTCCGTACATGTTCTTCCTGGATTACGGTACGCACCAGTTTATCGGTGCCTCGCCCGAAAGCCTCGTGCGTGTACGTGAAGGCATTGCAACGATCCACCCGATTGCAGGTACCCGTCGCCGCGGCAAGGACGATGCCGAAGATGAAGCCCTGATGAAGAACCTGAAGGGTGACCCGAAGGAACGCGCCGAACACCTGATGCTGGTGGACCTGGCCCGTAACGATCTCGGCCGCGTCTGCGAAGCCGGTACGGTGGAAACCACCAAGTACATGGAATGCGAAAAGTTCAGCCACGTGATTCACCTGGTCTCTGACGTGCAGGGCAAGGTTTCCAAGACCAAGAAGGCGATTGAAGTGCTGCGCTCCAGCTTCCCGGCAGGTACGGTGAGCGGTGCCCCGAAAATTAGCGCGATTGAAATTCTTTCTGGCCTCGAAAAGGTCAAGCGTCGCTTCTATGCGGGTGCGGTAGGTTACATGGAATCCGACGGTGACTTGGATTTCTGCATCGCCATCCGTTGCTGCCTCAAGCAGGGCAAGACCATCAGCCTGCAGGCCGGTGGTGGCATTGTCGCGGCCAGCAACGCCGACCGCGAATTTGAAGAAACAAATGAAAAATTGGGTGCCATCCGCGCCGTGCTCGAAGGAGAAAATTAAGATGATCGTCATTATCGATAACTACGACTCTTTTACTTACAACGTCTATCAGGCGCTAGCCAAGATCACTAACGAAGAAATCCGCGTGCTCCGTAGCCGCGAATGCACCGTCGCCGACATTGAAAAGCTCTCCCCGAGCCGCCTCATCGTGAGCCCGGGCCCGGGCCGCCCCGAAGATGCGGGCGTCTCCGTGGAAGCTATCAAGCACTTTGCGGGCAAGCTCCCGATTTTGGGCGTTTGCCTCGGTCACCAGGCCATCGGTTACGCCTTCGGCGCAAAGATTGTGCAGGCCAAGTTTATCAAGCACGGCATCGCCGAAGAAATCGACCTGGACGGCAAGGGACTTTTCCGCACCATCGGCAAGAAGAACATCTTCACGCGTTACCACAGCCTGGTTGTTGACGAAGCGACACTCTCTCCGGACTTCGAAGTGACCGCCCGCGCTACCGACGGCGACATCATGGGCATCCGCCACAAGACGCTCCCGATTGAAGGCGTGCAGTTCCACCCGGAATCTATCGCGAGCGGCCGCGCCGACGAATTCTTCAAGGCGTTCCTCAACTACCGTCGCGAACCGCTCGATGTGCGTGGAATTCTGAATACGCTTACCGAAGGCAAGGACTTGAGCCGCGAAACCGCCGAAATGTTCATGGAAGACTTGACCGACGGCATCATGGACGAACGCCAGATGGCCGCTATCCTGACTGCACTTTCCAGCAAGGGCCCTGTTGCCGACGAAATCGCTGGCTGCGCGAAGGTTTTGAGCAGCAAGAAGCGCAAGTTCCCCTACAGTGGTGACGAACTCACCGACATCGTGGGTACCGGTGGCGACGGCAAGGGCAGTTTCAACGTGAGCTCGCTTTCCGGCCTGATTGCTGCAAGCTGTGGCGCAAAAATTGCAAAGCACGGCAACCGCGCGGTTTCCAGTAAGTCCGGCGCCGCCGACTTCTATACGGCTGCAGGCTTCAAGCTTGACATGACTCCGGACAAGGCTGCAAGCGTCATCAACAAGACGAACTTCGTATTCCTGATGGCTCCGGTCTACCACAGTGCCATGCGCTTTGCCGGCCCGGTTCGCGGCGTTCTCGGCGTGAAGACCATCATGAACCTGCTCGGCCCCCTCACGAACCCAGCCGAAGCCAAGTACCTGATGCTCGGCGTCTATAGCACGACCGTGCTGGAACCGTTCACCAAGGCGGCAAAGGCCCTCGGCGCGAAGCGAGTGATGGTCGCCATCAGTGATGACGGCTACGACGAAATTTCGCCCTGCGTGCCGACGACCATCGCCGAAATCCTGGAAGATGGCGAGTACAAGACTTACCGCATTGACCCGAAGGACTTCGGCATCCCCTCCGTGGATCCCGAAGACCTCGCCGGCGGTACGGGCGTCGACAACTTCAACCTCGCTCTCGATGTGCTGAACGGCAAGGGCCGCCCGGGCATCAAGTACGCCTGCGCCCTGAACGCCGGTGCCGCCCTCTACATCAGCAAGAAGGCAGCCAGCATCAAGGAAGGCTTCGACAAGGCCATGATGGCGATGGAAGACGGCTCCGTGCTGAAGAAAATCGAGGAAGTCAAGGTGGCGACGAACTCGTAAATAGGTATGGTTGGCAAAGGGTTTTATAACCCCTTGCCAACCTTATAGCTTTTAACTATATTTTTATTCCTACTAAACAACTAGGAAAATAAAAAGCTACGATTTTTAACAGGAGGCCGAAAACATGACTCTACAACAATTACGTTATGCCATCGGCATTGCAGAAACAGGCTCTTTCAATAAGGCCGCCGAAAAGCTTTACATTTCGCAGCCGTCGCTGACCGCCGCCATCAAGGATCTTGAAGATGAACTGAACATCCTCATTTTCAATCGTACCAGCCGCGGAGTCAAGCTCACTAGCGAAGGCGAAGAATTCATTTCGTACGCCCGCGAACTTTACCATCACTACGAAACGGTGCTGGACAAGTACGGCAAAATCGGCAAGCGTAAAAAGAAATTCGGCGTCTCGACGCAGCATTATTCTTTTGCGGTCAAGAGCTTTGTGGAAACAGTCAAACTTTTCGATACGGACAAGTACGAATTCGCCATTCGCGAAACCCGCACCAAAGAAGTCATCGAAGACGTGGCCTCGTTTAAGAGCGATATCGGTATCCTTTACTTGAGCGATTTCAACCGCAAGGTTATCATGAACTTGCTGAATGCCCGCGACCTCGCGTTCCATAAACTCATTGACTGTAAGGCCTATGTGTACTTGTGGAAGGGGCATCCGCTTGCCAACAACAAGTTCATTACGCTCGACGAACTGGCTGAATACCCGTGCCTTTCCTTTGAACAGGGCGACAACAGCTCGTTCTATTTTGCCGAAGAAATATTGAGTACAAATGAATACAAACGTACCATTAAGGCGAACGACCGTGCTACCATGCTGAACTTGATGATTGGCTTGAACGGTTACACGCTTTGTTCCGGCATTATCTGCGAAGAATTGAACGGTTCCGATTACTTGGCCGTACCCTTCAAGGACAAGAGCGAAGAATCCCGCCGCGTCATGGAAATCGGCTACATCGCCAAGCGCAACATGTTGCTTGGTCTGGTGGGCGAGCGCTATGTCGAAGAACTGCAACGTTATCTTGCAACCTGCGGCTCGTAGTTATCGATTTTTACTATAACGAAACATCAAAAAACAGTATGAGCCCAAACCTTGTATAAGGGCATGGGCTTTTTTATTTTGCGCGCGTTATTCATCAGGAGTTTATAGACATGAAAAAGCGTTATGGCTTGCTTACGAATGGAATTGTTTGGTTCGGTGTAGCCGTTTCGGTTTCCGAAATTGAAGCCGGTATCGAAATAGGTGCAGAATCCGCTCACGATTCCCTGTGGCTACCCTTGGTGCTCGGGCATATTTTAGGTGGTATTTTGCTGTTCTTCGTGGGGCTTATCGGTGCCCGTGTTCGCTTGAATGCCATGCAGACCACGGAATCCACATTCGGAAAGTACGGTTCCAAGTTCTTTGCGACCCTTAACGCATTCCAGTTGCTTGCGTGGGTGGCTGTGCTGAACGCCCAAGGTGCCCGCGCCCTGGGCGGCCTGAATTTACCGATATCGTTCCCGGCCTCGTGCGTGATTCTTGCGGTACTGATTGCGATTTGGGTCAAGGTCGGCCTCAAGCGTTCGGCGAATGTGGCAACGGTCGTGGTTGCGGCCCTTACGGTTTTGCTTGTTGCTTTCTCGGTGAAGTTGCTTGGAATCGACGTGACGCCGACAGGCTCTACTGCAAAGCACCTGTTTGGTTTCTGGACGATTTTTGAAATTTCGATTGCCATGCCTCTTTCTTGGTTGCCGGTGATTTCGGACTATACGAAAGATGCTGAAAATCCGCTTTCGGCCACGGCGGCATCTGCTATCGCGTATACGATTGCAAGCCTTTGGATGTATATTCTGGGTGTTGAAATTTCTGGACTCGGCGTGAATAACGATATTGCCCAGGCTATTTTGCTTGCCGGTTTTGGCGTTCCGGGGATTATCATTGTGGTTGCATCTACGGTTACGACTAATTTTCTCGCGGCAAACTCTGCGGGTGAATCGATTAAGGTCATTCATGGTAAGGTAAAGCACAAGACGGCGGGTGTTGTTGTTGCCCTTCTGAGTTCCGTTCTTGCCATTTCGGGTATTATGGAACATTATATCAGCTTCCTTTACCTTATAGCTTCGGTGTTTGCCCCGATGGCGGCTGTGCTTTTGGTGTCGTTCTACCTCACCGACCACAGCAAAGTCGGCAAGGCGTTTTGGATTGGAAACCTGTTCGCCTGGCTGGTTGGCTTTGCGGTGTACCAGTATGCGGCCCATTTGGAATCGGTATTCCTTGGTCCCACGCTGCTTTCTGTCGTCGTGTCTTTTGTAATTTCCTATCTTTTCTCAAAAACCTTGACTTTGAAGCCTAAGGGAAATTCATGAGCGAAGACATTTTAGCGAAAATCGTACGGATGCGCCGCGAGGATATCGAGCGGCTTGGCCTGAATTTTGGAATTGAAATTCCTGAAAAGCGCGAGGTGGGCCATACAGAGTTTCTTGGAAACGCGGGTGCGATTCTCGAAGTCAAGCGAGCATCGCCTTCGAAGGGCGATATCGCGCTGGATCTCGATCCGGTAGGGCTTGCGACGACTTATGCCGAGGCTCATGCGCAGGCGGTTTCAGTGCTTACTGAAACGAATTTTTTCAAGGGAACGCTGCGCGACTTGATTGCCGTGGCGAATCTGATGGAACGCCGCCGCAAGCAGGGCTTGCATGCCTGCGCCGTACTTCGCAAAGATTTTCTTTTATTCGAAGATGAAATCGATATTGCTTACCGTTGCGGTGCCGATGCAGTGCTTTTGATTGCTCGCATTCTTGATGACGAACAGCTCGTGCGCATGGCGAAGCGTGCTGCATCGTTTGATATGCAGGCCTTTGTGGAAGTCCGCGAAACTGACGACTTGCGCAAGCTGAAAGTCGTGACCGAAGCTCTTGGCGAATCTGCGGCCAAGACGATTGTCGCAGGCGTGAATTCCCGCGATTTGGCAACCTTCCATACAGACCCGCTGGTGCCGGCGTCGGTGCGTAGCAAGCTCCCGGCCAAGGCTGTTTTTGAATCGGGGATTTTATGCCCGGCCGATGCGACTTATGCGCGCAACCTCGGCTTTACGGGAATCCTGGTGGGCGAGGCGGTTGCCAAGAACCCACCGCTTGCTAAAGAAGTGGTGCATGCGTTTGAATCGGGCTCCGAAAATGCCCGCGGCAAGTTCTGGAAAAAGTTTGCAGAGCGCAAACAGCAGAAACAAACTCGTCATTGCGAGGAACGAAGTGACGAAGCAATCCATGGCACAAATCGTCCGTTAGTCAAAATCTGCGGCATCACGCGCGAAGAAGACGGCTTGCTCGCCGCAGAACTCGGGGCAGACATGCTCGGCTTTGTATTCAGCACGACCAAGCGCTTGACCACTGAGAAATTTGTGCGCAGTTTTGCCGAAAAGATTCGCTTGTGTCATCCTGAGCAAGCGCAGCGCGTCGAAGGATCCCCTCTCCTTGTTGGAGTTATCACCGATTCCGAATCGGTTGAAGGCAAAACCGCCATCAAGCTTGCCAAAGAAGGCGTGCTTGATGCAGTGCAGTTCCACGGCGTAGCTCCTGGAGCCGAATTCAGCGACTTGCCGCATTACGGCGCCGCCCGCGTTGGCGAAGAATCCGATTTCGACAAGGTCGCCGCCCTCCGTAAGAGTGGCGAACCCCGCATCCTCCTAGATGCGAAAGTCGAAGGAATTCCTGGCGGTACGGGTAAGACCATTCCCGAAAACTTGCTTCGCGAAAAAGCGGGGGATTTGCCCCTCTGGCTTGCCGGCGGCATCACGCCCGAAAATGTGTGCGGGATAGTCGAAAAGTTCCACCCGGAACTCGTCGATGTCTCCAGCGGTGTCGAAGACGCACCGGGAATAAAAAACGCCGAGAAACTCAAAGCTCTGTTTGCTGCTCTTTCCTAAATTGCCCCAAATAGCCGAATTTAGGCCTTTTTGTACAAATTACGAAGGAAATTTTACAAAAAACTTACGCTAACCTATTGACAGACAACGAATTAGTATATATATTGAAGACATAAAGATGAAATTGGCAATCCGCTTTGACGCTAGCGCCGCTATCGACGAGGTTCTCAAAGAAGGGATTTAGGCATTGCCATTTCATCAAGTGTTTAACGGAAGACTCTCGATCATCGAGAGTCTTCACTTTTTTTATGCTGTACCCCTTGCCACATTAAAGAGACATTCCTAAATTAGCGCACATGAAGATGAATTCAGCAATCCGTTTCAACCGTTGGTGGTGGGGCTCTACTAAATAGAGTCCGTTTTGCTGATTTCATCAAGTGTTTGTAAAAGGCTTTCGGACTCCCGAAGGCCTTTAATTTTTTACCCTCAACAAAGATTTTAACCCCAACCTCTCCGCTCAAAATGACTCACGCAACTATAACCCCCACACCTCAAAGCGCCGTAGGCGCGACCTCACACCTCATAACCTCTGACAACGGTTTCTTTGACAAGTTCGGCGGCAAGTACGTTGCCGAAATCATCCGCCGCCCGCTCGACGACCTCGAAGCGGCATTCAACAAGTACATTCACGATCCGGAATTCCTCGAAGAGCTCCGCATTATTCAGCGTGATTACATCGGGCGCGAGACTCCGCTGTATTACGCTCCGACCGCAACGGAACTTCTGGGTGGCGCTCAGATTTACATCAAGCTTGAAGGCCTTGCCAACACCGGTGCCCACAAGATTAACAATGCCATCGGTCAGTGCCTGCTCGCTAAGAAGATGGGTAAGACCCGCATCATTGCAGAGACTGGTGCCGGTCAGCACGGTCTTGCTACTGCCGCCGCTTGCGCAAAACTTGGACTCGAATGTGTGGTGTACATGGGCGAGGTGGACGTGCGCCGTCAGCAGCCGAATGTGGCGACTATGGAAATGTACGGTGCCAAGGTCGTGCCGGTCACGAGTGGTGCCCGCACCCTGAAGGATGCCGTGAACGAAGCCATGCGCGACTGGGCCACGAATTTCAAGAACACGCACTATGTGCTGGGTTCTGCTCTCGGTCCGGCTCCGTTCCCGGATATTGTTCGTACCTTCCAGTCGATTATCGGTGAAGAAGTCAAGCGCCAGGCCGCAGAACGCAACATCGACATTGCGGCCGTTGTCGCTTGCGTGGGTGGCGGTAGCAATTCTATCGGCGTGTTCACTCCGTTTATCGAAGACAAGAATGTGCGCCTGATTGGTGCCGAAGCCGGTGGCATCGGTCCGAACAAGGGTGAAAATGCCGCCCGCATGACGGGTAATGCCAGCCGCGAAGGCATTCTGCAGGGTTACAAGAGCCGTTTCCTCATCGATGAAGACGGTCAGTCGCTGCCGACTCGTTCCATCTCGGCGGGGCTTGACTACATGGGAATCGGCCCGCAGCTTGCCGCCCTCGGCGAATCGGGCCGCGTGGAATTCACGGCAATCCTCGACAAGGAAGCCCTGGAAGCGGTCAAGTTCTTTGCCCGTAACGAAGGCATTCTGTTCGCGCTCGAAAGTGCTCACGCTGGCGCCGCCGCCATGAAGATTGCGAAGGAACTTCCGAAGGACAAGGCGCTCGTCATTAACATGAGTGGCCGCGGCGACAAGGACATCTTTATCACGAGCCCCGTGTTCCGCCCCGAAAAGTGGAAGGAATTCCTGAAGGCCGAACTCAAGCGCCTCGAAAATAACGAAGACATCCACGACGCGGAGATAATGAATAAGTAGTAGACAGTAGGAAGTAGACAGTAGACAGTGATGTCCCGTATTCCACTTCCTACTTCTAACTTCCTACTTCCTACTAAAACCTTTTAACAGCGGCAAAGCCGCGAGAATTAATTATGAACTTAATGTCTCATCTCATTGCCGGGTTCCCGGACGCAGAAACTTCTATCGCCATCGCCGACGCTCTTGTGAAGGGTGGCGCGAACATCCTTGAAATCCAGCTTGCCTTCAGCGATCCGAGCGCCGACGGTCCCGCCATCCAGACGGCATCGTCCATTGCTCTTGACAAGGGTTATTCGACCAAGCAGGGGCTTGAAATCGTTAGAAAAATTCACGAACGCCACCCCGAAACGCCGATCTACATCATGACTTACGGCTCCCTCGCCTTTACGCCGGGTGTCGAGAACTTTGTCAAGATGTGCAAGGACGCGGGCGTATCCGCTTGCATCATTCCGGACTTGCCGTTCGACGGCGACGAAGGCCTGACTGAAGCTTGCAAGAAGCACGGTCTCGAAAACATCCCGGTCGCGGCACCTTCCATGACCAAGGAACGCCTCGAAACGATGGCTTCCAAGGGCTTTAAGTATATTTACGCAGCACTCCGCGCGGGTACGACCGGTAGCGAAACTACCATTGACCAGGCAACGCTCGACTTTATCGACACGGTCGGTAAGGGTGGCGCGAAGGTTCTCGGCGGCTTCGGTATCCGTAACGGTGAACAGTCCAAGGTGCTTAGCAAGCATGTGTATGCCGTGGTGGCGGGCTCCGTGTTCGTGAACATCGTACTCTCTAACGAAGACTCTGCCGAAGGCCGCAAAAAAGCCATCGCCGAAATCGAGGCGAAGGCCAAGGAAATTGCAGGAAATTAAAATCTATTTTCTCTGAGAGAGAAAGCCGGTGGATTGTCTCCATCGGCTTTTTGTTTGTTCTAAATAAAAAACATGCGCCCGAAAACGGGTGCATTTTATCGTTTATTATGTGAGCTAGGTCGTGAAAAACTACTTTTGTGCCGATATGAAAAAAATTTGTGCATTGACTGTTTTGGCTTTTCTTGTTGCCTGTAGTGGTGACAGGTCTTCTACCGGAGTTATCGGCGGTTCTGGTAATGAGGCTGCTAGCGAATATAATCCCGTATCGAATACGGTTAAAGATTTACGAGATGGCAAGGCTTACAAGACCGTGAAAATCGGCAATCAAGTCTGGATGGCCGAAAACCTTGATTATGAAACTGCCAACAGCATCTGCGGAGAAATGGAATACCTTACCTTGTACGGCTGCCTTTATTCATGGGACGAAGCGAAGACCGCGTGCCCCGTCGGCTGGCGCTTGCCAAGCCAGGCGGAATGGAATACTTTGATTGAATTTGTCGGAGACTCTGCCACGGCAGGGAAGATTCTCAAGGCCACGACTACCTGGAGCGATAAGGGGCGTTACAAAGATGGCACCGACGATTACGGCTTTACCGCATTGCCGGGCGGCGTGCGCCTCCCGCAAAAGGGCAAGACACATCAGTCATTCGTCAATTCGGGAGCCTTTTTCTGGAGCGCCACCGAGGTCGATGACGACGAGTCGATTACCTTGGTTTTGCGTTACGAAAACGACGCCGCAACATTGTTTGAAAACTACAAGGACGCCGGTGTCAGTGTCCGTTGCGTGAAGAATTGAGTTAGAAAAATACCCTGTAGGGAACGATTTTCTGGTGCTTCCGTCCCTTGGTGTCATCCGTTCCTCTTAAATAAAATTCATACCGCTCTTTGTAATTTTTGCAGCCTAATGTAAAAAAAAGAATACGTTTGCCAATGAAAGTGATGCTGCGTACGTTTTGCAGAAACTGTTTGTGCTTGGTCATTGTCAAGCCCGCATAGATGCTACTTTCGCTACAGGGGTTTTAGGGGGCGGAGCCCCACTTTGGTGGCCATGCGCACTAAGCAACAAGTTGCTTAGTGCTGTCCGCCATTAGGCGTGGATGTGTAGAGCAACGGAGTGCGCACCAGGGGGGCTTCCCCCTTTTTTAGATCCTTCGACTCCGTTTCACTTCGCTCAGGATGACATTCCTTTCGTCTTTCGTCTGTAGCCGCGGAGCGGCGTTCTTTCGTCTAAATCTACAGCGTTGCCTGGAACTGGTGGAACTTTTCCAGAAGTTCGGCGTAGGTCTTGGTGGATTCAAGTTGCGGGAACTGGGCCACGATGGAATCCGGCGCGCAGAAGAAGCAGCCCTTGTCGGCCTGCTTGAGCATGCCCGTGTCGTTGAAGGAATCGCCGCTGGCGAACACCTTGAAGTTGAGGTCTTGCAGGTGCTTCACGACTTTTGTCTTCTGGTCGGTGAGGCGCAGGTGGTAACCCTTGATCATGTCGTTTTCGACTTCCAGGTTGTGGCAGAAGATCGTCGGGAATCCGAGATTCTTCATGATGGGGTAGGCGAATTCCTGGAACGTGTCCGAAAGAATAATCACCTGGGCTTCGTCGCGGAGTTTGTCCATAAAGTCGCGGGCACCGTCGAGAAGTCCGAGGTTTGCGATCACGTTCTGGATGTCCGAAAGCTTGATGTTTTCGCGTTCGAGAATCTTGATGCGGCCCTTCATGAGCACGTCGTAGTCGGGAATGTCGCGCGTAGTCAGGCGCAGGTCCTTGATGCCGGTTTTCTCGGCGACGGCGATCCAAATTTCAGGGGCGAGGACACCTTCAAGGTCCAGGGTAACGACACATTGCTTGGTAAACATAGGGCTATTTCTTTCGTTCGTTGATGATGGAGCGCAAATCCGCAATCGTAATCTGGTACGGGGTGCGGCAGAAGTCGCAAATCACTTCGAGGTCCTTGCCTTCTTTTTCGAGGTCCTGCAAGTCCTTGAGCGGGAGCGTTGCAAGCGTTGCCACGGTGCGTTCGCGGCTGCAGGGGCAGTAGGCCTTCGGGTCGATTTCTTTTACGATATCGATTTCGTAGGGGCCGCGCAGCTGGTCCAGGAGCTCGTCCAGGTCAAAGCCTTCGGGCGTGTTCATGTCGCAGAACTTCGGCAAGTTCTGGATAATGACTTCGATCAGGTTGATGTCCTTGTCTTCGAGGTCGGGGAAGGCTTCGATGTAGAATCCGGCGGCGTAGTCGAGCTTGCTCGGGTCTTCTTTGTTGAAGGCAGCTTCGATGCCTACGGCCGAGCGGATCTGTTCGGACTGCAAAAGGTAGGTGGCGAGGTTCTGGCCCATGGATACGGCGGGAGCCTCGATAATGCTTTCGTGGACGCGCTTGCCCTGTTCGTTTAGCTTGATGACGCGCACGCTTTGCGGAATGAGAGCGGGTTCGTTACCGCCAACAGCCTGAAGTTCCGGCTGCGGAATCATGGCGCGCACCAGGCCCTGCGGCGTGGAGTCCGACTGCACCAGCGTGATTTCGCCCGAAAAACGGGTGGTAAAGCTCACGGTGCCCGGGAACTTGAGCGAGGCGCTCAAGAAAATGCTTGCGATGGAGTTTTCGGCCAAGAGCTTGAGGGCGAAACCCTGTGCGTTATGCTTTTTGCCGATTTCGTTCATCGTCGCGGTCAAGTCGACGACAATCAGGCGGAAGGGCGTCTTCTTGCCCGTAGCGCGGATAATGCGGTCCTTGAAATTCATGGCCCAAAGATAGAAAAATAGTAGGCAGTAGGCGGTAGACGGTAGACAGTATTAAATCTGAATAAACCGTAAAACTTTAGCTTGGGACGTGATTCTTAAAAATTTTATTTAAATTTCTTTTAAAAAAAGAGGTAAACAATGCAGATTTTATTTTTGTTGGCTGATGGTTTCGAAGAAACCGAGTTTGTGACTCCGTTTGATTATTTGCAGCGGGCGGGTTTTGAGGTCGCTCTTGCAAGCGTTTCCGGCAAGGCCGAGGTGATTGGGTTGCGCGGCCTTAGAATTCAGACGGACTTTGCTCTTTCGGGTGCCGATACAGCCGCTTTTGACGGCATTCTTTTGCCCGGTGGCGGCATTGGCGTCAAGAATCTGAAGGCCTCTGCCGAAGTGGAAAAAGTTATTCACGAATTCAACGACAAAGGCAAGTGGATTTTTGCGATTTGCGCGGCTCCGCTGGTGCTCAGCAAGGCGGGAATCCTTGCCGATAAGACTGCGACTTGTTTCCCGGGCTGCGAAAGTGAACTTGTCTGTAAAAAGTTCGTCGAAGACCGCGTGGTCGTAGACGGGAACATCGTCACGAGCCGTGGCGCAGGCTCTGCCGAAGAATTTGCTTTTGAATGCATTGCGCAGCTTGGCGGCCGCGAACTTACGGAAAAAATCCGCAAGCAGGTCGTGGCTCGATAGATTGCCGCTAACCTACAGAATGTTCGAGCTTGAGTGTCAGTAACTGACGGGCTTCCGTGGCGAATTCGCCCGGGAGCTCCTTGAACACGTCTTTGCAGAAACCGCCCACCATCGCCTGTATGGCGTCTTCGCGCTTGATGCCGCGGCTTTCGAAATAGAAGAGCTGGTCTTCGCTGATGCGGCTGGTGGTCGCCTCGTGTTCGGTGGTGGAACTCGCGTTTGCGACAGTGATGTAGGGGAACGTGTGTGCGGCACTCTTGTCACCCACGAGCATGCTGTCGCACTGGGTGTAGTTGCGGGCTCCCGCGGCCGACTTGCGGATGCTCACTTCGCCGCGGTAGGCGTTGCTGGAGTAGTCGGCGCTGATGCCCTTCGAAATGATAGTGCTCTTGGTGTTCTTGCCGATGTGGATCATCTTGGTGCCGGTGTCGGCCTGCATGTGCCCGTTGGTGAGGGCAACGCTGTAGAATTCTCCGACGGAGTTGTCGCCCAGAAGCACGCAGCTCGGATACTTCCACGTGATGGCGGAGCCGGTTTCAACCTGCGTCCAGCTGATGCGGCTGTTCTTGCCGGCGCACTTTCCGCGCTTGGTGACGAAGTTGTACACGCCGCCAGCGCCCGTCTCGCGGTCGCCCGCGTACCAGTTCTGCACGGTTGAATACTTGATGCTTGCGTTGTCCTTCGCTACAAGTTCTACGATGGCGCTGTGCAACTGCTTGCTGCTGTATTCCGGCGCGGTGCAGCCTTCCAGGTAGCTCACGCTCGCTCCTTCATCAGCGATAATCAAGGTGCGTTCGAACTGGCCAGCTTCCTTGTTGTTGATACGGAAGTAGGTGGAAAGGTCCATGGGGCACTTGACTCCGGGCGGAATATAGACGAAACTTCCGTCGCCGAATACCGCGCTGTTCAAAGCCGCAAAATAGTTGTCGCCTGCGGGCACCACGCTTCCCAGGTATTCCTCGATGAGTTCGGGGTATTCCTTGATGGCGTCGCTGATGGAGCAGAACAGAATGCCCATTTCCATGAGCTTGCGCTTATGGCTGGTGTAGATGCTCACCGAGTCAAAGACAGCGTCCACGGCTACGTTCGCCAGACGCTTCTGTTCGTCGAGCGGAATGCCGAGCTTTTCGAAGGTGGCGAGCAACTCCGGGTCCACGTCTTCAATCTTTTCGTGGCTCTTCTTGGTCTTCGGGGCGGAGTAATAGACTATGTCCTGCAGATCAACCGGCGCAAAGTTCAATTCGCCCCAGTTCGGCTGCTTCATGGTCTGGAGTTTTTCATACGCTTTCAGTCGGAAATCGAGCATGAACTGCGGTTCGCCGCGGAGCTTGGAGGCTCTTCGGATGACATCTTCGTTCAGGCCCTTCTCGAAGGCCTCGTTTTCGATATCCGTGACAAATCCGTATTTATAATTTTCGCTCATATTATGCTCGTTTTCAAATTTCGGTGCAAATATAGAAAAATAAGCCCCTTTCGTCCATTCTAAGTCGTGTGTATAGCTTTGTATTTACATGATTTCAATTTTTCTAAAAAATGACAGTTTTTGTCATTGATTAAAACCTAATTTTAGGAGCGTAAAAGAGAGGTAAATTATGAATCGCTTTAGCATTGCAAATAACAACATCTTGTTTTCCACGCTTCTGATGCTTGCCCCGGCTGTGTTTGGAGTCATGTTCTACGGTTCCGGCAGTGTTGTCGCATCGGTGTCGGCTGCAATTGCCTATTTGAGCTTGGTTATCGGGGAACGCCTGGATTCCGCTCAAAATTCATAAAAAAGAAAGCTCCGCGTTTGCAGCGGAGCTTTTCTAGATTCCGGCGGTGGCCGGAATGACGATTTGTCGCATTAGCGACGTCTTTCAGCCATCTCTTTTTTGAGGATGTCCATGACGGCGCCGAGGTCTGCCGGGGCCTTGAACACGGGGTTCGCGAACTTGGAACAGATATTTTCGAGCTTCTTCTCGTGGTAGCCGACCTTGAATTCGGTGAATTTGAGGCCGTGTGCCGTGCTGATGACGACCACGTTTTCTTCCTTGTCGATCTTGCCTGCTGCAACGAGCTTTTCGAGGGCGCCGAGGGCGACACCCGTGTGCGGGCAGCAGTAAAGACCGATGCGGTCGCCGCGGTGGGCGGCGTTCGCCAGTTCTTCTTCGGTGACGCTCACGACCATGCCGTTGGTCTTCTGGATGGCGCGGACGGCCTTCGGATAGCTGACCGGGTTACCGATCTGGATGGCGCTTGCAAGCGTCTTCTTCGCCTGCATCGGGACGAGCTTGTCGAAGCCGCGTTCGTAAGCCTGGTAGAACGGGTTGGCGTTTTCGGCCTGCGCGACGATGATGCGCGGGATTCGGTCGATGAGGCCCATGGCCTTGCAGTCTTCGAAACCCTTGGCGAGGGCGCTCACGTTGCCGAGGTTTCCGCCCGGGATAATCACGGTGTCAGGCACCTTCCAGCCCATTTCCTGGCAGATTTCCGGAGAAATCGTCTTCTGGCCTTCCACGCGGAGGCTGTTCATGGAGTTGGCGAGGTAGATGCGGTTGTCGGCAGTCACCTGCTGCACGATCTTCATGCAACCGTCAAAGTCGGTGTCGAGGGCCAAGACGATGCTGCCGTTAGAAATCGGCTGGATCAGCTGGGCAACGCTTGTCTTGCCGGCGGGGAGGAATACGATGCTCGGAATGCCTGCCTTCGCGCAGTAGGCGCTGAGGGCTGCTGAGGTGTCACCGGTAGAGGCGCAGGCCACGGCGTCGATTTCGTGAATACCCTTCTTGATAATGTGGTTCACCTGGCTCACGAGAACCGTCATGCCGAGGTCTTTGAAAGAACCCGTGTGGGAGTTGCCGCAAAGTTTTACCTTGAGGCTCTTGATGCCCATTTCCTTGGCGAGCGGGGCTGCGTCAAAGAGCGGGCTCCAGCCTTCGCGCATCGTGACGATGTCTTCGAGGGGCATGTCGGGGAGCACCATTTCGCGCTTGCTCCAGATGCCGCTCATGTCGGCAGGTTCAAAGCTCATACGGCGTTCGGCAAAAAGCTTCTTCCATTCTTCCGGGCTGCGTTCGGCAAGAGCCTTACGGTCGTGTTCGACTTCGAGCAGGCTTCCGTCCACCTTGCTGCGGTAAATGACGTCGGTCAGCGGGTAGGTGTCGTCCCCGTTGATGTTCCTAAAATGGGCATTGAATTGAGCCATAATATCCTCTAGTTTTTTCGGGGGTAAATATAGTAAAACTTATGGCTGGTTATCGGTAACTTTTCACATCTAATTTGCTATATTCTTCCCCGGAATACAACAAACTCGGAGTTCTGAGTGAAAAAGAAAAAGTTCTGTTTTTTATCAATTTTTGCAACAATCGCTTTTGCTCTATCTGCGTGCATTTTCGAGTCCGATGACGATGGC
Organism: Fibrobacter sp. UWB15; assembly: GCF_900177705.1. NCBI lineage: Bacteria > Pseudomonadati > Fibrobacterota > Fibrobacteria > Fibrobacterales > Fibrobacteraceae > Fibrobacter > Fibrobacter sp. UWB15. The sequence goes on from NZ_FXBA01000001.1 coordinate 363,788, forward strand.
CTTGAAACGTGGCTTTCTGACCGCGGTATGCCTAGTAATTACCAGGTGCAGACCCTGACCATCAAAGACCTCAAGGTTGCCTCTGCGAAGACTTACCTTGATACGACGCCGAAATCGGGCAATGCGAATGCCGTTTTGGGACAAGTGTCGAATCTTTCGCATGATATTGTCATGGATATCGGTTTCCGTGCCGATACGAACTTCTTGAATAAGCTGAAGGCTTCCGATACATCGGGTGTGTACCTCGGCCTGTTCTGGTTACGCCCTCTGTATAACTCAAAATTTTTCCCGTCAGATTCCTTGCCTTATGATGAAGATCTCGACGTGAATGTGAGTTGGATTCTTCAAACTAGCACCAACAAGAAGTTCTTGGATAGTATCATGGGCATCGATGACAGCACCTGGTACGCCGATTTGGCAAACTGGGAAGCGACAGGTTCTGTAGATACGGTTTACAATGTAAAGATGGCCAAAGGTGATACTTCTATCCGCTTGGATCTTCCTTCTGAATTGGTGAAAGACTTGAAAGCGATGGAAGGCTCTGCTCGCTTGCAGCTGCGTCTTTCCGCTCCTAAGGCAAAACGTATTTACCGTTTCTATGGCGCTGGTACGGATTACCCGCCCCTTTTCGCTCTTTATTCCGATTCGACAACGTACCTTAACCCGGCTCCCAGTCCGTTTCGTATGGCGGGCCTCGTAAAGAGCAATGAGGATTGTTCCGATTGCCCGGTCTTGCATGGTGGTGTCAGCGGTGGAGTCCTTGATTCCATGGTCGTGGAGTTCTCGCCGGAGCCGATCCTTGATGCCTTGTCCGAATTCTACGGTGATGAATTCCCCTACGAAGGAAATGATGAAAATGATGTCCGCCAAACGGTGATTTTTGCGCAGTTGACTATGGCTCGTGACGATTCCAATGGCAGCAAGGAATTCAATTGGCCTATCCAAGTGGTTCTCGGCTCTTATGTGGATAGTGCCGATATGGCTTATGGCGACGAAGACCTGAGGTACCGCCGCATGGAAAGATATCTGCCTGATTCTGCGACCATCGTGAAGTCGGGACACCAGAATCTGGTTTTCCACGAAGGCGATTCGCTTACGCTTCAGCTGACTTATGGTCTTCGAGATTTCATCAATAAGGCAAGCGATGGCCGCAACATGAAGTTTGCCATGCGTTTGGGCATGCCGTTCTTGCAAGAAAAGAAGTCGCTTTATACCGATTACAGGACGAATACGGAAGATACGCTTTATATGGCCGATGGAACGCCTCTCTATATGGCCAAGGGCGATACCATTACCAAGTATTTCAGTTACTTCGATTATGCCCGTTACGATTTCTCGACGGCTGTAGAAAATCCGATGACCCTCAAACTTTGGCTTGCTTCCAAGCGGGGGGATAAATAATGAAAAAGTTTTTGCTCGCTTTAAGTGTATTTTCTGGCTACGCCTTTTCTTCGATGATTGGTCTTGAAGCCCTGGGCGAAGAACAGGTCATGGGCGGTACTGCTTCTGCTGCAGGTCGCGGTTTTGCCGGTAATGCCAAGACTGGTGATGCCGAAGGTTTGTCTGTTGTGAACCCTGCTCGTTTGGCATTCGATGCGAAAGTCGTGTTCAACTTGAATTTTGCCATGGAAATGGAAGATGCCCGAAATAAGGGACACCATTATTCCCTTTCCAACATGTCCATGCCGTCTTTTAACCTGTCGTTCCCGATGGGGTCTTTTGGCGCTATGGGCCTTTCTCTTTGGCAACATTATTCGTCTTCGTTTAGCGAAGAATCCAAGAACCAGGAAATCGGATCGGACGTGAAACTGGAATACCAAGGTAGCGTTTATGAACTGGTGCCGACCTATGCGGTTCGTTTGCCGTTCTGGCGATCCCTCTCTCTTGGTGCGTCTGCCCATGTCGTTATGGGTAATACCTCTAGGAATTTGACTCTTGGTGGTGATGATTCCTCCGTCGATAAAGGGGATACCTGGGCTTCCGGTAATTATGTGATTTCTGATTACGTGGACGGTACATGGGAAATCAAGAACCATCCTGCTTATTATACGGGTGCACTCCAGTATCGTGGAAAGATGGTGTCCTACTTCTTCTCTTATACCACGGGCTACACCTTGAGCAACACTCTTGATTACAATTTCAGATTTAGTGAACTGGACACTTTGGCTGCAACTCGTTCTGTCCGTGAAATCGAAGTGCCCGCTATGCTCGCTACCGGTATCAATTACCGTCTGGCCAAGCGCCACAACATCATGATGGATTTGACCTGGCGTGCTTGGGACAAGGATGTTCAAAACATCGCCGGCGGTTGGAATATGCCGGCGACCACCGAAACACAGACGGATTTTATGGTGTCGTTGGGTTACCAGTGCGATGGTTCGCCGCTGTTCTATGAATCTTATTGGAACCGAATCAACTATCGTGCCGGTGCGTGGTATAGAAATTGGTATGTCAAGGACGTCTTTGAAGTGGGCGGCTCTCTTGGTGGGGGTTTCCCGCTGGGCCGTAAGGGAACCACGGTTGACGTCGCCTTGCAGGGTGGTAAGCGCTTTGCCGATACTAAGTCGGAGTGGGAAGAAATGTTTATCGGACTTCGAATCGGTTTGACTGGTATCGCTGCTTGGGGACAGACCCGATAGGATTTTTAATGAAGGAGGCCTAGTATGGCTATAAAAAAAGAAACTGAAACAAAGTCTAAGGTTAAGACTGCGAAATCTGCGACTCTCAAGGCAATGAAAGATGCTGAAGAGAAGGCTGTGAAGGCCGTAGCCAAGGTAAAGAAAGCTGCAGCTACCAAGGTGTCCAAGATTTCGGACGAAGTGAAGAAGGTCGCAGCCAAGAAGACGACTGCATCCAAGACGGCAACAACAAAGGCTGCTGCAACCAAGACCGCAGCGACGAAGTCTGCCTCTACCAAGACGGCTACGACGAAGACGGCAGCAACAAAGTCTACCGCAACGAAGACCGCTGCCGCGAAGACAACGACAACGAAGACTGCTGCTAAGACAAATGCTAAGGTTGCTTCTGCTAAGGCTTCCAAGGCATCCGAAAAGGATGTCGCCAAGCTCGCGCAGTCTTTCGATGCCGAATACCTGGTACTCATGCAGAAGGACCCGAACTGGATGCATGCCTTCTGGGAAGTATCTGAAAACAGAATTAATGAAGCAAAGCACGGTAAGGGAAAAATCGTTCTTCGCCTGTTCGACATTGCCGATGACCTTACGGTGCAGCGTAGCAAGAAACGTAAGTTCCGCGACATCGAAGTGCCCGCAAATGCCCGTAGCTGGTATGTCGAAAATACCGCCGGCAAATCCTGCGTGGCCGTTCTCGGTGCTGTATCCGGCAAGAACTTCATGCCCATCGTGGAATCGGCTCCGGTCATGACTTTTGACAAGTCTGCTGCCGCTCCTGCCGAAGACGATGCTTTTGCCAAGGCTTCTCTCGGTGGCAACACGCTCGGCAACTTCATGAGTTCCGGATTCTCGAGCCAGACGGCGGAATCTTGGCTCAAGAAGCTCGGTGGTAACTTCGGTAGCTCTTCGGAATCGATGTTCTCGGGAGCCCTTTCTAGCGCAGCCCTCCAGTCGAACAACATTGAAGTCGCTAAGGATTCCGTGAACTACGGTAAGGATTTCTTCCTGTGGGTCAAGACCCGCTTGATCGTTTACGGTGGAACTCGTCCGGATGCTCACCTCCAGGTGCGCGGCGAACCGTTCCCGCTGAATCCGGATGGTACCTTCAGCTTTGAAGAAGACCTGCCGGATTCTACGAAGATCATTCCGGTGTTTGCGACCGACAAGGATGGCGATTTCCCGACCACGATCGTTCCGATTGTCGTAAAGCGCACGGAGTAATCCGTTTTAATGGGAGCTCCCGGAAAAATCATTTTCCTGATGCACGCACATTTACCTTTTGTGCGGCATCCGGAATATAAACGCTTTTTCGAAGAGAACTGGCTGTTCGAAGCTATTTCTGAAACGTACCTGCCCTTGGTGCAGGCCATGCGCCGTCTCTTGGAAAAGGGCGTGCCTGGGACGCTTAACTTGAGTGTTTCGCCCCCGCTCATCGAAATGCTTTCGGACGAAAGCCTGCTCCATAAGTTTTCGGAGCACTTGAAACAACAGCTAAAGCTGATTGAAAAAGAAGTGGCCCGCAATGCGGGGACGGACTTAGAAACTCTTTCGCATTTTTACCTGTCTCGCCAGCACACGCTGATTGATTTGTGGGAAAATCGAATTCATCGCAACTTGCTGGCCGAATTTCTGGAACTCGAAAAAGCCGGAAAGTTAAACTTGCTCACTTGCGTGGGGACGCACCCGTTTTTGCCGGCGTACCAGAGCGATCCTGCCTCTATTCGTATGCAGCTCGATGTAACGGTGCGTACATTCGAACGCGCCTTTGGCCGTAAGCCCATGGGCGTGTGGCTCCCGGAATGCGGCTATTTCCCGGGCCTTGATAAGTACCTGGCTGAATATGGCCTGCATTACTTCTTCTTGGAAACCCATGGAGTGTTGCTTGCTTCGCCCACGCCCAAGTACGGCGTGTTCACGCCGCTGCGTACCACGCAGGGGCTTTACTGCATGGGCCGCGAACAGAAAAGTTCCATGGAAGTCTGGAGCCGCCGTACCGGTTATCCGGGGCATCCCGAATACCGTGAATTCTTTACCGATATTGCTAAAGACCGCCCGCGCGACTACCTAGGCGAATACTTCTTTGCTGGCGATACGCCCATTGATTCCGGTTTTAAGTACAACCGCATTACCGGTGGCGAACATAAGGAAATTTACCGCCCATGGAATGCCATGAAGCTTGCCGAAGACCATGCACGACTCTTTGTGGTGAATCGCGAAGCGACCATTTCGGAATTGCTGGTGAATATGGATGGCCACAAAGCCGCGATGCTTTGCCCTTACGATGCCGAACTTTTTGGACATTGGTGGTTTGAAGGCCCGATCTTCCTCGAAGAAATGCTGATGCGCGCCGCGTCTTCGTCGGTGGTGGAGTTTGCCGCCGCAGACCAGGTGATGACCGATTCTGCTGATCCCGATGTGCATGAACCGGCGTTCTCCAGCTGGGGCGAAGGCGGTTTCGGTTCTGTTTGGATCAACGGCGAAACAGATAAGTATTACCCGCAATCATACCGCATGCGCGCCATGATTGATCATTTGGTGACGATTCGTGAAAAGATGGGCAAAGGCTCTCCGCGTGGTAAACTTCTTACTCGCTATATCAAGCAAATGGAACGTGAACTGATGCTGTTCCAATCTTCGGACTGGGCGTTCATGATTCACAACCATTCCGCAGAAGACTATGCTCGTCGCCGATTGGACGACCATTATAAAAATGGTCATGATTTATTTGCGGAAGCTTGCAAGGCTATTTTGCGCAATAGCGATAAGCCTGCCGCGAATTCCATCTTGCCGAAGCTTGAAGCAAATGACAATATCTTTAAGTGGCTGTAGTAATGAATAATTATTCATTACACATCTCACATCCCACTTTTTTAATAAACGATTATAAAGTCTTTTAGCTTGCCGCTGTTGCCGGCTCTAAAGCGATATACCCCGGGAACCATAAGGGACTTGACTTCGCTTTCGTCAAGGCAATGGGTGTAGTTGTCGTACTTGATTTTATGGACTAGATTTCCGCGGCGATTGCGGATTTCGATGTAGTCCTTGTTTTGGGGAAGCGGCGTAAAACACAGGGCTCCGTGACGCCAAGGGGTGGGGTAGGCTCGTAAGGTGGAGTCCTTAAGGTGTGTCGGAATGGTGGTTTCTTCGTTAAAGCGGCTGAATACCCAAAGAATAGAATCGACGCTGGATTTGCGAAGGAATTCTGTACGGGCGGAATCAATGCTGTTGGTGGAGGGCAAAAAGCGGATTGTGTAAGCGTTCGGCTTAATGGCTATAGCCGAGGCTGTTCCTACGAATTTAGACATGTCCGGAGAGCCGTTTACATGATAGTAGTAGGCGGTGTTGTCAAGAGAGGCTGTTTCGAAAACGCCCGATTCAGATTTTGTATGGAATTGAGGCCACCGAGGTTGATCGCTTGTAATCCAGAAAGCTGAATCGACTAGAGTACTTCTGTTGCCAGTAAAAGAAAGCCTGATGGCGAAATCGTGAAATAGGGAATCTGCAGAAAGATTTTGGTTTTTAGCGACCTGGTCCAGCTGGTATTGGAATGTCTTGGTGGGCGCCTTTGAGAAATTTTCCCAGATAAGCCTGTTGGTCTTGTGACTGACGTGGTTGTGCAAGTACAAGAAGAATATGCCTGCACCATAGGGCTTGTCTAGATTCTTGTATGGGAATCCCACGTTCCCCGCCAATTTGGGAAGGTAGGTAAAGTAGTCGTCTACATCGGGGACGGCTAATTCTTCGACACCGGAGGCTGAGGCTTCGAACCAGAAATTGTACTGGGGCATTTTGCTGGAATAGCGAAATTGAACCGCATGGTACATTTCGTGGGCTGAGGTGACGCGGAGCGCCGGCATGAAATTCTTGGCGTAGGAGTAATTGTGAGTCTCGTTGGTGAATTCTTCGGTGGCGCGGGGGTAGGTGCAGACTTTGTCGTTGAATTTTATGGTGTCGATAATGGAGTTTGCTTCGGATACGTGCTTGAAATCGTTTTCCATCAGCATTTCGCTTTCTTCGTTGTCGAAAGGGATTGTAAGCCCAAAGCAGGTGCTGCACTGAGAATTCATTACTGCATTGTAATTCCGCAGAAGGTATATGTCAATAACCTCGACAGGGTAGAGACCGTCTTGAACTTTTTTTTCGTAATGGTGCGTTTCGGATATTCCCTTGGGCGGAAGCATCCCGGTTTTATTGACGTGGAAGTCCCAAGCGTATTCAAGGGCCTTTTCTAATGAATCGATGTGTGCAACAGTTGTCTTGTGCGGGCCATTCAAGGTGTAGAATATTTCGAAGTGTTTTGTGGTGCGGGAATAGACACTATCGTAGTAATCTTTAGATGTGCAGCCTGAACTTGCCGAGCGTGCGTATGCTTTGGTATAGGCAATTGCCTGCTTGACGTTTTTGTATTTTTTGCTGTTCAGGAAATTCATTATTTGTGCGGTGCCGCACTGGTGTTCGGCAAAGGCAGAGCTTGTGGCGAATACAAAAAATGCGACAAAGGCGAGAACAGATTTCTTCATTTACACTCCCCCAAAAACTTTTTCTTCCTCTAAAACTTGATGCGCGCGTTTGCGAATTTCTTCGGGAACGGTAAGCGCTTTTTGATGGTGAGGCTTGATACGGGCGTCCACCATCAACGGGGCTGCGCAACCCCAGTGTTTTTCGCGAATTTGGGAGCGGTAGCCGAAAACGTCTTTAGCCGGGTCAGAACGGGTGAACGTAATCCACAAGAAATCGCGAATGTTGCTCATGTCAAGCGAGCCGTCAAGAATCGGCGCCGAATCAACAATCGAAATCCAGGGATAATTCTCGCGGAATTTCCAGCGGGCAAGCGATTCTTCGATTTGGACCATAAAGGCGTCGCGCTCGCTGCTTTCATAAGCGGGACCTTGCAAAACAATCACGCCTGGCATCGGGATTTTGGCTGCGGTGATTCCCGGAATCTTGAGCGATTGCAAGTCTTCGGGATTGTTTCGCAGTTCGCGCTTCTTTAAGCCTGCGGCGGCAAGAGTCAGCTTGGAACCGTGATTCAGTTTGCTTCCTGTATAGTCGAGCGTGTCGATGCTCGTACTCGTTTCAAAATGCAAGTCGCGGCTAAAGTCAATTCGCTCCAGCACGTGGCCGAAGAATCCGGCCACATCGTTGACGTCAATTTTACGGCCAGTCTCTTCGTCTTCGGCTGCGGCAATCAAAAGGTACTTGGTCAGGCTCGCCTGATTGAACCCGAGAATCGCGTTTGCTGTTTTCAAAAGTTCGAGAGGCTCGCGGTCTTCGGGCTTGGCGTAAGGCCTAAAGCGTTCGTGGGCAAGCGCCAGGCAAAGCGGGTGAACTCCGGCGTCGTCAACGGCATGGAGCGCCACAAGTCCCGGAATCGATGCCGGAACCATGGGCCTTGTAATCTGGTGAATAAAGCTTCCGAATAGGGTGTCTTCTTGCGGCGGGCGCCCTACGACGGTAAAGGGGTAGATGGCGTTCTTCTTGCATAAGACCTTCTTGACTTTCAGGAACGGGAACGGATGCCTGTCGGAATAGTAGCCGATGTGGTCGCCGAAGGGGCCTTCGGGCTTCAAATCCGGCTGGAGCTCGCCCAGAATGCAAAAGTCCGCGTCGCTCGAAACCAGGTAACCGTCGTGTTCAAAATACCGGAATCTGCGCCCGCCCAGCATGCCTGCAAACAGGAGCTCGCTCAGGTTCTCGGGCATGGGCATGACGGCAGCGATCGTTTGCGCGGGCGTACCGCCGATAAAGATGCTCACCTTGAGGGGGCGGCCTTCTTCAATGGCCTTCTGGTGGTGTCTAGCGATGTCTCGCTTGATTTGGTAATGCAGCCCGCATTCGTCTTGGGCGTATTCATTGCCTGAAATCTGCACGCGGTACATGCCCACGTTTGTCGTCATGACCGAGGCGTTCTCGGCGGGGCGCGAGGCCACCTGCGGGAGAGTCAGGAATGCGCCTCCGTCATTAGGCCAGCAGACAATTTGCGGCAGGTCCGAAAGTTTGCATTCCTTAAAATCGCGAATGCTTCCGCTCTTTTTCGGGAGCGAATGCAGGCCGGTGCGGGCGGCCCTCAAAAGCTTGGCAGGCGAGGCGTGCTTAAAGAACTCTACCGGATTCGACTTGAAAACTACGGCGGTCTGCGTCCCTTTCAGGGTGTCGCGGAATAAAAAATCAAGCCGCTCTTGAGTGCCGAAGATATTGCAGACGGCCCTAAAGGGGCTTCCCTTGACATGTTCGAATAGAATGGCTGGGCCATTGTTTTCAAAAGCTTGGCGCGCGATTTCGGGCATTTCCAGGTACGGATCCACTTCACGCTGAATGCGTTTAAGCATGCCAGCTCGTTCAAGATCCAGCAGTGCCTGTTCCAAGTTTTTGTACATGGAAATCCCGTTTTATCCGGCGGTAGCGGACTGGTCGATGGCGTTGAACCCTTGGGTCTGTTTCTTGCTTTCGATAGCGGCGAGGGCATCGCGGGTGTCCTTGCGGCTAGCAATCGCATATACAATCGAGGCGCTGTCCATTACTTTGGCGAAGGTTTCTTCCGGAAATTCGTTGAAACCTTGGAACGAGAATTCGTCGTAGCAGGCGGTCAAGTTGCCTTCGTCAGTAAACATGTGGCTCGCATTAAAACCGCGGAATGGTCCCTTGTCGAGACGGACCATGATTTTCCCGTTATTGATAGCGCTGATGCGACCGGTCCAGCTGATTTTGTGGAAACCGACCATCACTGTGTAACGGACGATTTCGCCAGCTTCGATAGCCTGGGGCAGAGTGTAATGAATAATGGGAACTTTTCCGATAGTCACGTTCATGGGCGCATAGCGCATGGTCTCCAGCAAATTCGCCAGAGTATATTCCTGCCATGAAGTTTGACTGTATTGAACCATATCTAATAATTTAGCAAAAGAATTTTCAATTGGAGTGTCGTAAAAAAATAAATTACGCTTTTTGTTGCACTTCGTTAAAATTCAAAATCGACTGCGCGACGTTCGGTCACGACCTTCTTGACAAAGGAAACGATTGCCAAATGTTCCGGATGGTTCTGGTAAATGTCGAGAGCTGCCTTTGTATGGAATGTCGTGTCGAGTGCGATATCGTATTCTACGTCCCCGTTACCCAGTTCGGCCTTGTTAAAGTTCAAACCCGATTCAATGCTCAAGAGTCCAGGAATCTTGCCAGCCAAGGCGTGGAATGCGTCGACCATCTTCTGGCCGTTTTCTTTTGCAGAAGCACCTTCGGCTTCGCTCTTCAATTTCCAAAAAACAATGTGACGGATCATGCGTTCCTCTTTTGGTTATAAATTTGTTTGTACAGGTCCAATTGCCGCTTAAAACAATCGTTCCAGCTGAATTTTTCGGCGTAGGTTCGGGCATTCGCCTTCTTCTGGCTTAAATCCGAACGGTACAGTTCTACAATGGCGTTTGCCAAGGCTTCGGGCGTGCGCTTTCTCAAGATGACGCCTGCGCCGGAGTTCTGCACATGCTCGGCGGCGGCACCGGTGCTTGCGCCAATCAGGGCGTTTCCGCAGGCCATGCTTTCCAGAATCGAAAGGCCAAAGGTTTCCCAGCCTGAAAGGGCGAGTCCCAGGTCTACACTGGCATAATGTCTTGCCATTTCATCGATAGACGAAATAAAACCGGCGTACTGAATGTGCGAGTGCTTCTGGACGGCTTCTTCTACTTGCGGCAGGTACGGTCCTGTGCCTGCAAAGACAAGTGCCGGCTCGCACCCCAGTTTTTCAGCAATCAGCGGGTAGGCGCCCAGCAAAAGTTCGATTCCTTTTTCTTCGCAAAAGCGGTGCGGGAAAAAGATGGTGAGGCGTTCAGGCCTTCCGGCCTTTAGCTGCTGAACCAGTTTTTCGTCTCGCTTTTCGGGCGAAAACATCTGGATATCGCAACCCAGCGGAATCCAGTGTGATTTCGGCAGGTGATTCTTTTCGAGTCGCTTCAGGACTTCGTCGCAAGAAACTTGGATGCCGTCAAAATGCTTGAATTCTTGCCTCGCGTACCAGAAGGCGACCTTCTTGGCCAGAATGCCTAACGTGCGACCAAACTTGTTCGTGACCGGGCGCTGCACATAGGTTATAGGGAAGTCGGCGTGCCAAAAGCTCAAGAGTATTGCTTCGGGTACCACCTGCTTAGCCACGTGGCGCACCACTGTGGGCAAAATATAGGGCGAACCGACTTCGATCACCTGGGGCTTGTATTTTTCAAGCACGGGCCTAATTTGCGAAGACCGCCACATAAAGCGGTATTCCCACTTGCCCGGGAACCGGTAGGCTTCTACGTGCTCGATAATGAGCCCTTTGCTCTTTTGCTCGGTGTATGTCTTGGAATCTGGCATCACGAAAACGGACAGGACTTCTTCCTGACTCTCGTAGAAGGCCATTTTCTGCAAATGGTAGCGACGGACACCACCGCCCGAGGGACTCCAGAAATTGTTAAAGTCGACGATGGTGAACATTAATTAATCTCAATTTCTTCTTGCATTCGATTCGAAAGAGGATCGATCGAAAGTGTGCCCTGGTACAGTTGGTTGTTGCCCAGACGCTTGGAATCGACTGTCAGGAACATGTTGCCACCCTTGGATTCGAGCCAGTAAATAGCGTCGGAATCGCGCAGGTAGGCGCGCGGGCCCACGAGTCCCTTTTCGGAATCGATGAGTTCGCCGCCCAAGAACATCGGAATGTCCAGTGCCTTGTACAGGTCGAGAATCACCGAGGACCGTCTTTCGTGAATATCCGAAAGGTCTATATGGTCCGAAACCTTCAGGTGGTCAATGCCGTCAATGACAACGACCAAATTCTGGTGTTCCTTGACTTCTTCTTTCAGGTTCTGGAGCAAGACGATGTTGTCGAAATTGTTCTGGTCGTCCCAAATTTCGAGGCGGTTGTTGCGCACGAAAGCCATCAGGTCACGAGTGGCTTCCAGAATCTTCTGGTTCACGGCTTCGTCTTCGCTTTGCTTGCGGACCGTCAATACCGATTCGCCAATGAGCATGGCAACAAGCCTGTCAAAGATTTGGCGTCGCGGCGTTTCCAGGGCGATGTAAATCAGCTTGAGGTTGGGGTTGCTCTGGATTAAATCCAAGGCAAGGCTCGAAAGAAGCGTCGTCTTGAGACCGAAGGGCTTCGAAGATACATAGAAGCAACCGGACTGGATGCCGTCAATTTCTTGCGTCAGTTTCGGGAATGTGTTCAGGGAATAGCCTACGCTCACGTTGGGCGGGCAACCCATGGCCGTATCGAAGTTTTCCTTGATGTCTTGTAACAGCATGGAACGACGGTGCGTGTGAACTGTATCGACTCCTGTATTCTCCACCAAGGAAATCAACTGGTCGGCACCGTTTTTGCGAACCACCAGGTCGACGGTTTCGTCTTTGGGAAGTACGATAGATTTGAGTTTTAAATTCAGATGGTCCGCCATCTTCAGGTATTTCTGAATGCGGTATTCTTGCTCGCGGCGATCCTGTTCGCGTCTGAGAATCACGGTGACCGATTCTGCGCCACAGGCCTTCAACTTGTACAGGTGACTCAAGGAGATTTCCTGGTACATGGTAGAGACAACTCCGGGAATGCCGGCGAGGTCGGCTGTCAATGCGTCAAAGAACCCCTCGACAACAATCGGCTTTGTAACATCGGACTGGATGTTGAACGGAATGTCGCTTGGGCCCGAGGCGTAAGAAACATACGTGTGCGGTCCATCGTTTTCGTTAATCAGTCGGCCATAAACGGAATGAATCAGTCCCTTGGAATTGCGAGCGGGAATTGTAATGCGCGGTTCGTGGTAGGCGTCCAGGTTGTCCAGATAGAAACTGATCTGGTGGCGTTCGATGCCCGACATCATGCAAAAACTGACGAACGGTTCCGGGTCGCCACTATAATAGCCTATGCCGTAAAGCTGGGCTTGGCCGATGCTCCAGCCGCGTGCGGCCAGGAATTCTGCAGAAGACGGACTCTTGCAAGCGGCCCAGTGGCAATAGCGCACGAAGTTCTCGAGGACTTTGGATTTTTCACCACCGATTTCCTTGATCCACGGGTGCTCTTCTTGCAGGTCGTGTTCCGGCTCGAGGTTTCCTAAAAAGTTGACGGCCTCAGCCCGGGCGGCAGGTTCGTCCATGCCGTTAAAGCGGCTACGCATGACGAATTCGACGAGGTCACCCTCGCTTCCGCACTGTAGGCAGCGGTAGCGCCAGTAACCTAGAGCATCGTAAAAGAACAAAGACGTTTCTTCGGGCGAATGAAACGGACAGCATGCAATCAGGTTTCGACCCCAGCGACTTAAGGGAATGCCCAGCTGTCGCGGATGGGTTTTCGCTCGCATCACAATTCCTGCATGTTCTTGATCGATAATCATCGGACGCCTCTCTTTTATACACTAAAAATCTAGTTATTTCTTTTCCATGGGAGTATAGAAATTTATTTTTATTGCATGATTGTCCTCGGTATAGATCCTGGTTCCATTACGACTGGCTACGCTTTTATAGAAATGGGTTCGGCAAAGCCGAATGTACTTGAGTACGGAACGCTGCATGCACCTGCAAGTCATGCACTTGAAGACCGCTTGCTGCATATTGTGTCGGAACTGGAAAAGCTACTGGACAAGTACAAACCGGAATCATTTGGGATGGAAGGAATCTTTTTTGCCAAAAATGCAAAGAGTGCTCTAGTGCTTGGACATATTCGCGGTGCTGTTTTGGTGGCTTGCCGTAAACGCGGAATGACCTATTCTGAATACAGTCCCCGTATGGTAAAGCAGGCGGTAACTGGTGATGGCAATGCCTCCAAGGAGCAGGTGGCCAATATGATTTTTGCGCGTCTTGGCATTCAAGGTGGCGATCTTCCACTGGATGCTTCTGACGCTCTAGCCATTGCATGGACCCATGCAAATCCTTCTCCGCTAAACGATGCCGTCTCTAAGGTGCTGGGTAAAAAGAAGGTGGTGCGCAAGAAAAAGGCTACCGCAAAGCAATGGCTAGATTTGATTGAAAAAATGGGAGGCAGCGTTCAATGAGCTGTTTGATGGATTGTTTTGGGCTTCGTGAGGTAGACTCTTCCGATTTTGTGAAGGTTGATGGCTATGTCGTTGACAAACAAATTCTAGAAGATTACAACAAATTAAAAGGATTGCTTTCGAAATTCGGCTTTGCACTTCGTATTGAATCGGCATACCGCCCTTTTGAAAGGCAACTTTCGATTTGGAACCGCAAAGCTAGCGGTGAACTGAAGCTTCTTTCCGCCGAAGGACTCCCCATGGAGCGCCCGAGTGACGAAGAAGATTTGATGTATGCAATTTTAACTTGGTCGGCGCTCCCTGGCGCAAGCCGTCACCATTTAGGGACCGACCTGGACGTGGTCGATGGCAATGCCTGCCCTGCCGGCTACGAGGTGGAACTCACGCCTGCAGAATGTGACGGCATGTTCCGCCCCTTCCATGAGAAATTGACCGAACTGATGGGGGCGGGGGAGTCCTTCGGCTTCCAGCGCATCTTTGTTCCCGGCCGCGGAAGAATCCTGCCCGAAAAATGGCATATCGCGCATTTGCCCACTTCCCGGAAATATTTGGAAAGTTTCTCACTGAAGAAACTTCGCGCTCTATACGAGAAAACCGATATTGCCTGCAAGTCCGCCTTGCTGGATAATCTGGAAAGCCTTGCCTACGATTATATCTATCCTTATTTTGTGTAAGACCGATGCGCTCCACCCTTTCGCAATCCTTTTCTGAATATGGCCACTCCGTTTTGGGAGCGAAACTTCGCTACATTCCTTGCAAGGGCCGTTGCCGCCTTTTGGTGATAGCCGGTATTCATGGCGAAGAACCTGAAACGACCTTCCTTTTGAGTCGTGCCATGCGCATGTTCGAAGAGCCTTTTGAATCGGTGGCCTTGGTCCTTTGCGCCAATCCCGATGGAGTCTCGCTTGGTACCCGCGGAAATGCCAATGGGGTAGACTTGAACCGCAATTTTCCGACCGACAACTGGAGCGGCGAACCGGTACAAACCCGTTCCATTCTTGAAGCTCCCCGGGATACGTTTCTTTCTGCAGGGGCTGCTCCCTGCAGTGAGCCTGAAACCGCAGCTCTCATTTCGTTGATTCAAAAGCTTGCCCCTAAAACAGTTCTTTCGATGCATGCGCCCATTGCTTGTGTCGATTCCCCTGTGCGCTCGGCGATGGTGGATTCGCTCTGTGAAATCTTCGGCGTTCCTTGGCTGCCCGATATCGGGTACCCGACACCCGGCAGCCTCGGTACTTGGTGCAAGCAACAAAAAAGTCCAGAGTGCATTACTCTGGAACTTCCTAGAATGTCTTTAGAGGCTTTGTTTGACCGCTACGCCCATTCGTTTGCGCAGTGGCTTAAAATGGTCTAGCGGCGTTCTTCAATTTTGTTCTTTTCGGCGTTTTCAATGATACGCTTACGCTGGACAAGTCCGATGGTGAATCCGACAACCAGGTAAGTAGAACAAAGAACCAGCAGGTATTCCAAAATGAAGGGAACCTTTTCTGAAATGAACAGGAAACCACAGATGTAGGTGATGACGATCAAGATAGCCTGGCCGATGTTGAACAGCTGGTTCTTGCGGGGCTGGAGCTTGGGCAAGAACAGCGGGCTTACCATCAAAAGACCTGTCACGAGCATCACCAGCACGGGAATCACCATCATGGGGCTTTCGGAATTTTCGAACAGGCCGTTGGACTTCAGATACACGATCAGGATTGCGTTGATTGCACCTGCGAAGGTGGACGGAAGACCGGAGAAGTGGTGATGGTAGGTGTCAGAGTCGCAGGCGTTGTACTTGGCGAGGCGCATGGCGGCACAAAGCACATAAATGGAGAACGTCACAATCAGAAGTACTCCGTTTGCCTGGAACCAATCCGGGGACAAAGTCTTGTAGGTGAAGAAAACCGTAAAAGCCGGAGCGAGGCCAAATGCAATCAGGTCGGCGAGGCTGTCGAACTGGGCGCCGAATTCGGAACTTGCATTCACGAGGCGGGCGGCAAATCCGTCCAGCTTGTCCAAGAGAACACTCAAGATAATGAAATAGGCTCCGGTACGAATAGGATCAGATGTCGTAAAGGAACTGAAAGCACCGGTTACCCAACAGATGGCGAAAACGCCCAAAAGAAAATTCATGCTGGTAAACGCATTCGGCAAAATAAAACGAGATTTACCCATAGGGGCCTCCACTAAGAAGTATTGAGCTAAAAATAGTTTTTTTATGGGCTAAAAGCAAAAAAAACGCCCTGTAAACGGGCGTTTTCAAAAGCAGTAAAACTGTTTTTTTTATTTCGCAGGTACAGCGATGGGCGTAATCTTCCAAAGGGCTTTTACACCGGCTGCGACCACGAGACTCTGGGGCGGAGCATAGGGATCTTCTTCAGTGGGGAAGTTCGTCCAATGCTTGGTCGAGAACTGGTAGTACTGCGTCGGGCGGTACATCACCGGAATCACCGGAATCGTTTCCATGAAGATGCGGTTCAGTTCACGGTAGGCCGTAATCAGGTCCTTCTCGTTGGTGAGGGCGGGAATCTTCTGGAGCAGTTTGTCGGCTTCTTCGTTCTTGTAGCGACCTTGGTTGGCAAAGGCTTCTTCACCGATTTCCTTGAAGGAAACGGAACCCATGACTTGGTCGAAGCGGTTCCAGGGGGAGGCTGCAGAAAGTTCTGCCGTCTGAGTTTTCATGGCAAGGTCGAAGGTGCCCAGTCTCAGGTTCTTGTCCCATACGCTATAGTCTACAAACTTTTCTTCGGCGGTAAGACCGATTTCGTGTAGCGATTCCACAATAACCTTGATGGCATCTTCCCAGTCGGTCCACCCCTGCGGACATTCGATGGTGAAGTTGCGGACGGGCTGCTTCTTCTTGTCGATCAGCTTGCCGCTTTCGTCCCAGGAGTAACCTGCGGCGGTCAAGATAGACTTGGCTTTTTCGATGTCGTAGGCGTAGCCGTACTTGTCAGCATCTTCCTTGTTGAAGAACTTGGATTCGGTGCCGAAGGGCAGGATGAATCCCGGTTGAATGACGGGGGTGTAGTTCGAAACGGCGCGAGCCTTGATCTTCTCGAAATTGATGGCATGCATCATGGCACGGCGGAGAGCCACGTCATTGAAGGGAGCGCTCTGATGTGCGATGAGAAGAGTCGTGATGGACCCAGGGAGGTGGTACGGTTCGTTGCGGCTCCAGGCGCGGATGCTGTCCTTGGCTTTGTCCCAAATGCGGGGCAGGAACACCGACGAAATGTCCAAGTTGCCCTTGGTCATGGCGCTGTTGAAATGGTTATTTCCGTTGTAGAGGGAATGAATGATGTACTTGGGAGAGGGCTTCTTGCCGTTATGCTTGTAGTTGCCCCAGTATTTGTCGTTACGTTCCAATACAATCTGTTCGGGGGAATAGGTCTTGATGTTGTACGGACCTGAAACGATCGGCATGGAATCGTTCTTGAAGGCGGTAATGTGGCTCATGTCGTATTTCTTGCCGGACTTCGCCCCCTGGACAAGGGGCTCAAAGACTGTTTTGGGCAAAATGGACGTTTCCGCAAGAGCGTTCAGGATGATTAAGGGATTCTTGTTCTTGCCAAAGTGGAAGGAAATGTTGTTGTCGCCGTCATCGGTGATTTCGCTCAAGAATTCCCAGTTGCCATGACGCGGAGTGGGAAGTATGGAGTCTATCTTGAAGGTGTATAAGACATCGCTAACGGTAACGGGCTTGCCGTTACTCCATTTGGCCTTGGGGTCAAGATGAACGGTAATTTTGTCTTCGCTGCTGGTGTAACTGTCGGCCAGCATGGGTTCCAATTCGCCACTCAATTGGTTATAGGCAAGCAAAGCTTCATAGGTGATTCTGCAGTTGCCATCAATGGGGAAGTTGGGGTCGTAGTCCAGCGGGTTAAACGTAGAAGGAGGCGCCCAGTCGAAACCGCCGATATACAGAGTTTCGCTGCGGTTGTATTCCGATTCCACCTTTTCGGGAGTAGCCTTGCTTTCTTCGTTACATGCGACTAAGAACAAGGCACCGAGGGTGGTTGCCAAAGTGAAAAATCTCGATGCATGAGTTTTAACCGAGCATCCCAAAGAATTCTTTATATTCCCATAATCCATACCTTAAATTTAGTGTGTTTTAGACAAAAAAACCACCAAAATTTATTTACAAGAGTTAAAAAGTACCCGTTTCAAGGGTGTTTTTTATGTTATAATGAAAATCCGTACAATAGGCGTTTCGGAGAAGCGCTGAATAACGTATGATTCAGGATAAACGGTGTGCCGGCGCCACCCGGAGTGCTGAACTTTTGTTCTTTTTTTCCGGTTTTGAGGGATATCCCAATGACTTCGTTTCCTTGGTCAATCCAGGCAAAGCCGTCTTTAACGAATGGCTTGGGGAAAATGGCGTTCTTGCCGGAGAATTTCCATAGGGGAGCTCCGGCTTCGGTGTAAAGCAAAATGGATTGGTCCGAAAGACCCACGAGGATTTTTCTTTCGTTGTGGTCCTGGACGACTTGCAGTGAAGAAATCGCATTTTCCATCAGGATCTGAAGCGGGGCGTCTTTCTTTTTCTGGTTGAAAAGGAAGATTTTGTTTCCGCTAGCGACGGCGGTAATGGAATCTGTGCTAAGCAGGTGCGAAACCTGTCCCGGAATCTTGCGGGTAGAGTTCTCCTGGGTCTGTCCGGTTTCGTTGTCGAGAGAAACCATTTCTCCTTCCAGGTTGCAGGCGTAAATGGTTTTGTCTGATTTGGAATGCAAGAAGGGAACTGAGAAAATCTTTCTGGACCAGGCGAGCTTATTGTCCGATTTCAGAATTTTGAGCAAGAATCCGTTCCAAGTAGAAATGTAGATGGCGTCCTCGGTGATGTTCATTTTGAAAGCCTTGCCGGGGAGCTGCAGCATAATGGGGGCGGAATCCTTGTTCAGGTCGTAAATGGCGATGTTGTAGCCCGTCGCAATAACCAAGGTGTTTTCGTCGTTTTCGATGACGGGGCTGTTGTCGAGAGCTCCGATGTACTTGGTCCAGCGAAGCTCCCCTGATTCGGCGTTAATGCAGAGAAGCCTATCTGCGGCGGGGTCAATCGTGTACAGGTATTTCTTGTTGCTGAAAAATTGGGGGTAGCGAGTCTTCGGGGAAATCGGAAGCAGGGCGACGAATTTGGCTCCAATGGCTTTGCCGTAACGGTTTAAAATCAGCTGGGTTGTCTGCGGGTTGCTTCCTGAAAGACGAACTGCTTCGGACCAAGCCTTTTGTTTGTCGCGCTCGTTGCCTTTATTCTGCTCCAAATAAAGGGCCTTGAAGAACCAACCTTCGGCGTTTCCGGGTTCCAGCTTGAACAGGGAATCCAAAACCGGCGGCAGGTCTTCCCATTCTTCGTGCTCGGTAATGTCGGCAGCCTGTCTTGCAAGAATTTCGGAAAGCAGAACCTTTTTGCCATAGTAATGCGGCGAGAGAGACACCAACTTTCGGTCGCCGAAATACAAGTAGAGGTTACCGTTGGTGTAAATGGGCGATTGTTCTACCGGCTTGGCAAAGTTAAAATGCCATAGGGGATTCAAGAGCGTGTCCACTGCAGTGATGGCGCCTTCGGCAGAAAACAGTCCCAGGGTTCCCTTGGCAAGTGGATAAATGGAAGAGGCGTCGCTTCGAACCGTTTTGCGGGTGAGACCGCTCTTCTTGTCAATAAGGAAAATCCTTCCGGAGGCGTCGAGTAAGGCGAGTTCCCTTTCGAACGGGAAGATGCTTTCGATATTGCTGGCTGAAATTTTCCAGACGGGCGCAATTCTTTGTTTGGGGTAGTAGGCGTAAAGGTAATTGCCCGATACCAGATAAAGCATGTTTTTGTCAATCAAGACATTCTTGATGACGTCAAACTGGGCGATGGATTTCTTGGTCATTCCGTCTTCGGACGAAATAAAGTGAAGCGCGTTGTCGGTGCAGTTCAGAATGAATTCATTCGTGGAGGCGAAGAACCCTTCAGGGATGCAACCGCTATACTTGTCTTCGATTTGCGCTACGATGCGCTTGTTATTCAGAATGAAAAGTTGCTTTTCCGTTTGGACGATGGCCTTGTTTCCGGCCGTCAAAAAGTGGGTGATATCGGTAATGGGGAAACTCTTGGTAGAACTGCTCGTGTAGAACGCCTTGAACACAAGACTATCTTGATCGGCCGGCTGGTACCAGATTCCTTGACGGTCTATATTGAATATTAGCTTGTTGTCGGGGGCCTTTGCAATGTTTTCGATACGGTCATCCTTGATTTTGCAAATGGAGCCGTCGCTTAAAAGCAGGTAGGTGGGGTTCTTTCCAAAAGTCTTCTGAATGGAGCTCTTTAATTGAATCGGAGCGCGCAACAAGGCTTCGGGCTTGTTGCTGGTAGCGCTTTCGCGTTCCGATAGCCAGTAGGCCTTGGCGACTTCGTTTGTCCTTGCGAGGCTCTGTTCGTAGTAGAAATTAGCCGATGTCTTGTTGTCCGAAAGTTCCTGAATTTTACCCAGGTAAAAGTAGGCTTGTTCCTTGTCGTCTTCGTCGCCTTGTATGGCTGCGTTTTCAAGCATCTTGATCGCTTCGGACGTTTCGCCTTTCATTTCGAACAGGTAGAGTGCTTCTTGAATGCTCGATTCCATTTTTTCGGCAAATGCGAATACGCTGCAAAACCACACTAGTGATAGTGCCGCCCGCAGCGTTCTGGAATAAGTTTTTGCTTCAAAGAAATTCACTTTCTACTTCCTGTTCCTTTATGCGTCAAACTTGTAACCAGCGCCTCTCACAGAAATAATGAACTTCGGGTTGTCCAAGTCGTCTTCGATTTTACGGCGAAGGTTGGCGATGTGATTGTCCACCGTACGGGTCGAGGGCATGTTTTCGTCGGTGTAGCCCCAGATTTCCTTTAGCAATGTTTCGCGCAAAATGACTTCACCGCGGTGCGCCCAGAAAAACTTCATAATCAGGTATTCTCGGGTGGTCAAGTCCAGCGGTACGCCGCCCTTGGTTGCTTCGAATTTCTTCACGTTGATGCTGATGTTTGCAAATTCAAGAACATCAGGCACGGCTACGTTGTTGTTGCTTGTTTGAGGCTCGATGCGGCGGCGGAAAGCTTTGACGCGAGCCAAAAGTTCCAAAATCGAGAAGGGTTTCGTCACGTAGTCGTCTGCTCCCATTTCGAGGCCTGCCACCTTGCTTGTTTCTTCTGTCTTGGCGGTGAGCATGATGATATAGGTTTCGGGGTGCTTGTTACGAATGTAACGGCAAACTTCAAAACCGCTTTTCTTGGGAATCATCAAGTCCAAAAGCACCAAATGGGGTTGGTAGGAATCCGCTTTTGCAATAGCCTCTTCACCATCGCAGGCCGTTTCTACGGTGTAGCCTTCCATTTCGAAATTGTCCTGGAGACCCAAGCGAATGATTTCTTCGTCTTCTACGATGAGTATTTTGAAATTCATGGTTATTCTGCCTTTTTGAATTTGACGGTGAACGTGGATCCTTTACCAGGCTTGCTGACAAGCGAAATGGTTGCCTTGTGGGTTTCGGCGACGCGCTTGACTGTGGCTAGGCCAAGTCCCGAACCTTTAGTGCTGCGGGTCATTTCGTCACCCACTCTATAAAAATCATTAAATATATTTTTTTGTTCAGAAGCGGCAATGCCGATGCCTGTGTCGGCAACCGAGAATATGACCCATTCGCTGTCGCTCTTGACATCGATCTTGATTTCTCCGGGTGCTTCGGTGTATTTGATGGCATTGTCAATCAAGTTCTGTACTAAGCTGTATAGTGCTGTGTAGTCACCCATCACGAATACGTTGGGTTCAAAATGCGTGTAGAAGATAAGGCCTTTTTCTACACCGATGTCTTCGACGGCGTCAAACACTTTCTTGGCGCAAATAGAAAAGTCAAGGCGTTCCCACTTGAAGGCGCCAGTGCCGTGCTCCATGCGGGTGTAATTGAGAATGGCTCCGATCAGGTTTTCAAGTCGCGAGGCTTCCTTGCCTATGAGCGTAGAATATTCCTGCACCTTCTCGGCACGTTGCAAACGCCCGCGTGCCATCATTTCGGCAAACATCTTGATGGATGTCAGGGGGGTCTTCAATTCGTGAGATACGCTAGATAGGAAGTTTGCCTTCATGGCCAAAAGTTTGCGCTCCTGCGTTATAAAGCGGAACATGAAGAACGATCCGAAAATAACGGTAATGAGGGCGAAAAGCATAAGTCCATACATCAAGAACATGCGGTGTTTCGTTTCTTTATGAATGTCCTGCATATCTTTTTCGTACAAGGTAAATTCCCAGTTTAAAGCCTCGGAAATGTAGTGCTGTGCAATGACTGGTGCGTTATCCGGAATTTCGCCCATAATAACTTTATCATTGCTTTCAGTAATCGAGAAGGGAATGTTCTTGAAGGTCTGTACGACGGTTTTCAACTTGCTTTGAAGCCTTGCCTTGTACGAATCCCTATTGATGACCGCGATGACTACCTGGTCGCCGGAAAGGTAGGGATAGGACATCTTGAACATGGTCATTTCGTCGGTATTCTTGTAAAGAATCCCTTCCTTGGAAGAAACGTCGTCGTCTAGAATTTCATGGAACAGGTCACGGTTGTAATACAGAATGTCCATGTAGCCTAGCTGGCGATTGAAGTTTTCTCGCAGGTTCCAGAAGGCTTCACGTTTTTCTTGAGACAGGTTTTCAAAAGAAAGAATCTGGGTAAAGGTCGATTCAAAAAAGTGCCTAGACGAAGAAATGTCGTCAATGTTCTGTTTTTCCAGGAATTGGGCTAGTACCGAAAGACAGTAGTCCTGGGCTTCCTGGTGCTTTCTTTGATTCACTAAAATTTCAAAGTGGAGTAAGTTGACGGCATAAGTCAAGTCGGCATGCAAGTATCCCTGTTGGTGGGGGTTGTTCTCAAGAAAGGTAAGTAGTTGCAATGCCTCGTCGTATTTTTTGTTCTTGTAGTAAAATCGAATCAGACCAAGAATATTCTGGATTTGTTCATCCTTGGATTCAAAGAAAAAGCTTGTAGGTCTAAGACTGCGGGAGCGCTGTTCTAGATACAGTTTTAGCGAAATGCTGTCCTTGAGACCTTTCGTTTCTTCGTGGTAAAGTTTTTTGTCCAGGGCCGAAGGAACACTATTTGAAAAATTGGAAGACTTGAAAAATTTCTTGGACGAAAGGTCCGGGTAAATCAGGTTTCCGTTGTTGAATAGGAAGATGGCGTCAATGCCTTCGACAGACTTGAACTCGGTCGCATGACCGAAGTCCAGGAGACCCTGAGGCTGTTCGTACAGGAACAGGGAGGCCGCCTTGGTTTCTTGATAAATTTTTGCTTGCTCTTTATCGATAGCATCTTCGACATCGTTCTGAAATGCAGTCAGGCTTTCGTCGAAGTTCTTCTGCGAAAGATAAATCTCGTTCTGGATGTTCCTGAAACTCAGAAACGAAAGAATAGCCGTCGGGAGGACAATTCCTCCCGCGAATAAAAGGACAAATAGCAGATTATTACGTGAAACCTGCATTGCCAGTCCTTACGGTAATTGGGGACTTAAGTCGATGTTCTTATTGGACAATCTTTGCACGGTGGGTCACCGATACCCTGTGTCCAACTTCGATACGCCTGCTGTTGGAGTAGATTTCGCGGATCAGGACGCTGGCTTCATTTTCAGCAGCCCTTGCGACAATGCCACGGCCAATCAAACGAGGTGGAAGCGATTCGTCGGTTTTGTCTTCTTCCCACACGGCCACTGCGTCGCCGGTGTTGTAACCCTGCTGGGCGCCCTTGTCGATAAGCACATAGGAGAATGCGCCGATAATCAGCATGGGGTCCATGGAATAGCGGATCATGGCCAAGGAATCCATCTTGGCTTCCTTAACCTTGGAGTATCCGGCCACGTTCAGCGTCTTGAGAGGCTGTTTCATGCGGGCCTTAGACTGGTTGATTTTGATTTCGCGGAATGTCGTTACGATCTTTGCGCGTGAAAGCGTGTCACCGATAGCCGTAATCTTGGCGATGCCGGAAAGGCGGAGCAATGCGTAACGGTCAAAGCCGCTACCCTGAGCCGCCGGAACATCAATGGCCTTTGCGTCAACAATTTCGACGAGGTCGCCGCGTTTCAAATTGGCGTCTGTCTTTTTGCCAATTCCTACCACGACTTCGGTTTCAGGCATGTGAATCAAGGGCTCCTTTTTTTCGCCCGATTTGATCGAAATAAAACGCTTGTCTTTTTTCAGGGAATCGAGCGTGTAGATTTCGGGAGCGTGCAGCTGATAGTAACCGTTGAAAATCTTGGGAGCCGGGCGCTGCTTGTAGTAGTATTCGTCGTTGGCCTTGGCTTTCTTGACGCCCTTCTTATCCTTGTCGCGCAAGTTGCCGAGCATTCCTTCAAAGTCGGAATTGCGTTCGTCACCGTTGTCGCAACCGGCATTGGCGACGGTTAGACCTTTGCCCTTGGGGAGGGCGGAATCTGAAATAGTTGCATTGCAGGGATACTTGCTTTTCTTGTCAACTTGCAGAACGTTGCCTTCGCGAATGGTATCGCCCAAGTAGATGGAGTCTCCCGGATAAATCCAGTGCGGGTCCTCGATGTGGCGGTTGTTTTCCCAAAGGTCCGGCCAGGCAAAGGGGTCTTTGAGGAATTCGTCGCTCAAATCCCAAAGGGTATCGCCTTCTTTAACGATGTAGGCAGACGCCAACAAGGCAGAAAGTCCCAGACAGATGGATGCACATTTCAAAAATCGCATAATAATCCCTTACAGGCTGTTATACCAATAATTTAACCTTTTCTTTGCTTAAAGGTAGGGGCTTTTTGACTAAAACGTGAAATTTCTTGCGTTTTTTGGCTAAAAACGCGTTCCTTCGGGCGCTGAATGGTTCTGGAACGCTGTTTTTGTGCCGGATTCTGCCCCAGGATTCCTACGCGGTCAGGTACGAACAGGAACAGAATTTCGAATTTTCCGGAGCCCGGTTCCAGGTACAGCGGAATATTCTTGCGCAACATGTAGCCTTCGTTTCTAAACTGCTTGATAGTTCGCGCGGCCACTTCGAGGTTCGATGTCTGCAAGAGAATACGTTCCGGTCTCGAAAGGGCGGCGGCCTGTGCTACGCCTTGTGCAAGCGGTTCGTCGCCGGGCAGGTTGAAGTAGAATGTCCAACGGCCCTCGTTTTCGGGCTTGCTGAAGAACTTGCCGAAGAAATCCTGTTCTACGTGACTGCGGATGAATTTCATGTTGTCATCGATGGCGTTGCGGGCGTTCAAGCGCGACGACATCATGGCGTATTCGCGGCAGTCCATCGCAACGACTCTCTTGAATCGGTTTGCAAGAGTTGCGCTCACAAAGGAACTTCCAGAATAGAATTCAAAGAAACTGTCTTCGGCATTCGGGTGAATAGCTTCTTCGATACGTTTGGGGAGTCCCATCCAGGCGTCATGAATTCGCGGCGTCCAGTCCAGCACATGCATGCTGATACCAGTTTCGCCAATGGGCATAAAGTCGCTTCCGAAAGCACTCTTGGCTTCCACCTTCATCGGAATCGTTCCTGCCGGATCAAAAGGCTGGTCTGGCATGCACTGAATGTGGTGACAGCTGATGACTTCCGGGCAGTTTCTTTGTATAAAATCAACGAAGGTCTTGTAACCGTGAGCAGAGAATCTGCCCTTCAGGTTAACTTGAACGAGCATCGCGTAGCGTCCGTCACCGACGGCGCGGAACCAAATTTGGCGGAGTGCTTTTTTGAAAATGTGCAGGTGTTCTTTCTTGACCTGTTCAAAAATGCGGCTGACAAGTTCGGGTACGTCCATACCGCGGGCGGGAGAGTCAATCGAAAGCGATTCCTGCTGGCCGCGATAAGTTTTGATAATGCGCCAGTCGGAATGTTCCGGATTAGCATCTGTTGTAAACCATGCCTGAAACTTACCGGGAATGCGTTCGTTTTCGGCCCATGCGGCAAGCTGCTGCTTGATATCTTCAAAAGTCAGCGCTGCTTTGCGTACAGGCTTTTCGGCTTTCGGGGCTTTGTCTTGAATCTTGTCACGACGTACGGAATATCCGCGTGCGCGATTGTTTGTACTTCTAAAATTGTCTTTCATTCTTTCTTGTTTCATTACACATTACTCAATACTAATTCACTAACCACTAACCACTAACCACTAACCACTAACCACTGTCTACTGTCTACTGTCTACTTCCTACTTCCAACTACACCAGGAATCTCGGGTAAATCCAAGAGCATTCGCGGGCGAGCATTTTCGGGAATTCGCGGAAGGTTCCGTTGATTTGGTAAAGGTTCAGGCTGCCTTCCACCGGTGAAAGCTTGATGAGCGAGTCCGCTCGGGCTTCGAGGTAGGGGTATTCGTCCAGGTTGCAAGACGACACGACTGCACAACCCGTGAGGGCGATAATGGTATCGACCATCTGCATTAAAATCTGGTGGGGTGCTCCGTTCAGTCGTGTGGACTTCGGGTTATGCAATACGGCAGAAATCGGGTCAATCACCACCACGCGGTAGTCGTGGTTTTCGAGTCGCTTGGCGCCTTGGATACGCTTGGCGATAAGTTGTGCCGTTTCGATAGGTGAAAGTGCCGTACCACGCAAGTTCAGAAAGCCGAACTTCGGGGTGCTTGCGTTCAAGTTGCGCTTTCCGCCCAGCAAATAAAGGCGGTTCAGGAACACGGATTTGGTCAGTTCGAAATTGATGAACAACACGTCGCTCGAAGACGTTGCATTGCCGAACCAGTCTTCGCCATAGCAGATAGAAAGGCCTAAGTCCATGAGGGCAAGGGATTTTCCGCTTTTCGGAGGTGCGGTGAACAGGAAAAATTCACCGGCACGGAGCATGTTTTCAACAATTGTCTGGTCTTTTTTGGGAGCTTCTTCGGTATCGCTTGCCAGTTCAATGAGCGGCTTTCCGTCGAGGGAATATTCCACCCATTCCTGCCATTCCTTGAAGTTCTTGGCACCCTGTTCAAGACCGATCAAGTACTGCTGCTTTCCGCCGCGGAGCACGCCCGGCATACGCACCATCATGTGCGGGTTGCTGTTGCTCGGGTCGACCTTGAATCCCTGGGAATCAAGCGTCTTGAAAAGGAAGTCAACGCGTTCGTTATATTCTTCTTCGTCGTTTGCGAAAATCTTTACCCATGCCTGCACGGAATTTGCCCCTGTGTTCACCAAGGCGGCGCAGGGAAGGTTCAGGGCCTTGTAGTAGGCGAGCTGCTTGGCCAAGGACATCTTGGGGTTATCGACCACTACATAGCGGTAGCGGAACGATTCGTCCGTAACATCGTCGCCACCCTTCACGGCGTTAATGCACAGGAGGGCGCCCTCGGGACTGTCGAGACTCTTCATGATCTTCTTGATAGAGTCATCTTGCCCAATGATGTTCGATACGAGCTCTTCGGTGCTGTCCGGGGTATTCGATACCTTGAACGAGATTGTTTCTTCGGGGTCAAATGCGGCTTCTAGAAGCTTGGCGAGGTCCTTACGCCAGTCGGCGGCAGGCCAGGGAATAGAAAGCGCTTCGGGGTCAATCTTGAAGTTCTGCAGCAGTTCCAAGGACTGGGTGTCAAGACCCATGGCAAGCATCTGTTCCATGGAAATCATGTTCGCCGACAGCGGCGTGATGATTGGCATGGCAACCGCCTGCGGGGCGGCCGCTGCTTGTGCATGGGGCATGGAGCCATCCGCAGCCGGTTGGGCGTTCTGCGCCGGAGCCGGCTGTTCCTGAGGGCGCTCTGCCGTGCGCTTTTCGGCGGAGAACGCGCGGCGAAGAGTCTGTTCGACCTCTTCGCCGTCCATGCCATCGTCGCGGGCCTTGCCGCCGAGCTGGAAACTGGCGTCCATGAAGGTCCAACCTTCTTCCATAGCGGCGACACCCGCCTTGTAGAGCTCGGCTTTGAGTTCGTTCGGACTATACTTGTTCTTCAGGAACAGGTTGATGGTCTTTTTTGCGTTTTCCATAAGCGCCTCGAATGCTTTATCGTATTGAATGTAGCTTTTTTATTTACAAGAGGGCACTTAAAAGTGCAAAATGTATGCAAAAACGCCCTAGAAAAGCTCTAAAACGTTAAAGTATTAATTTATACAAAATTTTGTGTTTGAATTTAATTCGGTTTAGAACCGAGTGAGACGAGGCCTCGTTCACCCGTAGCGTACAATTAGTACGTGAGGCGTGAACGTAACGAAGTATCACGACGGTTATAAACGAATTACTTCGAAGGGTTGAAACTATCCTTCAAGCCCACCGTTCTGTTGAACACCAGGTGGCCCGGCTTGGAATCTTCGCTGTCGAGGCAGAAGTAGCCCTGGCGCATGAACTGGAAGCGGTCTTCGAGTTTCGCGTTTGCAAGGCTCGGTTCCACCTTGGCCTGCTTCACGACCATGGAATCCGGGTTCAGGTAGTCGTGCCAGTCTTCGCCTTCGGGAACTGCCGAGGGGTCTTCGAGTGTGAAGAGGTTGTCGATCAGGCGCACTTCGGCATCCACGGCGTGAGCGGCGGAAACCCAGTGGATGGTGCCCTTGACCTTGCGACCGTCGGGAGTTTCGCCACCTTTGCTCAGCGGGTCGTAAACGCAGTGAATCACCTTCACCTTGCCGTCGGCGTCCTTTTCAACGCTCTTGCAGGTCACGAAGTAAGCGCCCTTCAGGCGGACTTCGCCTTCCGGCTTCAAGCGGAAGTACTTCTTCGGCGGTTCTTCCATAAAGTCGTCGGCTTCGATGTAGAGTTCGCCGCTGAACGGAACCTGGCGGGAGCCTGCGTTCGGGTCGTTCGGGTTGTTCTCGACTTCGATCATTTCGACCTTGCCCGCTTCCCAGTTGTCAATCACGAGCTTGACCGGATCAATCACTGCCATCACGCGGTTGGCGGTCTGGTTCAGTTCTTCGCGGATGCAGAAGTAGAGTAGGTTCACGTCGACCATGGAATCGGCCTTGGAAACGCCGATACGGTCGCAGAATTCGCGGATGGAACTTGGGGTAAAGCCGCGGCGGCGGTAACCGCAAACCGTCGGCATACGCGGGTCGTTCCAGCCCATCACGGCCTTCGTCTGCACCAGTTCCAAGAGCTTACGCTTACTCATCATGGTGTAGGTGAGGTTCAAGCGGGCAAATTCAATCTGCTGCGGGCGGTTGTCGAGGCCCAGTTCAATCAAGAACCAATCGTACAGCGGTCGGTGCGCTTCGAATTCAAGCGTACAAATGGAGTGCGTAATGCCTTCAATCCAGTCGCTGAGCGGGTGAGCAAAGTCGTACATCGGGTAGATGCACCACTTGTCGCCGGTGCGGTGGTGGGTGCAGTGCTTGATGCGGTAGATCACCGGGTCGCGCATGTTCATGTTCGGGCTAGAAAGGTCCACCTTGGCGCGCAGGCACTTTTCGCCGTCGGCATACTTGCCGTCGCGCATCTCGCGGAAGAGCTTCATGTTCTCTTCGACGCTGCGGTCGCGGTAGGGGCTCGGACGGCTCGGCTTACCGGCGTCGTTGCCGCGGTATTCCTGCATTTCGTCGCGAGTCAGGTCTTCTACATAGGCCTTGCCCATTTCAATCAGCTTTTCGGCAAAGGCGTAAATCTGGTCGTAGTAGTCGCTGGCGAAGTATTCGCCACCCTTCCATTCAAAGCCGAGCCACTTCACGTCTTCGCGGATGGAATCGACGTATTCCACATCTTCTTTAGTGGGGTTCGTGTCGTCAAAGCGCAAGTTCGTGATGCCGCCGAAGTCCTTGTACTTGTTTGCAGTACCGAAGTTCAGGCAGATGGACTTGGCATGACCGATGTGAATGTAACCGTTCGGTTCCGGCGGAAAACGGGTGTGCACGCTCTTGCGTTTGCCCGTGGCGAGGTCGTTAACGATGATGTCCTGTACAAAATTCGAAGATTCAGGGATTTCCATGGTTAATCCTTTAGTTTTTAACGCCGGAAAATATAGTAAAATGGCTGTTATTTTCTCATGCTTTTGCCAAAACCTCCGCGGCTATTGCCGTTTCGGTTGCTGTTTCCGTTACTGCGGCTGTTGTTGTTTCGGCTACTGCGGGAATCGTCGTAGTTTTTCTGGCTGCTACGGGTCGTCTTGATGTTTCCAAAACCCTGATTGCTGTTTTTGCTGTTGTCTTCTTGCCAGTATTCGCTAGAAGAACGGGCGCTCATAGGACGTTTTGCGTTAGTAGCAGGTTGAGCCGGAGCGATACTTCGCGTCGCAGGAGCCGTATGGTGGTTCATGGGAACTTTTGCAGGTCTGCTTGGCGGTGCGGCGTAATGGTCGTGCCTTGGTGGGGGAGGATTGTGGTGCCTTGGCGGCGGGGGGTTATGGTAACGGGACGGATGGTGCGGACGCGGTCTGTTGTGGTACCAGCGGTAATCGTGAACGTAAATCAGGTGCGTGTCCCATTCAAAGCGGCTGGTACCCCAGCCCCAGTAATCGTAATAGCCTCCGACCCATACGCCCGTGCGGTAGCGCAGTCCGGGGTATCCATTGGAATAGGCGTAGTAGACCACATGGGGGTTGTATACGGGGACGTACACGTATTCCTTTTGAACGGGTTCAATGATAATTGTCTTTTCTTTAACGACCTTGACCTGCTCGTTAGTTTGTAAGTGCCCATGGTCGTAGGCGGCTTTTCTCATGCGCTGCACGGCGTCCATCACGGCTTCTTTTTGGGTGGCGACGGCATCGCCTAATTGGTCGGTCCACGTTTGATATTTGGCCATGGTGGCAAGCACTGTCGGGAAGGGGATGAGCGCCTGTACGCTTTCGTCGTAAGGAAGGTCTTCGAGCTTGATTCGGTCGGCGAGTTCTTGACCTTTGAGGTGCTTGTTCTGGTTTGCCCAGTCGGCCGCTCCCGGAATTTCGTCACCATGAACAGAAGCTGCCAGTACCTGCACCAGGAGCGGGTCGGGGTAGAGCGCAATGGTCGAAACTAGAGTGTCGAGTTCCGCCGCAGTGAATTGCTCGTTTGCACGAACAGAAGTGGGCGTGCATAAAATGACTGCAAGTAAAAACCACAGCCAAGCGAACTTGGCTGTAAATGGATTTGCTAAACTTTTTTCAGCCTTTAAACCGGTAAACATGTTTACCTCCTATAGTTTAAGGTTACTAATATTATACAAAAATTCCATGCTAATTAGATGCAGGAAAGTCGCTTTTGGTTGCGTGTGAGCTCTTTTTCGGGATTATTATTCCCAGGTTGCGATTTGTCCACTATGGACGATTTTATTTTTACACACTTCTTAAACGGAAAGATGATTATGGCTTTAGTGCTGAAAATAGCGAAAAATGAATGAAAATGGATGGTGAAACGGCAAAATTTCTAGAAAAAGGTCAAATAATAACGTTTTTCATGTTGTTGTTTTACACAACACATTAACTAAAATTAACATTAATTTTTACACACTTTAATCTATTTTTCTTATAGCTAGATTGGAGGCTATATGGGCTATTGGGCTAAAATTATATCTACAACGGCGCTATTTGCGTCATTTACATTTGCGCAGACATACGATTTGCCTATAGTGTTTATTGACACCAAGGGCAAGTGCCTCGATAACAAGGTCACTGAAAAAATTCCTGCAACCATGAAGGTGCTGGACGGAAAAACGAACAATGTGGCTGACAGTGCCAAGGGCACACGCTATGATATCGGTATCAAGGTTCGTGGTCAGTCTTCGGCCATGTTCCCGAAGCCTGGTTATGGCGTGGAAGTCCGCGACGAAAAAGGCGAAGGCATGGACGTGAGCCTGTTTGGGCTCCCTCCTGGTGACGACTGGGTGTTCCACGGTCCGTATGTAGACAAGAGTATGATGCGTAATGCGCTTGCCCATTGGCTCTTTAGGCAGGCCGGGCATTATAGCCCCCGTAGCAGGCATTTTGACTTGTACATCAACGGTGTTTATCGCGGTGTGTACGTGCTTCTCGAAAAGATTAAGCGCGGCAAGTATCGTGTGAACGTGAGCAAGCTTAAAGAAACCGATGTCGCGGGCGACAGCGTTACCGGCGGTTACATTTGGGCATTCGACAAGACGGGTACCAATACGGGTGGTGCAGGCAGCGGTCCCATCGAAAAGGAAGGCTTCAATACTTCGGACGGCCTGAACGTCATTTTGCATTACCCGAAAAAGGAAAATATCCAGAAGGCCCAGGAAGAATACCTGAAAAAATACCTGAACGATCTTGAAGGCTTGTTCAAGAACGGCAAGAACGGTAGCGGATACGAAAACTATGTGGACATGACTTCGGCACTCGATTACGTGTTGCACGAAGAAATTACCAACAATGCGGACTCTTACTGGTGCAGTTTCTTCTTGCACAAGCCCAAGGACAGTAAGGGCGGTAAGGTGACGCTTGGCCCGGCATGGGACTTTAACCTTGCCATGAGTAACGGAAGCCAGCCTGAAAATGGCGGTGGCCAAGGCGGTCAGGGTGGTATGTGGGGCTTTGGCGGCGGTGGAAACGGCTTTGGAAGTTCCGGCGTTACCGGTTGGCAAATCGAAAATAGCCAGAAATCAGGTAATGGTGGCATGTGGGGTATGGGAAGCTCTCTGAAAGCTCCGAACTGGCTTTTGGGAATGTGGAAAGACAGCCATTACCAGAGCGAACTGAAGAAGCGCTGGGCGGAACTCCGTAGCGGTGTATGGCACACCAAGACGATGGATGCATACTTGGATTCCATGAAAATCTATTTGAAGAACGCTGCCGACAGAAACTTCAAGCGTTGGCCGAACTTGGGCAAGGCTAGTGGCCAGAACGATCCTGATCCGGAGCCGATGAAGTACTGCAATAGCCAGAGTGGCGGCTTTGGTATGGCTATGGGCGGCTATAATGCTACTACTTGGGATGGCGAATTTGAACATCTTCGCAAGAAAATGAAAGAAAGAATTGCCTGGATGGACCAGCAACTCGGATTCTCGGAACCGGCCAATCCGATTGTAACG
This sequence comes from Fibrobacter sp. UWB15, assembly GCF_900177705.1. Taxonomy (NCBI): domain Bacteria; kingdom Pseudomonadati; phylum Fibrobacterota; class Fibrobacteria; order Fibrobacterales; family Fibrobacteraceae; genus Fibrobacter; species Fibrobacter sp. UWB15. The sequence goes on from NZ_FXBA01000001.1 coordinate 396,303, forward strand.
GAACCCGTCATTCATGATCCGGACTGGAAGAGCGACGAAAAAAACAAGACAGACCCCCCTCCGATGAATGTCGGTTTGGATGATTTCAGCAGACTTTCTCCGACGAACTTCTTTACAGTAAACGGCGAATCTCTTGAAATTCAAACAAGCCTGGGCGGAACCTTTGCACTCATAGACTTGAATGGCACAGTGTTGTTCAAGACCCGTATCAATAAGGGGCTTACGACAATGAGAATTCCGGCCAAGGCGATGAACAAGCATTGGATTGCAACTCTCAACGGAAAAATGCTCGGACGGTAAAACATCAAATCATAGAAAACAAAAATCCGGGTTTCGCCCGGATTTTTTTGATTAAAGATAATGCTTGACCTTGTTGACGGGGTCAAGGTTTTCTTTTGGGGGCTTGGGTACGTAGATCTTGACAGCGTACACGTAATGCTCGGTTTCGACGAGGATGTCGCCTTCTTGCATGTCTTCGTTGATGTCGATTTCGATTTCGACTCCGTCGCGGGCGATGCGGCGGATAGAATGTTCCTTGAGTTCGTGACGTTCGAACAGGACGTCGATAACCTTCTTGTAGGTGCCGTGATGGATGGTGCCTAGAATGCTATTGCAAATCATTTAAAAATCCCGTATTAAACCGCATCCATGGAGTCGACCTGGTTTACGATTTCAGTGACGGTCGCAATATAGCTATTTATGCTCTCGATGAAAGCCTTTTCGTTCCGGCTACTGATTGGTGCGCGGAGCGCAGGGTAGGCGCTAAAGATTTGCTGGTGGTTTTCGGGGTAGGTCTTGTGAAGCAAGTAATAGACCCCGTACATAATCGGGAGGAGAGTCGCATTGGCCCGAGCAAAGAATCCGAGCGGATTGCGATCTTGCTGCAGGTAAATGTAGGCTTCGCGCAGGTGAATCAAAAGTCCGCGCAATTCGCGTTCGCATTCCAGGCGCAGGCATTCCACATTCGGCTGGTAGTTGGGCAGCGGCTTTGCGCCGGCGAGTGCGACATTCCTGTTGGCAATATGCAAAAATTCCAGCGGGAAAACGTCTTCGGATGTCTGGATTTCTTTAAGCGTAAAGAAATAGCGGAACTCGATGTTTTCTTTCTTGGCTTCGCGCAACAGGTTCTGCAGGGGCTTGATGCTTGCGGTCGAATTGTCGCGCAAGATAAAACTTATTGTCCAGGGGCTTTCGAGCGCGTTGAATCCTTCGACCAGGCAATCGCCGTGAATGAACGCCGAAATCAGGTTGTCGCCCAGAGCTTGCTGTAGCATGCCCGGCCAGTTGGATCTTTGAAGTTCTACGATGCTCAGGTTCTTTTTCATATCAACCTCACCAGGAATTCCGGTTTCCGAATCCGCTGTTGCCAAAACCACTTCCGAATCCACCGCCAAAGCCTCGCGGGCTGCTTCCGAATCCGCCGCCGAATCCGACTTCGGGTTCGTCCTTCTTCTTGTTCTTGATGGCGCCGCCGAATAGGAACCAGAAGATTCCGTTGCCACGCCCGCCGCTGAACTTTGCCATCAGCAACAGGAACGAAACAAAGAGGATGAATAGAATCATGAGCGAGGAGACGCTGTTTTCTCTAAGCTTGTACGGGGTTTCGTCGATGTTAAGCTTTTTGCCTTTTGCCTTGGCGCCGATTTTAGCGAGCGCGTACGAAAGAGAAAGGATGCCTTCGCTGTAGTTGTTTTCGCGGAAGGCGGGAAGGAGTGTCTTTTGTTGAACCTTGGCCAGTTTCTTTTCGCTGTAGATTTTTTCGAGACTGGGCGTAACGATGATGTTTTTCCAGCGTTGCTTTTGAGCGACGAAAATCATGATGCCTTCGCCGTTTTCTTTGCCGAGATTCCACTGTTTGGCGGTGTACCTCGCGTACTTGTCCCCTTTTTCGAATAAGTTTGCGTGCCCGATGTCGTCGATTAGCACGCAGGTAAGCTCGATTCCTGTTTCTTGGTGAAACTTTTGGGCGAGGTCGTTAAAAAGTTTGGTCTCGGAAGCATTCAGTAGATGATTGTCGTCGTAAATTTGACTTTCGCTGGGCTTCTGGGGAAATCTTTGGTCTTCAAAAGATGTTTCCGCCATTGCCCCGAGTGTAAGCCCCAGGCAAAGGAGTGTAATACGTATGGAAAAACGCCTTAATAGAAACATCACTTTGAAAATATAAAGTTTATTTCCAAAAAGATGAGCGTGAACTTATTTTTTCATACGATTTTGACAACAAAGTTTATTTATGTCTTACGAAATGGAATATTCTTGCTTGGAATATAAAAAAAGGGTGATTTTATTTCGTAATAGGTGCTTTATTGAAAAAAAACTCTATATATTTAGGATTGGGTTACGAACAGAACAATAGGATTGGATTATGAATGAGAAATGGACATGGCTCCCGGATTTTGCCTCGGATATGGGGATATGGGAAGACGATCTGGTCGGCATAGCGCCTGATGCAGAACACCTTTTCGTGACATACGAAAAGATGGTGTCTGTTCTTGATGATGTTTACGGTTTGCCTGGTATTGCAGAGGCGTCTACCGTTGTTGGATGGGGCTTGGGGGCTTTCGTTCTTTTAAAGAATGCTCACAACCGCCCCAAGAACCAGAAATGGATTCTCCTTTCGCCTTATGCGGATTATTGTTCTGAACACAGTGAATGGAATAACGAAAATTTGTCTTTTATTGCGCATCAGACGAAAACTGCTGTCGATGCTACTCTGAACGCTTTTTACGAATTGATCGAGAATGAATTTGGCGAATGGCAAGATGACTGGATGAAAGCCGCCAAGGCGATTAATCCTGAAGCCTTGTATAAGGGACTCTCGTATATTGCGAAGAACCGAATTGATGAGCCTGTTCCTATTACGGCTGAAACACTGGTCCTATATGGTCGCATGGATGGTGCCGTTCCGCCGGCTATGACCTTGGAACTCAAGGAATTTATGCCTGGGGTGGAATTCAAGGAACGCCCCAAGGCAGGACATTGGCCGCCTCTACTTTTGTTCTAGCCGCGTTTGCGGTTGATAAAAGAGAGCAAAAGCGTTGCGATCAGGTAGGCTGCGAAAAAGCACAGCAAGAACATTTCAACAAAGTCGCCAATACGGCTGTATAGAGTGTCGCGGGTCTTGAGCGGCACTTTTCTTTGTACAACGCGATCGGTGAATATTTCGGTATTGCCGTCGTAGTGGCCGTACTGGTCGATGAATGCGGAAACACCGCTGTTGGCGAGGCGTGCCACCGGCATGCCGTTTTCGATGGCACGGTAACGGATCAAGTTCAGGTGCTGGTAAGGGGCGGTGCTCCGGCCGAACCAGCCGTCGTTGGTAATGTTGACCATGAGGCGGGAGCCTTCGCGGATCGCTTCGCGCACCAGGTCGCCAAAAATGGCGTCGTAGCAAATGTAGGGTGTCCACAGGAACGGCTGGTAGACGGGGGTTTCTTTACCGGCGACAAAGTCTCCTTCGCCAAGATCCACATAGTTTAAAATCGGGAAGATTTCGTCAAACGGAATTCGTTCGCTAAAAGGCACCAGGTGCTTTTTGATGTAGCGCTTTGGGAAGTAAAAATCGCCGGGAGTGAACAGGAACGAGGCATTGTAGACGTCGAACTTACGGATGCTTCCGCGCGGATTGCGACGGTAGTCGAGTGCGCCTACTAAAAGTTGAGAGTTCTTGCTGTCTGCGACTTCGTGCAGGCGTTCAATGACGCCGGGCTGCCTGCGAATGTGGTCGGGGATTGCGGTTTCGGCAAGCACGATAAGGTCAGCATGTTCCTTAATGCTGTCGTTGACCATGCCGAGAGTCTTGTTGACAATGTTATCGAAACGTTCCTTGCTCCATTTGGCACCCTGTGCAATGCTTGGCTGTACAAGGGCAATAGAGGGGTTGCCTTCGGCGTCTGCATTGTAGAACGGTTGGGCTTCGGTTTTAGACAAGACGATGCTGCCTTGAATGAGTAACACTACAAAAATGGAAAGGGGGACGGCTAGAACAGGGATTGCTTTTTTGATGTCTTGAACTTTGCAAAGTGTCTGGGCTACGGCTTGGTTCGAAGCGATGACCAAAATCGTGTAGCCAAAAATTCCGATATAGGGGAGCATCTGCAAAAGTTCAAGGCTGTTACCGAAAACATAGCCCAAGTGGCTCCACGGGAAGGCGAAGTCGCCATAGGTGCGGGTCATTTCAAGGCCTGCGTAAAAGATCGGGAAAAGTATCAGCAATACGATGCGAATTTTGGCTGGGGCTTCTTTTGCAAGCGTGTACACGAATCCGGCCAATGTGTTGTAGGCGCTAAAGAAGGCTATCAGCAAAAAGAGTCCGAGGAGAATCAGCCCCGAAGGTGCAGTCTCCACGTGCATGACGTTGTAAATCCAGTAGTAGTTGATGGTGTTGTAAAGCATGCCCGACCAGAAGGTGGCGAACATGGCTTGACCGCGGGTGAATCGGTTAAGGACGATGAACCATGGAACAAGCAACAGTAAAGCTGCGGGACCCAAGGGCATGGGCGGGTAGGCGAGAGCGTATAGGCCCCATGCAAAACAGGAAAGGAATAAAGCCGTGCGCGATTCGCGGGTCTTGATGTGCCTGTAATTCCAACGGACAAAAAGAGTAATCCAGAAAATGCCGATGGGGCATGCTGTAAGGATGATCTGAATTAGGCCGGCGTGTCCGATTTTATTCAAGTCGCCAATGTTGTAGTCAAGCGCGAGGAATGCAAAAGAAACGATTGCGAACGTGAAAAGCGTGCGTTTGAAATTTTTTCGGGTGTCTTTGAAAAATAGAAACGGAATCGTTACTGCCAGGGGAAGTACTTGCAAAACCTGCGTGTAAAGCCCCGGCTTGTCGGGACGCAGCGAAAAAACAATCACTTCTGCAATAAAAAGAACTGCTACGTAAACCCAGTAAATCGTCGGGAGCGCTTTAAGTCGAGTCTTAATCTTATTCAACATATCCGTTAACTATTTTGCATTTTTATCAATGAGAAAAGTATGATTTTTTCATACCACATCACACATTCCACTACAGTCCACTTTTGTCCTGGGGATTGAAAATCAGTACGAATTCGCCTTTGGGCGGGTGAGCCTTGAAGTGAACCGTGATTTCGGACGGAGTGCCAATCAGGTGTTCTTCGAATTTCTTGGTGAGTTCACGCATCAGGGCAATCTTGATTTCGCCAAAGACTTGGCCGATTTCTTCGACGAATTTGTCGATGTTATGCGGGCTTGCGTAGAAAATCTGGGTCGCTTCTTCGTCTTTCAGTTTTTCGAGCAGGTGAATACGCTGGGCGCTCTTTTTAGGCGAAAAATATTGGAAGGTGAAATGGTCCGTAGGCATGCCGCTCGAAACAAGGGCGGTAATCATGGCGCAGGGGCCAGGGATGGCACGCACGTCGATTCCTTCACGGACGCATTCGCGTACCAGATTGAATGCCGGGTCTGCAACACCGGGAGTGCCTGCGTCGCTGACCAAAGCGATATCGCCTTCGTTCTTCAAGTATTCTACATACTTTGGGGTTACTTTTTCCTTGTTGAAGTCGTGATAGGCTTCCATGGGCGTGTTGATGCCGAAATTGTCAAACAGCACGCGAGTGTGGCGCGTGTCTTCGGCAAGCACCAACGGGACTTCCTTTAGTATCCGCACGGCGCGGTAGGTAATGTCTTCCATGTTCCCGATGGGGGTCGCGACGATATAGAGTGTGTGCATATCAGTAGTCTTGCGCTAGGTTCAAATCGGTGCTGCGACCGAGGCGGGTTTCAAATTTCAAGCGTTCCAGGAGCTTGCGGTGCATTTCCTGGGATGCGTCGTTGACGAGGTCGGATCGCATGCGTCCGTACCAGAAAGCTTTTACGTGTTCGCTTTCTTCGAATTCGACCTTGAAGGTCAATGAGCCGTGACAGAAAATTCGGGCTTCCATGCGGTAATGCCAGGTCTCGCTTACAGGAAGAGCTGGCCAAAAGGGGATAATCGTGGCGCCGATATTCCAGGAACTGGGCTCGCCGTCGGGGGTGACGCTTGCGTCAATGTGGGCGACTCCGCGGCAACTTTCCATGGGGTAGCTGGCAGTGTCGACGGCAAGCGAGTAGGCTCTTTGCAGATTCGTATCCAGGTACGCAGTGGTTCCCGCATAAGAAATGGTAATCGGCTCGAAAAAGGGTATCGTTTTTGGGTATTCCTGCAAGTCATATTTCGTGAGACTCGTGGAACAGCCTGCAAAAAATGCGGCTAAAACGCCTGCGCATGCAACGAATAACGATGATTTTGATAAGGATAATTTCATCGCCATAAATATAATTAATGACCAATGACTAGACTTCAATTGCTATATTCTTTTTCGATGAACTTGTCTGCTTACTTTATTTCGGATGCGCACCTTGGGGTAAACCCGCCGAAGGCCGTTCCTGATCGCGAAAAAGCGCTTGTTCGGTTCATTGAATCAATCAAGGGTAAAGCTTCGCATTTTGTCATTGTGGGCGATTTGTTCGAATTTTGGTATGAATACAACGATTATGTATGCCGTAACCATTTCGATTTGTTTTTTGCTCTGCACGAACTGGTGAAATCCGGCTGTGAAGTCCATTTAATACAGGGAAATCACGATTTTGCCTACGGAGATTTCTTTCCGAAGTCCATAGGAGTTCAAGTACACAAGGAATTGGTTCTGGAAATCCAAGGAAAACGGGTTTATTTCCGACATGGCGATGGCGTGGCCAAGTCCGACTTCGGTTACCGGTTGTTCCGTCGCATTCTGGATTTCCCGATGAATCGGTTCCTTTTCCGTCAAATTCATCCGGATTGGGGAATGGCATTAGCCCGTTTTGTGGGTCGTAGCAGTCGTAAGGCGGGAGAATCTCGCGTCATCAAGATGGAAGAGTACTTGCAGTGGGCCAACTGTATGCTCAAAAAGACGGGCGCCGACTATTGCATTTTGGGACATCACCATATTTCGGGCGTCTGGAATGTGGAAAACGGCGTGGTCGCTTCGGCCGGAGACTGGATAAAAAAACTCACCTGCCTCCAGATGGAAGCAGGCGAGATTAATATTCTGAATTACGATGATTAATCGTTGTTTCCTGCGCTGTTTGCGCGGGTTTCCGTTGACTTCATCATCTTTTTACTGGCGTTTTCACCCCAGATCCATGCAACGATGTCGGTGTTCGAGAATCGATCCCACATGTCGTCAACCCAGCACCAGTGATGGGTTTTGCCCTTTTCATCAGTGATGGACCATTTCTCCGGAGTAGCGGTGAAGGTCATCTTGACGGGTTCCGGCTTGTTGAAGTTGCCGTATCCATCGTTTACTGCTGCAGTTTCTGGCGGATCAATCTCGATGGTCCAGGATTTACCTTCGGTTCGTTTGTAGATACCGACATTGTACACTATAAGAAGAATGCCGACAATAATGGCTCCCTTGAAGTTCTTCTTGGACAAGAAGAATATCAAGAGCATGAGCATTAAGATTGCTAAAGCACCCAAGTTATAGTGGGTCGTGTAAAACAACTTAAGAATGTCGATCATATTATTCCTCGGCTAATTACTTCTTGGAGCTCTTTTCGGCAGCCTTCTGTTCGGCGACCAGGGAGGCTACGCTGAAGGTAACCGTCTTGCCTTCGACCTTACATTCAGTACGGAAACTCTGCTTGGGAAGAGCGAGCCCATGGGAAGAGAAGGTCCCCATGAAGGAGGCGTTGGCATGACTTGCAATGGTGCGAACGTTGATGAACCCCTTGTCCTTGCTGAAGGACAGCTTGAAGACCTTCTTCACGCGATCGTAATCGGCGATCATGGTCTTGTTCACCTGGGTGTTCACGGCGTCTCTCGTGTGACGGTCGAAAATGATGGTTCCGCGAGAGTCAATGGAAAGCATTGTTTTGTTTGCAATGGAATTGCGGCAGGCAATCAACTTCCACGGGCCTTTCTTCTTGGTAGAATTCCTGCTGGTGAAAATGTACTTGTTGCCTTCCTTTTCGAGTTCATAAGGACCGGTCACAATCTTTTCGCCGATGGCGTTCAGGGCTCCCTTGAAGTAGAGGAACTTGGATTTGGTGGAGTTTACACCCACGATGAAACGGAAAGACGTTGTCTTGGCCTCTTTGGTGGGGGTAATGGCGACTCGCTTTCCGATGGGGTCCACTTCGATGTCGGCATAGGGACCGATTTCGACGATTTCACCCTTCTTGGAAGATTCCTGCTTTGCCATTTTGTCGAGTTTCATCGTCTTGATGGCCTGATCCGGAAAACGCAGAAAACCGCGAATATCCATTTTTACAATGATCGTTTCCATAAACACCTCTTTTTGTTTATTTGTGGTTTTCAATGTAAACTAATAATTTTTTCAAATACGGGCAATACCGATAAGAAAAAAACAACAAAATCTGTTCCCAAAAGGTTTTCTTGGGAAATTAGAGTTTGTCCGATTTTATTGGAATAAACTGCTTTTTAACGCCGAAAAAAGCAATTTTTGTAAACTTTCTCCGTTACGGAGAATCAGTTTCGCGTTTCCCAACTTGGAATATTCCAAGTAAGTACGGGATTCAAATTGCTTTTTGTCACTGACTACAGTTGTGTTTTTTTGTGCGTTTTTTAGCTTGTCTGAGTCAGCTTTGAAATTTGTTCGTACGAGGAATTTCGGGTATAGAAAACCATACTTTTGGTGAATGGCGTCGGCGATGTCCAAGATAGGATCGATTAAGATGATTTGTTCGTGATTTGACTGCTGGTTAATGGCTGCGATTGCGCCCATGCCGCGTCCCACAAGGGCTCGCGGCGATTGGCCGTTGACTTGTGTGGCGCATTCTGCAATTTGTGCGGCGTCTTGTGCGAAGGTTTCTTCACTGGGTGTTCCCTTGTTTTGTGCGGAACCTCGGTAGTTAAATGTGACGACGCTCACACCAGGGAGCGAGTCGAGCTGTGCTAAAAATTGTGCAGCGTCTTCGTCGGCTTCTGGATAATAAAGTAGTGTGGGGTCCGTTTCGTTTCCGAGACTGAATCCGTTTAAGATGGTGCCGTCTTCTAAAGAACAAGAAAGTTGTTTCACTTTGTTCTGGATGGCTTCGTTCGCTTCTTTATGATAAATCGCTCGCGGAAATGCATTTCTGCGTTCGGTCAGGGCGAGGTAAAACACCATGCTCACATATATAACTGCAAGAATTCCTGCCAGGCGGAGAATGCGGAAAAGCATGTTCTTCAGAAACGAGGTGATTTTGAAATTGCGGATCATCGGGCTCAAATTTAGAATAATCATAAAAAAGGGACTATAAAGAAAAAGGACTTTCGCCTGGTTCCAGACGAAAGTCCAAAGGATGGGATTGGGTGTTCCTTGAATATATCTAAAAAAATGGGCGAGCGTATCACCTTTTTTTTCAAAAGTGTTCACGAATTGTTCTTTTTTGCAAGATTTACGGGAATTTACATAACTATTTTGAAAAAAGGTGTTCCCAAAAATTGACAAAAAATTTATATTTAGACTGATGAACGTATACGCTTACTACAACTACCGAAAGTTCTTGCAGGACTATTACGACTACCGTAAGTCCGTGCAACGATACTTTTCTTATAGGTCCTTTGCCAAGAAGGCGGGGTATTCCTCGTCTGGCTTTTATCTGGACCTGGTCCGCGGGCGCAAGTCCCTTACGCCCCAAATGTTGCCCAAGTTTATAGCGGCTTTAGGCCTTAACGAAAAGGAAGGTCGCTACTTTACGTTGATGGTGGACTTTACGCATGCCACCACGCCGGCTTCCAAGCAAGCCATCTTCGAGCAGATGTCCGCTCTGCTCCCGAACGCCATCAAGTCTTTGACCAAGAGCCAGCAGGAATACTATAGTAAGTGGTATTACGTCGCCGTCCGCGAGGCTCTGTCCGTCTTGAATGTCGGCCCGAAGAATATCCAGGAACTGGCTTTGTTCCTGAACCCCCGCATTACGCTGCCGCAGGCAAAGCAGGCTATCCAACTGCTCTTGTCGATGCAGTTGATCGAACTTGACGAAAAGGGTTTTTACCGTTCGGTGAACAAGGCTATCTTTAGCGGTTCCGAAATCGCGCCCTTGTTTGTCCATCAGTTCCAGAAGCAGATGATGGACCTAGGCAAAGACGCCTTGGACCATTACAGCACCGAACGCAGAAATGTATCTTGTATGACGATGAGTGTTTCTGCCGAAGGCCTGGAACGCATTATCAGCAAGATTGACTTGTTCCGCAAAGAAGTGGTCGACATCGTTCGATCGGACGAAGGTGAAACCATGGTGTGCCAGATGAATATCCAGTTTTTCCCGCTCAGTAAGGAAAAGGTGGATCTGCCGCCAGAAACCGAGGAGGAAAAATGAGCAAGAAATTTTCTTTGCTAGCATGCCTAGCCTCGTTTGCGGTTGCCTTTATTGCGTGCAGTAACGAAAAGGTTGCCGGTACGGTGACCGATACGGGAAATACGGTTACTGCCGACGCCCAGGTGACGGGTGTGGTTCTTCGTGTAGATGGATCTCCTGCATCGGATGCCATGGTCCGTATGGCTCGCATGGCCGTTTACGATTCCGTGCTGCATGTTCCTGAACAAATTGAAGTGCTGACGGACTCTGCCGGTGTATATGCATTTGATTCGGCTCTGTCCGACACGTTCCAACTTGCCGTTATCGATACGTCTGCCGTGGAAGTGTTCTTCTTGCCGCGTACGACCTTGCAGGCCAAGGCCTACGATAGCATTAAGCTTGCTAAGGCCGCCGTTGTTTCGAGTGTGCTCTATTTTGAAGAAGTTGAAGATTCCGCCGTGTCTGTGGGAGGTCACTTTATGACCTGCCTGTCGGGTACGCCCTTCTGCGAAGATGTTTTTGCTGCGGACAGTTTCTATATGCTGGTTCCGGCAGGCAACTGGAGTATGGAAATCTTCCCGGGTGATTCCATGATGGTGGCCCGTATGCAGTCTCTTGGCTTTGATGACAGCCTGATTTACCGCAGCTTGAGCCTGGAACGTATTTACGAAGGCGATACGGTGAGTCCGGGCCCGATCGTGTGGAGCACGACGGCTAAGGCTGATACTCTGATCAAGGAATCCGAAAAAGAGACGAAGAATGTCGCTCGCATTTCAGGAACGGTGCTTTGCAAGGGTGATAAGCCTTGCGCCGGTGTTGAAGTGATGACAATTCGCGATATTTATGGATTCGAATTCGTGGAAGGGGATTCCCTTGAATTTTTGGCACAGACCAAGACCGATAGTTCGGGACGTTGGTGGCTGCCTGTTCCCGATTCCTTGCCGGCAGATTCGTTCCGTTTTGAATTCCGCAGACTGCAGGATGGCGAAAAGACTTTGGTCGGCGTATCCCGCTACCTGACCAAGAAGGATGTCGAAGGCCTGAAGGATACCTTGGATATCGGGAAGTCCAACATGGCGAAGGCTTCGTCTTTGCTGAGCGGTGTGAGACTGGTGGTTGACCGCGAAGATACGACCCAGTCGAACAACTGCATGGTGAATAGCGTGGTGGTGGGTATCAAGGGTACCTCGCATTTTGTGCGTGACATGACCTGCTACATGATGGTCATGGATGGTCTGCCTGCCGGTGAACAACAGGTGGTGCTCTACTCTGGTGATCCGAAGGTGATGGCAAAATTGCGTCAGTCGGCAACTCCGACGCAGTTCTACGTGACATTTACGCCAGTGTCGCTCCCCGAAGGGAATACTTTGGAGCAGCAGTGGATGACTTACACTCCGCCTAATCAAAATATTTTTAAATAACCCCTTGCCGAAGTGAATTTCTTTTACTAACTTTGGGGGCGCATTGAGCTATGGTGTAATGGTAGCACAACAGATTCTGACTCTGTTTGTCTAGGTTCGAATCCTGGTAGCTCAACGAATAACTCTTTGCTCATACCCCTGAGCAGAGAGTTTTTTATTTTTGGAACATGGAATTTTTCGATTACTACGAGAAGCTTTTTGGCGAACGATGGCCTGCCTTGCTGGAATCCCTGAAAGGTGAAGGGTGCGCGGTAGAGCTGCGTTTTGGCGATGGTTTGGAACCGTATTTTTTGGATGATGCTTCTGTTTTTGCGGCGAAAGCGCTAGGTGTTGAGCCTGGTGACGATGTGCTGGATATGTGTGCTGCCCCGGGTGGAAAAACGCTCGTGATTGCGTCTCTGCTTAAAGGCGAAGGATCCTTACAAAGTAACGACCGCTCGCCGGATCGCCGCTTAAGGCTTCAGCGCGTGATTGAAAATTCCTTACCCGAAAGTTGGCGTTCCGTCATCAAGGTGACTGGTTATGACGGCGTGAAGTTTGGGCTCCATAAAAAAGAATGCTTTGATAAGATTCTGCTGGACGCACCTTGTTCTTCGGACAGGCATGTGCTGAATTCGCCTACTCATTTGGAAGTGTGGTCTGCAAAACGGGTGAAACGGCTTTCTGTAGAGCAGGGGGCGCTCCTGGCTTCGGCTGTAGATGCTTTAAAACCGGGCGGAACTGTTGTCTATGGAACTTGTGCGCTGTCGCCTATGGAAAATGACGATGTTGTCAAGAAAATTTTGAAGAAGCGACCCGCCATGCGTTTCGAAAGAATCGAGGATCTGTTGCCAGGCGCCGACCGCACCGAATTTGGCGTACATATTCTGCCGGACCACTCGCAGGGCCGCGGCCCTATTTACTGTGCAAAGCTCGTGAAAGAAAAATAGCGTTTTTTTAGAGACTTTCCCGATTTTTTTATTTATCTTTACAATATGTTTAAGCGAATCGTTTTTTCGTCGTTTTTCGCGTTGGCAAGCGTTTTCGCATTTGCCGACGATGCTGTGACTGAACAACCTGCTCCGCAGGTCGAGTCTTCTTCCTCGGAGGCCTCGTCTTCTTCTGCGGTGGTGTCTTCTTCGTCGGAAGAACCTGAAGGTCCCAAATTCCGCGAGGTTCCTGTTCGCTACTGGGTGAACGGGGATTCTGTAGAACTGGAAGCGATTTTTGTCAAAATCGAAAATGACACGGTTTACTTGAAAAAGCCGACCGAAGCTGAGCTCAAGCATATCGAACATATTACCGATCAGCAGGCGATTGCCTTGCAAGAAAGCAACGGTCAGGAAGTCGAGCAGACTGAAGACGAAAACGAAGAAGTCGATTTGAATGCGAAACCCGCTGAAATCATTATGACGGATGCTATCAAGGATTCCATGGCGGCTCAGTCTGATACGACGAAGGTTGAGGTAGCGCCGGTAGACGATGGCGCCGATGACGATTTGGAAACGGCGCTTCAAAAAGAAGACAAACGCGTGAAAATGGAAGAAATCGCGAAGGTGGAACAAGAAATCCGCGAACGCGAAATCCAAGATAGTATTGCCGCCGCAAAAAAGAATCCTTATATCAAAATTTTCAGGTTTGAACTGAAGCGTCTTTACAACATGGAAGACGAGGTGATGATTGACCTGTCCCTTTCGAACTATGTGGTTCCTGAAAAGAGAGTCGTTGAAGAAACGATTGAACTTTATCCGCCGGGAAATGCCAACTTGCTGGTGGTTTCGGAACCGGCTGCGTGCTCGCTGTTTGTGAACGGAATCCCCTTGAAGCAGGTGGCTCCCGATACCATTAGAAATATCAAGCCGGGCAAGTACACCATTTCTGTAATGAAGGTCTTGAAGGACGTGGAATGGTGGGGGTCCGCTGTGGTGCGCATCAATGCCGACAGCGTAAACAAGGTGACTATTCCTGTTCTGCGTCCCTCGACCCGTTTGACGCTGAACTCCAACCCTGAAGCGGCTGAAGTTTACGTGGGTGAGGCTCCGTCTTTGAACAAGATGCCGCACTACATGACCGACATGATTGTAGATAACGTAAAACCGCAGGTGAGGACGACTGTCTACTTTAGAAAGGTGGGGTACCGCGATACTTCCGTGACCACTGAAATCAAACCCTACATGCCGAACCTTGTGTACGTGGACATGACGCCTGTGCTGGACGATCTTGAATTTATCGAAGGCCAGAATGCTTTTAACAAGGAACGTGGCTTAAGGCGCATCGGTCGCGGGCTTTTGTGGAGTTCCATTGTCCCGATTATTGCCGGTGGTGTCATGTGGTACCTGGCAGAACGGGATTGGAGCAAGGCTGCCGACAAGAAGCATGCCTATGAACGTTTGTCTGCATTCGATAGTGACGACACCCGACAGATGGTCAAGGATAACCATGAACTGAATGACAGCGGCGATACCAAGTGCGGCGTGGCTGTCGGTCTTGGCGCCTTGGGCCTTGGGCTCCTTACGGCTGGCATTATTCTTGCGTTCTAGCGTTGTAGGCAAGCGATGTCATTGAAGCCCTTGCTTGTATGTTTGCTTTGTGCGGCTTCGCTGGTGTGCGCGCACCCTCACGTATTCGTAGATGCAAAAATCAAAGTGATGTTCGACAACGCCGGATTTTCGGCGGTGAAAAATCACTGGGTTTATGATGAAATCTATAGTTCCGCGATGATGTCGTCGGGCGATGCTGACGGCGATGGAAAAATTTCTGAATCGGAAAACAAGTGGTTTTTGGAAACGATTCTTGGACCTCTCAAGGAATTCAATTATTACAATTATGTGCAGTCGGGTTCGATTTTTTTGAAGGCCCAGGGGCTTTCGAACTTCAAGGCTTCATTCAAAAATAACCGCTTGATGTTGGACTTTGAAACGAAGTTTTCGAGCCCGATTGGCCCCGATTATACTATGCTCGTGATTGCGGTGGCCGATCCGTCCAACTACATTCAGGTAACCGCCGACATGGAAAATGCAGATGTGGACGGACCTGAATCTTTTGATATCGAGTTCTTTAATGATGGTTTGCAAGGACTGACTCTGTTTAGGGCTTTTCAATCTGATATTGAAGGCTTATACTTGAGATTTAAAAAGAAATAATCCGGGAAGGCTCCTTGTTTTTTTATTTTTTGAATACAAGGAGATGATATGATGAAAAAATTGATGATGGCCTGCCTATTCGGCATTGCATTTGCTTCGGCACAAGTGGTTGATGACCCTTACGCTTATACATCTGGTGCCCAGGAACAGGAAACACCTGTGATGGATATTAACCATACCGAAAATGATGAGCCGATGTTTGCGGTGTCGATTCATCCTATATCGATGTTGGTTTTATCGTTGTTTGATATTCCGTCGATTTATTTGACAATTGAAGGAAACTTGGGGAGCCATTTTTCCTTGATTACGCGTCCCTGCTTTATTTGGGGAGAATTCTCGGATAGTGACGAAGAACTGGAGATAGACCTGTTCGGTATTTCGGAAGGCTTGCGCTATTATTTTGGTGATGGACACCGGGGCCTGTATTTATCGGCTCATTTTAATTATAATCGTGTAGGTCTGGAATACACGTACGAAGGGGACCATCGCGATGACTATGATGCCCACGCAAATGGTTTTGGCTTCGGGATTTACATTGGTCATAAGATCCGTTCGGGACACTTTACCTCGTCTTGGGATATCGGATATACCTATGCCAAGTACTCTGTTTCGGAAAAGGAAAAGAAGGATGTGGAGGATGTCTCTACAGTGGGCTCGGGCTACGACATAAATTACTCGATTGGTTTCGCTTTCTAGTCGTATTTTTCTATTTTTGTGAAAAAAAACGGAGATTTTTATGCCAGCAATTCATTTGACTGCAGAAAATTTTGACTCGGTGATTTCTTCGGGCCAGCTGGTCTTTGTGGACTTCTGGGCAACCTGGTGCCGTCCATGCATGATGATGGGCCCCATTGTCGATGAACTTGCCGATGAATACGATGGCCGTGCGGTCATTGCGAAAATCAATGTGGACGATGCCGGTGTGAGCGATATCTGCGCCCGCTTTGGCATTACCAACATTCCCAACATGAAGCTCTTCAAGAATGGAGTGGAAGTGGGCAACGTGGTGGGTGCCGTACCTAAGGCTACCGTTAAAGGCGTTATTGACCGCAACCTGTAGGCCCCATGCTGACCAAACGATTGATTGTATGTCTTGATGTCCGCAACCGCAAGGTGACGAAGGGCGTCAAGTTTAAAGGCAATATCGATATCGGTGATCCTGTGGAAATGGGTGCTCAGTATAGTGCTGACGGTGTCGATGAACTAGTTTTTTATGATATTACCGCAAGTGCAGAAAATCGCCCTTGCGATATGGAAATGATTCGCCAGATTGCGCACCGCGTGTTTATTCCTTTTGCGGTGGGCGGTGGCATTCGTAACTTGGATGATATGCATGAGGCCCTTTTGGCCGGTGCCGAAAAGGTGAGTGTGAATAGTCTCGCCGTGCTTCACCCTGAAATTATTGCAGATGGTGCGAAGGCCTTCGGTCGCCAGTGCGTGGTGCTAGGCATGGATGCCAAGTTTGTCGGTGTTTCGGACAAGTTTAAAAGTGGCTACGAAGTGTATATTCGTGGTGGTCGCCAGGCGATGGGCATCGATGCCGTTGAATGGGCCAAGAAGGCCGAGGATCTGGGCGTTGGCGAAATTTGTTTGAACGCAATCGATACCGATGGCGTTCGCAACGGCTATGAATTGAATATTACCGACCAAGTGGCACGTGCGGTGCAGGTGCCAGTGATTGCTAGCGGCGGTGCCGGAACTCCGGCACACATTGTGGACTTGTTCCACAAGACTTCTGCCGATGCGGCGCTAGTGGCATCCATGGTTCATTTTGGCGATTACACGGTGCCCGGAATAAAGAAAGAAATGCTTGCGGCAGGAATCCCTGTGCGCAAGAAAATGAACGGCGAGGTGTAGTTTGAATCCTTCTGTTGCAGTTAAAATTTTTGAAGCGGGCAAGAGTGCTGGTGCGGATTTTGTCGAAATTTTTGAAGAAGAAACTCGCAGCTCCATGCTTGGTCTTAAATCTAGCCAAATTGAATCTGCAACAGCAGGAACCGAATACGGCATCGGTATCCGATTGATTTACGGAACTGAGGTGCTTTACGGCTTTACCAGCGATGATTCCGAAGATGCCTTGGTGAAACTTGTACAAACTCTTGCCTTTGGCCGTATTGCAGGGCAGTCTGCGAAATCTTTTGAATTTGCTTCGCAAAAACGCGTTGCCGATTACAATGTGGATGCTTTCAAGGATCCCCGAGTACTGGGACAGGCGGTAAAGCAGGATTTCTTGTTCCGTGCGGATCAGTCTGCCCGTAAGATTTCGGATAAAGTAGTGCAAGTGGGTGCTTCGGTGACTGATTCTTGCTCGACTATTACGCTTATGAATAGCGAAGGGCTGAATTTGTCGATGAATCGTGCACGCCTGCGCGTGAATGTGACCGTAACGGTGTCCGACGGAACCGAAAGATTGACAACGCACGAGGCTCCTGGCGCCTTGGGTGGTTATGAACTTTTAGCAAATTATTCGCCTGAAGCGTTGTCTACTGAAGCCGCCGAGCGTGTGCTCCGTATGCTTTCAGCGGGTTACATTAAGGGCGGCCAGATGCCCGTGGTGATGGGCAATGGCTTTGGCGGCGTGATTTTCCACGAAGCCTGTGGACATCCGCTTGAAACGGAATCGGTCCGTCGCGGAGCAAGCCCGTTCTGCGGAAAATTGGGGGAGGCTATTGGCCAACCTTGCTTGACCGCTATTGATGACGGTACCATGGAAGGCGTGTGGGGTAGCCTTAAGTACGATGACGAAGGTACACCCACTCAGCGCACGACTTTGATTGAAAACGGCATTTTGAAAACTTACATGAGTGACCGTGTGGGCGCTCAGGAAGTAGGAATCGGCCTTACGGGTTCCGCCCGTCGCGAAAGCTACAAGTATGCACCTGTAAGCCGCATGCGCAATACGTTTATTGCCCCCGGTAAGGATACGCTTGATTCGATGATTGCAAGTGTCGATAACGGACTCTATGCGGCTCGCATGGCGGGTGGGTCCGTGAACCCGGCGACGGGTGAATTCAACTTTGCTGTAGACGAAGGTTATGTGATTCGTAACGGTAAAATTTGTGAGCCGGTGCGTGGTGCTACCTTAATCGGCAAGGGCCATGAAATCATGCCCCGCATTAGCATGGTTGGTTCCGATTGGGAAGTGGCCGCAGGTGTTTGCGGCGCAAGCTCCGGCCATGTGCCCGTAACAGTGGGCCAGCCTTCGATTAAGGTAGACCAGATTCTGGTTGGTGGTCGTTAGATTTTACTCCAGCGTCTTCTGGGGTTTGGACAGTGGTCTTCATGACCATCTGGCCAAATCCAGACTTCCTCTGTAAAAGGACATTTTTCGCAGGACCCGCCCATGGGACAGTCTTCCGTAGGGTCTTCTAGGAATAGGGAACCTTCATATTTGATTTTGTCTGAACGGAGAGACCCTTCTAGAAGTTCGTGGCGGATAGAGTCCAGTTCTTGCTTGCTGAGCTTGAAACGTCTTTCAAGGATTGCCGAATCCGGTATGAATACGGCTGGGTTCCATTTGATGCGGTGGACGCCTGCTTTTTCGGCCCAGGAGACAAGATCCTTGTAGTCTTGGAGATTTTCTCGGTGCAAAGTCACTTGCAATGAAATGGTGGCGCTGGAATCTAGTCTGCGCTTGCGGCAATCGATGAGTTTCTCGACATTTTCTCGCCACAGGTTGCGAAGAAAACCGCCCATTTCGTAGGCGAGCGTGCTGACTTTGATGTCGCTACAGGCTTGAACCAATTCGAACATGACCGAGGGCGTGCCCCACTTGCCGGGAAATGTTCCGTTGGTGGTGAGGTTCATCTTGATGCCGGTCGTTTCGCAAAGATACATCAGGTCTTCGAATTTTGAATAAAGTAAAGGTTCCCCCATGGTGGAGGGGATCACTTCTTTAAGTAAAGGCTTTCCGGATTCGTCAAGATCAGCGGCGTATTTTTCAATGGCTGCCTTGGCGGTTTCAAAGGGCATTTCCCCGGCGTACGTGATGACGCCGCGCTGCCTTAAAAAGCATAGGGCGCAACGTAAATTGCACTTGTCAGGGTTGGTGAGTAGAGTAATACGACGCATGATTAAATTTAGAACTGAACGAATTCTAAATTCGATCTAGGCCCTGTGTTCCCTGATGTATTTGATTGCAGCGAGGCCCGCCTTGGCGCCTTCGCCCACGGCAACGGCAACTTGGAGTGTGCCTCCGGTGCAGTCGCCTGCAGCGAAAAGTCCAGGAACCGTTGTCTGGAAATCCTTGTCGAGTGCTAATGTGGGTCCGTCAAAGCCTGCACCGGCTTTTTTGGCGAGATCCGTTGCGCTTGCACTGCCGAGGGCTACGAATAATCCGTCGAAGTTTTCTTCGGTGCCGTCTTCGTAGTGAACTCCCTTGAACTGACCTTCGCCAACAAGGGACTGCAAGTGTCGATTCTCGATGCGGACACTGGGCGGGAAAGAGGTGGCTAAGGCGGCTCCGTTTGTAAGAAGCGTGACGCTCTTGACGACTTGCAAAAGTTCCTGGACTTCGTGGAGGGCGTATTCGCCACTGCCAAGAACGGCCACATTTTTCTGACGGTAGAAGAAGGCGTCGCATACGGCGCAGTAGCTCACGCCGTGACCTTCCAGTTCTGCCATGCCAGCGACGGGGTGCTTGCTGCGGGCGGCACCTGTGGCCATGATGCAGACCTTCCCGTGGTATTCGCCTACGAGGCCTTTTGCAGAAAAACCTTGACCGTCAAACATGAGGTCGGTGATTTCGTCATCGATAATTTGGGCACCAAGGGCCGTGGCCTGCTTGTGGCCGACGTCCAAAAGTTGTTCGCCGCTAAGGGGCTTTTCAAGTCCGTAGTAGTTCTGGATCATGTGGGCTTTAACCAGGGCACCGCCGTCTTTACCAACCAGTTGAACGGACAGGCCTGCTCTCAATCCGTAGAGTGCGGCTGAAATTCCTGCAGGCCCGTAGCCTAAAATCAGCATATCTGTCATAAAAGCCTCCATATCGACTTATTCTATACAACGATAAAATACAAATTATTTATCTTATGGAATAGCTCGCTTTTGAAAAAAAGTTTAAAGGATTATGATGGAACGATTGACCCCACGCGATATGTTTGTTGAAGCTGGTTATGGTCCCAGTTTTGCAGCTCAGCTTATACAAAATGCCTATAGCAAGTTATTCGAAGGAGACCCGATTAATGAACGAGTCTGCTTCGATGCCTCCGATGACATGAGCTATATCATCGATATCGGACATGACGATATTCGTTCCGAAGGCATGAGCTACGGAATGTATATCACGGCATTGACCGGTCATGAACGCCAGTTTGACAAGTTGTGGAATTTCTCGAAGCGTTACCTGCGTAACGATGACGGTCCACATGTCGGTTATTTTGCCTGGCAGGTATCGACAACGGATTTTTGCAAGATGGACCCGGGTGCCGCTCCCGATGGCGAAGAATATTTTGCCATGGCCCTTTTGATTGCTGCCGAAAAGTTTAATCGTCCGGACCTTAAGGACGAAGCCATCGGTCTCATTAACTGGATGCGCAACAAGCCGAATAATGGAATTGTGGGCCCGATGATTGACCCTGAACAGAATCTAGTGAAGTTCTCTCCTGTATTGGGAAATGACTTTACGGATCCGAGCTACAACACTATTGCTTTCTACCGAGCCTTTGCCGAAGCGACCGGAGACGAAAGGTGGTATACGACTGTAGAAAAAAGCCTTGAATATTTGCAGAAGGCTGCACACCCTGTAACGGGCCTTTGCAGCGAATACTCCGAATATGATGGCACTCCGCGTGCGACTCCGTGGTACCCCGAAAGTGATTGCTTCAGTGGCGATGCCTGGCGTGTCGCCATGAACCTGAGTCTGGATTATGCGCTGTTCAAGGGCCATGAATGCGAAAAGCAGATTTGCGAAAAGATGCTCAACTTCTTCAATAGCAAGCGTCCGTATCTGGCTGACTATTCTATTGATGGTGGTGATTTCCCCCGTCCGGGTCGTAATGCGACTCCGGGTGTGATTGCCATGAATGCGGCTGCCACTCAGGTGCTGCCTGCGGATGACCCGCGCATCAAGCCTTTTGTGAAGGACTTGGCTGCGTTGTCTGTGCCTTACCGCTTTTGGCGTTACTACGATGGAATGCTTTATCTGATTGGACTTCTTGCTACGGCAGGAAAAATCAGAATCTGAGTTTTTTTGAAAAGGAGTAGAAGAAATGAACAAGATAAATGCACTGATGGTTTCGGGGGCTGTCGCTGCGGCCTTGATCTTTGCAGGTTGCGAAGATGTTCGCGTTGAAAATTACCCTAGCGGGAAAATCCGTATCGAGACGACCTATGTCAAAGATAAGAAAGAAGGCCCCGAAAAGGAATACTACGAAAACGGTAACGTGAAGCGTGAAGCCAATTACGTGAACGATCGTCGCGAAGGGGTGGTGAAGGAATATTATGAAGACGGTATTCCCGAAGCGGAATACACTTATGCCGACGGTTACATTGAGGGGCCGGTGATTCGCTACCATAAGAATGGTAAGGTGGCATCCAAGGCCGAATACAAGCAGAACAAGCAGATTGCTTTCGGCGAATACTTCGACGAAAATGGCGAACCGGCAACGAGCGGTTCTTATAAGGACCCGCGCGATGGTTACTCTTACGAATGGATTCGCATTGGTTCGCAGCTTTGGACCGCAGAAAATATGAATTATGCGACAGCTTCGGGTTCCCTTTGCGCCCAATGCAATCACTGGGGCCGTCTCTACAACTTTGAAAATGCGAAGAAGGCCTGCCTAGATGGATTCCACATGCCGACTAAGGCCGAATGGAATGAGTTGCTTGCTTTTGCGGGCAAGGAAAAACCGGTGGGCGTCGTGCTGAAGGCTGGCTACGGCTGGGACCCGATCAAGGGCACGAACAACTATGGCAACGGCAAGGATGAACTCGGCTTCGGAGCCAAGGCCGGTGGCGCACACTTTGCAAAGAGCGATGTTCCGCTGAAGGAACGCAAGTTCGAAGCCGCCGGTCAGAGGGCTTTCTTCTGGACGGCTGAAGGCGAAGTACTCGTATTTTTCTACGACAAGGACATTGCCAAGTTCGAAAAGTTCAATCCGGAATACGGCGCCAGTTTGCGTTGCATTAAGGACTAAGCAGATTTAAGAATGAAAAAGAGAAAGGCGCTCCGAATGGCGCCTTTTTTAATGGTTTGAAATGAGTCGCGATTAAGCAATGTTAAGCGATTGCTCACGGATGCACTCGACTTCGTTCTTGAGCTCGATGGCAAGCGCTGCGATGTCGGCACTTTGGCACTTGGTGCCGAGGGTGTTGGCTTCGCGGCCCATTTCTTGCAGAATGAAGCCGAGGTTCTTACCTTGGGCGCCGCCTTCCTTGAGGGCGTTCAGGAACAACTTGTTGTGGCTGCGGAAGCGCGTGATTTCTTCGTGAATGTCGAGTTTGTCGGCCATGATGCAGGCTTCCTGCAGCAGGCGGACGTCGTCGATTTCGGAATCCTTCAAAAGCACGTTGATGCGTTCCTTGAACTTGTCTTTCCAGACTTCGATGCGCTGGGGGTCGAGGACTTCGATTTTGTCGAGAACAGCGTTCAAATGATTTACGCGGCCTTCGAGATCGCGGGCGAGGTTTGCGCCTTCCTTGGCACGCATTTCGTTCACCTGGTCAAGAGCCTTGTCGAGTTCCGCTGCCAAATGTTTTTCGAGTGCTTCAGAGTCCGCATCGGCGTCGGTAAACTGCAGCACTTCGGGGAGTGCAAGGATGTTTTCCAGAGTGATGTTACCTTCGATGCCAAACTTTTTCTGCATGGCTCGCGTAATGTCGACGAACTTGGCGATGGCGGCTTCGTTGTAGGAAACTGGAATATTTCCGCCGGTGCCTGCACCGAGTGTCACGCTAAAGATGACGGAGCCGCGGACCAGTTTGTCCTTAATCTGATTCTTGAAACTATTCTCAAGGTAGGCCAAGTTCTTGGGCAACTTACAAGAGATGTCCAAAAAGCGGTTGTTCACGCTGCGGACTTCAATCACGCAGCTTGCACCCTGGTACATGGACTCGCTTTTTCCAAACCCCGTCATCGATAAAATAGCCATATTTAATCCTTTTGCATTCATTAATAGATTGCTTCGTCACTGCGTTCCTCGCAATGACGTTGCAACTATTTCTTGGTCACCATTGCAATTACATGTTCTGCGCCGAAGTTTGCAAAACCGATAGCCGTCAGGAACTTGCTGAGCTTGTGTTCGTTCTGGTAGCTGATAGTTTCGATTTTCAAGCCTTCCTTGTCGCAAAGGGTATGGAAATCCTTCACCGTCAAGAGGCGGATATTCGGCGTGTCATACCATTCGTACGGTAATTCCTTGGATTTCGGCATGCGTCCGTGCAGCATCAGGCTTCCGCGGGTTGTCCAGTGACCGAAATTCGGGAAGGTCACGATGGCGCGCTTGGCTACACGCAGAAGTTCGTTCAAGAGAGCCACCGGGTCGCGGATTTCTTGAATGGTGCGGTTGATGATGGCGTAATCGAAGCTGCCGTCCTTGAAATCGCGAATGCCGCTTTCGTCAAGGTCGCGCTGGATCACGGGCACATCGTTTTCGAGACAATCCATGATGCTCTTGAAGTTGCGCTCGATACCGAGAACTTCAACATGCTTTTTCTTGTTCAAGAAATCGAGAAGTTCGCCGTTACCGCAGCCGAGGTCGAGCACCTTGCTATTTTCCTTGACGAGGCTTCCGATGAAGTCGAAGTCTTCGGTGTCGTGGAAAACGGGCATGACCTGCGTTTCGGTTTTGGTCGGAATAATCTTACTGTCGAGGAAACGGCCTACGGCCTTTCCGAGGTCGCCGACTTCAATAAGGAATCCGTCGTGACCGAATTGCGTGTCGAGCTCGAGGCTTGTCACTACTTTGCCGGCATTCAAGAGTGCGCTTGTAATACGGCGCGATTCATGCGGCGGGAAAAGCCAGTCGGTACTCAGGTTCACGTTCAGAAATTCAGCCTTCACGCCCTTGAAAGCGTTTTCAAGGGAACCGTATTCCGTTTCGAGATCGAAACTGTCGGTCGCGTGTGCAATGTGCAGGTAGCTGTTGGCGTCGAAGCGGTCTACGAATTTGGCACCCTGGTAACGCAGGTAGCTTTCGAGCGGAAGGTTCAGGTCGAAAGGTGTGCTGTAGGTGACAGCGTGGTTACGGCTTTCCTGGTCCTGGGCGCGTTTGAATTTTTGTTCCATGCCCACGGCGCTGAGGTAGGTAATGTGGGCGAGCTTGCGGGCGTTCGAAAGGCCGACATCGGGGTGAGTCGATTCGTAGTAGTCGCCGCCGTTAAAATTCGGGTCTTGGGTAATCACGTCGCGGGCGACGATTTCAAAACCGAGAGCCTGGCTGCTGAATCGCGGAGAGCTTGCAATCACGATGCAACGGCGAACAAGGTCCGGGTAGTAAATGGCCCATTTCATGGCCTGGAAACCACCCATGGAACCTCCGATCACGCAGCAGAGCTGATCGATGCCGAGGCCTTTGGCGAGTTCTCGCTGGGCGTTCACCATGTCGCCGATGGTAATCATGGGGAAGGTGCTGCCGTAGGGCTTGCCCGTGCGCGGGTTGATGCTTGCCGGGCCTGTGGTGCCTTTACAACCACCTAAAATGTTGCTGCACACGACAAAGAACTTGTCTGTATCGACCGGTTTTCCGGGGCCAATCAGGGCATCCCACCAACCGGGCTTCTTGTCGTTTTCGGTATAGTAGCCGGCAACGTGTGCGTCTGCCGTAAGTGGAGAACACACCCAGACAACATTGCTCTTGTCGGCGTTTAGCGTTCCGTACGTTTCGTAACGGATGGTCAGCGCCGGAAGGGTCTTGCCACTTTCGAGCTTAAAACCCTCGTCCCCGTAATCCTTCGTAAAGGTCTGGGGCACCACTGGGCCGACGCTGTATTTATGCAAAAATTCACTCATATGCATAAATATAGCTTATTCCAACATAATCGTAAACGGTCCGTCGTTGGTTAAACTCACCTGCATGTCAGCGCCGAAGCGCCCTGTTTGCACGTTTGGAATCTCCTTTTTGCATTCCGCTATAATATAATCATATAGCTCGCTTGCTAGGGTGGGGTTTCCGGCTCCGTTGAACGTGGGGCGGTTTCCTTTGTTGCAATTTGCGTATAAAGTAAATTGTGAAACCAGTAGGAGTTCGCCGCCGACATCTTTAATCGAAAGATTGGTCTTTCCGTTTTCGTCGGCGAAGATGCGGAGCGCAAGCATTTTGCGGATGTAGCGGTCGGCGATCTCTTTGGAGTCACCTTCGCCCACTCCGATAAGGATCATGTAGCCCTTGCCGATTTTTCCGACGGTCTCGCCGTCGATATCGACTTGGGCGTTCAAAACGCGTTGAATCAGAAATTTCATAGGCCTGTAAAATAATAAAATTTTTCTATAGCGGCCTTTTCGATTGTTGAATCTGTCAAAAAGCTTACAAAAATATCTTTTCCTTGCGAAAAACAAGGGAAGGGCTCCAAAAGGGTACAAAAAAATCCATTCTTTTCTAGATTTGGCCGCGAAAAATGTAAACAAAAGGAAATGTTTATGGTGATTGAGCCGATGATCCGCAGCAATATGTGCGTGAATGCCCACCCCCAAGGCTGCGCCATGGATGTGAAGCGCCAGATTGAATACGTACAAAAGAAGCGCGCTGAACGCGGAACTCCGAAAGAAGCTCCGAAGACGGTTCTGGTATTGGGATGCTCGACCGGTTATGGACTTGCAAGTCGCATTTCTGCAGCCTTTGAATTCGGTGCTGCAACGATTGGCGTGTCTTTTGAAAAAGAAGGTTCCGACGAACGTCAGAAAACGGGAACTCCCGGCTGGTACAACAACATGGCCTTTGACAAGTTCGCTCATGAAGCGGGGCTTGAATCGGTGACTTTTAATGGCGATGCATTCTCGCATGAAATGCGCAAGAACGTGATCAATACGCTCAACAAGATGGGCCGCAAGGTAGACTTGTTGGTGTACAGCGTGGCATCGAGCGTGCGTGTGGATCCGGATAACGGAACCCTTTACCGCAGCGTTTTGAAGCCGATTGGCGAAACTTTCTCGGGTGCAACGATTGACTGCATGACGGGCAAAATTAGCACGATTAGCGCAGAACCCGCCAACGAAGAAGAAATGGCGAACACCGTGAAGGTGATGGGCGGCGAAGATTGGGCGCTTTGGGTGCGTCAGCTCAAGGATGCCGGCGTGCTTGCCGAAGGTGTGAAGACGGTGGCATATTCCTACATCGGTCCGAAACTTTCTCATGCGATTTACCGCGACGGTACCATTGGCGGCGCCAAGAAGCACCTGGAAGCAACCGCGCGCGAATTGAACGTAGAACTTGAACGCGAGTTGAAGGGCGAAGCCTATGTGTCCGTGAACAAGGGCTTGGTCACGCGCTCCAGCGCTGTGATTCCGATTATCCCGCTGTACCTTTCGGTGCTTTTCAAGGTGATGAAGGAACAGGGGAGCCACGAAGGTTGCATCGAGCAGATGGAACGCCTGATGAACGAGCGCCTGTATACGGGCAGCGCCGTTCCGACGGATGAAAAACACCTGATTCGCATTGACGATTGGGAACTCGACCCGAAGGTGCAAGAAGAAGTGAACAAACGCATGGCGACCATCACGCAAGAAAACTTGGCGCAGGTGGGCGACCTCGAAGGCTATCGTCACGATTTCTTGGCGACGAACGGCTTTGACATCGAGGGCGTGGACTACAGCGCTGACGTGAAGAGCGTCGAAACGATTTAATTAGAGTCTTATGTTGTGAAGCTAAAAAAGGCGCGGGTAAAACCGCGTCTTTTTATAGCGCGAAAACCCGCTTGATTTCGTCCACTTTCGTGGTGGCGGTGAGCACGAGCTTGAGGAGGACTGCGGCCTTTTGAGGCGGCAGGCGGCCAGCGCAGATGCGGCCAGGCGCAAGCGATTCGTTCAAAGTCACGAGCCCGTGGTGAGTGCGGCTTGCGATGACGACCGGAATATCGATCTTTTCGAGGGCGCGGGCCCAGGCGATACTGAATTCGCCTGCGCCTGCGCCAGCAATCACGAGGCCGTCGGAGACGCAGGCGGCGTACTCCAGAATTTTCGGGTTCGCATCTACGGTAAAGTAGACTACGTTCACGCGCGGCAGGCCTTGGAGCTTGGAAACGTCGAAAAAATTCTGTTCCTTTAAGGCGTTCCAGTTAGAGCCTTCGCCGGGAGCGCTTACGCCCATCGCGTTAATTGCCGAGGCAGAGCACTTTTGAACGCTCCGGGCGTCGAAAAGTTCGCCTGCGAAATACACCCACACCAAGTTCGCCGGCGGGTCGTCGTCGACCGCGAAGCCGGCTGCCGCACGCACGGCGCCCAGCAAGTTTGCGGGGCCGTCGGGATCCTTGGCGGTAGCGGGCTTCATGGAGCCTGTAAAAATCACCGCCTTTTCGCACTTGACCGTAAGGCTTACGAAGTAGGCCGTTTCGTCCATGGTGTCGGTGCCGTGAGTGACCACAATGCCGTCCACCGTTTCGTCCGCTTGCAAGTCGGCGATGCGGTTCGAAAGCGCAATCCACAGCTTGTCCGTCATGTCGTCGGAATTCACGTTGCAAATCTGCTCAGTCGTGATTTCGGCGTACTCCGAAAGCTCTGGCACGGATGCCACCAAGTCTTCAGCGGAAATCTGCCCGGACACGTAGCCCGTATTTTTGCCGGGCTCACCGACGCCGGCAATCGTGCCGCCCGTAGCAAGAATCACGATGTGTTTTTTCTTTGCCATAGAAACCTCCGCTACCTTACTTCGTCGAGCAGCTGCTGCGTTGTCACGCCATAGAACTTTTGCAAAGCAGACTCGTCGCCCAAGGTGCGCATGCTCTGGATGAATTCTCTGAAGTGCACGAGACTTGCATTGCGGGCCAAAAGGCGTTCCACCATGGCCTGCGAATACCAGTAGAGCTTAACGGCCGTGCCGGTGTTGTTCTCGTTCACGAACGGGGTCGTGAGAGCCTCGATACTGGGGGCGCCACCTTCGGGCCGTTGCATTCCCGTGCGCGAGGCGTCAATCACTTGGGCGATACCTTCGTTGACCCAGAGCGGAATGTGGTGGCGAGTCATGGCGCGGATGAAGGCGTGCGTGAGTTCATGGAAGAACATCGGGCGGTAAATTTCGCGGTAGGCCATCACGTTTACCGGAATGCGAAGTTTTCCGTCGAATACGGCGCCGACCCACTCGGGGCGAGGGCCAACCCCTTGGTACTGCGAAGATTCGTAAAGCACCAGGTGCATCTTGTTTTCAGGATGAAAATCGAACAGGTGGCATAGCGAATCGTAGGCGACTTCCAGCACGGCGAGCGCTTCGGCAATGTCGCTTCTGGCGGGGCGGCCTTCGAATTCCACGCGGAAATGCATCGAACGTTCCAGTTGCAATTCAGCCATTTCACGCATCAGCGACTCCGACTTTTCTTTTAAGAAGTTGAGGTCACCATGCTTGAACTTGCGCGATTGTACATAGGCGATGCAGTCTTCGTAGCGTTCCTGCTCGAAAAGGATTCCTGCCAGGTGCAGTTGCAAGTTCTGGTCGTCAGGGGTTTCCTTGAGGAGCGTGCGCACGTTTTTCTCGGCGCAGTTCCATTCGGCCATTTCAAGGCACTCGTTTGTCTCGGCGATTAACGCTTCGTGCTTGTCGAAAGCCTCCTTGGCCGCCGACTGCTGCATAAACCAGCGGACACCAATAAGCAAGACGATTACGCCAATGACTATCGAGACCAAATTTTTCAAAGCCGTACCGCCGATTCTTTAGATGAACCGTTTTTTCCGCCGCCCGCCTTCTTGTAACGCTCCCGAATGAGCTGCAAGTCGTGCTGGTACGGATTCCGCTTAAAGTCTTCGAACGCCCAGGCGGTGGGGTGGAACTGTCCCTTTGCATAAGTCAACAGCATGTCGAGCCACACGCCCTTGCCGGCGTAAAGCTTGAAGGGGCCGCGCTTGTAACTGGGGAGCACCACCTTGTCCAAGTCCATGTAGCCGATATCGATGTTCACGCGGCGTGCATCAGGATCGCTCGCCTGCGCCATCGTGAGTTCGAGAGCATTGCTGCGTTCCTTTTCGAAAGCAATTGTTTCGGGCGGAATTTCCTTTTCGAAAGAAACCACGCCGCGGTACAGGCCTTCGCCCATTTCGGGGGTGTAATAGGGCGTCTGGTCAAATGCGAAAAGCTTGCCCTTGTGGCGGATTTTGCCCCAAGTGCGTTCCAATGCGTCAATCACTTCGGGCAGCCACTGTTCGCCGGGCTGCAAGACAAAAGCCAATAGTTGTGCGTTTTCAGAAAATTGAGAAGACTTCATAAACTTAGTGCGGGAAAATCATCAGGTTCTTGCGGATCATATCAAGCTGTTGCTTGCTGAACGAAAGTACCTTGTCCTTCACGGTAGTGGGGAACATGTAGTTGTCGGCGTCAGGACAGTTGTTGACATTGAAGGTGGTTGTGTTTCCTGCAATATAAATGCGGGACAATCCAGGAACTTTGACGATGTCGGTGCTTTTAATTTTCATTAAGGATTTGGTGTAGCCTACGCTGCAATAAGGCGTGTCGTCAAGTCCGTCGTCTAAATTCGAATAGTCACCGATGTCGTAATCGCCCTGGAGAATTTCAATGTCTGCCTTGGTGGCGGTGGTGTGCCTGAGCCCAAAGAAATGACCTGTTTCGTGCAAAGCTGTTTCAACAATATCTTTCATGGAGATAGAGTCTTCGCCGTAGGGCGTCTTGATGTGGGTTCCCAGAACAACGGTGCTGCCGGCGCCCTTTCCAAGATTTGCGCTGAAAGGCTTTGAGTAGCCCAATACCCCATCGTTTTTAATGTAGTGGACCAATACAATATCCAGGGCGTCTTCAATACCGGGCCATCCGCCTAGTTCCGAAAGGAAAAAGTCTTCTGAAGAGGCTCCTGCCAGCCAGGGTTCATTTGCCGGATATTTGGCACCCAGAGTGGGGTGCTTGGAAGCGTAGTTTATATAGAGTGTGTCAATCGTTACGGATGTGTATTGTGCGCGGAATTCTTGCAATAGGTTTGATGCGAGCTCGTCTATGGTGTAGCCTTCGATTTCCTCTTCGATGTTGCCGACTAGGATCAAGTTGATTGAAAAATGGTCAGAATACGCTCCGTTCCCGGTGAAACGAATGTTTGAAACCCTCCCCTTGTAGTAGGTTTCGTCAAGAACCAGCGATGTGGCCCATTCGGTAAATGAATTTTCCTCACAAATGAAAGAGTAAACGTATCGTCCGTTTTCGATATCGGGTTTCAGCGAACGGACTTTGCTACCATGCCATTCAGTTTGCTCTTTGTTCAAGTATAGCCTGAAAAGCTGCAATGTAGGAGCATCAAAATTGGGGTCTACGTCGAAAGACAGCTGATAGGTGGCGTTAGGGTGAACGACTAGCGTAATGCCATGGGCGATGTTTGCTGCGGCAGAATCGTTTTTGGCTAAATCATTGGGGTAAAGTCTGCGGAGAAAAATATCGCCTTGGTTGTCGGGGTAAAGTGTAAATTCCTCAGTTTCACTCTCGGCGCATGCGGTAAAGAATAGGACAAGACCGACAAAAGACAGCAAACAAAATTTTTTACAAAAATTTTTCATAAAAAATGTCTCCAACATGCCTAAAAAAGCGTGTATAGAAGAGGGACTCTTTTAAAGGTGTCATTAATTATGAAATCTAGCAAAAAAAATAAAAATCTGATCGATTTACAGAATCTTCTCACCCCGCTTATGGGTAAACCGGCTTTATTGAGCGCAATCGTGGTTACGATCATTTTTGCGAGTCTTGACGAACCGATTTACGCCTGTGTTCTTTTGCCTGTTTTGGCGGCATTGACTCATGTGTTTCCGCGAACGTTACAATGGGTGGTGCTGATTAGCCTTGCGATGGGTGTTATTTGCCATGAATATGCTAGGATTCAAAAAGGAAATCCATTGCATATAAACCTTCCGGCTAAAGCTTGTGGGGTAGTAGAGTCTACGCAGCAAAAAAAGAGCGGAATGACATCGATTATCAATCACGGCTACCGCGTTCGATTGACAGAAAAGCGGAATTTGCCGCGGTACCCCCTGCCGGGTGATTCGCTTTGCTACGAAGCCTCTTTTTATCCGGTGACACCGCCTACGGTACCAGGGGCGTTCGATACCCGTGGGTGGCTCAAGTCTCAGGGGCTTCAAGCCTATGGAAAGTTCGTTCACTGGACAATTCACGGCGAAACCTGGGTACCGGAGCGCAGTTTTTATCAGTTCCGCAAGTGGATCGGGTTGCGTTTTGGCGAATATCTGGATTCGGCAGAAACAGGGCTTTTGCTTGGGCTTTTGGCGGGGGATCGTAGTGGAATCCCCGATGCATTGCGGAGTGACTTTCAACGCTCGGGACTTGTGCATGTTCTCGCCATTAGCGGCTTTCATGTGGTGCTCTTGGCGGGGATGCTGATGGTGTTTTTGAAGGCGACGGGACTTCCGCATCGAGTGGTGCGAATTGCGGCGATTGTCTTGTTGTTCCTGTACATTCCTGTAACGGGCGGTTCGCCGGCCGTAAGGCGGGCGGTGCTTATGTTTGCTGTGCCGCAGGTTGGAGCATTGTTCCAAAGGCCGGCCAATACTTTGAATAGCTTGGGCGTGGCACTCCTCTTTATTATGATTCCTGAACCGTCTGTCATTTGGAATCCGGGCTTTCAGCTTTCGGTGGCGGCGACCATGGGAATATTGATGGGCGGCTTTTGGAACCCGCTGAAGAACTTGCCTGAAGAACTTCAGAAGAACAAGTGGTGGGCTCGTTTGCAATCGCTTGTGGTGGAGCCGACTTACGTGACCTTGTGCGCCACACTTTCTACGTCGCCCTTCTTGATTCACCATTTCAAGACGCTTTCGCCTTTTGCCTGGCTTGGCAACATCGTTGTGGTACCGGCGATTTCCATGGGAATGCAGGCGGGACTTTTTGCGCTACTTTCACCGATTGATTTTTTGCGGGAATATTTCTGTTATGCGGCCCGGTTCTTTTTGCGACTTGCATCGCTGTTGACTTGCTTGCTGTCGGATTCTTCGCAGGCGTCTGTGACAGTTGGCCCTTTTGAGCCGTGGGTATTGTTGCTGTGCGGATTCTTGATTGTGGTGGTTCCCTTTTTTGCTAAAAATCGCATTGCCAGGCGATTTTCGTTGTGTTGCATATTGCTGTTTGCGGCAATTTTTGCCCATCAAGGGTATGGGGCGGTTATAAAGCCGACATGGAAATTGACGACAATCGATGTGGGACAAGGGGATAGCCATTTGATAACTACGCCCTCGGGGGAGCATTTTTTGGTGGATGCAGGCGACACGAAACGCCTGGATTCCGGTAAAGACATTGTGGTTCCGTACCTGCACCATATCGGAGTTTCTCACTTAGATGCTCTAATCGTTACACATGCCGACCAAGATCATTTTGGCGGGGCGTATTCTATTATCAAGACGTTTCCGGTCAAGGAACTCTGGATTACCGAATGCGCAAGAATCGACGAAAAAGAAAATTGGCAGCGAGTAATTTCCGAAGCCTACCGGCGAAAAATTCTGATTCGAGACATCAAACGCGGCTTTTTATACAAGGAACGTTTCTTTGAATTCAAGGTAGTGCATCCTGAAACGGGTCGTTGCATAGATGCTAACACCCAGAGTATTACCTTTAGGGCGAAGGGTTTGGGACATTCCGCCTTGCTGACGGGGGATTTGACGGTGCAAGGTGAAAAAGAAATCATGGAGACGGATGTCTTCTTGCAAAGCGATGTGTTAAAGCTCGGACATCATGGTTCGAAGACTTCAAGTGGCCGAAAGTTCTTGAAACAAGTGAATCCGAAGCTGGCGATTGTTTCTAGTGGCCGAAAAAATCGATTCCGCCATCCGAGTAAACAGGTGATTCAAAGGTTAGATTCGCTAAGGATTCCCTATTTGAATACCGCTGAAAAAGGAACGATTGATATTATCTTTCGTTCCGATACGATGCTTGTTAATACTATGATAGACTAGCTTGAATAAGCGATGTTATCCCACACTAGACATCGCAAATTCTGCATTTATAATGCCGTTATCACGTAGAGGGTAATGCTCTTTTGATTGTTGTTGTCTTCTTGCATAATGCCAATGTCGAATTCTACGCGGACGCGGGTTCCGCCAAAGGCGGCTTCCAACTTGGGAATGATGTCTACCATAAAGTCGTCCTTTAAATGGCCTGCACTTCCGCTAGAGGTGATTTCGATGATGCACAAGACGCTTCTGCCAAAGTGGAGGGTGGGGGAGGTTCCCAGCGAGAATTTAACGTAGCCATCTTCGCCGGTAACACCTTCCATAAAACCTGCGCGGGCTTCGTAGAAGTTGGAAAAGTTGCTGGCAATATAAACATCCTTACCGTAGGTAAAGACGACGGCGCTACCGTTGTTACGGTTGAGTCCGAAATAGCCGTCGAGCTCAAGAAAACGGCCTGCGCCCATACGGTATCTTCCGCCAATGTCAATGGAGGCTTCCATGTTGTCCATCTTGTTGTAAGTGTACATGTCCACCTTAGCGCCCAATTCCCATTCCTTGTTGATGGCTCCCATGATGTTGATGGGGAAAAGTACGTTGTCTCCAAAGTCGGAACGCATACCGACACCAGCGGCAAACTTGGGCGAGGGGCGTGTTTCGGGGCCAAAAGTGTAGCGCATGTTCCAAATGCGGTCCAAAGCGAAGGTGTTTTGAATGCAAAGGCCTATTAATACAAAAATAATGAAATGGGAAATTTTCATGTGCTCCAATTTAGCTAAATTTTAGGCGCAAAAAAAGAGGATATCATGATTGATCCGCGTCCAGAGCTTTTGAAACTTTCTGATTACGTTCCCGGCAAATCCATGGAAGAAATCCGTGCGAAGTACGGGCTTACCGATGTTGTCAAACTCGCCTCGAACGAGAACCCGCTCGGAGCTTCCCCGAAGGCTGTCGAAGCTTACCACGGAATTGCGGATGCGTTACACTTGTATCCGCGCGGTGATGCTCCGAAGCTGATCAATGCCATAGCTGATTTCTACGGCGTGAACACCAACCAGATTGTCATCGGTAACGGTTCCGACGAAATCATCGACATGGTGGGTAAGGCGTTCATTCGTCAGGGTGACAACTGCGTAGGCATTACGCCGACGTTCTCGGTCTATAAGTTTACGACGCTTTCGAATGGTGCCGACTTTATCGGTGTCGGCGTGGGTGATCAGAAGACGCCACTTTCGGAACTCTTGAAGGCTATCAACGACAAGACACGCGTGGTCTTTATCTGCAGCCCGAACAATCCGACTGGCGTTTACTACAACAAGCAGGAATTGCTTGAATTCCTGGATAAGGTTCCGAGCAATGTGCTCGTCTTCCTTGATCAGGCTTATTCTGAATTTGCAACGGCAAGCGATTATCCTGTACTGATTGACATGCTGGACAAGTACAAGAACTTGTTCATCAACCGCACCTTCAGCAAGATTTACGGCCTTGCTGGGCTACGCATTGGTTATGCCTTCGGTAACGTTGATGTAATCCGCGCCTTGTGGAAAATTAAGCCGCCCTTCGACGTGAACCAGGCCGCTCAAGTGGCTGCCATTGCCGCTCTCGGCGATAAGGATCACGTCAAGCGAACGCTTGAACTCAATGCCGAAGGAATCAAGTATCTGACACCGGAATTTGAATCACTTGGTTTCAAGGTGTTGCCGACTCAGGGTAACTTTATCTGCGTGCACATTGGCCCCAAGGCGAAGGACCTCGTGCTGTTCCTCGAAAAGAACGGCATGATTGTTCGCGGGCTTACGAGCTTCGGTCTTCCGGAACACATCCGCGTGACTCTCGGCAAGCGTGAAGAAAACGAACTTCTGGTCTGCCTTGTCAAGAAGTGGAAGGCAGAAAACTAATCGCCGGAGGTGTTATGGCAGCGACCGCAGAAAATCAAGAACTTCTGAAAATTGCGCTCAAGGCGGCCGAGCTTGCCCAAGAAAATATCATGAAGTATTTTCAGGCAAGTGTCGGCGTGGAATGGAAAAAGGATAATACGCCTGTTACCATCGCCGACAAGAGCACCGAAGAAATCGCCCGCAAGTTCTGGGAAAAGGAAACTCCGGGTTTCGGCGTCATTGGCGAAGAATTCGGTATCGAAAATCCCGATGCGGAATACCAGTGGGTCATTGACCCGATTGACGGCACCAAGGCCTTCATTCACGGCGTACCCCTGTTCGGTACGCTCATTGCCTTGTACAAGAAGGGAACGCCAATTGCAAGCCTCATTCGCATTCCCGCGATGAATACGGCGGTCTGGGCAGTCAAAGATGGCGGAGCCTTCTTAGACGGCCGTGAAATCCGCTGTTCCAAGGTCGCAAAACTTTCGGAATCGTTGGTGCTTTCGGGCACGGTGAATACCATGGAAACCGCAGGTTACGGCGAAAAGTACGCGGCCGTGCGTCGCGCAGCCAAGCTGCACCGCGGCTGGGGTGACTGCTACGGCTACTACTTGGTGGCCGCCGGCCGTGCCGAACTGATGATTGACCCTGTGGTATCCCTTTGGGATATCGCCCCGTATCCGCTCCTGTTCAAGGAGGCGGGCGGCAAGTTCAGCACCATTGACGGCAAAACCGAACTGTTTGACACAAGCGGCAAGCCGGTTGCCCCGATTTACGAAGGCTACACCAGTATGGCCTCGAATGGCCTGATTCATGACGAAGTTGGCTGTTATTTTGTGTAATTTATTGCAAAAAACTTATATAAGCTAATTTTCTTTAATTTTTTCCTTTTAAATTTCGTACCAAATTAATATATTTGGTGCGTTTTTAAATTTGTTCTAATTAATTTAGTTCAAATTTACGGTATAACATAAATCAGGAGAACAAATGAAACGAGTTTTTAGCTCTGTTTTTTTGGTATGTTCATGCATTTGGGCTCAAAGCGGCCTTACCGTTGAAGCCTTCGATGAACAATCTAATAATAATACACAACTTACGCTGCGCCTGCGCTTAAAAAATAATACTGCAGAAACGCTGAGTAATATTCAGGCGAAATACCTGATTGAAAGGGATGATTCTAGAACGCTTAATGTCTATCCCTACTATATGCCCAATGCGACATACACGCTGGATACCTTGAGCGATTATCTTGTCGTTAATATAAATGTAAACGCGGTTGCTCCCGGTTTTTATCCCAATGAAAGCGGAATCAGCCTTGGTATGGTCTATTCCGATGGTGAAAAGTTCTATAAGGATAGTGACTACAGCTATCCGGGTAAGGGCAATTTTAAATCCGCTCCCCATATTGTTGTAATGCAAAATGGCGCGTGGCTGACGGGTGAACTTCCGCCTTTGATGTCTGCAGCCAAGTTACGTTTTAAGGCCATTCAGCCTGAAAATTCTGACACGCGCTCAGCATGGGTCGAAATTGAAAACTACGGCAAGGAATCTGTAAACCTGTCCCGATTTGTCCTCAAAAATTCGGAATCGCACAGAGCTTCTATTGGCGATTTCACCTTGAAACAAGGTGATAAACTCCGTATTTGCCAAGATATTACCCTTGAATGCCCTGTAGATAGCTTTACAACTGTTATCCAGAACCTTTCTTTTGGTAATTCCGGTGAACTTAAGCTTACTCTTGGTGATAATGCCGTTGATTATGTGGCATGGGGTAAGCAGGGGACTATGGGAGGGGCATCCTTTTTATCAACGAGCCCTGTTGAAATTTTAGGTGAATATGAATCATATTACAATGGAGCGTTCTTCCGCTATATTGATAATATTGGCTGGAAAATTTTCAGTAGTAAAGAAATTGATAAATATGAAAATGCGCTTCCGTCTGCGAGGAGTTATAATATTCCTGATGGTAGTGCCATTGTCTTGAGCGAAAATCAAAAGCCACGTTTTGCGTGGATGGAAGTTTCTGGAGCAAAGTCTTACATACTGTCTGTTTACAATGCTAATGATACTTCGTTAGTTTTCCAGAAGCAAACAGAAAAAACGTTTGTTGATGCAGATATTCCCCAAGGCGAATATTTGTGGAATGTTGAACCGGTGGAACTTACTTTTGGTGCCAAGGTGTTTGAAAACGGAGACCTTAGCTACGTTGTGGTTTTTGACGAAGAACAGGGCCAATTTTTAACGAATGTAACTTTGTTGAATGCCCCCACTATTGGAGCTCGAAAAGATACGAAAATGCTTGCAACAAGCATGGGCAACAAGGCCAAAGAATGGGGGTGGAATCGCGAACACACTCTGTCTGAAGAAAAAACTCCGGAAGAAAAAATGCGCTGTTGGGCTGTGGGATTTAACATCTTGAATAAATTTTATGGTGGAACCCTTACTCAAGATGAAATCAAAATTATGGGCATGAAGTATAAAAATTATACTGCTCTAGACTATTTCATGCTAGGTGATGATGGCGGTCTTAAATTGTCTGAATTATCTATTTTTGTAGATCTGATAAAGGATATCTTTGACAGAAATACAACAACGATAATGCCGACGCCTACTCCAAGCTCAATTAATCCTAATAAGGCAACGCTTATTCGTCGTAGTAAAAATTCTCCGTTAAATGATGACGATGTTGAAATTATCAAGCAGTCCATTGCTAAAAAGAATCCGGTATATATAGCTACAGTTTCGGGTTCGGGACATGTGATGATTATTGATGGCTATGCGGAAGGTGTAGATGATCTATATCGATCAAGCACTGAAGAACTTATAATGAAAAAAGGGGAGCCTTTCTTCCATTATGTGAACATTGATAATAATGGGTATAGTGCTTGGCTGACTAAAGATGCCTTTAATGTGGTGTTCTACTTTGTCATGGGAAAACCTGATTTCGTATTAAATAGAGACCCTCTCCTTGCACAAGAAAAAATAGATAGCGATGATGATGGCGTTATTGATTACGATGAAAAATATCGTTTTGAAACAGAAGTTAATGACGATGATTCCGATGATGACGGTGTGAGCGACTATAATGAAATTTATGCAATGACTAAGAAGTGTACGTTCATTTCTGAAACAGATATCGTTAATGGTGAATCATATACAACTTATCATGGCTGCAGAGTTTACGATTATTACGATTCTGATGAAGACGGCCTTCCTACTTATAAAGATCCGGATTCTGATAATGGTGGCGTAAAGGATGGCGCAGAAGATTTAAACGGAAATGGTGAAGTTGACCCAGGTGAAACTGATCCGTATCTGGAATCGGATGACAAGAAATTAGAAATCACTCAAAAAACATATGACCTTCCGGATGGTATTACTATTTTCGGTAGAGAAAGAGTGGCCCTTAACGATGGAGTTGTCTGCTACAATACAACTAAAACTGATGGGGATTATTGTGATATTGTTAGTTCTTCTCGTGCCTCGCAAAGTACAATTATACTTGGCGTAAGGGCAACGGTTCGTAACATTTATACTCGCGGAGGAATGTGGCTTCGTGTTAGATCGGTTGTCGATGGATTTGTTGCCCCGTACACGCTTCCGTCGTTAAAGCATCCGATTAAAAAAGATATTGATGTGACTATTCGTGGAAAATCGGATGCCCTCAATACCATAGCCTTCCCCTATTCCGATGAATTTGATACATGGACACTTGACGAGGAACCGAAACTTGAACATGTTGTCAAAGATGGCGAAGTATTTGAATGGAAGGAGAACGACAAGTATAAGACGCTTAAAGTAGAAGCTGGTGGTAAATTGGTTCTCAATCCGGGAACGTTTATTGCCAAGGAACTGATTTTGGATAGAAAATCAAGTGTTGAGTTTGCAAAACCAGGCGAGGCGACTCAGGTTGTTGCTATGGATTTCTTGAATTGGCGAACCGAAATTATTAACAAGGATCTGCCTTTGGTTGCTCGTGGATTCAAGCTGATTACCTATATGCAGAGCGAGCGTCTGTATACACTCGGCATTAATTGGGCCGGAACGTTGTATGCTCCTTATTCATATGTTATATTTGGACAGGCCTCTAACAAACTGATGTATGGTCGATTCTATGCTGATATCGCAATTGTTCACCAGAGAACCAAAGTTGTCAGAGTAGATTACGATCCCTTTGTTCCTGAAGTTGAAGAGGAAAATCCTGATGTTGAAGAAAAGAATCCGGACGCCGGTGATGAAAACGAAAATCAGGAAACCGTAGTTGCGGAAAATGACAATCCCTCTGAAGATGATGTGATCGGAGATGGTTTGTTCAAACAACGCCCTGCAAATGAAAATGTCATAAATGAAGCCGTTGCAAAGTCTTCTTTCGCAGCGGAATTGAAGGGCTTTAGCAGAAATGGTATTGTGTTCGAGACAAAGTCGGCAGGAATCGTTAAAATCAGCGTCATGTCTGCTAATGGCATTATGGTGAAGAGCGTTTCTGCGGGCAATCTCGAAGCCGGAACGCATTCTGTCGCTTGGAATTCCGACAACGTACCTTCGGGTCGTTACCTCGTAACGCTTTCCCAGAACGGGAAGGTGAGTGGCAAGTTTGTTTCGTTGAAATAAATAGAACCATCTAAAAAGCAAAAAAAAGGCCCGCTCCAGTTTATCACTGGTGCGGGTCTTTTTGTTAGGAGGAGGGATGATTGGAGAAATTATTTCACCGTGAACGCATTCCCGTCGTAGTCGATGACTACGGGCTTTGCGGCACTCACGGTACCGGCGAGAATTGCGTGGCTCAGCGGGCGTTCCACGTTCCTTTCCAGGTAACGCTGGATCGGCCGCGCGCCGAATTCCGGCTGGTAAGCGCCGTCGGCAATGGCATCGAGCGCCTTGTCGGTCAGGGTCAGTTGCAAATCCTGACGGGCGGCGCGTTCGGCGAGTCCCTTGAATTTGAGCCTTACGATGTCCCTGATTTGCGGCTTTGTGAGGCTCTGGAATACCAGCACTTCATCCAGACGGTTCAGGAATTCCGGTCTGAAGAATCCGCGGAGTTCCGGCTCGATTTCCTTCAAGGTCACGGGCTTTGCATCACCCGCGCGGTTCTGGAAATGAGCGGCACCCAGGTTCGACGTCATGAGAATCAAGGTGTTCTTGAAGTTCACCGTACGGCCCTTGCCATCGGTCAAACGACCGTCGTCAAGTACCTGCAACAGCGTGTTGAACACGTCGGGGTGAGCCTTCTCGATTTCGTCCAGCAGAATCACGCAGTACGGATGCGTACGCACGGCTTCGGTCAGCTGGCCGCCTTCTTCGTAGCCCACGTATCCCGGAGGCGCACCGATCAAACGGCTCACGCTGTGCTTTTCCATGTATTCGCTCATGTCAATACGCACCAGCGCGTTCTCGTCGTCGAACAGTTCCACGGCAAGCGCCTTCGCAAGTTCCGTCTTGCCCACACCCGTCGGGCCGAGGAACAAGAAGCTGCCAATCGGCGCATTCTCGCGGCTTAAACCACTACGGTTACGCAAGATTGCTTCCGAAACCGCTTCCACGGCTTCGTCCTGGCCAATCACGCGGGCATGCAGTCGTTCGTCCAGGTGCAACAACTTTGCCTTTTCGCCTTCGCACAGCTTCGTCACCGGAATTCCGGTCCAGCGGCTCACCACAAGGGCGATGGTTTCTTCGGTCACCTCTTCGCTCAGGTCGCCGTCGCCTGCAGACTTCTTGATTTCTTCCGTCTTCGCGGCGATTTCCTTTTCGAGGTTCACAATCTTGTTGTACTTGAGTTCGGCGGCGCGGTTCAAGTCGTAGCGGGCTTCCGCCTGCTCCATCTCGTCCTTCGCCTGCTGCAAGGATTTCTTAAGCCCCTGCAACTCGGCGTTTTTCGCACGCCTCTCCTGCCAACGGTCCTGCATCAGCTTTACAGCAGCATCCGTCGTCGCCAGTTCTTCACGCAGCTCTTTCAGGCGTTTTACGCTGGTGTCGTCGGTTTCCTTCGCCAAGGCCTGCTCCTCGATTTTCATCTGGAGTTCCTTACGCTGCAAGGTGTCCAAGGCTTCGGGCACCGTATCCATCTGCGTCTTCACAAGGCTTGCGGCTTCATCAATCAGGTCAATAGCCTTGTCCGGCAAGAATCGGTCGCTGATGTAGCGGTTCGAAAGCTTCACGGCGGCCACAAGCGCATTGTCGTGCAGACGCACGCCATGATGCGCATCAAAGCCGTCCTTGATGCCACGGAGAATAGAAATGGATTCCTCTTCACTCGGCTCGTCAACCTGCACGGGCTGGAAACGGCGTTCCAATGCGGAATCCTTCTCGATGTACTTGCGGTATTCCTGCGTAGTGGTAGCACCGATGCAGTGCAGTTCGCCACGGGCGAGTTTCGGCTTGAGCATGTTGCCCAAGTCCATGGAGCCTTCCGTCTTGCCCGCACCCACGATGGTGTGGATTTCGTCGATGAACAGCAAGGTATTGCCGTCTTCTTCAAGGGCGTCAAGCACCGCTTTCAAACGTTCCTCAAAATCGCCACGGTATTTTGCACCCGCCATCAAGGCAGACAAATCCAGCGCGAACAACTTCTTGCCCTTCAGGGCGTCGGGCACGTCGCCGCGATAGATACGCTCGGCAAGCCCTTCCACAATGGCGGTCTTACCCACGCCGGGTTCACCGACCAGGCACGGGTTGTTTTTCGTCTTACGGCTCAAAATCAAGATGACGCGGCGGATTTCCTCTTCACGGCCAATCACCGGCGAAAGCTTTCCGTCGGCGGCCATTTCCACGAGTTCACGGCCGTACAGTTTCAGCGGGGACTGTTCCTCGGCATTGGCGGCCCCTGCAAACGGGTCCGACAGCCACGTTTCCACGACCTCCACGCTGCCCAGCGCATCTTCAAAAACCTTCGCAAGGCCGCGGTCGCCCGAGAACTTCATGAGGGCCACGAGCATGTCGCCCGGGGTCACCATGCGGTTCACCTGACGCGCCGCCTGCACCGAGGCGCGCAAAATACGGTTCAAGTCGTTATCGGGTTCCACATCGGGGTTCACGCCCTCCATACGCGGAATCTTCTGCACGAACGGCTCCAGCTTGCCGCGAAGCTCATTCGTCTTCGCGCCCTTCGACTTGTAGAGTTTCTTCAAGGTGGCATCGGGGCCTTCTACCAGGCCCACAGCCAAATGCGCCGCACCCAGGTAGGAATGCGAGCAACGGTCGCGCAGGCTCTGCGCCTTCGCCAAAACTTTTTCTGCATCGTTATTGAAATCGGACATAGTTGCCTCTTTTTTATTTTTACCGCTTTCCAGATGCAAAACCCGTGCCAACGCCCTGAAAAAAGAAAATTGGGCCGTTTTGGGGCTTTTTTTGTCTAAAAATGGGTCTTTTACAACAATTCCATCGCGGGCTGTTTAATAAAAAAATGCCATTTTTTCAAAAAATTACGCTTTTTTGACTCATTTTGAGACTGAAACGGGGCCTGGGGTGTTGTAAAACACAACAACGCTTTGTGTCTTGCCACTATACCTTTTGCCCCCGTACGAATCTATCTTATAGGTACGAAACCAAACATCCCAAACACCAACTACGGCATCCCTTGGGGGGGATGCCGTTAGTTTTTTATAGGGGTGTTTTTTTGGTTATTTCGAAAGGCACTGCGCCGATTTAAGTATAATGTCGACTTCCAGCTTTTTCTGGTCCTCGAAGGCGGTCTTCATCAGGTCGCGCACGCTGTAATCCTTTTTGATCGAGTTCAGCACGCATTCGCAGGTGGCCTTGTCCACGTCGCCGGCCTTAAGGCATTCTTTTACGA
Organism: Fibrobacter sp. UWB15; assembly: GCF_900177705.1. Lineage (NCBI taxonomy): Bacteria > Pseudomonadati > Fibrobacterota > Fibrobacteria > Fibrobacterales > Fibrobacteraceae > Fibrobacter > Fibrobacter sp. UWB15. Next base: position 438,833 of record NZ_FXBA01000001.1, read on the forward strand.
AGGCGTTGTCCGTTTCGGCGGGGTAGTTCTGGGGAATGCACGGCTCGATAAATTCAAATCCCCATTTTTCAAAATCGATGTTGTCGCCGTTGATCGAACTCATAATCTGGTTGATAAACTTGCCATCTTTAACAAGGCGGTCAAATGCGCAATTGCAGGTCTTGTCGGCCTGGTTTACGCCGAGCCATTCCATGGATTGCACCGTGCAAGACTGTACAAAGTTGTCCTTGAAAAGCGGAGTTTGTAGTAGAGTCTTGAAAATCAGCATTTCTTCTTGCGAAATTGCGGGAGCCTGGGTGCTAGCCTGTGCGGGAGCCTGGGTTTTTGCGGTCGAATCGTTGGCGGCAAAGCAGAACGCTGTGGCGCACACGAAAATGGCGAGTGTTTTAGAAAAGGACATAAGACTCCGTTTTTTTTTCAGAAAATAGAAAATTAGTTATTTTTGGGCCATGAAGTTTTGGCTTGCCTTATTTGTAAGTTTGCTTGTAGCCTATGCCTCGGCGGCACCTAAATTCAAAAAGAAAAACGAGTTCAAGGACCCGCGCGACAAGCAGACGTACCGCACGGTGAAAATTGCCGGCCTCGAATGGCTGGGCGACAACCTGAATTACAAAACCGAGGGCAGTTTCTGCTACAAAGACGATGACGACCAGTGCATGGTTTACGGCAGGCTCTACACTTGGGATGCGGCTAAAAAGGCATGCCCCGCCGGGTTCCGCTTGCCCACGCATGCCGATTTTGAAAGCCTCTGGACTGCGGCGGGCGCCGACTTTAACGCGGGTTACTTGATCAAAGCAGATTACGGCTGGTCGGGTGACACCAACGGCAACGACACTCTCAAATTCTCGGCGATGCCCGCCGGCAACCGTTTTGACGACGAAACCTACGGCAACACCGCCAAGTTCGCCTTCTTCTGGAGCGCTGACGATTCCTCCGAAGGCGTTGCTCCCGGCTCTGCCCGCGTGTGGTACCTCACCAGCAAGTCCATGGCGTTCGGCTACATGTCCAAACCCAAGAACTTCGGATTCTCGGTCAGGTGCGTGAGGTAATTATTTCCCGAATAAATCGGCGTGAGAGCCGGTGTCTACAAGTTCTAGAATAAGAATGTTTTCTTCGATCTTGTAGTTTAACAACCAGTCCGATTCAATATGTAATTCCCTATGGCCAATCCATTTTCCGACAAGGGGATGGTCTTTATAAGAATCCGCAAGGGATTCCCCTTTTGCGAGAATTTCAACTACATCTTTTAGTTTTTGGGAATCTTTTCTGCGCTTTGTTAATCGCTTGACCGATTTCTTAAATCGGCTGGTTGCTCGAACAGTGTATTTATATGGATTTGTCATATGCCAAGTTCGTCCCACAGCTCCTGCGGTGAAGCATAAGTTTTTGCATTAGGATCGTGGGCGAGTTCTTCGCCTTCCTTGATGGCTTCGAGGAGTTCTTTGGACGGAGGTCTTGTAACGGCAAAAGGCAGGCCGTGGTGCAGAATGGCTTGCTTCAGGAAAACCGTAAACGCTTGGGAGAGCGTCAAGCCCAAGTCGTTGAATAGTTCGGTTGCCTGAGCCTTGAGCTCTTTGTCGATTCGTATGTTTGTTACCACGGTACTCATACCTCTAAATATACAACAATTAGTTGCGTTTGTAAAGTGTCTGTGGTGTAAATGTTGTAAAGTGGGCGGCCTTGTCATTTTTCGCAATTTCCTTAATTCTTGCCCAAAGATAAAACAAGAAAAGTCTAATGCGTGCAATCAATTGATTGCAAAATTGCGATTGTTTTTAGGAGGGGGAAGCATCCCCCTAACTCTAGCCACGGCTCAGCCTGCTCCGCACGCCATATATGGAATCGGCGGCCTTTCGACCGCCACGTTTGTTTAAAGATTTACTTCAAGTTGCGAATTTTAGCTTCCGGAAGTCCCGTATAAGAAACAATCTTTTGAAGAGGCTCTTTATTTTCAAGCATTTTCTTCGCAATATCCATTTTCGTCGAATACTCGGCTACAGCCCGGTCGAAATCGCTCATGTCTACAGTCATAAGATACCTCGAACTGAAATTACATAATTTCACCTCGTTTTGCAAGAGCTTGAACACGGGATCATTTGCAAATTCACTGAAATCGGCTTCGCGATTCAACGTGTCGATGGCGCGGAGCCACTGAGCCAAGCGGCAGTTGTCGCCGACATAGTCCTTCGCGTTCTTGAGAAACTTCGCCACTTCAACCAACGTCACTGTCTGGCGGTCAAAGTAAACCTCCTGTTCCTGATTTTTCAGCTGCACCGTATGGCGGTAATTTGGCGACTTCGCGAACGCGTCAAAGAACTGGAAACTGACCACGTGCAAGTTTTCGAGTTGCGGAACTTCGCCCTGTTTCACCATATTGTTTGTAAGGCGGGCCACGTAAAGGACAAGACGATCCTTGAACAAGGAATTGCTGTCCTCGTGTTGTACCTCAATCGAAATGCGATCACGCGGTGCATCTGATCCGCGATCATTCGTCAGCAAAATGTCCGGTTCGACACTGTGGTAACCAAGCTCGCCAGGAATGAACGGGTTCACGAGCTTCGGATTAGCGATGCGGTCCGAGCCGATCAAGCCCAGAGCCGCATTCACAAGGTCCGTCGTGAGAATCAAGTTCTTTTCGCTGGCAAGGATTTTCTTGATGCATCCGTCGTTGTAGAAATACACGTTCCTGTGTTCGTATTGTTTGACAAATGCGTCAATGTCTTGCCCGTTTTCATTCGTTTTTCTGAGTTCACCAAGAAACTGCGCGAATTCATCACGTTTCATTCTATTTTTCCTAAACCGGGGAACAGCCCCCGAAAAGCGAATAGAGAGTTGTCCCTATCTTTATATATACACGCTTTTTTAGGCAAAATTGAGACTGAATTCCATGTAAAAAGATGTTTTCACGTTTCTAACGGGCGCTCGCCGCCCCGCAACGCCCCGGCTTCAAAATGCCCACGGCTCCAGAAAAGTGCTCGTCTCGCTCTTACATGACCGTTCGACTTGCGTCTCACTCTCACTACAGCCCCAGCTTAACGCATGGGGCTTTAAGCTCACATGGCCGTTCCGGAATGTTCGCTTTGCGGCCAGGCTATCGCCGTGTCTGACGTTACTCCCTCGCCTAAGGGCGCTCCTCCCCTTAAAAAACCCGGCTTCTCTTCTCCCATCCCTGAAAAACAGCGCTCCGGCTCAGCCTGCTCCGCACGCGGACACATTACGGCCTTCGGCCTTTACTGTCCGCTTAGCGGCCAGGCATTCGCCGTCGCTTTCTTTAGGCGTCCATCATCAGTCGAGGTTCAAGCGCCTCAATTTTAAAGTTCTTGCGAACGGAATTTTTTTTATTGTTCTTGATGTTCTTTTTGGACATAATAACTCCCAATGGCATTCCTTAAGGAAAGCCTTTTGACTTCGATTTTTTATTAAAATTTTACTTGATGAAGGTATCGCCTTCGTCCATTACGCAGCGAACCGGAAGTGCACCCTTCTTATAAGTCGGCGAAATGATAAGAGAAGACGAAATGTTAACTATTATGGCGCCTAGGCCATCATCAGCTTTTTCTTCAGGCAACCAAAACGTAGCAAGACCATTACTCGGATTTTCATCCCCATTAGGCAGTAATGACATTCCACTGGAATTAGTCTTTTTTTCGTTTTCCCATACAGCACGAGACAACATAGTATAACTAGCATCTATTCCCCGAGGTGACGCAAAGTGTTTCCATTCGGTTTCGTTCATCACATGCCAACCTTCCGGACACACTCCCTGCACCTTGGCATCGTAACCAAGCTTTATGTTACATCTTGAGTCATCAGTAACGCCGACGCTGTCACACACTTTGGGAAGTCCCAACGCTTCGCTCCAAGTGTAAAGTGCTCCGAAATAATTGTCACAATACCAAGGGTCATCTTGGTAGCAACGTTTTTCAACCTTCGAATCATCAAAAACCGTCGTTGTACTGTCAATTGTTGTATCTGCGTAATTTAGATTCTGAGCCATCACCGTAAAAGAATCAATGAAAGTCGTTTCGCCGCTTTGAAGTTTTATATAGTATCGAACGGTCTTGTAAACCTTTCCATCGCGAGGATCCCTAAACGAGCCATAAGTCACAGCCGGATTAAACACGCTATCCATATTCGGATAGACCTTGGGTTTTACTACATCCACAATAGAATCAACAACCCACTTGCCATCTTTACAACTCACAAATCCTGTGTCTATTTCAGAAACAACTATTTTTTGTTCACCTTCTTCACATTGTTTAAATAAAATCGCAGAACTGCTGCTAGAATTCCGCGCGCTACTACTCGACTCGACCACCGACGAGCTACTATTCTTTCCACTTACGGAGCTAGAAGAATTTTTTTCTGATACCGAGGAACTGGATTTTTTAGAATCTTTCTGAGAAGACGAGGATGCAGAACCATTGTCGTCATTGCTACTCGACGAGATTTCACCGATTGGATCGGGAGCGGAGCTACTAGATTCATCGCCACATGCTGCGAGCAGGGCTAGGAGAACAGACAGGGCCAAAACGCTTTTAAAAATCTTCACAGAAGACCTCCAGTTGTAAAATCCCACCAAACTTTCATTTTGGGGCAAATATAAATAATCAAATTTATACTTTCTGCAATTCGCGACCGATTATATGGATTTCGGTGCAATTTTTTTTCTTTTTGTAAAAAGAAATAAAATTTTCGAAAAATTGGTATTCAAACGTCCCAAAACAGCGTGTATAGTAATAGGGGGTAAAAAATTTCACCTTAACCCTTGATATTATGTCAAATCTGATATATATTTTATGAGTCCGAGTCATAAACCATTGGTTTGGTTGCATGAGCAACCGCAGACACCACCGTTATCTCAAAAAGCGAGGATAGAAACCGGATATCTGTTACGATTACTGTAATCGGGAATGAATCTGTCGCTTCCACAGAGTCGCCCGATGCCGTCGATTGGAGCACATTGTCATGAGCTTCGCATTCGAGATGAAAATAAGATATGGAGATTATTTTATCGGATTGATACGGATGCAATAGTTGTGATTTTATGGACGGAAAAGAAAACGAGCAAAACGCCTGATGAAATTCTTAAGTTGTGTCGTCAACGATTGAAAACTTATGATGCGGAGGATTAGTTTATGGATAAGTTGAAAAAAGAAAGATTGCAGAAAAAGGGGTGGAAAGTCGGGGATGTCGACGATTTTTTGGGGTTGAGTCCTGCTGAAATGGCGATTGTTGAAATGAAGGTCGCTTTGGCTAAGGCGTTGGTTGCCAAGCGGAAGTCTCTTGGTGAAACACAAGTCTCTGCCGCAATTATCGCGAAAACGAGCCAGTCTCGTTACGCCAAAGTGGAACATGCGGACTCCAGCGTTTCCCTTGAACTGATGATCAAGATGTTCTTCGCGTTAGGTGCGACCAAAAAGGAATTGCTGAAGACGTTGTCGGCGTAACATTTGACTTCTTGTAAAAAGAAATAAATTTTCGCGAAATTGGTATTCAATTGCCTGAAAATGGCGTGTATAGTAATAGGGGTGCGCCGAAAATACACTCTACCTACTTGACATATACACATAAAATAGGTATATTGGATGATACAAAGTTTTGCAGACAGAGAAACGGAACTCCACTAGGAGCAAACCATGAGCAAACATATTGAAACGCCTACTATCGGAGAAATTCTGAATGAAGAGTTTTTTACGCCTATGGGTTTGTCTGCTTACAAAGTCGCCCAGGCAATCAATGTTCCTGTTTCAAGAATTCAGGACATTCTTCACGATCGCAGGCGAATTACAGTCGACACTTCTTTGAGGCTCGCCAGGTTCTTTGGAGTTTCTGACGATTACTTCATCTCTTTGCAAGATGATATTGACATTCGTAATCTTAAAATCGAAATCGCCGAGGAATTGAACAAAATTAAGACTTTTGTGCCGGTATAGCGAAATCGACGCCTGTTGAAGCGAGATTAGACAAAGCCTTCACTTCGTTTCATTTTTGTCTAAGCATTCATCAGTGAACGCGAGATTAGACAAAAGTTTCACTTCGTTTCAACTTTTGCCCTGCGGGTTTTGGCTTCGCCAAAATCTCTAAATCACGCAAAATTCGCTTCGCTCATGGCGTGATTTAGTCGAACTCACTTCGTGAGTTCTCTTCTCGCGCTAGTTGCAATAAAAAAACGAAAGGACACCCAAATGGTGTCCTTTTCGTTTTTATCGGAATAGCGAGATTCGAACTCACGACCTCTTGCTCCCGAAGCAAGCGCTCTACCAGGCTGAGCTATATTCCGGTTCGGTGGTCCAATAATAGAAAAAAACTTGAAGAATTTAAAGGGGAAAGGTGCAAAAAAATGAAAAAAGTCGAATTTTTATTTCTTGGCGGGCTTTCTGGTGGCTTTTGCCTGGGCGGGGCGCGGTTTTCCGAGGATCATGATGCTCGAACCGGCGTTGTCGGGCTCGACTTTGTACAGCTGGATGCGGTTGCTCCATTCGGAACGCACCTTGCGGTCGATGATTCGTTTGACGTTGCCGTAGCTCGGGTTTCCGCCGCCGTGGATGACCCTGAGAATCTTGAGGCCAGCAATCATCAGGTCATCGATGCGCCGTTCCACGGCTTCGGCCGCCTCGTCGGATGTCATGCCGTGGAGGTCGATTTCATCTTCGGGCACGGGGAGTTCCCAGGCGGCCGGGTTACGGCGCATCTTGCGCCCGCGCGGGGCGCGCGCGGGGCGTGCGGCGGCTTCCGCTTCGGCTTCTTTCCGCGCCTGCTCGTCCTTGTCTTCCATGTGGTGGTTGTTGATCCACTGCAGCTGGAATTCTTCTTCTTCGTTTAGCGCCATGATTCTCTCTTTTTGCGGTAAAAATAGATTTTTTTGCCGAAAATGCTGTTTTTGAATCCGTTTTTGCCTTCTAATCGTCAATTATTACAATTTTTTGCATTGAATTTGGACTCTATTTTCTTATATTGTAATAAAAAGTTGAGATTTTTGTAAATATGAGTCGTTTGCGGGTTGTTACAGCTCTATTTGCCTTGCTGGTATTTATGGGTTGTGTAAAAAACGAAGTCCCTGAAAACAGGGTATTTTCGCTTGACGACTTGGCGAACAAGAAGGTCGGTGTGCTTATCGGCACAACGGGCGAAATTTACGCAGCCGATTACGGTACGGACTCTACTCGACTCCAGTTGGAAAAGTTTGAAACGCTTGCACAGGCGGTGGACGCCTTGTTGAATGGTTCCATTGATGCCGTGCTCACGGACGATACTCCGGCCAAGGTCTTTGCCCGCAAAAATCCCTCTCTCAGAATTTTGAATGAAATCTTCAAGGAAGAATCGTATGCAGGCATTGTCGCTAAAGAAAACATGGGCTTGCTTGATTCTGTCAATATCGCTCTAATCCAGATGCGTGCGATGGGCGTTTACGATTCGATTTTTGATGCCTATATTGGCGGACAATCCAAGTATCACGTTAAGACTGATTCGGTGAGTGGTCCTGTTCTTAGAGTGGCGACCAATGCCGAATTCCCTCCGTTTGAATTCCGTTGCAAAAAACGCGGAATCGTGGGGATCGATATCGAAATTGCTCGCTACGTGGCTAATTACCTGGAACGTCCGGTCGAAATTATCGATATGGATTTTGACGATATCATCGATTCTATTCGAGCCGGAAAAGCGGACCTTGGTCTTGCGGCGTTCTCGGTCACTGAAGAACGCGGACAGGTCATCAATTTTACGGATAACTATGCCACTTCGAAAATTGTGGTCATGGTGCGCAGTGGCGAAGATGAATCAACTTTCCAGCGCATCAAGGATTCCCTTTTCGGGGGTTAAACCTTAAAGTTTCCGTGGTAATTCCAACTCCACTGTTCGGGGTACTCGGAAATCCACGTTTCAGTTTCTTTTGCAATGTCCGCGATGATTTTTTCGGGATCGGACTTGGGCGGATAGACGCTTTCAAAACGGATGACGATTTGATGCTTTGTGTTGGTCCACGTGCGGAACGTGACGACGGATGCTCCCATCTGGTTCACTTTTTGCGGGAGACGTAAGTAGAGCGTGCTCGCTTTCCCGAAAAGCTGGACTTCGTTGCCTTTGGTATTCTTTCCTTGGTCGAAGACCATTGCAAGAATCCCCTTGGTCTTGAACAAATCGCGGATAAGTTTGCCGGTTTCTTCGGGGTGGTATTCGGTCAGGTGCGGGTCGCTGCGGAGTTCTTTGAGTACCTCGCGGAATGCGTCGTTGCCGACAGAATCAGTAATCAGGTGCACGTGTTCGCTATAACGGCAAAGGGCGCGGTGCAAAAGTTCGAATGCACCCTGGTGAATGCTGATGCCGGCAACTGGACCATGCTTTACCGCTTCACGGATGATTTCTTCGTTTTCGTAAACGATTCGATTTTCGACACTTTTAAAGCGGGCGAGTCCCCGGTACGAATCGAGTGCATTCCAGAAAATGCCTCTGAACATGTCGCGTGCGCTTACGTTTGTTTTTAAGTAGGCCTTCGCGTTTGCAAGGTGCATTACCGTGCGGCCGTAAGCGCGCTTGGTATGCAACGCCTTGTAAATCGGAAAAGCGAGTGTGAATAGCGCAGCGTAGAATGCGTTTGGCAGGCGGAGCAGGAAATGGAAAGTCGCTTTGTACAGAACGAACCTGAAATTCTTCATTGATCCTTCCTACTTCCAACCGTCTACTGTCTACTATTCATCGAATTCCAGAATGTTTCTTCCGAGTTCGCGTTCGAACACGCGGCGGCTGAGTCCTTCGCCGGCGTAGCTGAGTGTGGGCGACACTTCGTAAAGCTTGCCCGGTTTCACTTCTACATGAGCCTTGCGCAACCATTCGCGGTGGAGTCTGCCAATCATTTCGCGTGCAGTCTTCGGACTGTCGTTTCCTTCGGCGTTTTTCACCGGGCTGAATTCTTCTTCGCGGACAACTCCAAACGGCATCATCGTGCCCAGCTGCGGGAATGCATCGAACAGGAACTGTTCGAACTTCCAGCACTTTTCGATACCGCAAACGGTCTTTCGGGCGGTGTGCCACGGGAGCTTGCTTGTCTGTAACTTACGCAAGCCTTCGGTTTTGAACAAGTGAATGGCGATATTTCCGCCGTCAAAGGTCAGGCTTCCGTCAGCGTTGGTCATGTCGCGGTAGTTTTCGGGCAAGTCGCTGTATTCCACGACTCCGGGCTTGTTGTTCTGCAAGGCGAAAATGCCCACCTTTTCGTTGGGCCCTGCCTTGTGCACCACCTTGGATGCCGACATGCTGCGGCCTTCGCTTGCGAGTGCCCCGATAAAAGCCGGGTCGCAAATGCGGCAAAGCGCGTTGTCGACGCTGTAAAGGAATACGTAGCGCACGCCTTTTTCAATCAACCAGGCGAGAGTGCCGCTCTGGGCGAGAGCCCTAAAGCACCCGCCATTGCCATCGGGCACCAGGGCCAAACGGTTGTTCTCGTCGACGACGGCTTTTCCGTTCGGGTCGAGCGCGCAAATTGTACCTTGTTCAAAGAAACGGATGTTTTCGCGGGCGTAACCGAAAAAGTTGTGCTCGGTAAAGAAGTTCACAGTCGCTTCGTGATTCAGCGGGCTTGTCATGATGCACCACGGAATCGCATGTCCTACTTGGGCGGCCAAGTTCTGCAAGCGTTCTGCCTGCAGCTGGAACAAGCTCTTGTGGCTCGGGAGTCCGATATCGAACATACCCTTCGGACCGTCGAAACCGAGGCGCGAACCTTGACCGCCTGCAACCAAGAATGCGGCCACCTGACCCTTGCCGAGAAGAATTTCGCCAGTCTCTTTCCAGAAGTCGTAACGCAAGTCGTCGGTTGCAATCTTGAACGGCATCGGCTTCAATTCGCCCGACACGTTGTCATCGAGCGAGGCACTGGATTTTTCGGTGTAAAGAGCCTTCAGTTCTTCCCAGTCCTGGCTTGCGATGTCGCGCTCCAAGTTCTTGCGGGCATCGCCATTCAAAGATTCAAGCTTGGCGACCAGCTCTTGCTGACCCGCCGCATTCAAAGTTTCAATTATGTCCATATTTTACCTAATGCCGAAGAAAATCACCATGCTTACGATGAGCGCGAAGATGCTGATGAGGTGCATGCGCCACACAATCTTCGAATTCATCAGGGGTTTGCTCGGGAAACGGCCTTCCCACTTCTTTTGGTAGTGGTGGTGGAGAGGCGCGCAAAGGAAGATGCGCTTGCCTTCGCCGGTGGTTTTCTTGGTGAACTTGAACCAGCTAATCTGGAGCAACACGGAGCATGCTTCGGCAATGATGATGATGCAAACGATGGGGAGGAAAAGCCCTGCCTGCACTAGAATGAACATAATACCGATAGCGGCTCCAAAGCCTACGGAGCCGGCGTCGCCCATGTAGATTTCGGCCGGAGGGCTGTTGAACCACAAGTAGGCGAGGAGTGCACCCGCAATCGACATCGCAAGCGGGAATAGTTCGTCGCAGCCGGGCAGGTACGGAACGCTCAGGTACTGGCTAAAGATAAAGTTGCCGCTCACGTAGGCCACGAGGCCCACAAACACCATGCTCGAAAGAATCGGTACAGAGACAAGGCTGTCGAGACCGTCGGTGAAGTTCGTTCCGTTGGCAGAAGCTGCAATCACGAAGGTCATGAACCCGACGAAAATCCAGTTGGGCAGGTGAATCTGGAAAACACTAATGGGGCAGAAGGGGATGGTCAAGTCGCCCTTGAGTTCGGGAATGAACTTGTAGCAGAAAATGGCAACGACCAGGCTAAACAAGAAATAGAGGAACAGACGAAGGCTGCTGGAAATGCCGTCGGCCTTGTCCATGTAGTCGGCGGCCTTGAGCTTGCCGAGCTTGATCAGGCGCTTGGCCTTGACTTTGGCGATGTCGTCGATGGCGCCCACGGCAGAAAACGCGGCAAGCACAATCAGAGTCGAAATGGTGTAGCCGTTCATCTTGCATACTAGGAGCGACACGATTTCTACCACAATGACAAGGAGAAGTCCGCCCATAATCGGGGGAGACTTGGATTTGCCGTCTTTATCGAAGTCCGATGTCGCATCGAGGCTCTGGAGTTTACGGATGTAGATTGGCATGAAGGTCATGACGAGGATGATAGAGAGCATGGCTGCTGTGCCTGCGCGGAACAGACGGCCATCAAAAAGATCGATATTCGTTAAATGATAAAGCCACTGACAAAGCATGCCGTAATAATAAAAAATTATAGGCACATTTGGCTTTATTTTTCTAAATTATAGGGCATGAGTGAGATCCATATCAACTGCCCCCATTGTGGAGTTTCCTTTGACGCCCAGCTTCATGGTGATTCTGCGAACATGATGGTGTTTTGCTGCGCCCGCTGCAAGACTCCTTTGATGTATTATCATGGTGAGGTCGCAGAATTGGATCGAGAAGAATTTGCCGGACTCCGTAAAAAGTTGAGCCGCGCCATAGACGCTGTTGTCAGCAACGGCGGTGCCATGGGGGCTGTCGCCGAAGCCCTCAAGAAGATGGTGGATGCCTCCGAAGCCTTGGCCGAAGAACGTACCGAAAAGGGCGAAAACTTACCCAGCCCGCGCGAAGGATCCGCTCCTTCGGAATTTGAAAATGTGGCCGAAAAAATCGCTGGCGCCATGGCATCTAACGATGCTGAAAAGGTGCAACCGGCGGTTATTTCGGACGATGTTCTTGCCGATTTGCAAAAAGACCTCGACGAACTCGATGTCGACAGCTTCTTGGATAAGCTATAGAATTAAACCTTCTACAGCCAACTTCCTATTGTCTACTTCCTGCTTCCTACCGTCTACTAATCATGCTTGAATTCTTTATTGCAGCGCTTGTCGTGGGGATTGCCCCCGGGCCAGATAATTTATTCGTACTTGCCCAAAGTGCTGCCCACGGCGCCCGAGCCGGTTTTTGCGTGATTTTGGGGCTTTGCACGGGAATCATGGTGCAGACGGGGCTGCTGGTCGCGGGGGTTTCGGCGCTGGTTGCCGCAAGCCCGACGGCGTTCTTTGTGATGCAGTGCCTGGGGGCGGCGTACTTGCTGTATTTGGCGTACCGGAGTTTTCAAGTTCGCGCCGGAAACGTGGCTATAGATGATGAAAATCATAAGCCCAGCGATGTCGGCCATCCTTCTGCCCGCAAGCTTTACCTGCGCGGAATCATTATGAACATTTCGAACCCGAAGGTGATTCTCTTTTTGCTGTCGTTTATTCCGCCGGCTGTGCGCTTGGACCGCCCGATTCACCCGAGCCTGCAAATGGCAATCTTTGGCGCAGAATTCATTGTGGCGACCATGATTGTGTTCGGTTCGGTCGCCCTGTTGGCTGGCGCCGTTAAGAAGTTCCTGCTGAATAGCCCGAAGGCGAACCGCAACCTCAACTGGTTCAGCGGCTGCGTGTTCGTACTCTTGGCCGTGGCGCTGTTCTTGGTTTAAAGCTGTTTTTCTATCAACTTCAGGATTTTTTCAATCGCGACTTCGGGCGCATCGCTGGTGTCGCCGCCGGCGGCACGGGTGTGGCCGCCTCCGCCGAATTCTTTTGCGATGGCGTTTACATCGACTACATAGTTGCTGCGCAGGCTGATTTTGTACTTCCCGTTTACGGGATACAAAAGCAAGGCCACTTCGGTGCCGCCGACTTCACGGATGGTGTCAATGACGGTGGAAAGTTCCACGGGCGTGACACCGAAACGTTCCATGTCTTCGGGCGTAATGTAGCTGTAGACGACCTTGCCGCCTAAACCAAGCTTGCTCTGCTGCATGGCATAGCCCGTAATGAGCGTCTGCTTGTAGGTGCGGGTGTAGTAAGTCTCATTCACGATTTTTGCGAAGTCGACGCCAGCTTCAATCAGGTCGCCCACCACCTGCATGGTGCGCTTGCCGGTGCAGCTGTACTTGAAGGCTCCCGTATCGTGTACAATGCCGAGGTAAAGGGAACTGGCGGTGTCGCGGCTGATTTTAGCCTTGTCGAGGTTTACGTATAGAACCTCGCTTGCAGAACTTGCTTCGGGCTCCACGAGGTTCAGGGTGCAAAGGTTCAGCGGGTTGCTAATATGGTGGTCGATGTTGATGTTTTTCTTGGCTGACTTGATGCATTCGGCGCCGTTCGCGCCCACGCGTTCAAAGCTCGGGGTGTCCATGAGGAAGACGAGGTCGTAGGGCTTGCCGCTGTTACATTCGGCTGTCCAGGCTGAGTGGGCATCGCTTGCCCCGCGCAAAATCTTGTAGCTGTCGGGGAATTCTTCAAGGAACAAGTCCGCCTGAATGGTGGGGTAGTTGTCCTTGATGTAGTTGTAAATGCCTGTGGTAGAACCCACGCAATCGCCGTCCGGGCGCACGTGCCCGAAAATGGCTACGGAACTTGCTTCGCTTAAAAATTCATCAATTCTCATAGTTGGGAATATAGCAAACATTTCTATATTTTGAACTATGAAACTCTTTTTCACTGATCTTGACGGTACGCTCCTGACCGACGACAAGCGGATTCTCGATGTGGACATGAAAGCCATCGAGGGAATGCTTGCACGCGGGCACAAGTTGGTGCTCTGCACCGGGCGTCCGCTCACGAGCGCCAAGCAACTGGCGCAAAGGTACGGCTTCGACAAGCCGGGCTTTTTCCTGGTGAGTTTCAACGGCGGGCTCATTTACGATTACTCCACCGAACAGTCCATTCTGACGCGCTACATTCCGGTAGAATCGGTCAAATTCATTATGGATGCGGCCCACAAGGCGGGCATGCACGCGCACACGTACTCGGGCGACCTCGTTGTCTCGGAATACGAGACGGAACAACTCAAGACGTATTGCCGGCTGATGAAGATGGACTACGTGGTTGTCAAGGATATTCGCGACTACTACGGTGATTTTATCAATGTGGTGGTAAAGCCTCCCATCAAGGTGAATATCATTACGCCGTTTAATCACGATAGCCTGCTCGATTTTCGCGCCGAGATGCGCAAGACCACGGCGGGCAAGCTCTTTGACGTGTTCAGCAAGCCCGAAATGCTCGAATTTTCGCACATGCAGTCCAACAAGGGCGATGCGGTGCGTTTTATGGCCGATTTTTACAAGGTCCCGCTTTCGGATACCATCGCCGTGGGCGACGAAGAAAACGACTGCCCCATGATCGAGGCCGCAGGTGTAGGAATTGCCATGGCGAACGCTTCCGATGTGGCTAAATCGGTGGCCGACTATGTCACAAAAGCGGACAACAACCACGGTGGAATTGCCGAAATTATCCAAAAATTCGTGATTTAGTCACTTTTACCACAAATATTCCAATTTGGAATAAATAGGGTAACTTTTTTCGAACGTAATGCACTTCTTTGTAGTATCTTCTATATTGATACATATTATAGGGATATCTCAGAGACATGAAACAATTCCAGTTCGATTACCACAGTATCACTACGTTAAAACGCGACCTTGACAAGATTAGTCTCTGGTGTAAATCACGAGTGTTTTCTCATGTGGTATTCCAGATTTATTCGAACTCCATGGATCGTGGGCAGATAGACCTGGTTTGTGACGTCATTTCGCAGAATTTTCCGGATTCCATTTACATGGGTTGTTCCACGGCTGGCAACATTGTGGATGGGCATATATCAAATGCCGAAATTTCCGTTGTCTGTACGATTTTTGAATATCCTACGACTCAGCTAAAATTGCTGCAGTATACGATGGATGCGGACAATGCCGTTGATGTGGTTGGCAGTATTAAAGAAGAAATCAAGGCGAATCCGTGGGTGAAGGCGGTTGAACTGCAGCTGACGACTCTTGGTGTTTCTATGACACCGTTTTGCGATGCGTTCAAGGATGTGGACCCCTCGATTGCGATTTTTGGCGGTGGCGCCATTAATCCGAGTCTGACAAGTACGGAAACATGCGTGTTTTCGAATGTGGGCGGGTATTCAGGAAAGGGTGTCCTAGTACTTTTGATGGGAGGTGAAGACTTCTTTGTCTATACCACCCATGTGATTGGCTGGAAACCCCTTGGCCGTGAATTTGTGGTGACAAAAGCGAAGGGGCCGGTGCTGTATGAACTGAATGGCGAGCCCGCTTATGAAGTCTATCACCGCTATTTGAATATCCAGAATGACGAACACTTCATTTACAACACGCTGGAATTCCCGTTGTTCTACAAGCGCAATGGAATTGACATCATGCGTGCGCCGGTAGCCTGTAACGAAGATGGTTCCGTAGTCATGTCGTCGGATATCGAAGAAGGCGTGAAGGTGCGCCTTGCTTATGGCGACCCGTGGACAATTCTTGCAAGTGTCCGAAAAGACGGCCGTAATATAGGGGTGTTTAGCCCTGAAATAATCAAGGCGTTTTCTTGTGTAGTACGTCGAATCTTTTGGGGCAAAGAAGAAATCAGTAGTGAAACGCTCCCGCTGCAGAGCATTGCGTTTACTTCGGGTTTTTATTCCTCTAGCGAATTCTTGCGCACGGGCTGTTGCGTGAACCAGCACAATGCGACTCTTGTGATTGCAGGAATGCGCGAAGGCAAGGGTGGGGAACGTTATGATTTCGAAATGCCCGAGGAGGCGTTCTCGGGCAAGGTTTCCATGATTAACCGTCTGGCGACTTTTATCGATGTGACGGCACAGGAGCAAGCCGAAACTTACGCGAAACTGCAGTTGACCTCTATTACGGATTCCTTGGCGGAGGTGTTTAACCGTGGCGAAATTCAACGCCGAATTACCCAGTGCGTGACGTCAGGACGACCTGCCTGCCTTGTAATGTTCGATATCGACAATTTTAAACAAATTAACGATACCTGGGGCCACAAGGAAGGTGATAACGTTATTCAAGAAATCAGCCGTCTTTTGAGAAGAGTTGCCGATGAAACCGGATTATCCGGGGTCGATGCGGCTGGCTTTAATATGACTGATTTTGAGGGGATGTGTGCAAAGGAATACGAACTTCATGGTGGAGACTCTTTACAGCCTGTTCCTGTGATTCTGAATGTAAAATCTCCCATTGGCCGTTGGGGTGGTGAAGAATTCATGGTGCTTTTGCAGGATTCTTCGTTAAAAACGGCTATAGATTTTGCTGATAGGGTGCGTGTCGCGTTCAATGATATTACATTTGAAAAAGCTGGACGTCGTTCCGTGAGTGCAGGTGTAATTGAACTTCGGAAGGGCGAAAGCGCTGATGCCGCAATCGTTCGCGTTGACAAGGCTCTTTATAGAGCCAAGAAAAACGGCAAGAACTGCGTTGTGGTGTCTGAAGGAGAAAATGATGGATAGCGTTGTCAAAGCGAAAATTGATTCCTTGTATGAGGCTTTTTCGGTACTTGCGAATGGGG
The DNA here is from genome assembly GCF_900177705.1 of Fibrobacter sp. UWB15. Classification (NCBI taxonomy): domain Bacteria; kingdom Pseudomonadati; phylum Fibrobacterota; class Fibrobacteria; order Fibrobacterales; family Fibrobacteraceae; genus Fibrobacter; species Fibrobacter sp. UWB15. Next base: position 455,116 of record NZ_FXBA01000001.1, read on the forward strand.
CATACATCTATGTTACCGATATGAGAACAGATTGGACCCGCTGGTCTAAAGAGGCTGTTCACTATTTTGGCTTACCTGACGAATATATGCAGGGGGTAGCTTATGCCTGGATGGAAAAAATCCACCCGGATGATCGCGCCGCCTATAAAGAAAATATTGACAAGGTCATGTCCGGCCAGATGAACGAACATAATCTTCAGTATCGCGTGTTGACAAAAAGTGGCCGCTACATTGTTTGCACCTGTCGAGGTGTTCTGCTCCGTGACGAACACGGAAACCCGAACTACTTTGGCGGAATGATCAAGAACAATGACACCCTAAGCTATTATGACGATGTTTCCAACATGAGAAGCCTTTATGGTTTTTTGGAAGACATGCAGTCGACGAGTTGGCGTGGTAAAAGCCTGCAGGTGATGATTTTGGGCATTAATGATTTTTCTCGTCTGAATGAAATTTACGGCTACACGTTCGGAAACCGCGTGCTCCAGGAATTTTCAAAGATGATCAAGGTCGAGGCCCATGGCCTGGGTGATTGGTACCGAATGGATGGAACCAAGTTTGCTATTGTCTGCCAGAAAGCCTCTGTTGAAGACCTGAAAAAACTGTACAAACGTATCCAGTACAATTCCCTTCATGATTTTAATGTGGATGGAACTCGCGTAGTTCTTTCGTTTGTCGCAGGAGCCATCAACCTCGAAAAATTCGATGTCAGCGTAGAAACCGTTTATTCTTGCCTGCGCTTTGCCTATTACGAATCCAAGAATAATCACTTGGGTGAGTTGTATATTCTTAAGAACGACGTAAACGACGACAAGCGTTTCGCCATCGAGCGTATCAATGTGATTCGCAATAGCATCGTGAATCATTGCGATGGGTTCTACTTGTGCTACCAGCCGATTGTGGACGCCAACAGCGAAAAGATTATTGGCGCCGAGGCTTTGATCCGTTGGAAAAATGAGGAGTACGGCGTTGTACCTCCGGTAGAATTTGTCGATATTTTGGAACAAGATAATTTGTTCCCGGAACTGGGTAAGTGGATTCTAAGGACTGCAATCAAGGATGCAAAAGTAATCCTTGAATCGTACCCGGGGTTTGTAATCAACGTGAACCTTTCGTACACGCAGCTAGAAAAGCCTGACTTTGTCGAGAACGTGCTTTCTATTCTGGAAGAGGAATCGTTCCCGCCGCAGAACCTGTGCCTGGAAATTACGGAGCGTTGCCGCCTTTTGGACATGGCTCTTCTTAAAGACATCTTTACGCGGCTGCGCAATAAGGGTGTCAAGGTGGCGCTCGATGACTTCGGTACCGGCTTCAGCTCTATTGGCGTGTTGCGTGAACTGCCGGTGACTACGGTGAAAATCGACCGCAGCTTTGTCATGAATATCGAACAGGATACTTCTGACCAGAAGACTGTTCGTTTTATTTCGGAACTGGCGGATTCTTTCTCGTCGTCGGTAACTGCAGAAGGTATCGAAACGCCCGAAATGCGAGAATTCCTGCTGCGATTCAAGGTCAAGAGCCTGCAGGGGTTCTACTACTCGAAACCGCTGCCGGTTGACGAGTTCATGGCCAAGTACGTGAATGTGTAGGTGTCTGCGGCACAATGTGGAATGTGTAATGTGCTATTAATACACATTTCACGCTACTCACTAATAACTAGTAACTGGTAATTATTAGTTATATTTACGGCATGAAGAATATTCTTGAACGTCTGGGCATTGGCCGCAGGCATTTTGCTGTAATTGGAATTACGCTTGCCGTTCTGGTAGTCGCGTTCCTTATTTTCAATAATTTGACCGTTTCTTACGCTAGGCGTTGGGATATCGATTGGGGTTACTACTCCATCCTTTTGACTTTCATTCTGCTGATTGTGGGTGTGTTGGTCAACATTCCAGTCATTGCGCAAGGGTGGAAGGGCTTTAAGCCTTCGGGTAAAAGTATTTGTGCCTTTGCTGGCATTGCGCTTGTGTTTTCGGTATTCATGTTCGGGAACATCAGCAATACGCACCGTGTTTTGAGTGACGAAACGAGCTGGGAGTCCATGGGACTCCAGATGTATTTTCAGCATACGGGCGGAATCTGTAACGAGGGTGTATGGACCGATGGTGTGCTGGATTGCAAAACCGAAGTGAATAACTTCAAGGGCAAAGCTCTCGGATTTGTGTATTCCTTGGTGTTCAACTTTATGGAACCCAACCGCGATACAGCCCTGTTGGTCAACTTTCCGTTCTACTTGCTGAGCCTTCTGTTCTTTTTCTTTGCGCTTTCCAAGTGGTTCAAGAATGAATGGGCGGCTCTAGCTGCGACGGCCTTCTTGGGCGGCATGCCGATTTACCTTTTGCAGGCCCGTTCGGCATCTACCGAAGTGCTGTATATATTCCTGCTTGCTGTCCTTATGGCGTGGTATGCCTTTGTGCCGGCAAACAAGGTGAACTGGAAACATTTCTTGCTTACGGTGCCGCTGCTTGGTTTTTTTGCCCAGACTAGGCAGGAAACGGTGTTTGCCTTTATTCCGTTCGCTCTTTACTATTACAAGTATTTCTTTGAAAAGGCTCACAGGCTTCCGCTGTTTGTGGCGGCTGTGATTGCCGTGAGCTGGCCCTCGGTGAATACGATGGCGGCTTACCGTGGCTACGATTTCCAGGGTGGGGAACACGCAGCCCATTCGCTAGAAAATTTCTGGTTCAACTTGAAGACGAATATAGAAGTGATGATGAATCTAGACCAGGATCCGTCTTTTGGCGGCATTATGCAGAATCCCTTCTATACGACTTTTACGATTATTCTGCTTGTCTCTACGGTCTGGCTATTATTCCGCCTGATTTATTCTCGCCGCTATTGGCGCGGTGCCTTGCTTGGCGTTCTGTTCTGCCTGCAGATCTTTGTGATTCTTTTGAATGTGTCGGGTACGTTCACTATCGATATTAACCAGCGTTACGTGCTGGTGGCGCTTCCGCTTTTTGCCCTGATTATGGCGCTCGGCCTATATGATGCGCTAGCGTTTACCACGAAGATGAAGCCTGAGGCGGCTGGAAAGATTATCCTCGCGGTTTCGGTAGCTCTTTCGGTGGGCCTCATGATTTACCATGGGGATAGCTACCGCCACAATATGCTCTATTACAAGAATAAGTTGCTGGGCGAAGAAGACTACCTCGACAAGGCTCTTGAAAGCTACCCGAAAAATTCCATCTTTATTTATGCTCGCCCTTGGCAGATGCTTGCTTCGGGACACAGTTCGTTCAGTGAACGCTCCTTTATGAGTTGGGATAACGAAACCTTTGCCAAGTGGCAGCAGGTGTCGGGCGGAAACATTTACATGGTGCGCGGTCAGGACGGCTATGGCGAACTCAACCGTAAGTCCCGTGTGGTGGGTTTCAAGACGACTGACCAGGTGGACGAAATCTTGAACGACTACAAGAGCGAACGTGTTTTGATTGAACCGAAACTCTTTGGCTATCCTTTGGCGATTTACAAGATTTCGGCCAAAAAGGGCGTGTCTACCTACTTGCAGAATTTCTTTGTGAGCGATATGGAAAATAATGCCATGATCGTGAACAAGCGTTTCCCCGAAACGATTACTTATTCTTATTCCTTGAATGGGGAATTGCAGGAAGAACTGATGCTTTCGTTGCCGTCGGATACGTTGCTGCTGGATTCGACCAAGATTAAGGCTGGCATGAACCGCGTGACTTTCGAATGTGTCATGCCCGATGCAGATACCCTTAAGCTTGTGAAGGATTTCTTTGTGAAATCGCCTGAGGTGTTGCTGCTTTCTGAACTGAAGATGGAAAGCTTTGAACAGGCTTGGGGACAGCCCCAGAAGAACGCTTCGGTAGAACATCATAAGATTACGATTGACAAGGAAATCTTCCGTTACGGAATCGGGTCACACGCTCCTTCGTTTATGAAGTTCCAGTTGCCTCGGGCTTTTGATACCTTCTATGCCACCATCGGTCTTGATGACGAAAGTGTGGGCGGCGATGGAGTCTCCTTTATTGTGCTGGGCGATGATCGGGAACTCTTCCGCAGCAAGCGCATGTATTCCACCGAAAAGCAGAGAATATCTGTTGACGTCAGTGGTGTGCGCATCTTGGAATTGCGCCTAGATGAAGGCGATAAGCACGATAAGGATTACGACCACGGAGACTGGGCGAATGCCTGGCTGGAGGCTAATCATTGAAAGTCCTTGTAGCACCTTTGGATTGGGGGCTGGGGCATGCAACCCGTTGCGTGCCCGTGGTTCGTGAATTCCTGAAACAAGGTGCAGAGGTGGAACTGGCTGTGGTGCGTTCGAACGCCACCTTGCTGCGAGGATTCTTCCAGGAACTTCGTCAGCGTCTGGCGCCGTCCTACAATATCGTTTACCCTAAGCACGGCTATAACATGGGACTGTGGCTGGCTAAGAATGGTGTCCACTTGCGGACGGTGATGAATTACGAGCATCGCTTTGCCGAAGAAATGGTGGAACGCTACCATTACGATGTCCTTGTGTCCGACAATCGTTTCGGATTCTATAGCCGCCATGCAAAATCCATTTACATGACGCATCAGCGTCGTATCGCATTCCCGAAGGTGCTTTCGGCTTTTGAACCTCTAGGTATGCTTTGGCATGCTTCGGTCATGAAGCACTTCGATGAAGTCTGGGTGCCGGACTTGCCTGATTTTCCGGGGTATGCGGCGGGGCTTTCGCATGTAAAACATTCTCCGGTGCCGGTAAAGTATGTGGGGGCGTTGTCCCGTTTTGAAAATAATCTAGGGACTGATGTTCCGCGGACTTACAAGTTCGTGGCTGTAATCTCGGGTGTGGAACCGGCGCGGAGTCGCTTTGAATCGTTGCTGCGCAAGGAGCTTGCCAAAGTTCCTGGGCGTCATGCCATTATTTTGGGTAAGCCTATTCTAGGCGTGAAATCCTGGAGCGAAGGGAATATCGATTTCCATACTCATTTGCCCGATAGAGAATTTGCTGAAGTCATTCGTGGAGCCCAGTGGGTGGTATCCCGCGGCGGTTACAGTACGGTGATGGATATGGCTGTACTCGGAGCCCGTTGTATTTTTGTGCCGACACCCGGACAGTATGAACAGGTGATTCTAGGCCGCGACCTTGCCCGCGAAGGGTTTGCCGCGACTATCGATGAATCGAAGTTTTCGACGGAAACCCTGCTTGCAACGATTAGTGAAAAAGCCCGCGTCGCCCTCCCAAAACCAAGTGAAAACAATCTTTTGAAAAATGCTATTTGTGAGTTGATCTCTAACCACTAACCACTAACCACTAACCACTGTCTATTTTCAACTATTTATGCCTCAATTTATTCTCGCATTCCCTTTGACTAAAGATGTTGGCGAACCTCTCGCCTTGACTGAAACCGTAACGCTGGCCGCTGACGCACAGTCGGTGATTGTTCCCGGATGCAGCGTGATGTTCAAGGTCATCCGTAAGGAACGTGTGGCTGGTCTTGCTGACATTTTTAAGGAACATCAGGACATTTCTGCAGATGCTGCTGCGGCAATTGAAGCGCACAAGTCTCTGCTGTTCTTGCTTGGCGAAGTCAAGAATATCGAAGAAGTGACCCAGGTGAACATGGCGATTCTCAAGGTGTTCAACGCCGGAGCCTTGGGCGTGTACATGCAGCAATGTGGTGCGGCTTGGACCGATGCGGGGTTCCGCGAAGAATTGGGCGACAGTGAATACCCGATGGATCCGTGGATAAACTTCGTAGAAGCCGGTGAGACGATTTATACGCTGGGCCTTGCGACCTTCATGCTTCCGGATTTGTGTATTGCGGCTTCGGCCGAAGATCCGCAGGAAGCGTTGCTCATGGCTGCCGACAGTCTGTTCGGCGATGGCGTTCCTGCCAAGTCCGGCTCCGAAGTGGATTTGGGCGAAGGCGTCCACTATGTGCTTCGCCAAGAAGCGAAGAATCCATTTCCAAAAGAATCCCCTGAATACAATAAGCAGGGGATCTTCAGATTGATTAAAAGGTAAAGTCGGAACTTATTTGAAGTTCTTTCCGAGAATCGCAGAAACATTCTTGAGAATGCCTTCTGCGACATCAGGCTTGTTCATGGAATACACGTGAACGTTCGTGATGCCGTTGGCGTACAGGTCAATAATCTGATCACTTGCGTAAATGATGCCGGCCTGCTTCATGGCTTCGGGATCGCTACCGAACTTGTCGACCAGCGACTTGAAGCGCTGCGGCATGAATGAACCGGAAAGTTTGATAGCACGTTCCACCTGGTTCGCGTTCGTAATCGGCATAATGCCGGGGAGCACCGGGCAATTGACGCCTGCATCGCGCAGCTTGTAGAGGAAGCTGAAGAACAGGTTGTTGTCGAACACCATCTGCGTGGTCAAGAAATCTGCACCGGCATCGACCTTTTCTTTAAGGTGCTGGATGTCTTCGGCCTGGTTTGCACTTTCGGGGTGCTTTTCGGGGTAGCAAGCGGCACCAATGCAGAAATCGGCGTCGGCTGCCTTGAGATCGCGGATGAGCTCGACGGCATAGTGGTAGTCGCAGTTGTCGCGGCCCTTTTCTATGAGTTCCGGGGTCAAGTCGCCGCGGAGAGCCATGACGTTCTTGATGCCTGCGGCTTTCATATCTTCGATGCGCTGGTGCACGGTTTCCTTGCTGCTAGAAACGCAGGTCAGGTGGGCGAGCATCGGAATGCCGAACTTTTGCTTGAGGTTTTTGGCAATATCAAGAGTGAAGTGGCTTACGCCACCGCCTGCACCATAGGTAACGCTCATGAAGGCGGGACCAAGGGCTGCAATCGATTCGGTTGCCGCCTTGACGCTTTCGAAGCTCGTCTCTTTTTTAGGCGGGAACACTTCGAACGAAAGGCTCATCTTGTCTTGCTTCAGAATGTCTACAATCTTCATAATCTCTCCGTGGGCGGGTCGAACCGGCACCCTTGGTTTATGCAAAAATTTGAATATATGCATAAATATATAAAGTTTCTAGTAATATGGCAATACTAAAATAGGATTGATTTAGAATTTTCTCGTGAAAATGCACATGATGGTGCGAAGATCCCATTCCGCGCCGACTTGTTTTTGCAAGAGTTCTTCGTTAGCTTCGTAATGGTCCTGCTCATAGCGTCGGTCTCTCGATATGGCGGCCATGAGCGTTCCGTTCCAGGTTTCGTTGAGCTTGAACGAAAGCATGGGCACGATACTTACTGTCTTGAATGCGGGATTGTAATCCTTGTAGACGTGGGCAAAATCGTAGGCATGCTTGTATCCGCTCACGTTAGCCGCCAGCATGGCCATGGGGAATCGCTTAAAGGGCGTCATGTAGATTAAGGTGCCCCCGCATTTGTAATGGAAGCCGTTCACCATGTTGCCGTTGCCCGCTTTCCAGACTTCGCCGTCGTCGGCGCCGGTGTAGGCGGAGTAGGCGTATTCCCCCGAAAGTTTCAAGATGATTTTTGTCCATTTGCTTTTGGGGAGTAAAACCAATAGGGGGAGCGTCAAGGACGATTTGTAGGTAAAGCCATAGGCATATTCTGTAAAGATAATGTCTTGATGGTAGTTGCGTTCTTCTGCGTCGTAGACGCCCATGAAGGTAGAAGTCTTTCCGTAGTTGAGGGCTGTCCCTCCGTTCGCCTGAATGCCAAGTTCCAGCAGGTGGATCAGTTCCACGGAAACATCTAGCTTTAGCCCCAATCCGGCAAAGTTCGCTTCGCCGACGGCAGAACCTTTGATGGTGGCGAGTTTGCCTGGTTTTTGCCACTTGTAATTCGATAGCCAAGCGGGAGCGGGGAATGCAAAGAAAGGCCAACTGTGCAACGTTTCCGAGTTCTTCAGGGAATTGTGGGGGAGGATAATCCCGACAATGGAAAGCTTGTGTTCTTTCTCGAATAGCAGGGAATCGCTATCGGCTGTTTCGGCGAAAATCAGAGACGTGCAAAATAAAACCGAAAGAATGAGTTTCGGAAAAAGTCGGATTTTCGTGGCGGCTTCCATGGCGACTAATATAGTTTATTTATTGATGGATCATGTAAAAAGCAATCCGCCGGCGCGAGGCCGACGAATTGCATTTTTGAGGTTCAGGATATGAAGTGTGAGTAGAGATCCTTCGACTACGAGGCTTCGCCTCTTCGCTCAGGATGACACTTTTGATTAGTAAATAAATTGGCATTTGGCCACGCACCTTTGACGCGTGGCCGATGTTGTTTATCAATAGATAAACAACATCTCGCGGTACTTCGGCAGCGGCCACTTTTCGTCGGGGACGATGCTTTCGATCTTGTCGACGATAATGCGGAGGTTTGCCATTGCGTCGAGGATTGCTTCGTGCTTGTCGCCGAGAGCGGCTTCCATCTGAGCAACAGCGGCTTCGAGTTCCTTGAGCTTGTCGCCGAGTTCGCGAGCGTAACCGTCAACAGCGTAGAAGCCCTGGGTCTTGGCCATTTCGTTGGTCTTGAGGGCGTTGCTGTAGGCGCAAAGCACCTGCGGAAGCACCACGTTCTTCGCGATGTCGAAAGCGATCTTGCCTTCGATGTGAATCTTCTTGTGGTAATCTTCCATGTTAACTTCGTAACGGGAGTCGAGTTCGCGCTTGTTGAACACGCCGTACTTTTCGAACAGGGCCACATTTTCCTTCTTGTTGAGAGCCTGGAGGGCTTCCATGGTGGTGCGGATGTTCGGGAGGCCGCGCTTGGCAGCTTCTTCGACCCATTCGTCGGTGTAGCCGTTGCCGTTGAAGATGACGCGCTTGTGTTCCTTCACGATTTTCTGCAACAGGTTCTGCAGATCTTCGTGGAACTTGTCGGCCGGAACGCTCTGCAGCTTGTCGGCGATGAGGTCGAAGGCTTCGGCAACGATGGTGTTGAGGATAACGTTCGGCTCAGAGCAACTCTGGCTAGAACCCGGAGCGCGGAATTCGAACTTGTTGCCAGTGAAGGCGAAGGGCGATGTACGGTTACGGTCGGTAGCGTCGCGCGGGAGCGGCGGAAGCGTGTCAGAACCGAGCTTGAGGGCGCCGGCCTGCTTGCTGGACTTCGGATCGCCCTTTTCGAGTTGGTCGATGACGTCGGCGAGCTGGTCGCCGAGGTACATGGAGATGATTGCCGGAGGAGCTTCGTTGGCACCGAGACGGTGGTCGTTACCGGCGCTAGCGACTGCCATACGGAGCAAGTCGGCGTGGGTGTCGACAGCATAGATGACGGCGCAGAGCGTGGTGAGGAAGATGGCGTTCTGGTGCGGGTCCTTGCCCGGGTTCAAGAGGTTCGTCTTGCCGTAGTTTACGGACCAGTTGTTGTGCTTACCGGAACCGTTGATGCCGGCGAACGGCTTTTCGTGCAGCAGGCAAACGAGGCCGTGGCGGTCGGCAACCTGGCGGAGCACTTCCATAATCTGCATGTTGTGGTCGCAGGCGAGGTTTACTTCTTCGAACATCGGGGCAAGTTCGAACTGGGCCGGGGCGACTTCGTTGTGGCGGGTCTTGGCCGGAATGCCGAGCTTCCAAAGTTCCTTTTCCACATCGTTCATGAAGTTGATGATGCGTGCCGGAATGCTACCGAAGTAGTGGTCTTCCATCTGCTGGTGCTTTGCCGGAGCGGCTCCAAACAGCGTGCGACCGGCCTGGTACAGGTCGGGGCGCTGCAGGTAGAAACGCTTGTCAATCAAGAAATATTCCTGTTCGGCACCGAGCGTGACGGTGACTTTCTGCTGGGCGACGCCGAAGAGACCCATGAGGCGGTCGGCGGACTTCTGGAGAGCCTGAATGGAACGGAGGAGCGGAGTCTTCTTGTCCAAGGCTTCGCCGGTATAGCTACAAAATGCGGTCGGGATGCAGAGGGTGGCACCGTTGCCGTGGCGCTTGATGAATGCCGGAGAGGTCGGGTCCCAGGCGGTGTAGCCGCGGGCTTCGAAGGTGGAACGCAGGCCGCCGCTCGGGAAACTGGACGCGTCGGGTTCGCCAACAATCAAGTTCTTGCCGCTGAAGGCCATGATGGCCTTGCCGTCTTCGGGTTCGAGGAAGGAGTCATGCTTTTCGGCGGTGGAACCGGTAAGGGGCTGGAACCAGTGCGTAAAGTGGGTGGCGCCGCGGTCGATAGCCCACTTCTTCATGGCGTGGGCGACTTCGCCGGCGATGCTTGGGTCAAGCGGTGCGCCGCCATCGATGGTGGCGAAGAGCTTCTTGCAAATGTCCTTGGGAAGATATGCGCGCATGGCCTCGGCGTTGAATACGTCTTCGCCGTAGAAGTCGATGTTTGCGGGTGCTGCGGGGAGGTTGGCGCCGGCGTTTTCGCTGGCGATTTCCTTGATAGCTTTTAATCTGTATTCGTTGCTCATGGCAATCTCCTATGAATTTTGTTTTCGGTGCCATAAAAGCAAAACGCGTGCCAAAATCAAAAATTGGCGAATTCGTTACAAAATCGCAAATTTAAAGCTGTTACAAAAATTCGGAGCTTTCCAAAATTTGAAAAATAGATTGTAATCTTACGTTTTTTGTAAAATGTAAAAAGTTTCGAAAATCGCTTGAAATTTTTTATCTTATATAAAAAAGGATTTCCATTGAATAAGTTGCTTGTTTGTATTCTGGTTTTTATGCTTGCAATGGCGGCTTCGGCGGCTGTCAAGAAGAAACGTTTTGACGTGGGTGGGGGCGAAGCTCCGGCTGCAACGGAAATGGTGGCGCCTGCTGAAGGTGCGTCTGCTGTGCCGGAGGCTGCCGCGGAAACTGCTGTTGCGAAATCTGTAGCTGCGGTGCCTGAAAAACCGGCGGGAAAAACACGTTCATTTTATACGGTGATTGCGCAGGAACAGAAGGTTCTTCGCGAAAAGTTGACGGCGGCGATTTCGGCGATGAAAAGCGGCGACTGGAATGCTATCTGGAAGTTCCTTGCGATTTGCCTTGTGTACGGCATGCTACATGCGCTTGGCCCGGGGCATGGCAAGTCGATTGTGGTAGGTTACTTTATTGCGCGTCGGGGGCGCTGGCGGCAGGGTGTTGCGCTTGGCGCAGGCATTACCGTGACGCATACGATGAGTGCGGTTGTCTTGCTGCTTATTTTGTACGCGATTTTCAAGGCGACCGTGTTTACGGCGTTCGAGACGGGCCGCATCGGAATCGAACGGGCGAGCTATGCGCTCATTATGCTCACGGGTGTGTTGCTCGTGGTGCTTGCGATTCGCGACGTGTTCAAGTCGCACAAGGGCTGTGGATGTTCCGCTCGGCTTGAGTCTGCGGAAGGTGCTGTCGCGGAATCTAAATTGCCTCCGGTTGCCCGCTGGCGTGAAATCTTGGGCGTTGCCGCCGTTACGGGAATCGTACCTTGCCCGGCTGTGGCGTTGATTGTTCTCTTCTGCCTGCTGAATTCCATGGTGGCGCTGTCGCTCTTGGGAGCGCTTGTCATTTGCGTCGGCATGACGATTACGAATGTGGCTTTCGGTATTGCGGCAGTTGCATTCCGCAAGGGAATTGACAAGGGAAGTGCCCATACCCGTATTGCGACAAAAATATACACCGTCGTGACTCTCGCAGGCGGTGTTATAATCTTTATTTCGGGGCTGTTGTTGTTTACGAACCAGTTCGCGGGCCGCGTGTAGCGACGCCGCAAGCGGCCTTATTCCGCGCTTTCCATCTCGTTAATCAGCTGGATATTGTACAGCTTTTGCACCTGTAAAATATCGAGGATGACGGCGATGCGTTCGTAAGTGGTCCCCTTGTCGATCTTGATGGCGACAGGGGATTTCTTATTCTGCACCGTCGCGGCCTTTTCGCGGAGTTCGTCGGGTGTGCCGCGCTGGCCGTTAAAGGCGAGCTCCGTCTCGGAAAGTTCAATGTACAGGCCCTCGGGCGTGTCGCGCTTGGTTTCGGTCTGAGTTTCGGGCAGAATCAGCTTGAGCACCGATTCGTCTTGCTTGAAGACGGAGGTTACCAAGAAGAATACGAGTAGCAAGAAGACGCAGTCGATGAGCGGCGTCATGTCGGGGCGGATTCGGCGTGTGCGCTTGGCCATTTATGCATCCTCGTTTGCGGAATCGGCGCTCTGAGAACGGATGTGGTCTTTTTCCTTGAGAATGCGGCCCAGCTGCAAAAGCACATCGTTTTCCACGTTGTCCTGCTCCGATTCCATGCTTGCGTTCAAGTAGTTGAACGCGATAACGTGCGGAATGGCGACCACGAGGCCAATCACTGTCGTAATGAGGGCGAGTTTGATGCCTGTTGCGAATGCGCCCGCGTCAGAAAGGCCCGAAACGGCGATGACGCTGAAGGCGTTGAATATGCCGAACACGGTGCCCAAAAGGCCGAGTAACGGAGAAATGCTTGCGATATTTTCAATCGTGGTCATTCCCTTTTGCAACGGCGAGAAAGCGAGTGCGATTTCGGTGCGGATGCTTTCCATGATGATGTGGTGGTCGGTATTGTGGCTCACCACGCGGTGCAGAATTTTGGAAGGAAGGCGCTTGCGGATGCTCCTGTTAAAGAGAATCAGCGAAATGATTTTCCATACGATGATGGAATAGCCGATGAAATTCATCGCCACGAGTACGTAGGCGATAACGCCGCCCTGTTGAATAAAATCTAAGATGTAGTTCATTGTTTTGTCATTCCCGGCTTGACCGGGAATCTCCTTTATTAGTGAAGGTTATACTTGATTGGAATCTCCATTTTCCAGGTGTCCTTGCCGAGTACCGCTGGAATCGGGTCGAACTTTGGCACGGCTTGCACGGCGGCAAGCGCGCTTTCGTTCAGTGAAGAATACGGACAGGGCTTTGCCACAACCGCTCCGCTGATGCTTCCGTCTTTTGCAACCGTGAACTGCACGCGCACGGTGCCTTCCTGCTTTAAGCGGCGGGCCGTAGCGGGGTAGTCCTTCTGCTTTTCGAACGCCTTGGAAAGCCCGATAAGGTAGGCTTTCGTCACCTTCATCAGCGAATCCTTCGATGGCTTCGGCGGTGGAGGTGGCGGCGGGGGCGGTGCCACAGGTTCAGGAGGCGCTTCGACAACGGTTTCGGCATCCGTAACCACAATCGGTTCCGGCTCTGGCTCGGGTTCAGATTCCGGAACGGTATCTTGTACGATGTTCGGAATAATTTTCGCGCGAACCACCTTCTTCACGATTTTCTTGACTTCAGGCGGTGGCGGAGGCGGCTGCAAGAGCAAACGCTCCACATGAATCACCTCGGCATCTTCGCGGGTGGTAACCACCTGCGTCCGCTTTAAGAATCCCCAGGCGTAAAAGCCCGCATGCAGCAAGACGGCAACAACAATGCCGACGCAAAACACGCGCCGCATCGTGAATGCAGAATAGGGATTGCGCGGGCGCGATGTCGGTTCAATTTCAAAATTCATTAGATCTTATTAGAAGTAGTATTTCGCTTTCGCCCAGATTTCGCGATTTTTGTCGTAGCCTGCGAGTTGTCCGCGCTTGCCGCCGAAGTGGTCGTAGCCGAGCGAAATCATTACCTGGTCGGTGACGGAGTAATCGCCCGAAATGCGAGCGTAATAAGCGAGGTTGTCTATATCGAACATTCCGTAGAGCGAGAACTTGAGCGTGTTGTTCAGCAGTTCCTTTGAAACGCGGAAGGTCATTTCGGAGGAATTCTTTTCGGCAGCCAAGTTGTGCGAATAGTCGGCGATATATTTGTGTAAATACTGCACCATGAAAGTCCAGTTGTCGCCGGCGTACCAGTCGATTCCACCGAGGGCATTGAACGTGTTCTTGCGGGCGTAATCGAGATTGCTTGCGTAACCGAGCGCTTCGCCAAAGTATTCTGCGATTTCGGCACGCAGCACGAATTCGCCGACAGGCATCGAGAGGTCGCCACCAAACATGGTCATCGATTTGTGAATGCCATGGATGACAATGGAATCCTTGACGGGGTCGTAGCCTGCGACCGTAACGGGCGACTGGTTGTGCGTATGAAGCGCCGAAATGGAGAAATCCAGATTCGAGAGGAAGAACGAAACTCGCGTTCCGAAATCTCCGTTCTTGAATTTGGCATCGGGACCTTCTGGGAAATTGATGCTCGCTTTTTCGGGCAATTCAGGACGCCAGGGGTTTTCTTCTTGCATGGGCATCTGGAAGTATCGCGGCACGGGCACGTAAACGACTTCGGCATTCACGCGCTCGCCGGGGTACTTGATGCGGAAACCGTCAATGGCCATGCGCATGTCATCGTAATCGCTCGACATGAATTCGGTGTAATCTACAGGCGAAATCAGGTCGGTGACGCGAAGCCCGTCGGCAACGCCCCACACCACAATCTGGCGGCCTGCACGGATTTCAAGGAAGTCGTTCTGGTAGTTGAAATACGCCTCTTGCAACTGCACTCCAGTGCGGTCTTCGAGAATGCTGTTGTGCACGCCATTCAGGCTAGTGAACAAGTAGGCGTTCTCGTAATCTACGCGAAGTTCTGCGCGCAGGCGCGTCCGCGACGTGGTAAAATCGTGAGGATGCTGCGTTTGCACGGCGTGATACGTGTCCACGAACCCGTTGAATTGAAACGGGGAATCCTGGGCGATTGCCGCGACCGCTGCCGCCAATAAAAATGCAACAATGGATTGCTTCGCTGCACTTCGTTTCGCTCGCAATGACGTATTTATTAACACTTCCTACCGCCTACTTCCTACTGCCTACTATTTTACAGTCCTCTTTCCAGGCGCGGCACGGTGAATGTCTTTGCGTCTAGCAGGATGTTGAACTTAATATCGTCGAATTCAAGAAGCGTCTTGTGGTTGGTCTGCACGTTTTCCATGCTCATCTTGGCGATAGACCAGAATCCGTCTACCTGAACCACGTTTTCAACCTTCAGCGAGCGGTGCAGTTTGCCGAGCTTGTCGTAGTATTCCACCTTGGCGGCAATCAGGCAGTCCTTGCGAATCCAGGAAATTTTCTTCGAGAAGATTTCGTCGCCCTTTTTCGGCACGGATTCAACCACCCAACAATCGATTCCGTCGACCTTTTCTTCGCGGAGGAGTTTGTGGGTGTCTTCGTCGATGTTGCGCTGGCCCACGTCGTCGTAAGTGAAGTCGGAGCCCATGAAGTAATCCGTTTTGGAACTCTTTCCGCTAATGCGGCGCGTCTTTTTCATGGCGGGCAGGTAAAGCCACTTGTCGTCATCCTTGTTGATGTCGTCGTAATCGACGGTCAGGAATCCCGTGCCCTTCACGTCGTTGGGGTAGCGGAAGAACATAATCTGCTTGGTGTCTTTGCCCACGTCCATTGCAAATGAGGTAATCTTGCGTTCGCGCTTAGCTCCGCTCTTGTTGATGAGTGTCATCGAGAGTTCGGAACTGCGGGTGTCGCCATCGGGGCGGTCATGCACTTTTTGTACAATGTCGCGGCCGGTCAAAGTTTCTGCGCTCACCATGGCGGTCAAGGCGACAATAATTGTTGCGGCTGTTTTTGCGAATTTCATATTCATATTTTTCTCCTATTTTCCAAAAATCTTGAATTTCTTGATTAAAAGCGGTGTTACGAACAGGTCGGCGAGCAATGCCGAAACAAGGCCGATAAACACTACGAAACCGAAGTTGAACATCTGCGTTGCGGCCGAGGTGGTAAAGCCCGCAAAGGTCGCCACCATGATAATCGTCGTCATCACGAGTGCCGGGCCCGCCGTGCGGAATACGTTGAGAATCGATTCACGGTAATCGCGGGTGCGGTCAAATTCCACATGCCCGTGGTTGATAAAGTGAATCGTATCGTCAACGGAAAGGCCGATAATCATCGGGATAAGCGTCGCCGTCATCATGTCAAGCGGAATGTCCGTGAGTCCAAGGTAACCGCCCACGAAAATACCCGGCGCAATGTTCGGAATCATGCCGATAAGGCCCGTGCGAATGCTGCCGGAAACGATCATCAAAAGGACTGCCACGATGACTACAGAAATCAGGAACGATGTCATCTGGCCTACTTCCAGGTATTGCTGCATGGCGGTGAACTGCGGCAAGTTTCCTACGGCAGTCACCTTTGCGTCCGGGTAAAGCTTGCGTGCGAAATTCTGCAAGTCCTCGATTTCCTTCTGGAGTTCGTTGGAGTTGTAGCTCGAAATTTCAATCATCAAACGGAGTTTCTTGTAATCGTAATCCATCCAGTAAGTTGCCTCGCTGCCGCCCGCATTTTCGTAGAGCAAGAGCATCTGTGCCACCTGTTCCTCGTTTTCGGGGATGGCGTACATTTCTTGGCGATTCTCGTTCAGCGTGCGGTCCAAATCCTTGACAATATCAAGAATGGAGGTAGAACGCTTGGTGAGCGGATACTTGCCTGCGTGATCCTGCAACTGTTCCAATTTTTTCAGGTTCTCAACTTCCTTGGCCTTGTCGTTTGTACCAAAGTCAATCACCAAGTCGTAAGAGTAGAAGCTTCCGATTTCGGATTCTGCCACGTAGAGCATCTTGTTTACGTATTCGACCTTGCGGCCCATGGTGCGTTCCACGTCAAAGGCGGGTTCTATCTTGGTGAGCCCGAAAACCGAAATTGCAGTTACGATGGCGAATACAATCGCAATCGGCTTGCCGTGCCCGAGAACGAACTTGCCGATAGAATCGAGAATGATTCCCATGCGCGTGTCGCCGCGTTCAAGCACCTTCGCGTTCGGTTTCTTGTCTTTACCGAAACTCAGGAGAATCGGCGAAACCGTCAGTGCCACGAGAAGAATAAACGCAATCGCAATCGATGAAAGAATGCCCACGGAACGAATGGGCTTAAGCATCACCGACAGAAACGAAAGTAGTGCCACGATGGTGGTAAGGCCGGAGAACAGCACTGACCAGCCCGTTTCACGCATGGCGTAAAGCACCGATTCCTTGCGCTTGCCTGTAAGCATCATGTTCTTGCGGAAGAACGAATTGATGTGAATGTTGTATGCAATCGAAACGGCGAAGGCCAAAATCACGGGCACCATGATGTTGGTTACGTCCATATAAAGGCCAAGGTAACCCACTAGACCGAAAGTCATAATGACGCCAGCAAATGTCGTAATCAACGGAGAGACGATTCCGCGCAGCGAACGCGTCACCAAGAACATCACGATGATGGCGCAGAGAATCGTCATGATGAAAATGCGGCCCATTTCCTGACCGATGTAGGTCATTTTCTCGAAGCTCAAGTAAGGCATGCCTGTTGCACGCGGGTTCAGCGGTGCATACTTTTCCTTCGCGATGATTGCGGCCGTTTCGCGGCCCGTCTTCATGTCGGGAGCTTCTGCTTTTTCGCCCTTCGCTTCGCCTTCAGCCTTCCATACGGAATCTTCGGGGAAGGGGCGCAGCTTGATGTTGATGAAGGCTTGCTTGCGGTCTGTCGAAATCAGCTTCTTTGCAAGTTCCGGCTTGTCGGCTAGGCGCTTCTCGATTTCAGCGATGCCAGCCTCATCCGTCGGGATTTCTTCGGGAACAATCTGCGTGATTTCCATGCCCTCTTCGGTGCCGAGCATGTATTCCAAATCGACAATCGAAGTCGCTTTGCCGTCGGAATACGAGAGACTATCGCGCAGTTCGTTCGAAAGTTCGCGCAAAAGCTTTAGGTTGTCCGGCGTCAAGATGGAATGGTCGCTTTCGACCAGCACGCCCACGAAGTAGTCGTTACCGAAGGTTTCCTTGAACTTGTCCGTTTCGACAAGCATCGGGTCGCCTTCGATAAAGTAGCTGTCCCACGAGGCCTCGATGTAGATTTTTTTCATGCCCACGACCGAAACCGCGAGCAAAACGATAAACGCCACCAGCAAAATGGCGCGGTGACCGAGCAAAAATTCGCCAAAACGGCCGAATCGCTCGTTGATTTTTTCAATGTTGATCTTTGGTAGGCTCATTGTATCCTCTTTTTTTTGCGGTGCAAAAATAGGGACTTGGACCTAAAATTTCTACTCCAAATGGTTTTGTGCAAAACCGAACGGACGATTGTAAAAAGAAATAAATATTTCGAAAAATTGGTGCAGAGGGACCAAAAAAAGCGTGTATAGTATAGACAAGGACCAAGTTCTTGTCGCCTTGCGGGGGAGCCCGTAAGGCCACCTTAAAACAAGGACACGCTAATGTCTGAAAATGAAAATATTGAAAGAGTAACTTCTACGACCAAAAAATTTCCGCACGACCCTTATGTTCGCTCGGTGCTGAAGGATCCCGCTCGCACGGCGGAGCTGCTTCGCCTTGCGTCCAGAAAGAATAGTAATCTTGCCCAGTTCCTTGCGACAGTGAATCTCGACACTTTGCAAGAAATTTCCGAGGCTTTCAGTGACACGGTTACCCATGGTGATGGTGATTTGGCTTTCACTGTAAAAATTGCCAGCGATGAACCTAAGCAAGCAGAACTCCTTGTGGGCATCATCGAGGAACACAAGAGCTATCCCGAAACGGGAATCATCCCGCAATTGGTCAAATACTGGTTCCAGATTATGGTCCGTAACCAGAAAAATATCCCGACAATCGCCATTGTCCTTTACAATGGAAAGGATCCTTGGCGCATTGAAAAGGAGACGATGTTCCCGAATTACCCCGAATACTACCACAAGATTGGATTGCCGTTTTTGTTGGAACTCATTGACGTGAGTGATATCTTCGAGGACGAGGAAATCCCTCGGATTTCGCCCAAGATTGCTCTTGCGCTGGTTGCTTTGAAGTATGTTTTTAATGGGGAGAAACTCAAAAAGCATCTGAAAGCGGCTATGGCAGGACTCAAGTCGCTTCCCCGTGAAGAAGCCGAGGAGTTTTTATCCCAAACATTTGTATATTTGAAACAGTGGTTCAACGGCGATGCCAAGGAGCAGTTTAAAATGGATTTCAAGAAATGCAGTGAAGTTTACGGCTACAAGTCCATCGCCGAAGTCGAAGAAGAAGAAATAAAGCTCAAAATGGTCGATGCCATGCTTGCCATGCCCAAATTGACCGACGAAGACATTTCTGTTGTTTCGGGGCTTCCGCAAGAAGAAATTCAGAAGCGCAGGGCGCTTCGCGAACAGGGGCTTTAAGCAAAATACAGATATTCAAAAAAGGAAAACTGGTCCTTACGGGCCAGTTTTTGTGTTTTTACAATCTGTTTTGGGGCGTTCCCCGGCTCGCCGGGTCGGGTGCTGCTCGCCTTCGGCTCATCGAGCCTTGCGATGTGTCATCCTGAGCTTGTCGAAGGATCTATCGCAAGTCTCGCCACAAAAGTGCGACGCCCCCTAACGCAAATTTAGCGGTAATACTCTTCAACTTCTTTGTTGTAGAATCTTGTGAAATAATCCGACACGCCAGTCCAATCGGGATATACTGTATCTATTGTTTTTCCAAGTAAATTGAGTTCTTCACGAATTTGCGTCTTCGCATATTGCGGAATGCGAATTTTAGTCATTCGGATTTTCGGACCTTTATTTGATTCAAGTGTTGCCAAATGGTGTTTGTCGCCATCAATTCCAAAAAGGAGGAATGCTCCTTGCTGAGAACGGATTCGCGGATTGTCTAATAACGGATGAACACAATAAATAGACTCCATGTTGTCTTTTTTTATCCAATTGCTAAAATAAGGCTTTTCTGCTTTGATTTCGTGAATTAAATGTCTAATAGAATCTTCTTTATTAAATTTTTCTCTACCCCATTGATCATCGGTGTAAGGCATGTCTTTGACTGATAACGCATCATCATCAAAATGGTATACCGCTATATTAGAAATGACGCTCACAACGTCTGAATGATAATTTCTCACACTCGCTTTAGGAACTTCATATACGAGAACGACGGCGTCTTTGCTGTCATCAGACTTGGATTTGGGGTCTAAATACAATGCAAAAAATAGCGATTGAAGCGGGTCTAAAGAAACATCTAGAATCCTTGTAGGCAAACCATAATGTTGCATCAAAACAAGCTTTTCAAAGGTTGATTTGCAATTCACAAATTCATGGCTAAGTCTTCTTTCGCACTCGCGAAACAACTCAGATTCGTTGTTGCTTTCTAGCCATTTTCCACGAGCAATTCCAGGTTGTCCTGCAGTAGCTCCATAATCTTCAGGTTCTCCACGGTAATATAGGTTTGTTTTTTCGTTTCGATAACCATCTATGCCGTTCTTTGACAAATCTTTCAGACTCTCAATATATTCCGCAGTGGATCTGATTTCGTATTCCATTTAAGGCATCTCCACAGCGGTGATTTTATATTTTAGACCGTCTTTTGTCCCTTCATTCTGAATATGCAATTTCAAGGGTTTTTGATGGAATAATGCTTGGGACAAAAGAGATAAAGAGATTTTTTCATTTATTCCAATAGAAAAAGATGTGTCAGTATTAATTAGCGTTGGTTGCGCAGAATTGTTTGTCCCTTCTAAAAGATTCCATTGTTTTTTATTAGAATCTTCGTAGCAAAATTTTCCTACACCTTTAATGAAAACGGAATCAGATGTGATTTTTGTAATCTTTGCAACGATTGTGTATTCCGCCATACTTGAACTCCTTTTTGATTTGTTTGATACGTAACAAACTAGTGCGCTAAAACCAATAAACGCGAACCCGTATGTTATTGATTCTTTCGTCAAACTCATAATCAGTCCTTTATACAACGAAGAGAAAATCCTGTTTTTCCTGCATTAATTGATACATAATGTCGATGAGCATGCATAAATCATTTTAGAACATAAGGCTTCCATCATTATAAATCTTGCCTGTCTGTTATATTCGACAAATGGCGTTTTTCAGGACATATTCCTCACTAGGTTGAGTGCACTTTTTTATAACATTTACAAATGTTATTTCTTCTTTTCTTTCAATTGCTTTGCACGAAGCTTTGCGTAACTTGAGCTTATTCCAACTTTTTTTACATCATTCTTATCTGATTTAGGTTTTAGATCCTTTAGGCAACGGATAGAGTATCCATCTGTCAGATCTCTTGTATTTATGCCTGTACAAGAATTGTAATTACAGAAAGATAGCATGTTGGCTGAATAAGAATTTTCTAAAGAAGAGCTCCAAAAACCTGTACTATACTCTTTTTCTATAAAAGATTTTTTGTGATTGCCTCTTAAGCACCCTTCAGAACACCATTCTCCGGTGGGATAAACATTAAAACCATAGGTGTCAACTCCGTTATTGTCATTTGCCCAACCACTCTCAGATTTGATATCTACAGACCAATTATTTTTTTCAACAGTAGAAATTAATTTTTTTAAATCTTCCTTCGACGGCAGTCGCCAACCGCTTGGACAAATTCCTTGAATAAGACCGTTGTTGAAACAAGCTAATCTGCCGTCATCCATACAACCGTTGTCATTTTCAGACATTGTTGAACGCCATGTATATAATCTCCCATATTTTTCGCAGTTTTCTTTATCATCTTCATAACAGCGGCTGTTTTTTGCTCTATAGTTTAAATTTTCGGCCATCCAAATCTGATTTCCTATTTTTATAGCACGATAAACTCTATTATCACGATTGTCTGTAAATGTCTTGTAACCTGCATTTTTTATCCATCCAACATTTTTTGCACAATACATATTCTTTTTGACATCGCCTTCATTAGAACAAACTCCATATTCATTTTCTCCTTGCTTAAGTGGTCTCCATTTATTACTATCACAAACATATTTGATTCCTGAAGAAAAAGTTTGGATGTAGTTTTTACTAGAATTTGCACATTTTTCATTTTCCGAATTATATTGGCTAACAACATTGCAATCAAAAACATTCACTTCCATAACATCATAAAAGTCTTTATCAATTTTAGGATAAAGCTTGCAAGAAAATGTTATTAGAGAATCTGATACGAAACCAGAAATTGCATATGCATTAGATATTTTCTTGATGACTTCGTTCTTACTAGAAGATAGATTTAAAGAATCTGTATATTGTTTTATAGATTCATGACATAATTCAACTCGCGACTTTTTATTTGGAAAAGCAATACAATATGCTGCAGCATCCATGTCTAAAACGGGACGTATATTATCCTTTTTTTCTAGAGGAATGTAAACGCTCTTCAATTTCTTATAAGTTTCAATGGGCTTCATATTTGTGTAAAACGGATTTTTCATTCTTTTGGATAACTTAATGTTGTAATATTCAATTTCATAAAGAAATGGGTTAACAGAGAGCACTTGTTCAACATGTTCCACCTCTGTTTTTGTAGGTTTTTTATTGCATAGTTTGGCTTTGCTAGAAAAAGATTTGTTGATTGAATCAATGTTGGCTGTTCCAATCTTGTTGAACATTTTCGTACAATATTCTTCGTCGAAAATTTCTATACACTCTTTTTTGTATACCCCTATAACAGAATCAATCGTGTTTATCCTTAGGTTTTCAAGTTGTTCTAGACATTCTTGTATTGACGCTTTTTTTGTTACTTTTTTTTCAACAAGTCTTTTTTCTTTTTGAACAAACAATTTTGATTGCAGAATGTCTTCAAATACTGTGTCTAGAATTTCAGAATCTACATCATGTAAAATTTGGTTTAGATAAAGCTTACATAATGGAACGGATGTCTTACAAACATTCTTTTCTGCAGATTTTATAAAAATGGAGTCACATTTTTCCCACATACTAGATGGATTGTTTGAAAAGGGACGTTCATATATTACCAATGCGTCTTCATAAGAAAGACTTGCTGGACAGTATATGTCTTTTACATTAAACTTCTTAATTAGATTTTCAGCTGTCTTGATATCGCCCCTGTCTATAGCATTTTTTAAGCCGGGATGAATATTTGCAAAACTTGTTAAGACAAGAAATAAAATTAATTGACATAGATTCTTTATAATCATAAGTCCCTCGATATTAATGTAGGGTGAAAGCGCTTTTGATAAGAGCTGATTTCCCCAAGCATGCTTGTTTTTTGTTAACAAAAGAGTTGGCAAATTATAGAAGATGTCAATTTTTTGCTCACAGGTCTCTCCATGTTTTTTAGCATTAGGGTTTCGTCTCATTCTGCAAGAAATCCTGCCAAATTTTGTGAGAAAACAAAAAGGCGCAAGTCGCTGCATTTATCCAAACGAGGCTCTGCAAAGCCTATAACCGATAAATGCGAGCGACCCACGCCCCAAAAGGGCTGTTGCCCTTGGTCATACGACCAAAGACCGACAAAGTGTCGGCATAGCAAACTGAAACACACCGTAAAACGGCATGTCTGCGTGAGCGTTCGCCTTGTCCTCGGTTATTTGAAATTTGCAGATTTCGTTTGGAGAACAAGAGCAAAAACTCTATTTAACTTTAAAAATACATAAATATTTACAAAGAGAGCTTTTTTTTCAGAAGAAAAATGCGCCTAAACACAAAATTAGGCAAATTTCACTAAAATCGTCGATTTTGGCATAGTCTAACTTGGAATGAATTTATCTATTGCCAATCGATTTAGAAGGTGAATTGGCATAAGGATATTGCATGTGCTAATTAGCCAGGCGTTGCGGGCTGGCGTCTGAAGCCCGCTAGAAAGGGTAGCGGAAGCCCCGCTAGGGTGGGCATGAGAGATGCCCGATGACAATAAGGGTGGGGCGGGGCTGAAGCGAGGGGAACACTTTCCCCTTCAAATCTCCTCGGAGTATTCAAAACCTATTTGGAGCGGTTTTTTGGGCGTTTTTCGGCTACTTTTGGCGCATGAAAAACGCTGAATTTGTCGACCGTTTGAGCCTCGCCGAAATGGGCGAGAATCGTTGCGGAACTGTCGCCCAGATCGAGGGCGATTCCCGCTTTATTTCAAGAATTGTTTCCATCGGGCTTACGCCGGGTTCCGCCTTTACGCTCCTCAAGAACGACGGGCGCTCGCCGGTGCTCGTTTTTTGCCGCGATACGGTTATTGCCGTCAATCATAAGGAAAGTTCACAGATTTTTGTTAAGGTGGAATTGTAAAAATGAGCGAAATCAAGACTATTGCTTTGCTCGGACAGCCTAATTCTGGTAAATCGACGCTTTTTAACAACCTTACGGGACTTCACCAGCGCGTGGGCAACTGGCCCGGCAAAACGGTGGAGCAGGCTGAGGGTGAATTTGTTTTTGACGGTACGACGTATAAAGTAATTGACCTTCCAGGGAGTTACGGACTTTCGGCGAACTCCGAAGAAGAAGTCGTTACCCGCGACTACATTCAGAGCGGTAAGGCGGACCTCGTGTGCATTCTGGTGGACGCTTCGCAGCTGGAGCGCAGCCTTTACATGCTGGCGGATTTTGTGGGCGTTCGCATGCCTGTGATGCTGGTGCTCAACATGATGGATGTGGCTGAAGCGGCGGGCAAGAAGATTGATGTGGCTGCGATTGAAAAGCGCCTCGGCGTTCCGGTGCTTGGCTTCAGTGCGGCCGAAACGGAACGTTATCCTGAATTTTTCAAGAAGATGGTTTCGGCCATCAAGACTCCTGTTTGCCTTGATAGTGGTAGCTTGCGCGAGGAACTCGTCGGTGAAAAATCAAATGGGGAAGATGTCATCAGCCGTATCGAGGCTACCCTCGGCGATTTTGCGTACGGCGTTTGTGAAAAAGTTTGGATTGCGGAAAAACTCCTTGAAAAAGACAAGCTCATTTGCGGTGTCGTGAATGAAATGCTTCCGTTCGCGAGGAAGAATGCAATTGATGCAATCCTCGATAGCGAAGAAGGGCGCGATGGCGGAATTCTCACCGGTGAAGCCAAGTACCGCTGGGTTTCGAAGATTGTGCGCGAATCGGCAACGCCGAAATCCATCGAGAAAGTTTTCAGCAAGTGGGACCGCATCGCGACGCACCATATCAAGGGCAAGTTCTTTGCGTTCGGCATCATGGTTGTATCGCTGATCGCGTGTATGATTCTTGCGTTCCCTGGCATGGGAATCGGTTTTGGTTTGCAGCCTGTGCTAGAATCGCTTGCGGAGCGCGTGGGCAATGCGCTCGGCGTCTGGCCTGTCGTCATTTCGTTTGTCAAGCTAGTTCTGGTTGGCGGTACATGCATAACCATCTGCATGACAAGCTTTATTTTCTCCATCATTTTCGTATTCCGTATTCTCGAAGAAATCGGTTACATGGCGCGTTTCTCGTATGCGTTTGACAACTGGCTTTCGCGTCTGGGTCTGCAGGGCAAGGCGATTATGCCGCTGTTCTCCGGAATTGGATGCACGGCGGGTGCGGTTTGCGGTACGCGCGTACTCGATACCCGCGGACAACGCTTGCTTGCGCTCGTTCTGTTGTGGGCGATTCCGTGCGGGAGCAAGGTGGCGGTGGTGCTGTTCCTTGCGTCAACATTCTTCGGGTCGGCGGCTCCGTTGTTCGGCGTCGGTTATGTGGCGCTGATTTTTGCGAGCTTCTATCTGTCTTCGCGCCTGTTCGGCAAAAAACTTGTCCCGCAGAATGAACGCGTGGGCATGATTATGGAATTGCCGCCGTATCACAAACCGCATTGGAAGATGATTGCCGCGATGGTCGGGCGCAGCACCTGGGGCATTTTCAAGAAGGCCTTGAAGATGATCCTGATGGTGGCGGCCCTTTTCTGGGCGCTTTCTTACGCGGGCGACGGCAATGTAGAAAATACGCTCCTTTACAAGATTGGCAATGCGATTGAGCCGGTGACGATGTTCTTTGGCATGCGCTGGGAACTTTTCGTGTCGTATCTGGGCGGCATGTTCAGCAAGGAAGCTTCGCTTGGCATCATGAGTACGCTCTTCAACCACACTGGCGAGGCGTTCTCTCTTGTGACCCGCGTGGCTGCAAGCGGAAACCTGGGCGAGGTGCTTGCAAGTACCATCAGCAAGCCCGAAGCGCTCGCGTTCCTGTTTGCGTCGATGTTCAATGTTCCCTGCGTGCTGGCGATGGGTACCACCTACCGCGAAGCAGGCTCGTTCAAGTGGCTAGCAACCATCATGGGTTACTATCTCGCCCTTTCGCTTGGGCTCGCCTTTGTCGGCTACCACATCGGATTGCTGATTTTCTAAGTGAAATTTTATAGCGCGCTGTCGAGCACCATCATGAGCGTGAAGCCCACGGCAAAGAGGATGGTGCCTGCGTCAAAGTGCTCGCCTTCGCTGACTTCGGGGAGCATTTCTTCGATTACGACGTAAATCATGGCACCCGCTGCAAGCGAAAGCAGGTAAGGCATGAACGGCGAGAGCGCTTCGGCCGCAAGCAGCGTGATTAAGGCTCCTACGGGTTCTACGGCTCCAGAGAGCGCGCCCAGTGCAAAAGCTTTTTTGCGGGAAGCCCCTTCGGCACGAAGCGGGAGCGAAACCACCGCCCCTTCGGGAAAGTTCTGGATGGCGATGCCTATGGCAAGCGCAAACGCACCCGAAAGCGTGATGGCCACATTCCCCGAAAGCCAGCCTGCGAAAACGATACCGACAGCCATGCCCTCGGGCAAGTTGTGCAATGTTACCGCCAGCGTAAGCATGGTCGTGCGCTTGAGTTTTGCCTTAGGGCCTTCGGGTGTCGCGCTGCCTAAATGCAAGTGCGGCGTTATTTTGTCTAAAATGTACAGGAACAGGATGCCGGCCCAGAATCCGACCGTCGCTGGGACGAAGGCCAGTTTGCCCATCGACTCGCTCGCGCTGATTGCAGGCAAAAGCAGACTCCATACAGAAGCTGCCACCATGACGCCCGCCGCAAACGACAAAAGGCCTCGTTTGAGATTTTGCCCCATCTGCTTCTTCATAAAGAAGACGCAGGCGGCACCGAGAACCGTCCCTAAAAACGGAATGGCAAGACCTTGGGCAATTTGTATAACCGGCTCGTTCATGCTGAAATGATATTATGTTTTATCTTCCGTAGTATACCGAGATTTCATTGATGCACTTGTCAAATTCATCGAGTCCCTTCGTGTACACGATTGTTCCCTT
Organism: Fibrobacter sp. UWB15; assembly: GCF_900177705.1. NCBI lineage: Bacteria > Pseudomonadati > Fibrobacterota > Fibrobacteria > Fibrobacterales > Fibrobacteraceae > Fibrobacter > Fibrobacter sp. UWB15. The sequence goes on from NZ_FXBA01000001.1 coordinate 481,813, forward strand.
GATGGCAAGCTCTTCATTGAAGACCCTGTCGGCATCGTAGTCTTGTAAACCTTCTGTAGTCTGGTCCTTGCAGTTTTTTTTCGTCACGTTTACTTGACGTTCTTCGTACGTACATTCCTTGTCACCCGATTTTACGCTGATAGCGACCTTGTAGTTCAAGGAATCACGCTCAATATCTGTTATCTTGACATCATAAGTTTTTCCTTCCAACTTGAATTTTTTCGCTGTTTTTGTCTGTTCTAAAACATTGATGTTGTGTTCTTTTTCTATAGCCTTTATGTAGGACGTCTGTTCGGGAGAAAACAATGTGCCGAACATGCCGATAGATGGCCATGTGTAATCGTTTTCAAGAGCCGCATAAAGGTTGGGAATGTATACAGAATTCATGTAGTCGTCATATTTAAAATATGCGGGCTTATATACAACCTCTTCCTGAAATTTATTTTCGGAAATAGTCAAAATGAATTCGTCATATTGTTCTCTAAAGTCGCGCTCCTCCTGAGGCTGACAAATTGTTTTGTCTTGATATTTAGAGCAATTAATATTCTTCCATGTACCATAAATTTTATCGGTAGAACCGCCAAGGTAGTAGTGCGGATCATCCGTATTGCCATAGAAAAAAACGACAAGAGTGTCGCCGTGAATCTCGTAGGTAGTTACATCAGAGCCCTGGTCCGCTTCATAAGAGATTTCGCCCCAGTTAAAGGAGCCTTGGTACAAAGTGCAAAATTCTTCGGTATGAGCGTCTTGATCGACAACGATGCGATGTTTTTCTTTGTCTATAGACACATGCTGGTATTCTGAAGTTTCAGAATTTTCCGATGAACTTGCGCTGTTGTTGTCGGAACAGGCGAAAAAGAATAAAGTTGATGCTAACAGATAGATGTAGCGATTCATATTTGTCTCCTTATATCCAAAAAATATGCTTTTTTAACTTGTTTGTCAAACAGATCGTTTGCATTTATGAAGAATATAAGGGGGACTATTGTTCTACCATCCTTTCCCGTATGGCTTGCTCAGGTAAACAAGTGCCGTGGTGAGCGTGTAGTCGGCAAGGAGTGCGGCACCGAGGCCCACGATGGAGAGCAGGCCCACGTTGTGGAGCGCGCCCATAGGGCTGAAGATGAACACGAAGAACATCGCGCAAAGGATGAAAGTGGTCATGCCCATGGTCTTTCCGATTTCGCGGTAAGAGAGCAGTAGCGCGTGCCTGTAGCTGCCCGTGCGTTCAAAGCCGTATTTGATGTGGTTGTTCATGTGGATGGTGTCGTCGACGGCGATGCCCAAAATCATTGGCATCACGATCATCGTGATCATGTCGAGCGGCATGTCCGAATAGCCCATGACGCCGCCTATAAGGAGAACCGGCGCGACGTTTGGAATTATCCCGATAAGGCCCGCCTTGATGCTCCCGAATGCAAGAATCATCATGATGGCGATAATCACGAACGACCCGCCGAACGAGCGCAAAAGCCCGCCGACCAGCTTGCCATTCATTTCGGCGTAGTTCACGACTTCGCCCACGACAGAAACTCTTGCGTCGGGGAAAATCTGTGCGCCGTAGCTTTTGGCCGAATCCAGGTCCTCGACGATTTTATTGGCATCGTAGCCGGCGAGTTCTATGTGAATGAAGGTTGTCTTGTAATTTTCGTCCATGCGTTCAAAGAGTGCGTCCGGGTCCGAAATTTCGTACAGAAAAAGCAGTTGCGTAAGCATGTCCTGTGCGTCGGGAATCTTGTAATACTCGATACTGTCGGCGTTCAGCGTGCGGTTCATCTCTTTCACGAGGCGCGTCACCGATTGCACGCGCGGCTTGTCGCCCGAAATTTTCGTGAGCTGGAGCGTGCCGAGTTTCTTTTCGAGTTGCTCGATACGCTTCATGTTGGCGGGATCCTTGAGCGCGTCGTCGTTCTCGAATTCCACCATCACGTTAAAGTCGTAAAGGCTTCCGAGTTTTCCGCTGAGCATGTCCTTGAGCCGCGTTACGAAGGGAATCTTTTCGCCCATGGTCTCGGTGTAGTCCATGTTCACGTCGATATGCATCATGCCCGGAACTTGTAATAGCATAATTGCAGCCGAAATCGTTGCGACAATCCAGCTGTGTCTGCAAACCTTGCGCCCGAAAAATTCAAAGAGGATGTCTGCCTTGGTGGCTCCTGCCGATTTTACTTGCGTCGGGTTCGGTTTCGCGTTTTTGCCGAAACTCATGAGAATCGGAATTAGGATGATGACATACAGATAAACCATCGTGACGATGCCTGCCGAAATGCCGCCGATCCAGCGGATGGGGCGGATTCCCGCGAACAGGAACGAAATCAACGATGCGACCGTAGTAATGACGGTAAAGAGAATGGGCCCGCCCGTTTCTTCGACGGCGCAAATTACGGATTCGCGACGGTTGCCCGTGCGCCTAAAATGCATGCGGAATGAATTGATGTAGTGGATGGAATAGCCCACCGAAAGCGCCATTCCCAAAAGCACCGGGAGCGCGACCATGCTCTCGTCGCCGACAACACCGAGCCACGCATTGATGCCGAGCACCGAGGCGATGCCGCCAACTGTTGCAATTGCGGGCACCACCACGCCGCGCAGCGAACGAACAAACAGGATAAGACATACGAGCATCACCAGGAATCCGAAACCGATGCGCATGGCACATTCCCGCGAAATGACCTCGTTTTCTTCCATCTCCGTGTAGCTCATGCCCGTCGGGAGCATTTCGAACTTGTCGCTCTTGAATTCGTCGGAATAGATGATGTCGCGTGCAAAAGGCGCAATGCTGTCTTTGCCAAAATTGATGCCGCCCTCGTATGATTTTAGCGCGAGAATAATCCAGGTTTCTTTCGCGTCGTCCGAGACGATGTTGTTTACGAGGGATTCGCGGGAAAGAATCAACTGTTTTTTCGATTCCAGTTCCTGCGGGTCGTTGGGAACGCCTTCCTCAAACGGATCGATGACTTCAAAACCTTCGTCATTTGCGACCGGAATCGACAAATTGTGCGTCAGCGAAACCACACGGTCGGCATACGGGACCTCGTTTTCGAGCCTACGCGAAAGCCTGTCGATTGCCTGCAACACCTCTGGCGCAAAAACGTCGGCGGCGCGGACCATCACCATGTAGCCATCGTCGCTACCGAATTTTTCGTTGAAATGCGCCTGGTCAATCTTCACCTTATCCCAGTCATCGAACCAGTCCTCTTCACTGCTACTCATCTGCAGATGCGGGAGCCCGAGACTCGCCAAAACCGTTATAAATGCCGTTACCAGCAGAATCAACCAGCGAAAACGAACCTGAAAACGCCCCAATCGGGCAAAAACCTTGTTGACACGAGAAACTTGCATAAAACCCTCAATTTTTGAGGGAAAAATAGAGCCATAGCGCCGTTTTTTCTACTCCAAACGGACGGGTTCAAAAACACGACTCGTTTACCCTTTCTGCGGTTCGCGATTTTCGTAGTCTTCCAGGAACGAATGCAGCTCGCCGCCGGCCTTGTAGCCGGGGAACGTCTCGATGCAGACGGAGTGCAGGCTGTTGAAGATGCTCTTTTCGATATTCGGGTTTTCGCGCTTGAGGCGCTTGATGAGCATCTTGATTTCTTGCCGCTTGCTACCGCCACCGCCGTTGTCACAGACGGTGCAACTTTCGGTAAAGCGGCAGGCGCACTGGATAAACTGCAGCCCGTTGTAATTTTTCCAGTTGATAATGTCTTGCTCGTTGATGCAATACATGGGGCGGATGAGTTCCATGCCGCCGAAATTCAGGCTGTGGAGCTTGGGCATCATGCCCTGCAGTTGCGAACCGTAGAACATCGCCATGACGGTCGTTTCGATGACGTCGGAGAGGTGGTGGCCCAGCGCAATCTTGTTGCAGCCCAGGTCCTTTGCCTTGTGGTAGAGGTGGCCGCGGCGCATCTTTGCGCAAACGTAGCATGGGGAACGTTCCGTGTTGTTCGCCACGTCGAAAATGTTCGTCTCGAAAACGGTGATGGGGATTTCCAGGAGCTTTGCGTTGCTCTCGATTTTCTGGCGGTTGATTTCGTTGTAGCCAGGATCCATTACCAGATATTCCACGTCGAATTTCACGTCGCTGTGGCGGTGGAGCATTTGGATGAGCTTCGCCATGAGCATGGAATCCTTGCCGCCGGAAATGCAGACGGCAATTTTGTCGCCCTCTTCGATGAGTTTGTAGTTCTTGATGGCGGTAATGAACGGCGTCCAGAGCCTTTCGCGGTAAGTCTTCGAAATGCTCCGTTCTACGCTTTGTACAAATGAAAGTTCTCTTGCCATTTTCATTACCTTTTTTGCGTTTACTTGCAAAGTTCCTTGTAGCAGCTGTCGAATTCGGCTATGAATTCGCCGATTTCTTTTTCGGTGGTGAGGTGCGAAAGGCTTATGCGCCAGGAGTTCAAAGCATTTTTGCGGTCGCGGCAGACGGCAAAAACGGCGCGGGAGGGGAGCGCATCTACGCTGCAGGCGGACTTGACCGACACGTAAATTCCTTTGTCCGAAAGAGCTTTCTGGAAAATGTTCCCGCGGACTCCCGCGACACTCAGGTTCAAGATGTGCGGGACTGCGTCTGCGGGCGAATTGATGCGGACTTTCGGATAGCCGCAGAGTTTTTCTTGCAAAATCTTTCGCAGCTCCTTGATGCGGGCAAATCGTTCTTCGAAATGCTCCACGGCAAGCGACAGTGCCGTTTCGAGGGACGCGTCCAACGCGAGCGTCGGGGTGCCGCTGCGGTAAATAGTGGTGCTTGCGCCGCCGTAAATGAGCGGTTCCATGGCGATTCCGTTTTTCTTGTACAAAAGCCCGCTGCCCGAAAGCCCGTAGAACTTGTGCGCGCCGATGCTTGCCGTGTCTGCCAAATTCAGGTTTATAGGCGTTTTCCCGATGGCCTGCGTCGCGTCCATATGAAGGCTGCAGTTCGGGAATTCGCGTACAATATTACTGATGGATTCCAGCGGCTGCACCGTCCCGAGTTCGCTATCCACCGCGTTCACCGTCACGAGCACCGTATCTTTGCGGAGCAGGCTTCGCAAGTCTTCCAGGTCGATTTTCCCGTCGGTGCCGATTTTTACCATCTCTATTTCGTAGCCTGCTTCTTGCAGAGCCGTGAGCGTGGCGCTTACCGAAGAATGCTCCAGCGGGTTCGTGATGATGTGCTTGCCCACATGGCGCTTGGCCTGGACGATGCCGCGGATGGCGGTGTTGTTGCTTTCGCTTGCGCCCGAGGTGTAAATGATCTCGTCGGGGTTTACGCCCAAAAGTTTCGCGATGGAATCGGTCACCTGGGCGAGGAAAGCTTTTGCTGCATGCCCTGCTTCGTGATTCGAATTGGCGTTGCCGATAAACCCGCGTTCAACTTCGCAGAATCGTTGCAAGGCTTCTTCGCATGCCGGGGTATTTGCCGTGTAGTCGAAATAGGACATAACTACCAAAAAGATAGAAAAATGAGGGAGCGGTTATAGCGCGCTGTCGAGCACCATCATGAGCGTGAAGCCCACGGCGAAAAGGATGGTGCCGGCATCAAAGTGTTCGCCTTCGCTGACTTCGGGGAGCATTTCTTCCACAACCACGTAAATCATGGCACCCGCTGCAAGCGAGAGCAGGTAGGGCATAAACGGCGAAAGTGCCTCAGCCGCAAGCAGCGTGATTAACGCGCCTACGGGTTCTACGGCTCCGGAGAGCGCTCCCAAGGCGAAAGCCTTTTTGCGGGAAGCCCCTTCGGCACGGAGCGGGAGCGAAACCACCGCCCCTTCAGGGAAATTCTGGATGGCGATGCCTATGGCAAGCGCAAACGCACCCGAAAGCGTGATGGCCACATTCCCCGAAAGCCAGCCAGCGAAAACGATGCCGACGGCCATGCCCTCGGGCAAGTTGTGCAAAGTCACCGCCAGCGTGAGCATCGTCGTGCGCTTGAGTTTTGCCTTGGGACCTTCGGGTGTCGCGCTGCCTAAATGCAAATGCGGCGTGATTTTATCTAGAATAAACAGGAACAGGATACCGGCCCAGAAGCCGACTGTCGCCGGGACGAATGCCAATTTCCCCATCGATTCACTGGCGCTTATCGCAGGCAAAAGTAAGCTCCAAACGGAGGCTGCCACCATGACGCCTGCCGCAAAAGAGAGAAGGCCGCGTTTGAGGTTTTGACTCATCTGATTTCGCATGAAAAACACGCACGCAGCGCCGAGAACCGTCCCTAAAAACGGGATGGCAAGACCTTGAACAATTTGTAAGACGGGTTCGTTCATGCCATAAAGATAGTATTAACCTTTCCCGTACGGTTTGCTCAGGTACACGAGCGCCGTGGTGAGCGTGTAATCGGCAAGGAGTGCGGCACCGAGACCCACGATGGAGAGCAGGCCCACGTTGTGGAGGGCCCCCATGGGACTGAAGATGAATACGAGGAACATCGCGCAAAGAATGAAGGTGGTCATGCCCATGGTCTTTCCGATTTCGCGGTAAGAGAGCAGGAGCGCTTGCCGGTAGCTGCCTGTGCGTTCAAAGCCGTATTTGATGTGGTTGTTCATGTGGATGGTGTCGTCGACGGCGATGCCCAAAATCATTGTCATCACGATCATCGTGATCATGTCGAGCGGCATGCCCGAATAGCCCATGACGCCGCCAATCAGGAGAACGGGCGCTATGTTTGGAATCATCCCGATAAGGCCCGCCTTGATGCTGCCCGAAGGCAAACTACCGCTTTATTGTGGCCTTCAACACGTCGTTACTGGCGGCAGGCTTCTTCGGTTTCTTGGCGCCCTCGACCTCGGCCCTGCTGCACAACCTCTCGACCATGGCGATTTGTGCCAAGAGTATGACCCCGCTAAAACGCGCGTAGGGCCGCAACCCTCAAAAATCACCTAAATTATCAAAAAATGCCCCCGCTCAGAGCTACTTGAGCGGGGGCACCTTTATTCCCAAAGAGACACAAAAGAGGGAATTGGATTTTTTTGATTCAACCTAGCAAGCCCGAATCTGAATGCTATGGCAACAACCAGAGTTAGACTTGACTAATTAAAAGTTAGATAAAACTAACTACAAAAACAAGGGCAAAATCGCGAAATAAATGTAAATTTTTTCTTATAATATTAGTTTTGTCTAAACAAATACGCTTTCGGTAATAATTTTAGCCTTGCCTAATTAGATTTATTAAACTATATTAGCCGCGTCTAAATAAGGCTGGTTAAAATGGACCATACGAAACTAACTCAAAGTTTAGAAGACTACTTAGAAATGGTGCACATGTTGCGCCTAGCGAACGGGCTTGCCCGCGTCAAGGATATTGCGGCGGCTCTTGCCGTGAAAATGCCGTCGGTCGCAAAGGCCATGGTTGAACTCAAGAAGATGGGCCTTGTAAGGCAGGAACCCTACAGCGGTGTAGAACTCACCGAAGAGGGAGAGCGCGTTGCTGCCATGATTTTGAACCGTCATATTCTTCTGAAGGGTTTCCTGATTAAGTTGGGCGTGTCCGAGGCGATTGCCGACAAGGATGCTTGCAGTATGGAACACATTCTTTCGGCAGAAACGCTCGGTAAGATTGAAGATTTTGTGAAACCGTCGAATGCGATTGCCTCGGCAAAAGTTTCTTCGGTGAAAAAACTAAGGGTTGTCAAAAACACAAAGGAATGATATGAGCTGTAATTGTGGTTGCGGCGGAAAGTCGCAAACGAAAAAGTGGAGTACCGAGCCCAAGTTCTCGGAACTCAAAAAGGGCGACAAGGTGGAAATCGTCGGCTATAACGAAGGCGATTCTCGCTACAAGTCCAAGCTTCTTTCGATGGGGCTTGTGCGTGGCGTCCAGATCGAAGTCTTGCAAGCTGCCCCGCTCGGCGACCCGATCGAAGTTGCTGTGCTTTCTTATAGACTCTCGCTCCGTAAAGAAGAAGCCAACGTTCTCAAGCTGAGGAGGGTATAATGGCTGCTAGAAAGCTTTTGACGATTGCTATTGCCGGTAACCCGAACTGCGGTAAGACGGCTCTCTTTAACGCCCTTACGGGTGCCCGTCAGCATGTGGGTAACTGGCCCGGCGTGACGGTCGAAAAGAAGGAAGGCTACTTTGAACTTGGCGACCGCCAGATTCGCCTGGTGGACCTTCCGGGTACTTACGCCTTGTTCGCAAATGCCGAAGACGAACGCGCTGCTGTCGATTACTTGCTTAGCCGCGAAGCAAGCTTGATCATCAACATCGTCGATGCCACGAACCTGGAACGTAACCTGTTCCTCACGAGTCAGCTTGCCGATATGCATATCCCGATGGTGATTGCCGTCAATATGATGGATATCGCCGAAAATCGTGGAATCCAGCTGGATCTCGATGAGCTTTCTGACGTTTACGGCGTGCCGTGCATTCCGCTTTCCGCTGTGAGCGAAAAGAGCGTCACTAACTTTATCAGCCAAATGGGCCATGTGCTGGCATCTCCGATGCCGCTCCCGAAACAGATGGTTTATGGTGACAAGATTGAAGAAGCCGTCAAGGTTTTGGAACCGCAGGTGGCTCCGGTCGCAAAGCTCTTGGATGCGGACGCTCGTTGGGTTTCGCTCATGTATTTGGGTAACCAAAATAGCTATGCGGATAAGTTTGCCGAAGCTGGCGTAAAGATTAACAAGGCCGACGTTACAAAGATTCTTGGCGAAGAACCGGAATTTGCGATGGCCGAAAACCGCTATTCCATTTCGCACAGTGTGGCAGGCAAGGCAATTGTCGCTGCACGCGAGAAGAAGACCTTCTCGGATAAGCTTGATGCTGTGCTTTTGAACCGCTGGGCGGCGCTCCCGATCTTCCTTGTTATCATGTATTTGGTGTTCTGGGTAGCAGTCACTATCGGTTCTGCATTCATTGATTTCTTTGATGTACTGTTTGGTGCAATTTTTGTGGACGGCCTCGGCTACGTGCTCACGGATGTTCTCCATGCGCCGGGCTTTGTGTCCGCTATTCTCGCCGACGGTATCGGTGCCGGTATCCAGACGGTTTCGACCTTCATTCCGGTCATCTTCTTCATGTTCCTGTGCCTTTCGTTCTTGGAAGACTCGGGTTACATGGCTCGTGCCGCTTTCGTTGCAGACCGCTTCATGAGATTCCTTGGCCTTCCGGGTCGCGCCTTCGTGCCGATGATGGTGGGCTTTGGTTGCGGCGTGCCTGGCATTATGGGCTCTCGCGTGCTGGAATCCAAGCGTGAACGTTTCCTCACCATCTTCTTGGTGCCGTTCATGAGCTGCGGCGCTCGCCTTCCGGTGTATGCGCTGTTCGCTGCTGCATTCTTTGGCAAGATGGCTGGCACGGTCGTATTCCTGCTTTACCTCGCTGGCGTTCTCTTCGCTGTTGCTTACGGTCTCTTCTTGAAGAAGTCCCTGTTCCAGGGCCAGGCCAGCAACTTTGTGATGGAACTTCCGCCGTATCATTTGCCCAAGTTCAAGTCCCTGATGATCCACTGCTGGCAGCGCCTGCGCGACTACATTTGGCGTGCCGGTAAGGTGATTACGCTTGCCGTTGCAATACTTGGCTTCCTGAATAGCTTCGGTATTGTGGAGAAGGCTGCGGACGAAAATGCTCCGGCCGATGAACCGGCAGGTTTTGAATTTACAGCCGGTAACGGTGACTCCGAAAACAGCTTGCTTTCTACCATCGGCAAGGCGATTACGCCGGTGTTCGAACCGTTCGGTGTCGAAAAGGAAAACTGGCCGGCCTCTGTGTCTCTGTTCACGGGTCTTTTGGCCAAGGAAGCCGTTATCGGTACCATGAACTCGCTGTATTCCATGGCCGGTGAAAATGCAGAAGCTCCTGCAGAAGCTGCCGAAGCACCTGCTGAAGAAAAGGCTGAAGAAGAAAAGGTACTTATCGCCGGTGTAGACGAATGCCCCGCCGAAGAAGAGGAAGAAGGTGGCGCTCCCGATATCAAGGGTGCCGTGCTCGAAGCTCTCGGCTCGATTCCGGCAAATCTCTCTGAAGTCTTTGGCTCGCTCACCGACATTCTCGGAACCGCCGGTGAATTGGAAGGCCAGGAAGCTGCCGAACTCAAGAAAGAAACTCTCGACAAGATTACCGACGCCAAGGTGCTGACCTGCGAAGAATTTGCTGCCATCGCTACCTTCGGCGAAGAAGAAGAGGATGAAAAGACCCGCGAAGCCGTGTTCGAAAAGCTCGCTGCTGCTGGCATCACGCTCGATGAAGACGAAATGGGCGCTCTCGAAGAAGGCGACCTTTCCGAAACAGCCGACATCTACGCTAACCTCCGCTCTTACTTCCACAATCCGGATAAGAACGGTAACCCGGTGGATGGCTTTAACTGGCAGGTGTTCGCATTCCTCATCTTTATCTTGCTCTATGTACCTTGCCTTGCTGCAATGGGTGTCGTAGCCCGCGAAATCGGCCTCGGCCTTGCTATCCTTATGGCAACGGTTCAGACGATTCTTGCTTGGGCTGTGGCGGTTCTCCTCTATCAGGTGCCGGTTGGAGGCGATACCAAGTGGATCGTCGCTGCCATCGTGGCGCTGGTGGGTACGGGAATCTTCCTCAAGCTCTTCGGCATGAAGGCCAACAAGGAAAAGAGATTCGAAGACTAGTCTTTTAGAATCAAGAACTATTAAGGGCTGGTAGGCCCAAAACCTGCCAGCCCTTAATTAAAAAGCTTGAATTAGATTTGTCTAATTTGTGAAACTAAACTGAAACATCTTGGCACGCATTTTGCAATAATAGCACACAGAAGGCGATAGCCAAGCGTTTTTGTAGCACTATTTGTAAAAAACCTGACGGAGTGTTACAAAAACAGAAAATAAATCCGTCAAGGGAGAGAAAAATGAAGAATCGTTTGACGTCTAATCTTTTGTTCGGCCTTGCCGCCGCTTCCTTCTTTGCAGTGTCTGCATTTGCTCAGGAAGCCGCCCCTGCCGCCGAAGCCCCCGCTGCAGCCCCTGTTGCTGAAGCTCCTGCTGCAGCCCCTGCTGAAACTCAGGCCGCTCCTGCTCAGGAAGCCCCTGTCGTCGCTCCGGCACAGGAAACACCGGCTGAACAGCCTGTCGCTGCCGCTCCTGCTGAAGAAGAAAAATCCGCTGAATCTGCTCCTGCTGAAAATACAAACCCGGGCGAAGTGGCCGACGCTGCCGGTAACGCTTTCGACATGCTCAAGGCCAGCATGAGCGAAGGTACTTCTGAAGCCAAGATGGAAGTTAAGTATAATGGCGAAGTTGAATTTGACATCTACACGGGCAATGTCTTGGAAGATGAAGACCTGAACCATTCCTATGCTTCTACCTTTGACCTGAATTTTGAAGTCAAGTTCAATGAAAAGTGGTCTGCTTTCGTGGGTCTTGAAGCCGATGGTGAAACGACGGATCCGTTTGCCATTTACAATGGTGCCTACATTCAGTATCAGCCGGCTGAATTCTTCGCCGTCAAGCTGGGTGACCTGACCTTCTCGGAAGGTGCATTTGTTGCCTACTATGACTACGATGATCCTGCTGACAATGCTGCTGGCATGAAGGAACATGATATCCGTGGTTTTGAAATTGACTTGGCTGGCTTTATTCTTGGCTTTGGCTTTGGTCGTGGCGGTAACGACTGGGCCGACGAAGATGGTGCCAAGGTTTACGATGTCCACGCCGCTTACGAATTCGACTATGCCGGTCAGCACTTGCGTCCGTATGTGGACTACAAGAGCTTCCAGACCACTCAGCATAACGAACTCCATGCCGGTGTAGAAGCGGGCCTCTCTCTCGGTGGCTTTGGCTTCAGGGCTGTGTATGGTTTCCATGCTGATTACCTGATGGACGACGGTGATGTCGTGGAAGGTCAGGACTGGACTTCTACTGCCCACGCCTTCTTGGTTGAGCCGACTTTCGAAGTGGGTATGTTTGATATCAAGACGACTGCCTTCTACGCCCTCATCGACAGAGGTGATGCAGCCGAGGATGCTAGCGACCTTGATAACGGCGAAATCCCGGAATACTTCTTCCTGTACGCCGAACCGGCTTTCAAGTTTGCTGAATTCATCAAGGTTGGCATTCCTGTAGAATACCACACGCACACTTTGGATGATGATGACGATACCGCTGCTACGTTCGATGTCGGTGCCCGCGTCTACATCACTCCGGTCGAAAACCTGGAAATCACCGCTTTCGGCATGGTGGATGTTGCCGTGCAGGATAACGAAGACGATGACGCTCTGCGTTTCGGTCTTGAAACGGTGTACAGCTTCTAATTACCTCGCATAATGCGCAAAAAGGGGACTGTGGCGTTTTGCCGCGGTCCTTTTTTTATGTGAAGGGGAATGGCGGGCTTATTTCCCCTTCATACTTGCCTGGATTTTGGCGATGACTTCTTCTGGCGTCACGAAATTCAAAACGCTGAAAGCCGTCATTTCATTACCCATGTCCTTGAACGAGGCTCCAAAGTGATAAACCGTATCATCCACAAGCAAAAATCGATCGTGAATAGTGCGCATGGTCTTCAGTTCTAAGTCGGGATATTGCTTATTGTGCATGTCCTTGGCTGCCTTAAATTCGGGAGTGATACGTGCGGAATAAATGACAGCCTTAACATCTTTCGCACGCATTGCGGCAAATTTTAAAACCTCGAGATTTGCATATGGATCGATAAACACCACGGACCGCTTCGCGGATTTCACCAAATCAGCAATCAGAACAAGTCCGTCAAACCGAGTTCCTGTCGCAAGGATGCCTCCTGTGGGTGTTTGGACGGCTTTGACAAAGAAATCAATATGTTTTTCAACGGTCGAAAGACGATTGTCCACATTTTCGAGTTTCGTTCCCTGGTTTTCAATTAATTGCCGTTGTTCCTGAAACTGATTGGCGATCTGCATTCCAGTCGCAACCATTCGTTGATTTACGGCATAACCTTTGAGCATGTAGTCTTTCAGGATTTTATTTGCCCACTGGCGAAAACGTGTTCCTGCAATGGACTTGACTCGATAGCCGACGGAAATGATGACATCTAAATTATATAGGACGACTTCCGAAGATTGTGTTTTCCCTTTGATTGCGCCATGCGGAGTGGTATGTGCAAAATTTGCACATACCACTTTGGAATCTAATTCGCCTTCATTGAACGCGTTTTTGATGTGCTTTGCAATAACGGAACGATCTCTCTCGAATAATCGTGCCATCTGTGCCTGCGTGAGACAGACCGTCTCGTTTTCAACGCGCACCTCCAAGCGGACTTCACCTTCCGGCTGGTAAAGGACGATTTCACCAGAATCCGATTTCGCAATCGGATTCAACGAATCTCCATTTTCCTTGGTTTTTCCCATAGCCTTACCTATGGAACGCATGCCCCGTAACGGGCCCCTGTCGGGGGATATAAAAAAGCGTCAGTACTTCCGACGCAGAATGAAATATACAATACTATTCCAAGTTGGACTATGCCAAAATCGATGATTTTACCGAAATTTGCCTATTCTTGTGCTTAGATGGTATTTTCTTCTGTAATTATCGCTCACTTTGTAAATATTTATGTATTTTTGAAAGTAAATAGAGTTTTAGCTCTTGTTCTCACATTGAAATCGGGAAAATTTCAACTTACACGAGGACAAGGCGAACGCTCACGCAGGCACGCCGTTTTTGCGGTGTGTTTCAGTTTGCTGTGCCGACTTTTAGTCGGCCTTTGGTTGCATGACCAATGGGCAACAGCCCTTTCGGGGCGTGGGTCGTTTGCGTTTATCGTGTAAGGGCCCTTTCCCGAGCCTCAATGTGGTAAATGCAACGACTCACGCCTTTTTGTGTTCCTAAAATTGACTGGGTTCTTTGCGCCAGAGTTAATCTCTATGCGTTAATGAAGGGGAATGCCGTATGCCGTTCAAAGTAGAAATGGTGAAATCTGAGAACGAAAAAAATCGTGAAGAATTGTGGAAATTTTACGAAAAGGCTATAGAAGGAAGGAATGCTTTTTATAACCATTATGTTAAATATGTGAATTTATACGCAATATTTACTGGTGCATTGTTTGTAGCTTTCTATACCTTGTTAGGAAAGGGTGATTGCAAACTATATGCTGTGTTAGTTGCTTGTTTGGGAATGATTACATCCATTTTATGGTTGTGCAGTGTAAAAGGGTACTATTCCTGGATTATAAGTTGGATTAATGTGGTTAAATATTATGAAGAACGTTTAAACAGTGGTCTCTCTGTTCACGAAGCATGTTTTGTGTATGGGCTGTATTATGATTGCAATAAAGATTCCTGTATTTTAACAAAACCATCAAGTTTTTCGACGCAGAAATTGACTATGCTTTTTGTCGAATTAATGATTATTGGCTGGTTCTTTTCGATAATTCTATTGTTTGCGTCCAAACAGATTACAGAAATTTTCCAATTTTTATTCGTTTTTTATCCAGTTGTAGTGTATCTGATAATTTTCTGCGTTGTTTTTGCTTCAATAATCGTTTGTGGGCGTATTCGGGAAAAAATAAAAGACAATGTAGAAGATCATTATAAATTGAAGCGTACAACTAGAGAGCATTTTTCTGTGGAGTCTCCACTTCCCCCAAATTGTCGCAACAAAGCCTAAACGCTTAACCTTTATACAAGAGGTTTCTATGATGATGCAAAAAATCAAAAAGATTGCCTTGGTTTGTGCCACATGGATTGGCGTGCTGAATGCTGCACCCGCAATTTGGGATGGTTCAGCCGATATTTCTTGGTATGAACCCGGGGCGCAAGCTTATAACCTGACCACTGCGGAACAGCTCGCAGGTCTTGCAAAGCTTGTGAATGAGGGAACATCTGATTTTGATGGTAAAACAATTACTTTAGGATTTGATATTTTCTTGAATGATACTGCAGGAATCGGAGATACTTCATGGTATAATATTTCTCACACTGAATGGACTCCTATTGGAACTAAAAAAAATCCTTTTAGGGGAGAATTTGATGCGCTAGCAGGGAAAAATAATCGCAAAATATTCGGGTTGTACATTAAGAATGGAAATGATTATGCGGGCTTTTTTGGATACACAGAACATTTAAAGGTGAGTAACCTTGATTTAGTTGCAGGAAGTATTACTGCCCAAAATTATGTTGGAGCTGTTGCGGGATATGCGATAAACGCAATCATTACGAATGTACATAGTAAGGTGAATGTGTCAGGAGCCAATTGTGTTGGAGGCTTAGTAGGTTTCTCAACGGGAAAATTAAATGCAAGTTCTGTGGAAAGTCGTGTTTTGGGAATAGATTCTGTTGGTGGCGTTGCTGGTTATGTTGATGAAATTGAATCTAGCGTTCACGACAAAGGATATGTTCAAGGTCGTAATTATGTTGGTGGAATCGCTGGCGCGTCTGCAGTGATATCTGGTTCCCATCACGAAGGTGGTGATGTTGTTGGCTTAGGTTCCTACATTGGAGGCGTGGTTGGACAATGTTCTTCTGTAAATAACAGCTTCGCAGAAAGTTCTGTGAGGGGTGTTTCTTATGTAGGAGGAATTGCGGGAATTTCAGAAGAGATAAAAAATGTTCATCATTGCGTGGGAAATGTAATTGGAAGTGGTCATTATGTTGGCGGAATAGCCGGCTTTAGTAATTCAATATATACTAGCTATGCAGAAGGAGATGTTATAGGAGATTCAAGTTATGTTGGTGGTGTAGTTGGATCTGCAAAGGGATTGTTAAGTACGGTTTATCATACGGGTGGTAACATAACCGGTCGCGCCTATATAGGTGGATTAGCTGGAAATACAAATCGAATACATTTGTCATATTCAGAAGGAAATGTTGTGGGCGAAGATAACTTTGTTGGTGGTCTCGCCGGCTATGCTAGAGGGACGATTGATTCGTCGCATTCAAAGGGAAATGTAAATGGAACTGAATATGTTGGCGGCTCTGTTGGTTTTTCAAAAGGTTTGTTGAATGGAGTTTATCATATTGGTGGTGACATAACTGGTCATGCCTATGTAGGAGGCTTAGTAGGAAATGCAAACCGAATACGTTCGTCATATTCAGAAGGAAATGTTGTGGGCGAAGATAACTTTGTTGGTGGTCTCGCCGGCTATGCTAGTGGAACGATTGATTCGTCATATTCAGAAGGAAATGTAGGTGGTATTGACTATGTTGGTGGTCTAGTTGGTTTTGCTTTAGCATCCATAACAGAATCTTATTCAAAGGGGAATGTCTCGGGATTAAACAATTTCATAGGTGGTTTAGTTGGTCAATCGTCGGGAACAATCTTCAACTCGCATTCATTGGGGAATGTCGAGGGTGAGAATTATATAGGAGGGTTGGTTGGACATTCTTATTTCTATAGCAAAACAGACAGAGATACAATTGTTCATGTTGTGCGAAACTCATATGCAATAGGTGATATTCGAGGACAAAATTATGTGGGAGGTCTCGTGGGTTTAGACTCTATTTACAATGGCGATTCGACGACCGTAGATACTATAACAACATTATCGTTAATAACCAAAGTGATGTATAATTCTTATTCTAAAGGGACGGTAACGGCTGAGGGGAATTATGTTGGAGGAGTTCTTGGAAAATCAAATTATAATTATGGCGTCAAAAACTCCTTCTTGCTGATGGAGTCAGTACATCATATGGATGGTAGTATAAATGGGATCTCCTACGTTGGAGGATTGGCTGGACAATTGACCGGATCTATAACGAATAGCTTTTCGGAAGGATCTGTGATTGGCGAATGCGATTATGTTGGCGGCTTGGTTGGATTGAATTTTTATGCTTTTCAATCAGATGGCAATGCGGTCTCAACTCATGAATCTCGAAAAATCAAAGTTTTACAGAATTCGTATGCTACGGGGGATGTATATGGTAAAAATTTTGTCGGTGGATTAGTTGGAACCGATTATTTTTATGCAGATACTATTCTTTATAAACAAATTTCAAATACCCCAATTCGAATAATTTATAAATCACATTTTAAAGGTAGAGTTGTTGGTAAACATGATTATGTCGGAGGATTGTTGGGAAGGACCGATTATCCAGATGAAGAACATTATAGTATGCATATAGATTCTTCGTTTCATATAGAAGGACATATAGAAGGAATGGGATTTGTCGGTGGTGTTGCAGGATTATTGTTTGGAGAAATTGAGAATTCTTATTCTAAAGGAAATGTCTCGGGCGTAACCGATTATGTAGGCGGCGTCGTAGGATATGCTTCATATGTAGTTGATTGTTTTTCAGAGAGTGATGTGATGGGTGGAAACTATGTTGGAGGCGCCGTAGGATTTATTTCATCTAAAACAAAAAATGGGGCAGGGTATTTGCGAAATACTCATTCTTCAGGGCTAGTAGTTGGTTCCGGTGATTATGTAGGTGGAGTTGCGGGTAAAGCTCTGATTGGCAGCATTAGCCCAATTGATTCAATCTATCATATCAATGGCGATGTAAAGGGAGCCTCGTATGTGGGTGGCCTGGTCGGTCATGCTTCGTATTTAAAAAATTCATATTCAAAAGGGAATGTGTATGGACGCGGAAATTATGTCGGAGGAATCGCGGGATATACGGGAACGATAAGAATGTCCAATTCTATTGGCGATGTTAAAGGATCTGGCGAATATGTTGGGGGTGTTGCTGGCTATGCGGTTACAAAAATTGATTCGTCTTCTCATATAGGTGGGGATATTACAGGCGAAAAACTTGTAGGAGGCTTAGCTGGATATGCTCGGGAGGTGACGAATTCGTCGTCAGAAGGAAATGTCTTCGCTTCAGGAGATGTTGTTGGTGGCATAGCAGGAAATTCTCGAATTATAAATAATGTTTGTCACAAACAGGGAAATGTTGTTGGTGTAAATAATGTGGGAGGGATTGTTGGAAAAGGTGGTAGTATTGAAAATTCCTTTTTTATTGGAAATGCTTTTGGAAAAGATTCTGTCGGTGGCGTTGCTGGATCTGCGGAAAGTGATATTTTTAAATCCTACTTTATTGGCGATTCTGTAATAGGCATTTACCAAGTGGGAGGTCTTGTCGGAGTCGTGAATGGTCGAGTAGATTCTTCCTATTCGACTGCAAATGTCAAAGGTGACGATAACGTTGGCGGTTTGATTGGAAGTTCCTATGGAAATATCTCTTGTTCGTATGCAACGGGTAATGTGATTGGCGATGTTGACAATTCTAGTGCCGGTAACGATAACTTGGGTGGTCTTGTCGGGTATGCTTATAAAGGCTCTATCTCAAAATCATTGGCTATAGGTGATGTTAGCGGAACGACAAAATTAGGGGGACTTGTCGGTCGATTTGATGGAACAAGTATTTCGCAGAGTTATGCTCAGGGAAATGTAACTGGTTCATATTATGGAAATCCAGCCGATGAAGTGGGAAACTTCTATATCGGTGGCTTGATTGGCTATGGAAAGGGGTCTGTTTCCGAAACATATGTAAGTGGCTCGGTAAAAGGCATTGAAGATGGTCCCGTTTATACAGGTTGTATTGTAGGCTATGTAAATGGCTCTATGGAAATAGCGGATTCCTATTTTGATAGCGAAAAATGTAATCTTACGTTTGAAGGCAAGACGGGAATCGCCACAATTTCTAATTCTCCAGCACAAACGACTGCTGCAATGCAATCATCGTCTACTTATGGAAATTGGGACTTTATAGATACATGGAGAATTATCGGAGAGTCTTACCCAAGATTATCATGGTTCGTAGGAACTCTTGCCGAGGCGATTGTGGAAACAGCTTCGCTTAAAGATTTTGTTTATGACGGCAAAGAAAAAAAGCCTGCTGTGAAGTCTATAACATTGTACGGAACAGCATTATATGAAGGAACCGATTATACGGTTTCATACCAAAATAATGTAAATGCTGGAACTGCTATAATAAATATTTGTGGAATTGGGACGTATTCAGGGTGTAAACCTGTTTCTTTTGAGATTTCTCCAGTAAACGTAGCTGTTTCTATCGCTGCAATAGATAATCAGGTTTATAATGGAGATTCTATAACGCCAAATATTTCAGTGCTAGTTGCCGATACCGTGATAAACCCGATAGATTATCGATTATTTTACACTAATAACATTAACGCGGGGAAGGGCTCTGTTCAGGCCGTTCTTACGGGTAATTACTCTGGTTCCGCAAAGGCTGATTTTATTATTGAAAAGGCCCCTTCGACAATTTTAGAGTTACCGACTGCAAAGGATGTCTATTTCGGTCAAACATTGGCAGATGCGATAATTGACGGCGGCGATGCCAATGTGGATGGCTCTTTTATCTGGTCTGAATCCAATGTGATTCCGGATGTAGTAAATAAAGGCTATGAAATTACATTCGTTCCTGCGGATGCACAAAATCACCTTACTGCAACTGCAATAATTCCTTTAACAGTTAAGAGAAATGTGATTGTATTTACATATGGCAAAGATACTTTACAGGTAGATACATTGCTATATGGGGATCTACCTCAATTTGATGGAGATTTGCCAAAGAAAGAATCCGCTCAATATGTATATACCTTCAAAGGGTGGTCTCCCGAAATTGTAAAGGTTGCTGGTAGCGCTTCTTATAAAGCAGTCTATGATAGCACAATTCGCAAATACACCATTAGTTTTTATAGCGAAGATAGTCTTTTGCAGTCTTCTGAAATTGAATATGGAAAAATGCCGGTTTTGAAGACATCTAATCCTAAAAAAGCTATGAGTACGGCTTATACATACCAATTCAAGGGATGGTTCCCAACGCTTGTTTCCGTTGCAGGAGATGCTGAATACAAGGCTGTATTCGACAGTACAATTAGAATGTATCAGATTTCTTTTGTGAATGGCAGAGATACCCTGCAAAAAGATTCTATTGCTTATGGAGATTCGCCAAAATACACTGGCAAAACACCAACAAAGGCTTCGACAAAGAATTACAGCTATGAATTTACAGGTTGGTCCCCTAAGATAGAGAAAGTTGTTGGCGAGGCTGCCTATCATGCGGTATTCGATAGTACGAAGTTGGCCGGAATAATGGATAATCAATTTGCTAATTTGGAAATGTCTGTAAGCGTAATTTCTCGCAATATTCAGATTTCAACTGCTCCGGTAGGCTCTGTTTATGCAATCTTTGATGTGCAGGGGAGTGTGTTGAAGAACGGCTATGTTGAATCTGCCAATTTCAATATTGCCGTACCGCAAGCAGGTAATTATATGATACGAATCGGAAATCATGTTCAGAGAATTAGCGTAAAATAATTCCCAACAAAAGCGAAGTTTGGGCGGACGTCATGTCCGCCCTTTTGCGTTAGGGATAGTCGCCCGAAGGGCGGAGACTTGCTTGCAAGGCTCGGTGAGCGAAGCGAGTATAGCCCGACCCGGCGAGGGACGAGCCGGGTAACACCCCTTTTTACCCCCAATTTCCATAGCTTAGCCTTTACTAATTAGCCGTGGCTTTCTAAATTTAGCGTTGACTAATATATAAGGTGTGTTTTTCGTCTAATCGGAGCCGTCCTATGGAACAAGTAAAGTTAAGCCAGAGCCTTGAAGACTACTTGGAAATGGTGCACATGCTGCGCCTTGCGAACGGGATTGCCCGTGTCCGCGACATTGCGGCGGCGCTCAAGGTCAAGATGCCGTCGGTTGCCAAGGCGGTGATTGAACTCAAGAAGCTGGGCCTTGTGACGCAGGAACCGTACAGCGGCATCGAACTCACGTCGGAAGGTGCGCTTGTGGCGTCCCAGATTCTGAACCGTCACATCCTGCTGAAGGGTTTCCTGATTAAGCTCGGTATCTCCGAGGCGATTGCCGACAAGGATGCCTGCTGCATGGAACACATTCTTTCGGCGGAGACTCTCGAGAAAATCGAGGAATTTGTGAACACGCCCAATGAATCGGCGAAAAAGCCGAACGCCGCTAAATCTAAGAAAAAGTAAATCGTTGGTGTATGAATAACGAACCGAAGTTTTCGGAACTAAAAAAAGGCGACAAGGCCGAAATTATTGGATACAACACGGGTGATTCTCAATACAAGTCCAAACTTTTGTCGATGGGGCTTGTGCGTGGCGTGGTGCTGCAGGTTTTGCAGGTGGCTCCGCTCGGCGACCCGGTCGAGGTGAGCGTGCTTTCGTACAGGCTCTCGCTCCGCAAACAAGAAGCCAATGTGCTCAAGTTGAGGAGAGTCTGATGCCTATCGAGAAAGAAGTTTTCACGATTGCGATTGCAGGCAATCCGAACTGCGGAAAGACGGCGCTCTTTAACTCGCTTACCGGCTCGAACCAGATTGTGGGCAACTGGCCTGGCGTGACTGTCGAAAAGAAGGAAGGCCAGTTCAAGCTCGACAACCACACGATTCGCGTGGTGGACTTGCCGGGTATTTACGCGCTGTTTGCGAATTCTGAAGACGAACGCGCCGCTCTCGATTACTTGCTCAAGGGCGAGGCGGACCTGGTCGTGAACATTCTAGATGCTACGAACCTGGAACGCAACCTGTTCCTCACGAGCCAGCTGATGGAAAAGGGCGTGCCGATGGTCTTGGCGGTGAACATGATGGATATCGCGGCGAGTCGCGGCATCCATGTGGACCTGCACAAGCTCGAAGAAATTCTCGGCGTGACGGCGATTGGCCTTACGGCGGTTTCGCCCAAGAGCTGCGAAGGATTCGTGAACGACTTGCACAAGTTGCTGCATAACAGCCGCGAGCTTCCGCTCCCGAAGGCGGTCAAGCATTCCGAAGTTCTGGAAAAGCTGATTGAAGAAATTGCGGTGCCGCTCAAGCCCGTAGCCGACAAGCTTGGCGCAAGCCCGCGCTGGACGGCGGTGCAGTACCTGGAGCATAGCGGGCGAGTGCAGGAACTTGCCGACGAACTCGGTGTCGAAATCCCGCACGACAAGATTGAAGAAGACTTGGGCGAAGAGGTGGAATTTGCACTGGCCGATTCCCGCTACTCCTATGCCCGCGACATCGCGAAGGCCGTCATCCGCGACAATACTACCAAGCGCACGCGGACCGACAAGCTCGACAAACTATTTCTGAACCGTATTCTAGGAATACCGCTTTTCCTTATTGCCATGTATCTGGTGTTCTGGTTTGCGGTGAAGGTCGGCAGCGCGTTCATCGATTTCTTCGACATCCTGTTCGGCGGAATTTTCGTGGACGGAATGACGGAACTTCTGACGAAGATTGGTGCGCCGGGCGTTGTCGTGGCGCTGTTGGCGAACGGCATCGGTACGGGTATCCAGACGGTATCGACGTTCATACCTGTCATTTTCTTCATGTTCCTTTGCCTTTCGTTCCTCGAGGATTCTGGCTACATGTCGCGTGCGGCGTTTGTGGCGGATCGCTTTATGCGGTTCCTCGGGCTCCCGGGAAAGGCTTTCGTGCCGATGATCGTTGGCTTTGGCTGTTCGGTGCCGGCGCTCATGGGCACGCGTACGCTCGAAAACAAGCGCGAAAGGTTCCTTACTTTGTTCTTGGTGCCGTTCATGAGTTGTGGGGCGCGCCTTCCGGTGTATGCGCTATTTGGTGCGGCTTTCTTCGGCGAAAGCGCAGGCACGCTCGTGTTCGGGATTTACCTGACGGGCATCGTGATTGCGCTGATTTACGGCCTGCTCTTGCGCCATACGGTTTTCATGGGCAAGGAATCGACGTTCATCATGGAACTGCCGCCTTACCATTTGCCCAAGGCGCGTAACCTTTTCCGTCACGCATGGCTCCGCCTCAAGGAATTCGTTTTCCGCGCGGGCAAGGTCGTGCTCATTATGGTGACGGTGCTCGGCTTTATGGGCTCCGTCGGCACGGACGGAAGTTTCGGCAACGACAACAACGAAAAGTCGGTGCTGAGCGCCGTGGGAACGGTGATTACGCCGGTGTTCGAACCCTTCGGTGTTGAACGCGACAATTGGCCTGCTTCGGTGGCGCTCTTTACGGGACTCTTTGCGAAGGAGGCTATTGTCGGAACGCTCAATTCGCTGTATGCCATTGAGGGCACGGGCGACGCTGACGCTGTGGGGGAGGCCGGCGCGCTTGCAACTGCCGACGCTGACGAAAGCTTTAGCCTGAAATCTACGGTAAAAGAAGCTCTCGTAAGCATCCCCGCGAACTTAGTGGAAGTCTTT
Source organism: Fibrobacter sp. UWB15 (assembly GCF_900177705.1). NCBI lineage: Bacteria > Pseudomonadati > Fibrobacterota > Fibrobacteria > Fibrobacterales > Fibrobacteraceae > Fibrobacter > Fibrobacter sp. UWB15. Next base: position 504,809 of record NZ_FXBA01000001.1, read on the forward strand.
ACCTCCATTGCGAACCCGCTGGGAGTCAAGGCTGCGATTGAAGAATCCGAAGGTGCTGGAAACGAAGGCGCGTACAAGACCATGCAGGCGCATTTCAACCTGGGGCGTTTCCAGGTGTTGGCATACTTACTATTTATATTGCTCTACGTGCCGTGCCTTGCCGCCATGGGAACCGCCTTCCGTGAACTCGGGCGCTTCTACGGAACGCTCATGATGGTGTTTCAGACGGTTATCGGCTGGAGTCTCTCGGTGCTGTTCTTCCAACTGACCTGCGGACATTCTGTCGCGCTGATTATCACCTCGGTGGTGCTCCTCGCCGGTGTGGTCGTGAGCCTCATTTTGATCGGTCGCGACCAACGCAAGAAGAAAGTGTTCGAATAACGCCCGTTCTCGCGCAATCTGCGTCTGATTTACGGGTGTTTACGTAAATTGTAAAACCAGTGTAATTCTTTACAATTTTTGAAATTGAAAATTTAGCCAAATTTTAAGATTCGGCTTTTGTTTTACATTTTTGACCGCTTTTTCAATAATTGGCGGGTGTTTCGTCCATTTGGCACGGATTTTGCAAATACGGAGCGCAAAAAAGTAAAACAAGGATTATTTATGAACGCTCAAGCACTTTACGATCCGGCCAACGAACACGACGCCTGCGGTGTCGGTCTTGTTGCCAATATTAATAATGTTGCCTCGCACCAGATTGTGCTGCAGGGTATTACGGTCTTGAAGAGACTCATGCACCGCGGTGCGGCTGGTGGCGACCCTGAAACGGGTGACGGCGCTGGCCTTTTGCTTTCTATGCCGCATAAGTTCTTCCGCAAGCTCTACCCGAGCCTTCCGGCCCGTTACGGCGTGGCAATGTACTTTGTGGAAAACACGCTTGCCGCCGATGCTCTGGATGCAGAAATCAAGCGCGTTGCCGAATCCGAAGGTGTCGATGTCATTCAGTTCCGCGAAGTTCCGGTGAATCCCGCTACCATCGGTCACACGGCCCGCGAAACCTTGCCGCACATTCGCCAGGTGTTCTTTGACGGTTCCAAGTTTAAGACCAACGAAGAATTCGATATCAAGCTTTACGTGGTGCGCCGTTTGGTCGAAAAGACCTGCAAGGGCGTGTATGTTTGCAGCTGCAGCCGCAAGAGCATTGTTTACAAGGGCTTGTTGCTTGCAAGCCAGATCGAAGGCTTCTATAAGGACCTGAACGATCTCGATTTCGAAAGCCCCTTGGCTCTCGTGCACCAGCGTTATTCTACCAATACGTTCCCGACTTGGCCGTTGGCGCACCCGTTCCGCTATCTCGCTCACAACGGTGAAATCAACACCTTGCGCGGTAACCTGAACAGCCTTCGCGCCCGCGAACCGCTCCTGAAGAGCGAAGTCATCGGTGAAGATTTGCCGAAGCTCTTGCCGCTCATTATGCCGGGTCAGAGCGACTCTGCTAGCCTTGATAACATGTTTGAGCTTCTCGTCGCAGCGGGCCGTAGCCTCCCGCATGCGATGATGATGCTTCTGCCGCAGGCTTGGGGCCAGAAGCATTACCTCGGCCGCGACGTGCGTGGCTTCTTTGAATACGAATCCATGCTTATGGAACCGTGGGATGGCCCTGCCGCTGTCGCGTTCAGCGATGGTGTGAATGCTGGTGCAATCCTCGACCGCAACGGCCTTCGTCCGGCTCGTTACACCTTATGTAAAGACGGCCTCTTCGTGATGGCCTCTGAAACAGGCGTGCTCGACTTGGCCGACGACGAAGTCGAAGAAAAGGGCCGCCTCAAACCTGGTGAAATCATCTACCTCGATCTCGAAAATCACCACATCTTGAAGAATGCCGAAATGAAGGCTTACGTGGCCCGTAGCAAGCCGTACCGCCGCTGGGTCGCCGAAAACAAGATGAGCGTTCGTGGCCTCTTTAGCGAAATCAACCCGGCCGACGTTCCTGACGATATTCTGGTGCAGCAGAAGCGCTTCGGTTACTCTGCCGAAGACCTCTCCATTATTTTGCAGCCCATGGCCAAGAACGGTGCAGAACCTATCGGTTCTATGGGTAACGACGCCGCTCTCGCCGTACTTTCGGACAAGCCGCAGCCGCTGTTCAACTACTTCAAGCAGCTCTTTGCCCAGGTGACGAACCCACCGATTGACCCGATTCGTGAAGAACTGGTGATGAGCCTTACGACTTACATCGGTAACCACGGCAATATCCTCGAAGAGACTCCGGAGCAGGCGCACCTCATCAAGATTCCGCGCCCGATCGTGACCGAAGACGAAATCCGCCGCTTTGAAAACATCGGCGATAAGGCCTTCAAGGCCAAGGAACTCAAGATGCAGTTCCCGCTCGGTGGCAATGGGGAAGTCCTCGAAGCCGCCTTGCAGAACCTCGCTGGCGATGCCGTGCGTGCCGTGAATGACGGTTTCGATATCATCGTTCTGACCGATAAGAACATCGATTGGGGCTACGTGCCTATTCCGTCGCTGCTTGCCACGGCCAGCGTGAACCGCGCCCTTGTGGAAGCCGGTGTACGTCCTGAAATCGGTTTGGTGGTGCAGTCCGGCGAAGTCCGCGAAGTCATGCATTTTGCCTTGTTGCTCGGTTTCGGTGCTACGGTCATCAACCCGTATTTGGCCTTCCAGAGCATTACCAACATGTGCCACAACGGCGACCTCGATGTGGATCCGGTGACAGCTGCCGCCAACTACGTGAAGGCTGTCGATAAGGGCCTCCTCAAGATTATGTCGAAGATGGGTATTTCTACCCTCCGTAGCTACCGCAGCGCCCAGATTTTCGAAGCGGTCGGCCTGAGCAAGGAACTCGTCGAAAAGTTCTTGCCGGGGACAGCAAGCCGCATCGAAGGTATCGGCCTCGAAGAAATCGCTGCTGAAGTGGGCGAGCGTCAGAAGATTGCCTTTGCCGACGCAAGCAAGGTGCTTCAGTCCGGTGGCCAGTACGCTTACCGCAAAGAAGGCGAAAAGCACTTGTGGACTCCGCAGTCCTTGGCTGCATTCCGTCAGGCTGTGCAGGGCGGCGACTACGAAAAGTTCAAGGTTTACAGCAAGCTCATCAACGATCAGTCTGAACGTCAGGCAACGCTCCGCGGCCTCTTCAAGTTCAAGGAAGCGACTCCGATCGATATTTCTGAAGTCGAAAGCCGCGAATCCATTGTCAAGCACTTTGTGGCAGGCGCTATGAGCCTTGGTTCTTTGAGCCCTGAAGCTCACGAAACCATCGCTATCGCCATGAACCGCATCGGTGCCATGAGCAACTGCGGTGAAGGTGGTGAAGACCCGGATCGCGATACTCCGGCTCCGAACGGAGATATCCGTAGCTCTGCAATCCGTCAGATTGCTTCGGGCCGCTTCGGTGTTACAATCGATTACCTGCGCCATGCCAAAGATTTGCAGATCAAGATGGCTCAGGGTGCAAAGCCTGGTGAAGGTGGCCAGCTGCCGGCCCACAAGGTGAACGAATTCGTGGCCCGCATCCGTCATAGTACGCCGAATGTGTCGCTGATTTCTCCACCGCCGCATCACGATATTTACTCTATCGAAGACTTGGCCCAGCTCATTTACGACCTGCGTAACTCCAACCCGAAGGCCCGTGTTTCTGTGAAGCTCGTGTCCGAAGTGGGCGTGGGTACGGTTGCCGCGGGTGTCGCCAAGGCCCATGCCGATGTGGTGCTCATTTCTGGCCACGATGGCGGTACGGGTGCATCTCCGCTGACTTCTATCAAGCATGCCGGCCTTCCGTGGGAACTCGGTATTGCCGAAGCGGAACAGACCCTTGTGCTCAATGACTTGCGCGGTCGTATCAAGCTCCAGGTCGATGGTCAGCTCAAGACGGGCCGCGATATTGTGGTGGCCGCCCTCCTCGGTGCTGAAGAATTCGGTTTTGCCACGAACTTGTTGGTTAGCCTTGGTTGCGTGATGGACCGCAAGTGCCATACGAACCAGTGCCCCATGGGTATTGCAACGCAGGATGCTGACTTCCGCAAGCGCTTTGCCGGTAAACCGGAATATGTCGAAAACTTCCTCTTCTTCATCGCCGACGAAGTCCGCGAAATCCTCGCAAGCCTCGGTCTCCGCTCTCTCGAAGAAGCCTGCGGCCGTAGCGACCTCCTCGAAAAGGATTCCGCCATCGCCTTCTACAAGGCAAAGAACCTCGATTTCTCCAAGATTTTCGAAACCGTCAAGGGTGGCGTCAAGTCCTTTGACAAGAACTATGTCAAGGAAGAACTGGTCAACTTCGACCGCCGCGAACTCTTGCCGTTTGTCAAGGAAACGCTCGAAAAGGGGACTGCCGTGGAACTCAGCGCGATGGTGCACAACACCGATCGTACGGTGGGTACGGAACTTTCCGGCGAAGTGGACGAACACTTTGGCGTGAAGGGCCTCCCCGAAGATACCATCCGCATTCACCTTCAGGGGGTCGCGGGCCAGAGCTTCGGAGCCTTCCTTGCTCCGGGTGTCACGCTCGATCTGGAAGGCGAAGCCAACGACTTTATGGGTAAGGGACTTTCGGGTGGTAAGATTATCGTGCGCCCGCCGCACAACGCCACCTTCAAGGCCGAAGACAACGTCATCGCCGGTAACGTCATCGGTTACGGTGGTACGTCGGGTAAGGTGTTTATTAACGGCCTTGCGGGCGAACGCTTCGGTATCCGTAACTCCGGTATGCTCCTGGTAAGTGAAGGCGTGGGTGACCACGGTTGCGAATACATGACGGGTGGCCGCGTGGTGGTACTCGGTCGCGTGGGCGTGAACTTCGCCGCAGGTATGACAGGTGGCTTTGCTTACGTGTACGACGAAACGGGTCACTTCGACCTGAGCTGCAACGTGGGCTCCGTGGACCTTGAAAGTGTGATTGCCGGTACTGAAAGCGAACGCGAGCTCCTCGACTTCATTGAGCAGCACGTTCAGGCAACGGGTAGCGAAAAGGGCAAGCGCATCCTTGAAAACTGGAACAGCGAACGTCCCAAGTTCGTGAAAATCTTCCCGGTGGATTACAGGAACGCATTGGCTAAGAAGGGCTGAGGTTAATATGCAAGAAGTTAAAAGAATCGCAGATGTTTACCGCCCTGTCGAAGAGCGAATCAAGGACAACAACGAAGTCGAACGCCGCTTGACTTCATTGGAAATCGTGCAGCAGGGTTCACGCTGCCACAGTTGTGGAATCCCGTTCTGTCACGGTGCTGGCTGCCCGCTCGGTAACCTGGTGCCTGAATTCAATGCGGCTGTCGCTGTAGGGAATGCTGAACGTGCCTACAACATCATCAGCAAGACGGCGTTCTTCCCCGAATTTACGGGCCGCGTTTGTCCCGCGCTTTGCGAATCCGCTTGTACGGGCAATGTGCATAACGATCCGGTGATGGTTCGCCAGATTGAAAAGTACATCATCGAAACCGCCTTCGAAGAGGGCCGCGTAACGCTCCCCGCTGTCGAATGGAACGGCAAGACAGCCGCGGTTATCGGCTCGGGTCCTGCAGGCCTCTTTGCTGCCGAAGCGCTCCGTCGCAAGGGTTACGCCGTTACCGTTTACGAAAAGCGCGAAAAGGTGGGCGGTCTTTTACGCTACGGCATTCCGAACTGGAAACTCGACAAGTCGGTCATCGATCGCCGTGTCAAGCTCCTCGAAGAAGCGGGCATCAAGTTTGTCTGCAGCACCGAAATCGGCAAGGACATTTCGGCGGAATACATCCACAAGAATTTTGACGAAGTCTTCCTCGCTATCGGTACGCCGAACGCCCGCGACTTGAAAATCCCGGGCCGCGAAGCCGAAGGAATCTTCCTTGCGCTCGACTTCTTGCACGGCGCAAACAAGCCCGGCGAAACGAATCCTGAAAAGTTCAGCGCCAAGGGCCGCAAGGTCTTGGTGATTGGCGGTGGCGATACGGGTAACGACTGCGTGGGTAAGGCGATTCGCGAAGGCTGCGAAAGCGTGCTCCAGGTGGAATTCATGCCCAAGCCGCCCGAGGAACGTTCCCCGTCCACTCCGTGGCCGGATTGGCCGTACATGCTGCGTACCAGCTACGCCCAGCACGAAGGTGGCGAACGCCGCTGGAATGTTTCTTCCAAGCAGTTTATCGTGAAAGACGGCCGCGTGGCAGGTGTGGAAGCTGTCCGCGTGGAATGGGAAATGTCGCCGCAGGGCCGCCCCCTCAAGCCTGCTGAAGTCCCGAATTCTACCGAAGTCATTGATACCGACTTGGTGGTGCTCGCCATGGGCTTCACCGGCGTGCCTGCCGAGGGAATCGTGAATGACCTGGGCCTGCAACTTACCCCGCGAACAGCGATCATTCCGGACCCGGCTCGCCACATTTACGCAGTCGGCGACTGCGCAAATGGCGCGTCCCTTGTGGTCCGCGCCATGGCCGATGCTAAGGCGAAAGTTGCTTCCCTTTAAAATTGCGCCATAGACATAAATAGAAGAGGCTTAAGTTCCGCTTAGGCCTCTTTTATACTATTTTTGTAGGGAATAAAACGGAGAATACGAGATGAATTATCTAATTGTACCTGGCTTGAATAATTCTGGACCGAAACATTGGCAAACTTTTTGGGCTAAGAGCTTGCCTAACGCCACGCGCGTGGAGCAACGTTGCTGGGACAATCCCGAAAAGGGCGAATGGGTTGAAACTCTCGATAAGGCTGTTCGCGCTTTGAAGGGCGATACTATCCTGATTCCTCACAGCTTGGGTGTTTGCACCACCGTAAACTGGCTTTTAAAGGCCGCTTCGTGCGGAGGCGTGCCTGCGCACGTCAAGGGTGCATTCCTCGTTTCTCCGAGCGATGTTGACAATATAGACGTCATCAAGAGCTTTGCTCCCATGCCGCTTGAAAAGTTGCCGATTCCTGCTTGTGTGGTGGCCAGCGAAAACGATCCGTTTGTCACCATGGAACGTTCGCTGTTCTTCGCAAACGCCTGGGGCGTTAAGGTCTACAACGCCGGCGCTCTTGGCCACATCAATTCTGATTCCGACCTTCGCGAATGGGAACAAGGCCGCGGCTTCCTCGCCGAATTCGAATCAAGCCTTTAAATGAAAACGCCCCGACATTGTCGGGGCGAAATTATGCGATAGAGCTGTTTTTTACTCGCCTAAGCAAGAATCCATTGCAGCGATAATCTTACCCTTATCCATGTGCTGGCCGATGAAGACGAGTCGGATAATACGGTCGCCGTACTTTTCGTCCCACACCTTAAGCAAGTCCGGATTTTCACGCAGAATTCGCTTCTGTTCGGCTTCGCTTTCGCTTGCAAACCAAGGACCGAAATTCTGGGCAGATGCCTGCTTACCAGCCTGTTCGAATAGGTAGCTGTTATCGCGTTCGTCTTCGAACCACACGAGACCCTTGGTGCGGATAATGCTAGTCGGGTAGTCGTCAAGCAACACTTCAAAGCGTTCACGAATCAACGGACGGCGGCGTTCGTACACGAACGTGCCGATGCCGTATTCGTCACCATGCGGATGGTCCTTGTCATGGTGGTGACCGCAGTGGCACACGCCGTGTTCATGGTCGCAGTGACTGTGGTCTTCGTGCTCATGCTCGTGATCATGATGATGCTCGTGTTCGTCATGATCGTCGTCATCGTGGTCATGATGGTGGTGCTCATGCTCGTCGTGGTCATCGTCATCGTGGTCATGATGGTGGTGCTCATGCTCGTCGTGGTCATCGTCATCGTCTTCAGGAGACGTTTCTTTCATGAGTTCCTTGGCCCAGGCGGCGGAGTTGCCGACCTTTTCGAAATCGAACTGCTTGGTGTCCAAGATATCCTTCATTTCGACCTTGCCGTAATTCGTCTCGATCATCTTGGCATCGGGCTGCAAGGCGCGAACCACGGCCTTCACGTGTTCAAGGTCTGTTTTAGACAAACTATCAACCTTGTTCATCACAATCGTGTTGCAGAATTCAATCTGCTGGATGAGCAGGTTGGCGATGTCTTCTTCTTCGAGATCCTTGTCGAGCAGTTTCTGTCCGCCGGCGAATTCGTCGGCGAGGCGAGCCACGTCAACAACGGATACGATGTTGTCCAGGTGGCAGGGGAGTGGGCGGCCGTCGCGGCTCTGCAACTGGGCACCGGCCATGCAAATCGTTTGTGCGATAGGAATCGGTTCGCAAATGCCGCTTGCTTCAATCAAAATGTAGTCGAACTTGTTCATTTCCAACAGTTCGGCAATTTGTTCCAAAAGGTCGGTCTTCAGGGAGCAGCAAATGCAGCCGTTAGACAGCGGCACCACCTTGCCGGAGTCTTCTTTAGTAATGTTTCCGCCCTTTTCGATGAGCGTCTGGTCGATGTTCACTTCGCCGATGTCGTTTACAATCACAGCGACATGGTAACCTTGCTGGTTGTTGAGAACAAAATTGAGAAGGGTGGTTTTTCCGGCTCCGAGGTAGCCGGTGAGCAGCGTAATAGGTACTGACTTTTTCATAGTATCCCCAAATTTAGCTTTTTTTGCTTTTTTCGGCAAAAAACATAAAAAAAACTAGCCCAGCAGAGCCGGACTAGTTTTTTGGGGGTTAGGAGGAGAACAAAGAGTTCTGTCGTATAAGATATAAAAATTTGGATGTTCCGACAAGTAAATAACTGAAATATTTCTTACATATTCCTTATTTTTGTAATTTTTGTGTGATTTTGAAGGAAGTGATGGTACAAAATGTCCCATTTTCGCTTTTTGGGGGCTTTGATCGATGCTTTTGTAATCAAAGGTTCATTTTTGAGCCAAAAACGGCTATATTTGCTTGATGAATGGAGATTCTATGAATTGTCGAATACTGATGCGTTTCGTCGGAACTACCGATGAACTTTCCGCCGTTTATGATGCCCTGATGGAGCAGTACCCCGAAATGGACCTGCCCAGCGAGGACTCTGGCGAGTGGTACTCGGTTGACGACGTCATGATGGATGAATATGAATGCCGTTTCGAAGAATTGCCCGAAGGCGAACTCTTGGCAATGGATGGCTCCGTACTCATCGAAGATGAACTTCCCGAAGATTTCTTTGCCGATCTTATGGATCGCTTCGAACGCGTGTACGGCGCATTCAAGTGGTCTTCTTTAGATGTGGGCGTGGGCTGCGGTGTCAGCGATGGCTGGGGCGAATTCAACCCGGACTACGCCGACGATTATTCCGACGAAGCCAACGAAATTTCCGAAGCTGTCCTCGGTTTTTGATTCTCTATTTAATAATTAATTTGTCTGTGATTTCAGTAAGCATGCGTTCATGCGTGCAGACTTCAGGCGAAACGCCCTCAATAGAACCGGTGCTGTAAAAGCTCGTGCAGGCGCATTCATGGGCGCAACAGCGGTAGCGTATGTCGCAACCTTCGCATTCTTTTTTGTCGTTGTCCAAGAACAGTCTAATTTGTTCGCAGGCGTCTTCGTTAAATCCGGTGAAGACGTTACCTTGTAAGTAAGGCGGATTATTGTTTGAGGTAATGAACCTGGTGCAAGGGAACATGTTGCCATTGGTCGCAACGCCAATGGCTCCGTTGTATACATGGCAAGAATATTGCCTATACCGTAAATTCGTAAGGTATAATTTTATTTTGTCCTGAATCGTGCCCAAGAACATCTTGTCGCCTTTATCGCGACATTTCTTCCAGTACAAAGCCATCTTCTGGTATTGTAGGGCGAGCCTGTCAAAATCTTCGCCGGTCCATTTGCCGTCAAAGTCGACGCTCGTGGTAAGGCTCCTGAATCCCTGCTCATGCAGCCACTTGACGCTGTCGGCAAGGGTTTCTATGTGGGCTCGCGTTACGGTGCTTAGAGCGACTGCGCCTAACTTTACGAATCGCGGAATGTTCTTTTTGATTTCCTTGAAACTCCCGCAGCCGTTTATGGTACGGCGAGCAATGTCGTGGTGGTGTTCCGGACCGTCAAGCGAAAGGTAAATGCGAAAATGCTCGCGTTCGCAAAAGTCAAAAAAAGAATCGTCAAAGAGCGTGCCGTTCGTGTTGACTGCAAAATTGAGCTTGAAGTTGCTGGGCGCTTCGCCTTTGTCCATGGACTCGGCAAGGAATGCCTTGGCGATGTTCACGCCCTTGAAAATAGCGTCCTTGCGCAACAATGGCTCGCCACCGAAAAAGGTGATGTTCAGATAAGTCTGCCTGAAAAACAGGCTGCGCTCTAGCCCCACGCGAATCGCCTGCTCGAGCGTTTTGTCATCCATCACGTTGTGGCGAGCGGATTGCGTGTCCTTGTAATAACAATAGGAACAGCGCAAGTTACACTGTTCCGTAAGGCATAGAACTAAGTTCATGTTCGAATATCGCCCGGCTCGTAGGTAGTAACCATGCTGACTATCAAGTTGCAAGGACCGTCAGGATCTACGCAAAGTCGTACGTTGCAGTCAGGGCTTGCAGGACCATTGGGACATTCGCCCTGATAGCGGTTGAAGGAACTGGACGAGGCGGGGTCTTCTGAATTTGAGGAGTTGACCGAACTTAAGGAGTCGTCGATAAAGATTGGGTCGCCTGCGAGCGGTACCGGTTCTTCAGCGGAGCTGCTTTGTGCTTCCTCATCTGAAGAAGAACTGGAGTTCGGACCGTAAATGTCATCGTCGGTGGGTGCGGCGATGGTACCCGCTTCAGGGGGTGGATACGGTTCTTCAAACGATGAACTGCTCAAAGGTTCTGCTGCAGACGACAGCGCTTCAACGGCCGAACTGCTAAGAGCCTCGTGGCTCAGGGGAATATCGACAACGCTTGAACTGCTCGGAGTTTCGTTTTCGGGAGCTCCTGTTTCAGGATTCTCGAGATTGGTCTGATCAGGGGCCGCTGCGGTGCCACTTTCTTCGCAAGCGGTCAATGCAACGGCCGCAATACCAAGCGATGCAGCAATGGCGCTTTTGGCGGCAATGCTTAGCTTCGTGCTGTTTTTGACGATTTTCTTCTCGATTTTCATAGCAGAACTCCTTCCTTCTGATTAAAATATATATAAATCGCCTCCCGCTTTGTACAAGAAAGGCAATTTTGCAAAAACCTGTGACCAAATACAAGAAAATCCGCCCTTTCGGAGCGGATTTCCTAAAATCTAGGCGCAAGAGTTGCAGCTGTCTACAAAAACTGTCTACTGTCTACTGTTTACTGCCTACTGCGAACGCTTTGCGTTCGCTACGTCTGTTCTTCGCCGCGGAGCATGATGACCTTACCCGTGCGAATGTATTCGACGATTTCGAACTTCTGCAACAGGCTCTTGAGCGTGTCGACCTTCTGGCTGTTTCCGGTGATCTGGATGATCATCGAAGTAGCGGTCATGTCCACGGTGTTGGCGTGGAAGTGGTCGCAAAGCTGCAGAATTTCGGTACGCTGGTCCGGAGTGCAACGCACCTTGATGAGTGCGAGTTCCTTTTCCACGGCGTCGGTATCGGTATGGTCCTTGGCCTGCACCACGTCCACGAGCTTTTCGAGCTGCTTGATAATCTGCATCAAGATCTCGGGATTGCCGTGAGCGATGATGTTCATGCGGCTAAAGTTCGGGTCGAGCGTGGGGGAGACCACCAGGGAATCGATGTTGTAACCACGGCGGGAGAACACGAGGGCGATGCGCACGAGCACGCCCGGGCGGTTTGCAACTAACAAACTAATAGAATGTGCTTTATCCTTTAACATGGCTTATCTCCTTAGGTCGATCCCGTGGGCTTTTCAAGTTGAGTCTTCGGCTGTTCGGTAATCATGCTCGTAATCGGAGCTCCGGCCGGAATCATCGGGAACACGTTGTCTTCCTTTTCGCATTCGCAGTGGATGAGCACCGGGCCTTCGTTGTATTCCAGAGCCTTCTGGATCACGCGTTCGGCGTCGGCACTACGCTTGATGCGGAGTCCCAGGATGCCGTAGGCTTCGGCGAGCTTCACGAAGTCGGGGTTGCCCTTCATGTCCACGCAGCTGTAGCGCTTGTCGTAGAACATGTCCTGCCACTGGCGCACCATGCCCAGGTACTTGTTGTCCATCACGAAGATCTTGATGGGGAGCTTGTGGATGGCGGCTGTTGCAAGTTCTGCTTCGGTCATCTGGAAACCACCGTCACCGCAGAAGGTCACCACCGGCCAGCCGGTGGTGTTGCCGAAAGCGGCGCCAATGCAAGACGGGAGGCCAAAGCCCATGGTGCCTGCGCCGCCACTGGAGTGGAGCTGGCGCGGATAATTGGTGTGGAAGAACTGAGCCACCCACATCTGGTGCTGGCCCACGTCAGTCGTGACAATGGCCTTGCCCTGCGTTAGGTCGCTAACAGTCTGAACAATGTGCTGCATACGGAGACCGCCCTGCTTCGGGTAGGTCAGCGGGAAACGCTTCTTCCAGGACTGGCAAGTCTTCACCCATTCGGCGGTGTCGAGCTTACCCACGAGCGGCAGGAGCTGTTCCAGAACGAGCTTTGCGTCGCCGCACATGAACACATCCGGCTGCAACACCTTGCCTTCTTCGGCAGGGTCGATGTCGATGTGCATCTTGATAGCGTCCTTACAGAAAACGTCAAGCTTACCGGTAATACGGTCGTCCCAGCGGCTACCGATCGAAAGAATCAAGTCGCAATCGAGAACGGCCTTGTTGGCGTACACGGTGCCGTGCATGCCGAGCATACCCAAAGAAAGTTCATGGTCGGTCGGGAAGGTGCCAAGGCCGAGCAAAGTGCAGCACACGGGGGCGTTCAACTTTTCGGCGAGTTCCTTCACCTGGCGGCTAGCACCCGAAATCATGGCGCCGTGGCCCACGAGCAAAAGCGGCTTCTTGGACTTTTTCAGGTATTCGGCGGCCTTTTCGACACTTTCAGTAGAAGCGTAGCTCGGGATCTTGTAACCCGGAAGGTCCATCTTGTCGGTGAACGGAGCGGTGCAGGGGCCTGCGGTCACGTCCTTCGGCAAGTCAATCAGCACGGGGCCCGGACGGCCGCTGCGTGCGATGTGGAAGGCTTCCTTCATCACGCGCGGAAGGTCGTTGGAATCCTTCACCAGGTAAGAATGCTTCACGGCTGCAAAAGTCATACCGCTTGTATCGCATTCCTGGAAGGCGTCCTTACCCAAGTTCGGAGTAGTCGTCTGGGCGGCAAGAACCACGATCGGGCTAGAATCCATAAGGGCGGTGTAGATACCGGTAAAGGTGTTGGTTGCGCCCGGGCCGCTGGTGACGAGAGCAACGCCGACCTTGCCGGTCTGGCGAGCGTAACCGTCGGCCATGTGGGTAGCGCCCTGTTCGTGGCGGGTCAACACGACTTTAATATTGGAATCCAGAATGGCGTCGAACATCGGGATGGCCGATCCACCGGGATAACCGAAAATGGTATCAATTCCTTCGCGCTTGAGGCATTCAATAATCACCTCTGCGCCACTTAATGGAGAATTTGCCATATAATTTCCTGTACTTAACGGGTTGTTGTTCAAAAAATATGGCAGAAATATAGAACGAATGCCCCCTAGTGGCAAGATATTTACTCCGAAATATCTGAAAATTTTAAAGTTTTTTTGGAAAGTTGTGCTTTTTTATACCTTGCACTCTAAAAAGTTTGCTGTTTTTTACTCTATTTTTGAAAAAGTCTTTGTTTTGGGCTTTTGAAATTGGTGTGTTTTGTGCTTAAATTTGCTAAAAATTAAATTTTGAATAAAGTAAATCGTGTGCTTTTGAAGTGAAACTTAAGTAAAAAGACCCTTTCGAAAGCCGAAAGAGTCTCGGAAAGGACGTTTTTTATGAAAAATAGACTTTTTTAGCCTTCAATCCAGCCGTAGCGGCCGTTGAACTTGGCTTCAGCCTTTAAAACTTGGAAGGTACAGCTGATTTCGACAGCCACATTCTTGGGCAAATTCGATACGCCTACGGCAGTACGGGCATGCTTTCCGTTTTCGCCAAAAATCTTCACGGCAAGTTCGCTGGCGCCATTCAGCACGCTCGGCTGTTCATGGAATCCCGGTGCAGACTGCACAAAGCCCTGCATCTGGACCAAGCGGAGGGTCTCGTTTTCTTCTAGCAGCGAGAGGGCTGCGGCCACGTTATTCATAAGGCAAATAGCGGCGCCTTCAGTGGCTTTTTCAACAGAAATGTCAGTAGGCACAGAACCGCAAAATGCGGAAAAATCACCGTTTACCGAGGGCAGTTGGCCCGAAACATAAATGGTGTCGCCATTTCGAGTGGCAGGAACATAGGCGGCGAGCGGTGCGGGGCACTTGGGGAGCGTCAATCCCAGTTCTTGAACTTTTTTAACGATTTGTTCCATATAGACTCCTTGCTCATTTTTTGCCCCATTAATATACAATTTTATCTGCAAAAAAGAACGGCAATTTACACTCTATGTATAAATTGCCGTGTAATATCGTTTAGTGTGGGGCTTATGCTTTCTTTTCGACAAGCTCCAGAGCCATTTTCTTCATTCCGTTGAAGTCCCACTTGCCGGAACCCAGCTTCGGAATGTTGTCTACGACAAATACCGCACCCGGCTGCATGAGCGGCGGAATGCCTGCCTTGCGGAGGTTGCGAGAAACGTCTTCGGCGTTCACGTTGCCCTTGACCAGGAGCACAATCTTTTCGCCCTTGGCGGAATCGGGCACTGCCGTAACGGCGAATTCGCAATCTTCCATGACCTTGGATTCTGCGATGCGCAATTCCACAGCCGTCAACGAAATCATTTCGCCACCGAGCTTAGCGAAGCGGCTGTAGCGGCCGAGAATCTGTACGAATCCGTCCGGAGTGAGTTTGCATTTGTCACCCGTCTTGTACCAGCGACGGCCATTGATGTTGATGACCACGGAGTCAGTCTTTTCTTTGTCTTTCAGGTAGCCCTTCATCACCTGGGGGCCGGTCACCACCAACATGCCTTCTTCGCCGTTGGGCAGGAATTCGTTGGTTTCCGGGTCGATGATCGCGCAGACGGAGCCTGGCACTGACATGCCGATGCTTGAATTGTCGCTGCACTTTTCCATGGTCAAGAAGTCGTCCAGCAGCACGTTCGGGGCGTTGAGCGTTGCAAGCGGTGTAAGCTCGGTGCAACCGTAGCCTTCGTAAACGTCTTTGCCGAACTTGAGTTTGAATGTTTCGCGCATTTCGGGGCGCAGCTTTTCGGCACCGGCAATGATGTAACGCAATGAATCCAAACACATCGGGTGTACCCAGCGGTTAATGGCGATGGCGCGCAGGAAAGTCGGAGTCCCCATCATAATCGTGGTCTTGTACTGGGCGCACACGCGGGCGAGCGTCTTGATGTCGGTCGGGTCGGGGCAGAGCACCATGGGCACACCGTCCAAAAGCGGCATCATATATGTCATGGTAAAACCGAACGAATGGAACAGCGGAAGTAGCGATGTCATTACGTCGGTACGACGGAGCTTGATAATGTGGTCTCCCTGCTGGGCGTTCGAGATCACGTTCTTGTGGGTGAGTTCAACACCCTTCGGTGTTCCTTCGGAACCCGAACTGAAGAGGATGACTGCATCGTCGTTCAGGTTGGCCGAGGTAAACCATAGATGGCGTAAAATCGCTGCCGGACAGAAATGGATGATAAATGTCGAAACTAGGCGACAGATGGTCGATATTTTGGCTTCTTCTTCGTCCAGGTAAATCATCTGGCATTTGCCGGCGATTTGTCCGAAGGCGACATTCTTTCCACAGAGCTTGTCGAAGAAGGCGTGGGTAGTAACGACTGTAGAAATGTCTGCCTTTTCGATGCAGCCGAGAATCGTATCGACCGGAGCGGAATAGTTCAGGTTCACCGTCGTTTTGCCGGTACCGAGAATCGACATAATGCCAAGAGCGGCATCGCGGCTAGTCGAAAGCATAAAGCCCACGTTGCGGTCACCCTTCGCGACAGACTTGATGACTTTGCCGAAGTGGTGGCACAATCGAATCATGTCGTAGCCGTTGACATGGTTGCCGGCGGGGTCAATCAGCATCACGCGGGAACGGCGCTTGCGCATAGCCTTGAACCAAAGCGGGACTATCGATGCGGAATGGTCCATGGCGGCATTCCAAATATCGGTGTCCAGAAGTTCTAGGTCGTGGCGGATTTCTTTTTCGGTTGCGTTCGTAGGAAGCGGCTTCGAAAAACCGACGCTAATAATGCGGTTAAAGGACTGCGGACGGTTTACGCATTCGCTGGCGTGGCTGTAACGGCTGCCCCAAAGGCCTTGAATGTAGAATGGAATGATCGGAGTTTCGGTGCCTTCGATGGCCTTGGAATAATCGAGCGAGAAGGTTGATACGAACGGGGTCTTCGAAACTTCGCCTTCAGGGAAAATCACGACCGCTTCGCCATTCAAGAGAGCCTTGTGGATTTCTTCCATAGCGGGGCCTGGATCGCGGCGGTTAATGCTAATTAGGAAGTTCCCGTGGAAGAACCAGCGCTGGTACCAGTCGGCGAATGTGTTGCGGTTGCTTGCAATGCGGAGAGGTCTCGGCGAAGCAATCTGGAGCACCGCCCAGTCGATAAAGCTGAAATGCGGACCCACCAAGAGAACAGGGCCAGATTCGGGAATGTTCTGCACACCCATGACCTTGACGCGGTAACGGAATACGAAGGCGAAAGCAAAGCGGAGTGTTGCTCGCAAAAGGGCCATCGGGTTGTTTTTGAGGGTTGCAATAAAGCAAAGTGCAAGGATTACCGCTAAAATCATAAAGCAGTAATCGAGCGTAATCGGCGTAAAGATGAGGAGCAATGTTTGGCCGCCCATAATCAGCACGAGTGCAGCCATCTGAATGCAGTTTGCCACTGCGTGAATGCGGCCTGCTGTATCGGGGCGGGTGTAGCTTTGAATGACCGTACGCAAAATCACGAAGGCGCAGCCGGCGCTCCAGCCGATAATGCCGTAAAGGATCGCCTGCAACCAGGCGTTATGTACGAACGGGAGTGCAAACATGGTTATAGCGGAGGCTACTGCTGCAAACGGGATCAGGCCTGTTTCGACAAAGCCCTTGGAAGCCCAACTGGCAGAGAATGCTCCAACCACATAGCCGGCGGTCACGATGAACATGGAAATCGGAATCACGGCTGTGTTCAGCATGTTCGCCAAGTCTTGAATCAAAATCAAGAAAATCTGCGTCACGCCCCAAAAGGCGGCAAGACCAAGAATCGAAAGACGTACAATCGGGTGGCTCCAGGTGGCCGAGAAATTTCGCATGGGGGAACGCATCTTGAGGTTGTCGTGCGTCTCGCCGACCTTGATGCAAAAGCCTGCAATCGTTGTCACGACACTTAAGCCGAGATAAATCCAAAGCGTAAGGTCGATACTGATGGGTGAATCAGGCCTGCCAGAAAGTCCCATGGCGAAGAAAGCCGCTGCAGCAGTACCGAGAACAGAAAGCGCCATATACCAGGAGTTAATTTTAACGAGGTCTTCGCTTTCGACCATTTCCTTCATGATACCAAGTTTGGCCGGGCTCAGTACCGCAAGGAATATTCCGTACAGCCCGAGGAGTCCGTAGGCGACCCATTCGGCTCCAGCCACGTAGCAGACCACGACGGCAATCACGGAGGCAAGCATTCCCACCGAAGACCATGCCATGACGCGACCCTTGTGGAATCGGCCTGCAAAATAGCTGGCTGCTGGGAGCATAAAGATGCTCGGTGCAAAAATGGCAAATTGTAAAAGCATGCTGCGCCACCAGAAGGCGGACCCCTCGAACGAGATGGACAGCCATCTCTGGAAATGGACGAACAGGCCCATCTGCACAAAAATGCTACAGAAAACAAAAATTAAATAGGCTATGGAACTCTGGTACTTTGTAAGTTTCATCTTAATCTTTCGTCTCTTGTCTGTAGGACCGTAGGTCCGTTCTTTCGTCTATTTCTTCTTGAACACCTTGTAGAAGCAGAAAGTGCACATCCCGATAATACCTGCCCACGAAAGGACCATAAAAATCAGGCCGCTAGTAGAAAATTCCATGTTATGCCTCCTCGTCGGAATTGCCGACGGTCATATTCTGCTTGTGGAGAACGGTGGTCTTTCTGGCCGGGCCGTTCTTTTTCCAGGCGTAGTAGATAGCGACGTTTAAAAGCACTACGAGAGCGAGCAGGAACCCGCGGACGCCCCAGGTAAAGCCAATCTGCGAGAATTCGCTGCCGAGGAATGTCACCTTGGCATCGGCCGGAACGTTACTCAACAGGAGCACGCCCATGCCGTCGTGAATGATCCAGGCGACTAGCACGATTGCCAGGTAAATCGGGCACACGTACATAATGATCGGCCTAAAGAATCGGGGGAGTTTCAATGCGGCGCCGTCGTTCATCAATGCGAAAGCTTCGCATTCCGGCTTGCCGTCTTCGCCAATCACGTTGGATTTGCGGCGGCCGAGTACGAACGAGAAAATGAACGCCTGAATGGTGCCGAGAACCACCAGCAAGAAGCTTCCGCCCCAGAAGTCGAGCTCGTCGACCGCGCCTGCGGCAAGGCCGAAAATACCCACAAGGCCTCCCAAGAAGGTCACTGTACTGGTGGCGGTAATGGAGCCCTTGCGGCTAAACTTCAGGTCGTCTTCACAGAAACTAATCAGAGGCTGGATAATCGAAATGGCGCTCGTGACGCCCGCGATAAAGAGCATCGCGAACCAAAGCGTCTGGAAAAATCCGCCAAAGGGCAACTGGCCGAATACGAACGGCATGGTCTGGAATCCGAGGCCGAAGGTACCGAGCTTTGCGCATTCTTCGATGTTGTTACCGGCAATGAGTACGGCCATCGGAATCACAATCGTGCCGCCGAGGATAATTTCGGCAAAGCCGTTGGTGGCACTTGCCGTTAAAGACGAAAGCACCAGGTCTTCCTTGGGCTTCAGGTAACTGGCGTAGCAGAAAACGATGCCCATACCGAGGCTCATGGTAAAGAAGACCTGACCAGAGGCGGCGAGCCAAACCGTGGGGTTGAAAATTTCGGAAAGGTTCGGGTTCCACACGAAAGCGAGTCCCTTACCGATATCGGTAATCGTAAGCACGCGCACCACAAGGATAATGCCCATAATCAAAAGAATCGGCATGGTGATCTTGTTCACGCGTTCAATGCCCTTGCGCACGCCGAACGACAGGAGCCCCATGTTGCAGGCGAAGGTGAGCAAGAAGAAGAGAATGGCGGCAGGAACAGGGCCGACTTTGGTGTTCAGCATGATGTAGTTGCCGAAGAATTCCTTCATCGGTTCGTAACCGCCGGCGACCACTTCCATCAGTTTGCCTGTGGCAGAGTAGTAGGTAAACGCGAGAATCCAAGACTGGATAAAGATATAGTAGAAGCTGATGAACAGCGGAGGCAAGAGCCCGAGCGAACCGAGGTACTTGGCCCAGGGTTTCTTGTTCAGAATGTAGTGGAATCCGCCGGGGGCGGTACCGTGGTGTTTGTTACCGGCAGCGCGGCCAAGCGTCCATTCCATCCAAGAAAGAGGAATGCCCAAAAGCAAGAAGGCAATGAGGTAGGGGATAATGAAGGCGCCGCCACCGTTTGTGGCTGCCTGCACCGGGAAACGCAAAAAGTTGCCAAGTCCGACGGCGGAACCCGCGACCGCGAGAATCACACCAAGTTTCGAACCCCAGTTGTCTCTAGAGCTTTTCATTTTTCACATCCTTATTTTTTTTCGGAACAAATCTAGCATTTATCCGTATGAATAAGAATTTACGTTGGCGAATTCGAATCCGTGTGGCGCGGAAAAAAAGAGCTTGTATTGTGTTTGTAATAGAGTTTATTTACTCTTGTATACAGATTTCTTGAAAAATTCGGTGCTTTTTGTCTCGCTGAAGTCTATCTTTATATTCATAAACCGAGAGGGTGGGGTTACCCTCGCAGAAAAAATAAAGGATGAATTATGATCGACGTTAAGGGCAAATGGACCTTGATTACTGGCGGCTGCCGCGGAGTGGGCCGTCTCACCGCTATCGAAATGGCGAAGCTCGGCGCAAATATCATTCTGCAGGGCCGCGACAAGTCCCATGCTGAACCGGTAATGAACGAAATCAAGAAGTACGGTGTCGAAGTCCGCGCAGTGGGTTGCAACCTCGAACATGCTTGCGAAATCGATGCCGCTCTCGCCGAGATCGATTCCTGGGGCGTGCAGGTCGACATCGTGTTCAACAACGCCGGCCTCATGAGCCACTATTTTACCGATTATCTCACCAATACCATGGAAGACTTCCACCAGGCCATGGCGGTGAATTTCTTGGCTCCAATCAAGATTGCCTACCACTTTTTGCCGGGCATGATCAAGCGTGGCTTTGGCCGTATGCAGCTTACCACTAGTGGCATCGCCAACGAACCCGAACTCATGGGTTACGCCTGCGCCAAGGCTGCTCTGACAAAATTTGTCAAGGACTTTGCCTGCAAGCTGAATGGTACCGATGTTATGATGAACGTGATGGATCCGGGTTGGTTGCGCACCGATCTCGGTGGCCCCAACGCTCCTAACGCCCCCGAAAGCGTGATTCCGGGTTCCATGGTGTCTGTCATGCTCGACGACAAGAAGAGTGGCCGCTGGTTCAGTGCTCAGGAATTTACTGGCATGTCCCTTGCCGACGCTGTTGAAAAGGGCAAGTCTGTGGAGTAATTGTAAAATCGAGGTGTTTGAAATTTTACAATGGAGAAAGTCCTGCCTTCGGGTGGGACTTTCTTTTTGTAAAAAGATGTTTAGGAACGCTGTGCTTATAGGGCTCAAAAAAACTATAAAAAAATATTACAAGGAAATTATTCTTCTCATTACTATTTTTTATGTGGGATTAATAAGGGATTGGTTTTTAACATAAACCAAAAGGTCTAGAATGAAAAAGATTCTTGCGATTATGTCTATGGCTGCGGTGTCCGCCATGGCAATCACGGCAAGCAGGGTCGGCCCTGTTAGCACTTACGGCGAACTTAAGGCCAATGGTGGCAAACTTTCGGGTTCTTGTCCCGAATATGCCAACAAGGCTGTCCAGGTCAAGGGCATGAGCCTTTTCTGGAGCTCGGGCAATACCTATTCTACCGACTTTTACTCTGAAAAGGGCATTAACCGCCTGGTCGACGACATGGGCGTCGAAGTGGTTCGTTTTGCTCTCGGTGCAGCAGACGAAAAGTTCAATAGCTCGGGCCGTTCTTACACGACGGGTGGCGAAGGCTTCCAGAAGGCTTTGCTCAAGTCCGTGGTGAACGCTGCAGTTGATAAGGACATTTACGTCATCATTGACTGGCACATCGAAAGTTCCGAAGGCTTCACTGATGCCGCTGTCGAATTCTTTGAATACGCAGCCAAGGAATACGGTAAGTACAACAACGTGATTTTCGAAATCTGGAACGAACCGACCGGTAGCATGGATGCCGTGAAGCAGCATGCCGATCGCGTGATTCCGGTCATTCGTAAGTATTCCGACAACCTTATCCTCGTGGGTAGCCCGGGATGGTCTAGCCAGCCGGATGCTTGCGCTAATGCAGGTATTTCCGACAAGAACTATGGTTGCACGCTTCACTTTTATGCTGCAACCCACTACATGGGCGATGGCGGCTACAACAAGGCTGCTGAATCTGCTATGGGTAAGGGTGTTCCGGTGTTCGCTACCGAATGGGGTACCGTCAATGCCAACGGTGATGGCCAACCGGATGAAGGCTCCAGTAACAAGTGGGTTGAATGGATGGCTCAGAAGGGCGTGTCCTGGACGAACTGGAACGCTTCTGCCATGAACGAAACCTCTGCAGCATTCTCTACTGCAGTATTTGAAAACGGCTTTTCCTACACCAATTCCGGTAAGTATGTGAAGGGCAAGCTCGGTGGCGCTTCCTATAAGGATTGCGGCCTCCAGAATGGTGATGCCGAAGAAGAATCCGGCTTCTCTACGGGTGTCGCAAACGGTGCTTCGACTTCCATTCTCGATGACATGGAAGATGGTGACCGTTATGGCTACCTTGGCGGTGCATGGGCTGCTATCGAAGACCAGGAAAATGGCGGTAAGAGCTCCATTTCTAACGACAAGATTGAAGATGACTTTGGCAATACGACCTACCAGGTTGTGTACCCGGTCAGTGGCGACAGCAAGAACACCTCTAAGTATGTCGCGGCCCTTAAGGACGTGAAGATTGGTAAGGGTACTCTTGATTACGGTCCGTATATCAAGATGTTCCTCACTCTCCTGAAGGAGGAAAAGAAGGATTCTCCGAAGGCTTATGCAGATTTCTCCAAGTGCTCTACCATTAAGTACAAGTACAAGGGGGCCAGCCATAACTTCGCAATCGAAACGACTGACGTTACTGACTATAACTATCATCGCGTGAACAAGGACGCCTCTGAAGGCTGGAAGGAAGTCGAAATCACGACCGATATGCTGAAACAGGAAACTTGGGGTGACGATTCACGCTCCAAGCCGATCAACATGGCTCATGCAACTCGTCTTTCTTGGGAAATCAAGGGCCTTGAAAAGGTTCCGGACGATATCAACCAGCCCAAGTATCCGTACCTCTACATCGATGACGTGAAGTGCGATGGCCTCAGCTTTACTGCTATTAGCGGTGGTGCCGGCGACTCTCCGAAGTCTTCTTCTTCTGTGGGTGGCAAGTCCAGTTCCAGCAATGGTCAGGACAAGTCTAGCTCCAGCAAGGGAGGCAAGTCCAGCTCTAGCGTTGCTCCGACGCTCTCCTCTTCTTCTGTCGCTCCGGTGATTACTGACCTCATGGTCATCGATGACTTCGAAGATTGTGATGAAGTTGCCGCTACGACTGGTACCTGGTATGCCTATACCGACAAGGAACCGGGTGGACTTTCCAAGATTGCCAACGTCTATGACAACACCCTCGGTGGCTATGTTGTGGTATTCCCGGGCACCGCTGATGTCACTAATGCATCGAAGGGTTTTTCCGCTTTGACCGAAATCCAATGGAACCAGGGAACCTATAAGGAAGCTCCGTTTGTCGCTCTCGGCCTCAATACGAATGCTGATACCTCTAAGGGTGTCGACCTCAGCGCTTGCTCCGCTTTGAGCTACCGCTACAGAGGTAGTGCTCATACCTTCAAGATCCAAGACGGTCAAGTGGCTGATTACGCATATCACCAAATCAATTTCGAAGATGCTCTTGAATGGACGACTGTTGTGGCCAGCTGGGATGATATCTCTCAGCCGAGCTGGGGTGAACCGGTTGACTTGAACAAGAAGAACATCAAGAAGTTCGCTTGGGAAGTGATTGGTTACAAGAATATTGAATACCAGCCGACACTCAACTTCCTCTATGTGGATGATTTCAAGTGCGTGAACGCTTCTTCGGGTATTCGCATGGCCAAGGCTGCAAGCCCGCTCAAGCTCAGCGTGAACGGTTCTATGCTCAACGTGACGACCACCGCTGCAGCCCGCATCCAGGTGTTCGACATGCAGGGTAACATGGTCATGAACCACCTCGAAAGTGCCGCCGGCAACCATCAGGTTTCTCTCGAAAGCCTGAATCGCGGTAACTACGTGGTCCGCGTCAAGACCGTGAAGGCCGCTCAGACCGCCCGCATTAGCATCCGCTAATCCTCAATTGTCATCCTCGCGAAGGCGGGGATCACCTTTAAAAAAACTCCGGTTTAACCGGAGTTTTTTGTGTTCTGCGGTCATCCTGAATTTATTTCAGGGTCAGCAAGTCATGCTGAACAACGTCACCCTGAACTTGTTTCAGGGTTGGTTCAGCATCGGCATTTATCATCTGAAAATTACTGTAGGTCGCGTTGCAGTATCTCGCACTTTTCCCGCTTCCATTCCTCGAAGGTGTCGTCGGCGATGTGCTGCTTGGCCTCTCGCATCAGGTGCAAGTAAAAATGCAGGTTGTGGATGCTTGCAAGCGTAAATCCGAGCGATTCGCCGGCATGGTGCAGGTGGCGCAGGTAGGCACGGCTAAAGTTGCGGCAGCAGTAGCAGTCGCAATTCGGGTCCACGGGCTTGTCGAATTCTTCGGCATGGCGGGCGGCCTTGTAGCGCAACACCCCTTCGCTGGTGAATAGCATGCCGTTACGGGCGTTGCGCGTGGGCATGACGCAATCGCACATGTCCACGCCGCGCTCGATGAGTTCAAGCAAGTTCCACGGCGTGCCCACACCCATCACGTAGCGGGCGTGGTCCTTGGGTAAAATGTCGGTGCAAAAATCGGCGATTTCGTACATGGTCTCGGTCGGTTCGCCAACCGAAAGTCCGCCCATGGCATAACCGTCGGGGCCGAGTTCGGCAATACGCTCGATAGCCTGCTTGCGCAGGTCCTTGTGCATACCGCCCTGAATGATTCCGAAGAATTGCTGGTCGTAACCATGAATGGGCGGGTGCTCTTTGAGCCATTGCATGGCCTCGGCGGTCCACTTGAGCGTGAACTTGAGGCTATGCTCGGCTTCCTTGGCGGTACTCGGGAACGGGGTGCATTCGTCGAGCGCCATAATGATATCCGCGCCGATTTCGCGCTGGGCGTTCATGACGCTTGCCGGGCTGAAAAAGTGCTTTGAACCGTCCAGAATGCTTCTGAATTCCACGCCTTCAGGCGTAATTTTACGCAAATCCTTCAAACTCCACACCTGGAATCCGCCGCTATCCGTCAAAACCGGGCCGTCCCACGCCATAAACTTATGGATTCCGCCCGCTTTTGCGATTCGCGGGGTAGTGGGGCGCAGGTAAAGGTGGTAGGTGTTTGCCAAAATGATTTCGGCCTTGATGTCCTTAAGCTGCGCGGGAGTGACCGCTTTTACGGTCGCTTCGGTGCCCACAGGCATAAAAATCGGCGTTGTCACGTCGCCATGGTCGGTATGGACCACGCCAAGACGCGCTTTCGATTTTTGGGAGATCTTTAGAAGTTCAAAACGGTTCATTATGCATAAATTTAGAAATAATTCTAAGTTCTACCAACTAAGTTCTGCCTGCTGCGGCTACGTCGCCCCGTTGTCAATTTATCCATAGGATTCCCCTTATAAATGTGTTTTTTGGAGCCAAAAAGGGGTAACTTTAATTTTGGATGGGCCTACAAGTTGTAGCCCTTGCATGGAGTGATATATGGATTACAAAAAGGTGTGGAAAAGATTCGCCTGTCTTGTGGCTGGTCTTGCAGTGTTTGGCTTGGCCGACAACCCCATTTCATCTTACCATTATCTGGCGGACCCCTCTTGCGCCTCTGATGGTGATACCTTCTACATTTTGACCGACGTCGATGACTACAACAACCAGACAAACTGGAACTACGACATTGTCGGTCTTTATGCCTTCACCTCTGAAGACATGAAAAACTGGACCGACCACGGCATGATTTTCCGTTCCAAGCGTGAATTCGGGAGCTACCCGAACAATACCTGGGCTTCGGGCATCGCAGTGAAGAACGGCAAGGTCTATATCGTTTACCCTGATGGCGCGAGCGGCGTGGGCATGATTACCGCCCCGGCAATCGATGGCCCCTATACAGACCCGATTCAGGCATCTCATGGCGTGAACAGAATCGCCGGCGGTGGCAACAGCGTTATTGGCGGCTGTGACGGTATCGCGCACTGCTTTGACCCGGGCATTTTCTTCGATGACGACGGCACGGGCTACGTAATCTTTGGCGGTGGTGAAAGCGGCCAGCGCCCCTACGGCAACAACTTCGATATCATCAAGTTTACCGAAAGCAACGGCAAGATTACCATGGACAAGAACTCCCTTACTCGTGTCCAGCTGCCGAATTCCTTTGAAGCGCCGTACCTGCATAAGAAGGGTAGCACCTATTACCTGAGTTTCAATAACCGTAGCCAGATTATCGATTACGGTACGTCCAACAAGATCATGGGCCCTTACAACTATGTGGGGCAGGTCATTCCGGGCATCGGTTCTGTGCCGGACGCTCATGGCGAAGGCGGCAACAACCACCATGGCTTTGCTCCGTTCAAGGACAAGTGGTATGCGGTTTACCACGATCGCCGCCTAGTGACTTCCGACAACCATCCGGCAGCAACGACGCAGCAGGGGGTGCGTTCCGAAAACCCGAACTACGAAAACCACAGAAGCGTGTCCATCGATGAACTCACCTGGAGTGGCGACAAGATGAACAAGCTCACCTTCACCCGTGAAGGACCGAAGCAGATCAAGAACTTTGACCCGTACAAGACCTACAAGGCAACGACGAGTTCCAAGCAGCTGAACATCCGTAGCCGTACCGACTGGACCAAGGGACAGCCGGTGAAGCACGTGCTTTTGCCGCTCACGAGCCGTAGCGAATCCTGGATCCGCGTTACTGGCGTGGACTTTGGTAAAGGTGCCGAAAATCTCCGCATCAAGGCCGCAAACGTAGGCGACGGCAACAAGATTGAAATCCATACGGGTAGCGCTAGCGGCACGCTCGCTGGTACTTGCGAACTTGCAAAGACAGCCAATAACACGACCTTCGTGGATAACGATTGCGAAATGAAGGGCCTTACAGGTGTTATCGACCAGGTGTTCTTCGTGTTCAAGAATAATGGAAAGGATTCGACCATGGGCATTCTCGAATGGGAATTCCAGGGTACGAAGCGTGAACCTGAACCGCAGACTCCTTTTGGCGGCAAGGCTTGGGATATTCCGGGCAAGATTGAAGCCGAAAATTTCGATGAACCGGGTTACGGCGCTGGTAACGATTCCTATGCCGAAAATGATTCCGACAACCACGGTGATAGCGACTTGCGCAAGGACACTGGCGTTGACCTTTACGAAAAGGAAACGGGCGTCGTTGTGGGTTACAACCAGGCTGGCGAATGGCTCGAATACTCCGTGAACGTGAAGAAAGCGGGCGATTACACCATGTACGCTTCTGTTGCAACCGACAATTCGACTGCAGGCTTTAAGCTCTCTGTCGATGGTGATGCTGTGGCCGAAGTGGCTGTTTCTGGCTCTAGCTGGGATGACTTTACCAAGGTGAAGGCTAACCTGACGCTCCCCGCAGGCGAACACATCCTCCGCTTCGAAGTGACTGGCGACTGGTTTGACGTTGACTACTTCAACTTTGTGGCTGGTAAGGATGCCCCGGAAACAACGACGGCTATCGCTCCGGTCAAACTCCAGAACAACGCTTCTGTATCTTACCGTGTGTTTGACCTGAAGGGCACCGTGCTTGGAACGGTTGATATGGCTCGTAAGGGCGACGCTTCTGCAGCGCTCAAGTCCGCCGGTTTCAAGAAAGGCGTCTATATGCTCAAGCAGGGCAATAAGACCTTTGTGGTGAACTTCACCAAATAAGCTTCCTACATACACCTCCAACAAGTCTTCCTGGTACTTCGGTGCCGGGAGGATTTTTTTTGCAAGTCATTCTGAACTTGATTCGGAATCGGCTTCGCAAAAACGAAAAAAGACTCAGTTTTCACTGAGTCTTTCTTCTGCGGTCGGACAGACTTGAACTGTCATGGGATCGCTCCCACTAGCACCTCAAGCTAGCGTGTCTACCAATTCCACCACGACCGCGTGGTCCTTAGCGGAACAGCCCAAATTTAGTATAATTTGTTACGCTTGTAAAGGGGTAAGGATTGTTTTTTATAAAAAAAAGTGAAAAAATCTCTTTTATTCTTCTCGCTACCAAAAAAAGCAGCCTAATAAAAGACTGCTTCTCTAACTTGTTTGCTTAGTGCGCAGGCCCACGTATGGTGGGAATTTCCTTCGCATTGGTTAGAACGATGTCTGAATTACAAGTCGGCGACGAGCTTGTCAAACACTTGGCCGCGGACTTTGTAGTTCTTGAACAGTCCGAAGCTTGCGCAGGCGGGGCTCATAATGACGGTGCCACCTTCGCCGATTTGCAAACTGTCTGCAAATGCTTCTTCCAGAGTGGGGAAGATTTTCGCCGAAACTTGGAGTCCGGCCTGCTGCAAGGATTCTAGCATGCGTTCGGCGGTAGCGCCGATGAGCGCTACGCGCTTGAGGTTCGGGCGGTCGTTCACCAGAATCTGCGAGAGCTCGGTAAAGTCGGCGTTCTTTTCGGAACCGCCGAGAATGAGCGCGAAGGGGCGCTTCATGCTTGCTGTTGCTGCAATCGTTGCGTCCGGGCGAGTGGCGTAGCTATCGTTGTAAAATTCAATGCCGCGTTTTTTGCCCTTGAATTCCATACGGAAGGGGAGTGTCTCGTAGCTCTTGAGGGCTTCGAAGGCATCGGCCACCTTGATTCCCAAGGCTTTCACGGCGAGGGTTGCCGCCGCCATATTTTCAAGCTGGTAAATACCGCGTACCTTGCAGTCCGACAGGAACAATTTTTCGCCGTCAATTGTGAGCGTGGCGCCTTCAATTACGGCGTCTCCGTCGCCAGCGCTCGGGCCGTCGCTTAGGCTCACGGCGTACTTCGTCTTGGCCGGGCTTTCGCTTGCAATTTTTGCCGTCGGGGCGGCGTCCTTCAAGTACACGCATGCACCGTCACGTTTTTGCCAACGTACCAGATTCGCTTTCGCGTCGCGGTATTCTTCGACGCTCTGGTGCCAATCCAAGTGCTCGGTCGACACGCGCAGCACCACAGCTACGTCCGGCGACACAGACAAAGTCATCAACTGAAAGCTCGAAAGTTCCAGAATGCTCACTCGGTCTGCCGTCTCGTCCTTCAAAAGGTCAAGCGCCGGCACACCGAAGTTGCCGCCAATCTTGTTATTCACACCGCACTTGGTCAGGATGTGGCTAATCATGCTCACGGTAGAACCCTTGCCGAGCGTGCCCGTAACGCCTACAACCTTCTTTGATTTAGTTTGTTCTAAAAACAGCTGAATCTGGCTAGTCATCATCCCGCCGTTCATCTGGAACTTGAACAATGCGGGGCTCATGGGGTAGACGCCTGCAGAACGCACCACCGTTACGCAATCCTTAAGGCCATCCAAATAGTTCTCGCCGGAACACACCTTTACGTTTACGCCGGCGGGGACTTCCGGCAACTTCACCGGGTTCTTGTCCATGACAACGATGTCCTTGACACCGTTACGTACAAGGTAATCGAATGTGCTCTGACCTTCGACGCCAAAGCCCAAAACGCCAACAGGGGCAACAATAGAATTCTGCATAAAAAACCTCTGGGGAAAAGTAGAAAAACGATGTGTAATGTGAAATGTGTGGTGTGAAATGAATAATGAGTACTACATTTCTCATCCCTCACTTCACACTCCACACTTCACACTGTGCCAAAGGCAAAAAAATCCACCCTACAATAATGCAGGGCGGACTTCGTAATGCGGTCGGACAGACTTGAACTGTCATGGGATCGCTCCCACTAGCACCTCAAGCTAGCGTGTCTACCAATTCCACCACGACCGCAGCGTTGCCTGCGCAGCCTAAGCCGCGCGAGACAAAACCTTACTTGGCTTCAGCAGGAGCGGCCGGAGCTTCCGAAGCAGGAGCTTCTGTAGCCGGAGCAACGTCGGCGGCCGGTGCAGCAGCGTTAGCGGGAGCTGCAAAGTCAGCCGGGAGTGCCGGAGCCGGGGCTTGCTGCTGGGCAGCGTTTTCGCGGGTAGCCTTCTGCATCGAAGATTCTTCTACGGTCTGGTCCTGCTTAGCAGTAATCAGGCCGAGGGCGAACACGACGATAAAGAAGATCACGGCCACGACGCGGGTCAACTTCTGGATGAAGGTCGCGGCACCTGCGGTAGAGAATGCAGACTGGGAAGTCATGCCACCGAGACCTGCGAGACCGCCCATCTTGTCATTCTGAACCAGAACGAGCAACATGAGGAAGAGGCACAGGAACACGTGCAGGACGATACCAATCCAAAAGAGTGTTGTCATAGTCGTTTTACCTTGAATTTAAGTTTTAATTAGCGAGCTTCGGCAGCGTCGATGATTTCCTTGAAGGTGTTAGCCTTGAGGCCTGCACCACCGATCAAACCACCGTCGATATCCTTCTGAGCGAGGAGGCCGGCAGCGTTGGCGCCCTTCATGGAGCCACCGTACTGGATGCGCATGCCTTCGGCAACAGCTTCGCCGTAGATTTCCTTCACAACGGAACGAGCGTAGGCCTGCGTGTCCTGAGCCTGTTCGTCGGTAGCAGTAACGCCGGTACCGATTGCCCAAACCGGTTCGTAAGCGAGAACGCACTTGGCTGCGTCTTCAGCAGAAACGTCCTTGAATGCGCCCTTGATCTGGAGACCGAGGACTTCCTTGAGGATGCCACCGTTACGCTGGTCGAGGGTTTCGCCAATGCAAATAATCGGCTTCAGACCGGCTTCGAGGGTCTTCTTGACCTTGAGGTTCACGGTTTCTTCAGTTTCGTGGAAGTACTGGCGCTGTTCGGAGTGACCGATGATGATGTATTCGGCACCGATTTCCTTGACCATGTCCACAGAAACCTTACCAGTGTATGCGCCCTGGTCCTTCCAGTGGATGTCCTGGATGGCGAGCTTCACGTTGGAACCCTTGATGACGTCGGCGACCTTGGCGGCGGCGAGGTAAGTCGGGGCGATGACCACTTCGGTCTTCTTCACGTCCTTAACGGCTTCCACGATGTCCTTAGCGAGCTGAATGGATTCGCTAACGGTCTTGTTCATCTTCCAGTTACCAGCAATGATATACTGACGCATAATTAACTCCTTGAGTTGTTTAAAATTTAACGCGCCTAAATTTAGTAAAAAAAGACCGCCCCCGGTAGTCCGAGGGCGAATCTTTCGTATAAAAAACGTCTATTAGTAGTTGCTAGAATGCTTGGAAGTCGGAGCCGGGGAACCACCGTAGCGGTCGCCTTCGATCTTTTCCAAGATCCATTCTTCTTCGTAGCCCTTCAAGCGAGCCTGGTCGGGGTGCTTCCAGATAAGGCGGGTAATGAGTTCGCCTTCGCGGGTGTAGTATTCCCAAATACTCTGCTTGTCGGTGGTCTTTTCGTGGTCAGGAGGGCCCCACAAGAGGTTCACCATGTCATTGGTCATGCCTTCTTCGATATAACCCTGCTTGAACACGTCTTTGAGGCGCTTGTCGATGCCCATACTTTCCTTAACGGCGTAGTATTCGCGTTCGTATTCTTTGCGACCTTCGCCGCGTTCGATCAGAATGGGGGAAGAATAGCGGCTTGCACAGGCCCAGAACATCAGGGCACTCACGCCAAGCACGCAAATATGAGAGAGCTTCATAGTGACTCCTATAAATTAATGCCTACAAAATAAGAATTTATGGCGCGAATGGGGAAATTATTTTAAATTTTATTCCGAAATGACTTATTTTAAGAAATTATTGGCCTTTTCTATAATTTTTTTTACTTGTAACGTCGCGTCTTTTGCCGATGGTTTCAACGAAAATGCGAATTTTGGCTTCCGCTACGGTCCAAACCTTTCGTGGACTATCATGGGCAATACGCCGTTTGTGTGGGGCCAGTGGCTCCCGCAGGCGACAGGCATGCTCCATTACACTTGGCTCGAACCGCTCGACGAACTTGCTTACGGTGAAAAACTCGAATCCCTCCCGTCCTACTTGCGAATGGACGCCGCCATCGAGGTTTCCCCCTTCTATGCAGGCTATTTGGCCGGTATAGGAATCCGTCCCTTCAAGACCAATCCGCAAATCGAGGCGAATGTGGTCTATGAAAGCTATCTCTATATGCGTTCGAACTTGGAAATGGTTACCGCCGAAGTAGAGGGCGAGGGCCGTATTGCCGAAAGCTGGAATGCGGACTATGTGGTGGACAACATCTATAAGGACGATGCCGCTTTTGATTACACCCAGCTGATCGATATGTCCTTCTGCTTGAACTATGCCTTACCCAAGGGTTCAAATCTCGGATTAAAATTCCACTACATCTTGCTGGATGTCAGTACCGATTTCGATGGCAAAAGCTACGATTACCGCCGCAATATCCCCGTGTTCAGCCGCGATTTCTTGCTGGTGTTAGATACTTATGGACGTATCCCTCTGACAAAACATTTCGCTGCCATTTTTGAATCGAATTTCTACAAAACCGGCTTCTTGCGCGACAGGAATACGGTACGTAAGGAATCCCTCGGTTACGGCAGGGCTATGCTGGGCGCCCATTTCTTCTGGAGCGAGGAACGTCAGAACATTATTTTAGAAGTGGGCGGCTGGAAACGTACCGAAAAGCGTTTCTACGACGGATCATTCGCGCAGCAGTTCCTGGTTCAGCTTGAGTATCAGGGGTATTTTTCTTTCCCCTTTCACAGGAATTTTTCTAAATAAATCCGGCAGTGGCGGTTTCGGCTTGCCTTCAACGCTGTTCTTGAGCGGGTCGGCCTGCAGTGCCTGAATGGTGTAGGCGGAACGAATCCAAATTTCGCCGCTGTATTTTTCGCTTTCAAGTTTCACTAAGGTCGGCAGCATTTCGCCGGAATAGTTTTTCCACTGGCGGATCCAGAAGGTGCGTTTTTCTTTGCGGGCGCCGTTCATGGTCACCTTTGACGGCTGCGGAAGGCTGTCTGCAACCAGGCTCCACCAGGTCATAGAGAATGCGGTAGAAAGAACGTTCGGCTTCTGGACGCTAGAATCCCTGCATAGGAACTGGCCGTTGGCCAAAAGTTCCATATCGTCGAGTTTTAAGGGCGTTTCGCCGATGTTTTCTTTCAAGTGGTGGGTGCCCAGTTGGCGCTTGACCTTGATATCGGGGAATTCCATGTAGCGGTATTCGCCGGCGGTCACGAAGTTGAATTTAGGAACGTCCGGCTGGTTCACGAAGAAGGTGTCCAGCGCTTCGGGATGGTGTCGCCATTCTACATCGAGGCTTACTCGGGACATCTTCTCGTTCACGAAGAAACCTTCGATGTTGACGACCATGGGGCCGTTCAGCAAAAAGTGGGGGCAGGATGTTTGGGAAAAGGCGCCGGAGCAAGCAATAGCGAGGAATGTTGCTGTCGTCCGTAATGTTGCCTTGAAAAATTCTGCCTTCATGGTCTGGAATATAGCAAATTTACAACAAAGGAAAACCCCGACCCATCCCAATGGCTAAAGGATAGGCCAGGGTTTGTTGCTCTTCAGGAAGAAAATGTTTGGATAGGGTTCTATGCGTCTTCGCTAACGCTGACTTCGTCGCTGTCGTCAGCTTCGATGGCGTCGCCTTCGTTCAGCTTGAACAGTTCAACGTCCTTCATGCTTTCGCGGATCTTAGCCTCGATTTCGTTGCAGAGTTCCACGTTGTCCTTCAGGAACAGGCGGGTGTTTTCGCGACCCTGGCCGATGCGTTCGTTGTTGTAGCTGAACCAGGAACCGCTCTTCTGAATGATGTCGAGTTCGGTAGCGAGGTCGAGGATAGAGGCTTCGCGGGAAATGCCGCAACCGTAAAGGATGTCGAATTCGCACTGGGTGAACGGGGCGGCTACCTTGTTCTTCACTACCTTCACGCGGGTGCGGTTACCGATTACTTCTTCGCCGTCCTTGATGGCTGCAATGCGGCGAATGTCGATACGCTGCGTGGCGTAGAACTTGAGTGCATTACCGCCGGTAGTGGTTTCGGGGTTGCCGAACATGACGCCGATCTTCATACGCAGCTGGTTGATGAACAGCATGCAGGTGTTGGACTTCGAAAGAATACCGGTGAGCTTACGCAGGGCCTGGCTCATGAGTCGGGCCTGCAGACCTACGTGGTTGTCGCCCATTTCGCCGTTGATTTCGGCCTGCGGCACGAGCGCTGCCACGGAGTCGATCACGATGATGTCGATAGCGCCAGAGCGGACGAGCGTTTCGGCGATGTCGAGGGCCTGTTCACCAGTGTCCGGTTGGGAAACGAGGAGAGATTCGATATCCACACCGAGCTTGCGGGCGTAGACGGCGTCAAAGGCGTGTTCAGCATCGATGAATGCTGCGACACCGCCAAGCTTTTGGGCTTCGGCAATGGCGTGCAGGGTCAAAGTCGTCTTACCCGAAGATTCCGGTCCGTAAATTTCGATAATGCGGCCGCGCGGGAAACCGCCTACGCCAAGAGCCATATCGAGTTGGATACAACCCGTAGGAATTACGGGGATGTCTTCGACGGGCTGCTGGCCGAGAGCCATGATGGAACCTTTACCATAATTCTTTTCAATCTGGGCGATGGCGGCTTCTACTGCCTTGGCCTTGTCTGCGGAAAGGTTGCTAGTCGGGGTGTTTGTTGTTTTCTTAGCCATGTTGGACTCCATTTTGTTTTTTCGTTTTTAAATATAACATTTAGTGTTCACTTGTGCAAGTGCTTTTTTGGTTATTTAGCAAAAAAAGTAGCTTGCCCAATACACTATACACGCTTTTTTCGCGCACCTCGGTACGGTTTCCTTCGAAAATTTTACAAAAAGCCTCGTTTTGCAAACTATTGGCGACAGCCATCCATACAGTACCGACAGGTTTGCCGGGTTCTGCCCCGGTAGGGCCTGCGATTCCGGAAGTGGCAATTGCCCACTCGCAACCGAACTTTTTGCGGGCGCCTTCGGCCATGGCTTTTACCGTTTCGGCCGATACTGCCCCCTCTGTTTCGAGTACCTGGTGCGGGACACCGAGCAGGGATTCCTTGATTTTGTTCTGGTAGGCGACAATGCCGCCGGCTAAAATCGCGGAACTCCCAGGAATATCTACAATGTGGCTTGCCACAAGGCCTCCCGTGAGCGATTCGGCCGTAGCCATCATTTCGCCACGAGTCAAAAGCGCCTTCTGGATTGCTTGTGCGAGAGCCTTGGTGCTCATTTCGATATCCGTTTCGTGTACCATGTTGTTTCCTTTACGTGTTCAAATATACATAAAGTTTGCGTCATATTTTGACAATGGAGTGTCTCCGCTAAAAAAAGTAGAAAAAAGTGGTGGACGGTGGGCTCCAGAAAGTAGGAAGTAGGCAATAGATAGTAGGAAATGGATTGACTTTTTTCTATATTCGACCCCGATGTTTTTACGCTCGATTGTTTTTGGCTTGTTCCTGTCGGTGCTCTTTGTGGCTCCGCTCTATGCCGATGACAAAGTTTCCGAACAGCCGATTGAACAGCCTGTAGAAGACTCCGCTGCAGATTCCGTTGTAGCGGCAGATCCCCTGCAAAAGGGCAAGACAGGTATTGTCGCTATCGACACGCTTGCCGTAAACGAATGGGATATTCCTACCAAACGAAATTCGCTTGCCATGACCATGCTGTTTGCCATCTTTCCGGGGGGCGGCCAGTATTATACGGAACATTACGTGCGTGGTGGCTTTATTACGGGTATCGAGCTGTTGTTGCTTTACGAAGTGACTGCAAACAAGAGTTACCAGCATAAGCGAGTTCTTGAACAAGCCGAACCTTTTCGAGATTCCGTGGCGTTCTATACCGACAAAGTCCTGCGCGAACGAAACCGCGACAGCCTTGCCTTCTACCACGAAAAACGAACCGAATTCATTGGCCGCGTTCACGAAAAGAGCGACAAGAAAATGGAGCAGGAAGACTTGCGCAAGGCGGAAACCGCCTGGATGTACGGCCTTTATCTGTACAGCTTCTTTGACGCTTTTGGAATCTGGTACAACAACAATTACCGTAGCGTTGAGCTCAAGAGCATGAAAACGGCGCTGCTCTGGTCCATTATTCCCGGTTTTGGACAAATGTACAACCGTGAGTTCGGTAAGCAGGGGCTTTTGTACATGGCGTTTATCGGCTCTGCGACCAGTATTTGGACATCGCAGAATATGGTGGAATATTACCTGGATCGTAAGCATGTCGTAGAAAAAGAAAGCACGACCTCTGAGGAATATGAACGCGTCGATGAACGTGTTACCTATTACCGCAAGAACCGTAACCAGTACATCTGGGCAATTGCTTTACTTTATCTGTATTCCGTTGGCGATGCCGCTGTCGATGCTTTGCTCAGCGACTTTGACAACCCCATGCACTTGGCCGTACTGCCACGCCTAGGCGGCGGTCTCCAGGCCTTGATGTCGTTTGATTTCTGATTCTTGCCGTTCACTGTCATCCCGGGCTTGACCCGGGCGGACAGCACTTAGCAACTTGTTGCTTAGTGCGCATGGCCACCAAGGTGGGATCTCCTTTTACGGCTATCCTATTTTTAACGGCGCCATCTGGATGCCGTCGTGGATCTTCGTGAACGTCCCGTGGTAGTGCCCGTCGGCGTCACGCTTGAATTCGAACTTGGTCACCATAGCGTAGCTGAATGCGCCTTCCACGAACTGTTCGTCGGGCAGTCCGCAGGCAAAATGCTGCAAGGCCGCAATTACGCCCGCATGCGTAATCCACAAAAATTCGCCATCGTCATCGAGCGTGTCCAGCAGCGACTGCACTCGGCGGTCGATGTCATAAAAGCATTCGCCGTCTTTGAACTTGTAGCCGCGCAGGTCGCGAGCCCAGGCGGCCATTTCTTCGCGGGGCACGGCTGTCAGTTTCTGTCCTTCCCAGGTTCCGAAGTTCATCTCGATGATTTCTTCGCGCTTTTCCATGGTGAGCCCTGTAGCTTTTTCGGCCTTCTCTGCCAGTCGAAGGCAACGGAGAAGTGGGCTGGTGTACATGCGCGTGGGCTTGGCGCCTGCACCAAGCAATGCCTTCAAGGCTCCGTCGCTTTCTTCTTCGAAAGTAGGGGAGACGTCAAAGTCCAGTCTGCCGTAGCAGACATCGTTCGGGTTGTAGGGCTTGGTGTGGCGAATCGTCCAAAGAATCATTTTTTTTAGTAGACAGTAGGCAGTGGTTAGTAGACAGTAGACCGGCGCAACGTCATCCTAGAGCGTAGCGACGGAATCCATATTTTTATAAAAAAAGCCCTGTTAAGGGCGAAAAAAATCCTAGGCGACCTGAGCACATAAAAATTCACAAGTCCGTTGCTGCTTTCGCCCTGGCGAGTTGCCCGCAAATAGTCATTGCGCAGGGCCTAGGAACCCGCAATTTAGCAATATCTCGTGATTTTTGTCAAGGGAAAGCGGCAAAAACAAATTTTCGGAACAAAAGTGGACGATTTATCCATGGAAATGTCTAGTTTTGTGAAAAAAAAGAAACCTACGTAAACTTTTTTTATTTATTTTTGGGATGGGAGAAAAAATCTGTTCCAAACAGGGGGTATAAGATGGTAAGAGTAAACAACATGAAAAACTTTTTAAACAAGTTATGGCTCGTACTGACGGTAGCGGGGGTTGCCTCGGCTATGGATATTGCACCGTTTTACTTCGGTAATGCCGCAGGTACGGATGCCGAAACTCAGGAAGCCGAATGGAACTACCTGATGAAGTACAAGATGTTCGGTGCCAGTGGAATTAAGTTTGAAAATGGCAATATCCGTGTGACCGATTCTGTGGGATGGTTTGGAACCTCCCATGGTAATCTTTCTTTTCAGAATGGAGATGATTCCATTGGAGGCCCCATTTTAATTGGGGGGGATATCGATATTAAAATGGGCCCAGAGGTTTTTGTAAATGGACCTGTAAATGTGACAGGAAACATTCTTGTTGGTCAGGAAACCAATTTTGCGTCTAAGCCTAATGAATTCCATGGACATCAGTGTGTTCAAGGGGATGTTCCTAGTGTGTATGCTTCGCTTATAGGAAACGAGTATAAACATTTCGGTGTTGAGGGGACTGCTTCTGTCAATAGTAATAACGGTTATAAAGATTGCTTAGATACCACAAAAGGACTTAAAGTTCCTGAAGTGCGGAACAATCTGTATATACCTGAATTAAATACTGCTCCAACCTATTCAACGGAATTAAAGACTCGAGTCACTAATCTTAATACGCTTTCTGTCGAAGAAAAAACAGGCTCTGTAACGGCTGTTGATGTTAATAATCAAATCTATGAAATTTATATTCCTGAAGGAGACCCTCAGGAGCCCTTTGATATTTATCTTGATCATATTACGTTGACAAATGATGCGACTCTTTTGTTTAATATGCAAGATGGGGGAAGGCTTACTAGAATATTTTTGAATGGGAGTATATCTTTTTCTTCAACAACGAATATTGCTGTTCAGTATGATACATTGAGCAATGGAACATATATAAGACAAGAAAACGAGGACTATAACGGGACCTTGCTCTTTTATACGACGAAGGATATTTCGTTCCAGTCTACCAACCAAAACAGCCATCCATCACTTCAGGGATCAATCCTTACTACGGGAACAATTGTTATTAATGACCATATTAAGTTGGCTGGTCAACTGCTTGCGGATATAATTCGTATTAATTATAATTTTGATGGAAGTAACTTCATCTTTGTTCCATTTAATCCGACTATATTGGATTTTGATCCGACTGCCTTGGCTGAAGGCAAGTTCATCGAAAATAACCAAACGGTTCTTGTGCCTATCAAGCTCGATACGCTTGCGTCGGTGGATGTTAGCTTTAGATACTGCTTTGATATAAAGGATTCCAGCCTTACGGATCCGAATTCCAAGATTGCTTCTATTCAGGACTTTAACAGTATCACTCCTGTTTGTGGGAAGGATACGGGTTCTGTAAAGATATTGATGGGCGATACGGTTCCTCGTGGTGATTATAACGTTTACATCAATGTGGCTATAGATACTCTCTTCGAAGGTCAAGAGACTCTTCCGTTAAAGGTGTTTGGCTTGGCCGGAGCCGTAATGCCGGGCAACAAGCGCCAGGGCTCTTTCATGCTCCCGATTGTTGATGATCCGACTCCGGCATCTCTTAAGAAGATTGTCCTGGATTCCGTTCCTGAAAATTCGCCTGTCGGAACTCGCATCGACAGCCTGATGGCTATTCGTGGAAGCAAGTTCTGCACGCATTGTAAATTCGCTCTTGCCGATTCAACCGACTATGTGTATGTATCTGAAACAGGCTTGGTGACGGTTCGGGATAGTTCTATTTTGGACTATGAATCGATTACCGAAATTAAGATTCGTGTGCTCGTGATAGATACTTTGTACCAAAAGACTTCTGATACCACGGTTACAATCCCTATTATCAACGTCAACGAAAATCCGATTCTTGACGATCAGGAATTTGATGTCGATGAACATAAGGTTCCGGGAACGGTTGTCGGAACACTTGAATGGGGTGAAAACGACTCCGTGCCCGTGTTCAGACAAGACGTATTCACCGCTGTGGGTGGCGACACGGCCTACTTCTCGATTACATCCGAAGGCGTGATCAAGACCAAGAAGGAATTCGATTACGAAACCGAGCCGCATACCTACACAATCGATGTAATGCTTGCCGACAAGAACGATCCGACGCTCTACGTTGTCGCAACCATTACGATCACCATCAATGATGTGAACGAAGCTCCGAGGATTGTTACGGATACCATTCAAGTCAAGGAAAATTCGGATCCCGGTACCATCGTAGATACTTTGGAAGCTATCGATAAAGACAACGACAGCCTGACCTGGACGCTTGTCGAAGATCCGAGCAAGTGCTTCGATGTGTCTGTAACCGGTGTTGTGACGACCAAAAAGTGCGACAATCTTGACTACGAAAAGAACAAGACAATCTCGATCAAGGTCAGTGTATCGGATAATCGCGGTGGTGTTGATACCAAGATTATTGTCGTGAAGCTGATCGATGTTCCTGCACCTGATCTCAAAATTACCGAGGCTAGTAACGAGGATTCCCTCTGGAAAAATCCTGAAATCATCTACACCCATACGGATTCCCTTAACCTCTGCTGGGAAATCAACAAGGCGAACAAGGATTGCTCCGATACGACCCTCAAGCCCGGCGAGAACAAAATCTGTAAGGAAGTTTGCGATGTGGACGGCTTCGAAGGCTGCTCCAAGGATTGCTTCATTGCCTACTACAGCGACGTGTCTCCGTTGGTCTACATCGATGCCGGTGGCGATGCTAACCTCGCCAGCAACATCTATACCATTGTGGAACAGCCCGCCGAAGGCGACACTAACGTGTACGTGAAGGACACGGTTCGCCAGATTACGGTGCACATTACGGACAAGGACCCGATTAGGGGTGATTCCAGCTATAGCTTTACGATCCCCGTTGACTTGACCAAGAAGGTTAGCGTGCCGCAAAAGACTTATGACGCTCTTTCTAATGTGGCCAAGCAGACGGTGGCCCTTGACGAACTGAATCCGAAAACCAAGGTTACTCCGATTAACGGAACCAACTACTTGAATTCCTACCCGACGACGATTGCCGGCATTGAGGTGACCGTCAGCTACGTGACTGACACCAAGGGGAACGTAGTCAAGCAGGCCGTGGTGAACGAAAAGGGTAAGGTCGATTCCATCGAAGTAATCACGGTTACCTACGAAACCGAAATAGACGGCCAGAAGGTGAAGGTTTCTTACCAGGCTGACGCTACCACGGGCAAGGCCCTTAATGTGGATGGCAACGGCGGATTTATCGCGACCAAGAATTCCGACGTATCCACGGGCGTGTTCAAAGTTTCTTATGAATACACCGACAAAAAAACCGGCAATGCGGTCGAGTTGACTTATATTGTTGACGACAAGGGTAACATGGTCAAGAACCCGGAAGGCGACCGCGGCTACCAGGTGTCTTACACTTACGTAGACAAGTATGGCAATGCGGCTAAGCAGTCCGTGTTCGTGGTGCTCGACCAGACGCTTCCGACGGTGGAAATCCTCAAGCCTGTCGACAACCAGGTGGCTCATACGAACTTCGTGAATATCGAATGGACTGTCAACGGCGAAAAGCAGGATTCCCTGACTGTCCAGGGGCTTGTAAAGGGACCGAACATCATTGTCCGCTTCTACAAGGATAAGGCTGGAAACATCGCCGCCGATACGGTGCGCGTGTACATGAAGGATGGCAAGGATCTCGACATTGCTGTGGAACGTCCGGTGATTATCGTGACCAAGGACAAGGTCGAAGAATACTACGCCGAAAACGCTCCTGTGAAGGGCCAAACCTTCGCTGTTAGCGTGAAGAACCCCACTACGGGCGACGAAGTGGAAACCTTGATTGGTGGTTCCTTCAAGACCAAGGACGGTAGCGGTGAAAAGCCCTATGCCGGAGTTAGCGACTCCAAGCACCTGGGCCCGACCCTGATTCTTGACGTTGTGCTCCCGACCGTCAGCGATGGCAAGAGCGGTACCGTGAGCGGCCTTGCGACTATGGACGACTTGATGCTCTCTAACGGTAGGATTTCTTCGGCCGGTATGGGTGTGGATACTTCCAAGCTCGATTACGAAGCGAAGAAGGACTACAAGGAATATACGGTTGACGAATACGTTTCCCAATTCTGCGAAGACGGAACCAAGATCCCCGACGACGCAAGCGCCTTTAACCTGTACAACTCCAAGCTGAAGATCAAAATCTGGGTCTACACGACTCTCGGTAACTTTGTAAGCGATTACAGCTTTACCCAGGAACTGAACGATCCCAGCTACGCCAACGAAGCCGGCCTCACGAAGCTCTACTTCGAACTGAAACCAGATAAGGATGGCTATGTGCACGCCGAAAACGGTAAGCTTATGGCTACGGGCGCCTACGTGTACAAGGTAGAAGCTAGCCTACAGAATAAGCTGCGTTGCTCAATTCCGCCGTTCAACGGTGGCACCGGAAAGACCAAGGGTGACGTGACCAGGTCTCGCGAAGAGCTCCTGAAACCCTTCGGCTACAAGCGTCCGTCTAACAAGTAATAAGAATTTGTAAGTGTTATCTTATACAAAAACCCTGGGCCAAGGCTCAGGGGTATTTTGTAATAAGGGCGTGTAATTTATATGAATTTTTTTGAAATAGTTTGCTTGTAAATGAATTTTTTCGTTCGAGGACTGACTGGAGGCTCCGGTCGGGGGTGTCGGACATCACGCAAAAACGTCATTTTTAACTCAGAATACGCAAATTTTTACGTAAAATAACAACTTATTAACATTTTATGCAGTATTACTATTGTAATAATTAAAAAAGTTTTGTATCTTTTATGATGGTGAAATATAGGGGTGTATTGTATACACTGAACTTTTTAGGAGTTTATTATGTGGTTTGGAAAAAGCATAATGAAAAAACTCGGCCTTGCACTGGCATTGGCGGTTCCATCTTTTGCGGGTGCTCCTGTGGAACCGTTCCAATTCAGTGAAGTTGGCTCTGGCCATGATGCCCAGCAGGCAGAATGGGACTATTTGATGAAATTCAAAATGTTCGGTACCAAGGGTATTGAATTCCATAATGAAAGTATCCGCGTTACCGATTCCGTTGGTTGGTTTGGAACCTCCAAAGGTAGTCTTAAGTTGAGCGACAATGGTAAGGATACCATTGGTGGCCCGATTCTTGTTGGTAAAAATGTTACCTTCCATCTTGGACCGGATGTATTTACTACGGGACCGATGTATGTTGCGGGTGATGTTAATGTTGTTGCGTCTGGTTTTAAAGATAATGCAAGTAAATTTGCCGGCACTGTGTGTGTTGGTGGATCTGCAGATCAGGCTTTTGTAGACAAATTTGGAGCCGAAACGAACAGATTGTTTACCAATTTGAATTCTTCTACGGCGAGAGCTTGCCCTGATAGTGTTCCGAAGATTAAAACCGATTTGGAAATTCCTGTAAATAAAGCCTCGTCGTACGATATAACGATGCCTGATGGGAATTTGGCGGGTGCTGGTGATGGCAGTACCTATGAAACTTATACGATTCAAGTTCCTGCAACAGCAGATGGTTCTGATAAACCGTATGATGTTCATATCGGTCATATTAAAATGGAAAACTACTCTAAGATTCTTGTTAAACAGCCCTATGGTGGTCGTTTGACGAGACTCTTTATTGACGATCTTGATATTGAAACGACAAAAGGTCGTATTGTTGTTGCTACTGAGGACTCGGTTGTTGCTGGTAAATACAATGAATTGAAAAACGATGAATATTTGGGAACGCTGTTGATTTATACAAACAGCAATCTTAAAATTTTGTCGATGGATAAAAACTATGCTTATTTCCAAGGTTCAATCATTTCTAAAGGTACAATAACGATTGAACACCACTTGATTCTTGCTGGTCAGGTGCTGGCAGATAGCATTTATATTGATACGGACTTCGATGGCAAAAGCTTCATTTATGTTCCGTTTGGAGGACCAGAAATTGACCCTAATCTGTTGAAAGACGGAAAATGGATTGAAAATAGTCGTGATTCGTTGGTTCCCATTTTCTTGGATACAATTCCGGGAACCAATGTGAAGTTTAGTTATTGCTTTGAAGTGGATCCTAATGGTGAACCTGATCCGAAAAAGGATGCCAGCGCAACGCCGAGAAAAGCAGTTCTTGCAGATTTTAAAAAGACGTCGAAATCCAAATTCCCTGTTTGTGCTTTGAATCAATCGGAACGGGTGTTGATTAAAGAGGGTAATCTACAGCCGACAGATGAGACCAAAATCTATATCAATGTGATTTCTGATTCTTATGATGAAGGCGAAGAAATCCTTGTTTTGAAGATTTTTGACCTTGTTGGTGCTGTAATGCCTGGAAATAAGAAAGAAGGTAGGTTTAATCTTGTTGTTACAGATGTTCGTCCTCCTCATTTTGATGATGATGTTAAAAGTTATAATGTCAATGAAAATACGGCCAAGGGGACTGAGTTTGCTACAATCCCAGTTGATGGTGTAGAAATTGCAGCAACTGCTATTGATGATTTTAAACTTATTGTTGGTGGTACTGATGCTACGCTCGCCAAGACATTATTTGATTTTGAACTGGTGAAATTAGAAAATAGTACTGATCCGTCTCTTTATGATTCCGCTTATGTCAAGATGACTGTTAAGACCGAAACTCTTAACTATGAAGCTCTAACGAAGACGTCGCTCAAATTGACTTTCAGTTTGGAAAATGACGGCAAAATTACTGACGCTTCTGATCGTACGATTAACGTTCTTGATGTGAACGAAGTTCCGGAAATCAAGAAAATCTATGATCCTAGTTTGACTGTCGCCGCAGGTAATTTCGACACTTTGAGTGTAAAGGAAAATGTCGCAAAGGGAACTACGGTTGGCATTGTTAATGCAGTGGATCCTGACATTTACAATGTGATTGCATATGGTCACTTGGCTTTCTCTATTGTTGAAGCCTCTAGTGTTCCGTTCACGATGAAGGATTCTGTGATTGTCGTTAACGACGCATCTAAGATGAATCATGAAACTAAGGACAGCGTTTATACATTTACCGTTAAAGTTGACAACTGCGAATTGGCAACTGATGGCTCGTGGACAAAGAATTGCTTGACTACAAACCATAAGGTGACCGTGAAGATTGCGAATGTTCCTGAAGATCCTGAAATTGAATGCTTTGGCGGTGATCAGAATTGTAAGGGTCCGTATAAGGCTCTTGAAAATTCCAAAATTGACTCTGTGATTCACATTTTCAAGCTCTCTGACCCGGATATTGGTCAGCTTGCAACATTGAAAACTACAGTCAAGGATAACAAGACTAATCAAACCTCTACGTTATTTGATGCTAAAATTTCACACGATACCTTGAGCCTTAAGGTCAAGAGTAAGATTGACTACGAAAAGGTTGAACCGTATTATGAAGTAACTGTAACTGTAACGGATGCCGATAACAAGCAAGATACGATTATTCGTAAAATCAACATTATTGACGTCAACGAAACTCCTACGATCGATAGCCTTGCTCGCAAGAATGATGGTTATACGGGTACGGGCACAAGGAGTAAGTTTACCTTGTATCCGAAGGAAAATCTGAAGGTGAACGATCCTATCGGTATCGTTCGTACGACCGATCCGGATATCTACAACGCTGATTTCAGAAAGCTGACGTTCTCCATTGTTGAAACGGATGTGCCGTTCAAGATGACTGATTCGACGATCGTCGTGAAGGACGCTTCGAAGATGAACCGTGAAACGGCTGATAGCGTCTATATCTTTACGGTGAAGGTCGAAAACTGCGCGAAGGATCCGATCACCGGTGTGAATGCTTGCTTGGATACAACGCAGGTGATTACGGTGAGA
Organism: Fibrobacter sp. UWB15; assembly: GCF_900177705.1. Classification (NCBI taxonomy): domain Bacteria; kingdom Pseudomonadati; phylum Fibrobacterota; class Fibrobacteria; order Fibrobacterales; family Fibrobacteraceae; genus Fibrobacter; species Fibrobacter sp. UWB15. The sequence goes on from NZ_FXBA01000001.1 coordinate 549,428, forward strand.
ATCCAGAACGTTCCGGAAGGACCGGAAATCAAGTGCTTCGAAAACGATACGATTTGCGACGGTCCGTTCACAGTTGCAGAAAACTCTGCAACAGGAACCATTATCCATGCATTCCTGGTTGATGACCCGGACCTCGGTCAGATTGCAACTCTTAAGGCAACTCTTACTGACCTTAGCGGTACCGGAGCTGATTCCCTGTTCGCTGTTAAGATTGTGAAGGATTCCTTGAGGGTGTATGTCAAGGATAAGTCGAAACTGAACTACGAAGCTGTGAGGGACACTCATAAGGTTCGTTTGACGATTAAGGATACCGATAACCTTGGTGATTCCATTGTCCGCGTCATCTACATTGTCGACGTGAACGAAGCTCCGGTGTTTGCAACTAAGGATACGACGATTGAAGTTAAGGAAAATACGCCTAACGGTACTGTCGTTGGCAAGTTGCCTGCTTTTGACCCGGATACCAAGCATGTCAAGGAATTCGGTCACCTGGAATACTTTATCATTGGTAATAACATCCCGTTCACGATGGATTCCAACAAGATTGTCGTGACCAATGTTGATACCTTGGATTATGAATCCTTGAAGCCGGATACCGTGTTCACGTTCAAGGTTCAGGTCGCAAACTGTGAATGGAACAAGACTTCTGGCAAGTACGATGGCGCATGTCTCTACGATACCGCCAAGGTCTCGCTGGCTGTGACGGATGTGCCTGAAAAGACGGTCATTATTCCTGATTGTAAGGGTGACAGCTGCACGGAATGCACTGGTCCGGATTGCCACGACATTGTGGACTCGCTCTGCAAGGGCCCGAACTGCACCGGTGTTCATACCCACGATTCTGTCTTGACTCTTGCGGTAGAGGAAAATGTTCCGACCGGTTACAAGATTATCGACTACTTAGTTGCTGACGAAGACGTCGGAACTGGCCATAAGGATTCTCTGTACGCATACTTCAAGAATACGAATGCCTCTGGCGCTGACAGCCTGTTCAAGATTTATGTGCAGAAGGTCGGTGGCAAGTGGAGAGTCGTGGTTGCCGTAAAGGATGGCAGCAAGCTTGACTACGAAACTGTCAGCGACATTCACAAACTCACGATTTACGTTAGCGATCCTGAAGATCCTGCCGGTATGGGTGACTCTATCCGCCGCATTATCGAAGTTGTCGACGTGAACGAAGCTCCGAAGGCTAAGGATGCTGACCTGAAGCCCGAAGAAAATCTGCCGAAGGGTACTGTCATTGGTAAGCTTGATGTGACCGAACCGGATATTAAGCATGTCAAGGAATTTGGCCACTTGGAATACTCTATTATCGGTAAGGATAGCACATTTGCCTTTGTCATGGACTCCAACGAGGTTAAGGTGAATGACCCGACCAAGATGGATTACGAATTGGCCGTTCATAAGTATGTGTTCGATGTTCTTATTTCGAACTGCGAACTGAATTCGACCTCCGGCAAGTATGATGGCGCATGCCTCTATGACACAGCCAAGGTGACTGTAGACATTCAGGATGTTAATGAAAAGCCGACGATTATTGTCGATGGTCCTGTTCCGGATGGCGACGACGATTCCGATACGCTTTGCGTGGCTGTCTGCGATACTACAGACCGTGGCGTCAAGAGCAAGGATTCTATCCTTACCATTGGTATCAAGGAAAATCCGGATAATCCGAATGGTACTAAGAAGATCGTTACTCCGACGGGTATGATCTTGTTCCAGTATCATGTTGCTGACGAAGATACCAACCATGCTACTGGTGCTAAGGTAACTTGGTTCGATGCTGGTACGACAATTCCGGGCGTGAGCACGAAGGGCTCCGACCTCTTTACGATTGCTTACGATTCTGTAAAGCATGTGATTACGGTGCGCGTCAAGGACGAAAAGCTGCTTGACTACGAAACACTTAGAAATGCAACTTCTCGTGATGATCCGGATCCGGAATACACGATGGGCATTGTCGTGACCGACCCGGATGGCTTGGCCGATACGCTGTATCGTAAGATTCGCGTGACGGATGAAAACGAAAAGCCGCTCTTCGATGTCTGGCCGCTCGTGATTACCGAAAACAACCATATTAACGATTCCCTTGGCCACGTGGAACACCCGAGCGATATCGACTCGATGTCTAGGAATCCGGAATTGTACGATAACGGCTTCAAGATGACGGGTGGTGATACCGCATTGTTCTGGCTCGACAAGGACTCTACGGACTTGATGCGAGTCATGATTCGCGCGAATGTCGTGCTTGACTGCGAAAATGGTGAGTATATCTGCGGCCAGGATTCCATGTACTGGGTGTACATGACGTATGGCGATACGACCCTCAAGACTGTCTATACAGACTTGAAGATTCCTGTCAAGCTGATTGACTTGAACGAACCGCCTAAGATTCTGACCGATACCATCGGTGTTGATGAAAACTCGCCGAAGGGTACCGTTGTCGATACGATCAAGTGGGATGACATTGACCGCTTCGATTCTGTGATGACCTTCAAGATTGTTGACGATCCGATTGGCTGCTTCGAAATCGATTCGAAGACGGGTGTCGTGACTATCAGCGATAGCAAGTGCCCAGGTCTTGACTTCGAAAAGAATCCGACGATCGACCTCAAGATATCTATCACTGACATGGTGGATATCACGGACCGTAGCCTGATTTCTGGTGACCCGATCACCGTGACGAAGACGATTAAGGTCAACATTCACGACGTGAACGAACCGCCTTCCATTACGGATAAGACGATCACGGTGAAGGAAGACACCAAGCCGGGTACGGTTGTGGATACCGTTCGCGCAACCGATCCGGATAAGGATCCGAAGAAGCGTGACTTGACTTATAAGCTGGTTGGCGGTGACACGACCACCTTCAAGATTGACCCGAAGACGGGCGCCTTGACGTTGATCGACACCCTCGATTACGAAAACAAGAACAACTACTACGTAGATGTTCAGGTGGACGACGGCGAATTCTACGATACCGCCAAGGTCAAGATCAATATCGGTAACATCGAAGAATGGACTACCGTCGAAATTACGGAAGCAAGTTCCGATAAGAAGACTTGGGAAGATCCTGAAACGATTTACACCAACCATGCGATCCGCGAAATCTGCTGGAACCAAGATGGTTACGATACTTGCATGACTGATCTGAACATCGCCAAGGATTCTGTGGTGGTGATCAAGTGGAAGAACCCGGCCAAGGACCATGCGGGTAGCGATACGGTGAGAATCTACTTCAGCGACGCTATTCCTGAAGTGACCGTGACGGGCAAGCCCACGTTGGTTGATGCTGAAAACGTGTTTACCCTTGTGGAAGATATGGGTAATGACACTAACATCTACATCAACACGATGAAGGATTCTGTCTGGGTGACCATTAAGGATCCTGCCGGTAAGCGCGATACGTCTTTCGCTATCGAAGTGAATCTTGATCCGGTTACGGTTTCTCAGGGTACGCTCGATAAGGTTAGCAAGATTGCCGATTCCAAGCTGATGCGCGACGAAACCGGCAAGAAGGTGACCGAAACTCCGGTGAATGCCAACGCGATCAAGTTCTCTTACAAGGAAATCGTTGGCCAGGATACTGTGACTATTTCTTACATGACCGACAAGAAGGGTAACCCCATCAAGGTGCCGGTGATTAACGACAAGGGTAAGGTTGACTCTGTCGAAGTGATTACCGTGACCTACAAGACTAGGGTTGGCGGCAACAATGGCAAGGACGTCGAAGTTTCTTACCAGGCTGACGCTTTGACCGGTGAAATCTTTGTGAAGGGTCCGTCTGGCGAACTGATGGAACAGGGTGCTTCCAAGACCGTGTTTGCAAACATGGACAAGGATACTTCCAAGACCTTCAGCCGTTACACGACCAACGAAGGCTTGTTTACGATTACCACGACGACCAGGGACGCTCTTGGCAACGACAGGACGATTTCGTACTTCGTCGACAAGAAGGGTAACAAGGTCAAGAGCCCCGAAGGCGATATGGGCTTCTCTGTGACTTACACCTACGAAAACAAGTATGGCAACGTCGCAACGGAATCCGTGTTTATCGTGGTTGACCAGGTGCTGCCGAAGGTGGAAATCCTTTCGCCGACCAACAAGGAAATTATCCGTTCGAACTCTGTGCAGGTTGTTTGGACTGTCGACGGCGTCGTTCAGGATACCTTGACGCTCCAGGGTCTTTCTAAGGGTCCGAACCCGATTATCCGTATCTACCGCGACAAGGCCGGTAACGAAGCCTCTGCTACGGTGTATGTGTACATGAAGGACAGCAAGGATGTTGATATTTCTGTTGAACAGCCGGTGACCGAGATTTCGAGAGAAAAGATCGAAGAATACTACGCTATCAACCCGCCTGAAAAGGGTGAAACCTTTGCTGTGAGTATCCGTAACCCGACTACGGGCGAAGAAGTGGAAACCTTGATCGGTGGCGACTTCAAGACCAAGGAAGGTAGCGGTAAGGAACCGTATCCGGGCGCTTCTGGATCCAAGCACTTGGGCCCGACCCTCGCCATGGATATCAAGGTGCCGGTGATCGACGCTATTTCTGGCCTTGCAACGCTCGACGACTTGATTACTCCGGATGGAATGATCGCTCTCGAACGTACGAACTCCAAGAAGAGCCATAAGATCACTGTTGAAGAATACGTTGAAGAATTCTGCGAAGACGGCTTCAAGATCGGTAGCGATGCAAGCAAGGTGAACCTGTTTGACATCAAGCTGAATGCCAAGATTTGGGTCTACACTTCGCTGGGCAACTTCGTGGATTACTTCAGCTTCACTCAGGAACTGAACGACCCGACCTTCACGGATGACGCCGGTCTCCTTGAGATGTACTTCGAAATGAAACCGGATAAGGATGGCTTTGTGAGGGCTGACAATGGCAAGCAGTATGCTACTGGCGCCTTCGTCTACAAGGTTCAGGCCAATATTCGTTCCAAGGCTCGTTGTACGATTCCGGACGGCACCTACGATCCGGATCACAACACGGGTGATGGCTACGGCGAAACCACCAAGCGCAAGGGTGACGTTGTGAAGAATAGCGACGAACTCTTGAAGTCCTTCGGTTACCGTCGTCCGAAAAACAAATAAGTTGAATAATTGAAAATGTAGGAGATGCCCGCGCAGGCGGGCATCTCCTATTTATAGAGAAAATTTCTAAGTTCTAAGTATGAGTATTGAAGACCGTTCTACACTGGTATATTCGACGGCACTCGGTGGCCGTGTCAAGCAAGAAAAACCTAAGGCGGAGCGCCCCCAGGGTGACGGCGTGGTCCGTATCCTTTTAAAGCGTTTGGGTGGCGGTAAAATGGCGAGCGTGGTGACCGGAGTGCCTCTGGATGGACCCGAACTCAAGGAACTAGGCCGTGAACTCAAGCAAAAGTGCGGGGTCGGCGGTTCTGTCAAGGATTTTGCTATCGAAATCCAGGGCGACAAGCGCAATCTGCTTAAAACGGAGCTGGAAAAGCGCGGGTACACGGTAAAGCTTGCCGGTGGCTAGATTAAGCCTTTCGAGGGGAGATTGATTTATATCACCAGACAAAAAAAATGAGTGCTTTTTTTGAAAAAAAAGGGTATTTTTTAAGAGATTGAGAAGAGGGCTTACCATGGTCAGAATTTCCGTTTCACGCAAAACGTTTTTACGCTCGTTGTTCCTTCTTGCCGTAGTGCCGTTGATGGCGTTTTCGGCACCCTCTGTCGGTACGGCATTTATGCCTGTGAAAGATGTTGATCGCTGGAAGGCCAAGCAGAGTAAGTGGACGCATCTCGGTGACGGTGCTAAAGTTTATCAGTCTGACAAGGTACGTACAGGCGCAGAATCCGAAGTGACGATTCGACTTCAAGATGGAAGCTCTCTTAGGATTGGTGAAAAGACGATTGTTGAAATGGAAAGTCTTTTTGAACCAAACGACGAAGGTGGTTTCGAAACCAAGATCGACGTCGAAAAAGGTTTCTTGAATTTCGCTGTACATAAACTCAAAAACAAGAAGTCTAAATTCATCTTCAAGACAGGTACCGCAACGGCATCGATTCGTGGTACAGAAGGCTATATTGGCGGCGAAGGTGTTTTCTTTGCGGGCTTAAAGACGGGTAGGCTGGAAATCAAGCCTAACGGTTCTGACCAGCCGGTTTCTATTGTCGCTGGCGAAACCACATTCGGGGTTGATACCCTGGTGGTGTTGAAGTTGGCCTCTTCTGGTGAGGCTCGTTTCGCTAAGCGTCTTTTGCAGATTATTTCGGACAAGTCCAAGTCGATGAAGGCTTTGAAGGCTGAACTTGAAAAAGCCGATACTGAATTCCAGGCCCAGCTGAAAGAAGAAGCCAAGCAGGCTGAATCGACGGTTCCCGAAAATGGATTTATTGTAAGCACCTCCTCGCCGGTAGAAATTTGCGAAGACGGACTCGTGGTTGACGGTTCTTACCGTACCTCTGACGAAGCCGCCACGCTGGTATTGAAGGTGGGCAACTCCTATACCTCTAGCAACTTGATTCGCGCTGCCGACGGCCAGGCGCATTCCTTCTCCGAGAAGGTGGTGGTCAACGATGACAACGGACTCTGGACGGCAGATAAGGCAACTCTGGAATTCAAAGGCGCTGGCGTGACCAGTACCAAGTCCATAGACTTGATGGTCAACAAGGCTTGTGTCGACGTGAATACGAAGGCTCCTGTGGCCTCTATCGTTTCTTACGATTCCTTGCGCTGTATCGCCAACGTGATGGTTAGTGAAATTCAGAACGATGCGGGCGTGCTGGTCATGGAAGCAGATGGAAGCAAAATGGGCGAAGAAACGGTGACCAAGAATTCTCAGAAGCGATTGAAACTGCAGAAGGGTCGCCATGAATACGTGGTCCGTGTTGAAGACTTGGCGTCGAACAAGGCTGAAGTCACCAAGAAGATGGGTTGCTACCCGAACAAGAGATTCCCGGTAGAAGTCCTGGGTCCCGCAAAGGAAGTGCTGAAGGTCCCGCCTCCGCCGCAGGATATTCCGGATCGCATTACGCAGACGCTCCAGTTTAGAATTCGAATTCCTGAAAATGATCCTGATTACTTGTACAAGGTAACTGTTAGACAAAACGGCAAGGTCATTTTGCAAGAATCGCTATCGCAGATTCACAACCTGGATTACCAGATTCCAGTGTCGCTAACGCGAGGGGTGAGAAATCATTTTGATATCGAAGTTGTTCACAAGAGTGGATACATATCAAAGGCTAAGAAGGATTACGGGGTTGATTGATGAAACTAAGGGATTGGTTTGTAGGCGTACTTTCTATGGTAGCACTCCACGTGAGTGCTTTTGCCGTTGATACGACCCTCCAACAAGGGAGCGTGATTGGAGGCGAAGTATCCGGTTTCTTGAAAAAAGACAAGTCTCCGTACCTGGTGAACGAGACCCTAGTGGTGCCCGAAGGCAAAGCCCTGGTCGTGGAAGCGGGAACCGAGATTTACTTTAACGAGGGCACGGGTCTTGATGTCCGCGGCGGTTCCTTGGCGGTGATGGGCGAGAGCCATAATCCGGTGGTGATGACCGCTGCAGAAGAAGACAAGTATTGGAACGGTATTTCCATTACGGGAAACAAGTCTTGCGAAACTCAAGGCACCCATATCAAGAATGCTCAGTTTGGCTATGCGGTTGAAAGCGGTTCCTTGGAAGTTCGCGATGGCGTTATCAAGAACGCTGGCCGCACTGCCATCTATGTCCGCAACGCCTCTTTGGCGATGATGTGGACGACCATTGAAGACGGCCGAAATGTAGGCGTGTGGGCGGCATCTGGTGCCAAGGTTGAAATCGATGGCTCCAACTTGACGAAAAACAAGATTGCCTTGGTTGCCGGCGAAAATGCCGTGGTGAACATGAAACGCGTTCACTTGGAATCTAACGATGTAGCCATTCTCGACTTTGGTAACAACAACCTGAAGCAGAGAAATTCCTTGATTATGGATAACGTAATCGGCCTTGTTTCCAAGGACATTCCGCCTGAAGAAATTCGCCAGGCGTTGGAAGACAACAAGAGACCGCTTGCGAATAATATGAACGACTATACGGGTATGCTGGGCGACGAGCCCCGTAATCCTTACGCAAATACCGAAAAATTTGCAGGCAACCAGGACGATTCTGCGGATTCTGTCTGGTCTATTTCGGGTAGCGTAGGCGTTGAAATGGGCTATCACAAGGTGCTGATGCGCCACAATTCTTCGGGCCAAAAGTACGTGTCCGATAAGGATACGGTGCTTCCGCGTGAACGCTACATCAACTACTTCCAGGTTCCTGGATTCTTTACCAACTGGAATGCCAACTTGTTGATGAAGTCTCCTACGGGAGCAACGATGGAATTCCTCTTGGATGCTTCAAGCGATTCCTGGGATAACCTTAAGCTTTACCAGTTGCAGGCCAGCTATACGGACGATATGCAGCACTTGGTCCTCGGTGATTTCTATGCGAACGGGGGAGAGATTTACCTGTCTGGCATGAACGCTTTTGGTGGCTTGTATGAACTGTCGCTGCTCAAGAATGCTGCCAACATCCCGACTTTCGTCGGTACGGCTTTTGCGGGTGAAATGAATGCTCCCAAGATTCAGGGCAAGCGCAACTACGATGTGTACAAGGATTACATTGATGATGGTGAAGCCGAGGCCCAGCGCATCGGTGCCGGCGGAAGTATCCGCTGGAATATGCACCGTCGCTTTAACGGAACCTTGGGCTTTGTGGCCAGCAAGGATTACCTGGAAGATCCTTTTATGAGGGACGGCATGTCTCCCGAAACCAACACGGCAAAACCTCTGGTGACATCTAGAGCCTTCTTTGCCGATGGTAACTGGCTGGTTTACCCTGGCGATATCAAGCTGAATGGCCAGGTTGCCGTAGGTGGAGCCGATACTTTGAATGCTGCCAAAATCAGGGCGATAAACCAGGTGTTCTCGGATGCGGGACTGGATCCGTCGAATTTTGCTCTGTTGAATAAGCTGATGAGCAACGTGAACCAGGTGAATTCCTTGAGCCGCGCTGAATTGGATGCGATTTTCGGTGAAAATGCCATGATGACTCCTTCTGAAATGCGCGCCGAATTGAAGAATCTTTTGAATAAGGCATCAAAAGTGGCAAAGACGATGGAGACCGAAGACAGCAGGCCTTCTCATGGCGAATTCTGGGGACATGAACATTGGGCTTTTGCTGGATCTTACCAGTGGTCAAATCCGACTACCTCGATTGAAGGGTTCTTCAGGTATGTGGGTGCCGAATATTACAGCCCCGGTTCTGAAGACTTGCTGCAGAATACCCGTATGATTGGCGGTAACTTGAAGCACAAGATTTACGACTTCTGGAACTTGGGCTTTGGCTATACCTTGAACATTGAAAATGCGGCCGGAGAGGGTAACGATTACAATGTCTTCGGTTTGGGCGAAGGTACTCAGTGGGGCCTTACGGGCGCCGATGACGATTGGCTCAAGAAGCATGAGCAGGATATGGTGCGCACGCTGTACATTCACGACGGTTACTTGAAGAACGACTTCAAGCTGAATGAAAAGGTTGGGCTTTCTTTCAAGTACGCCTTGAATTACAGAACCCGCAACACGCCGCAACGCCTGTATACCAATTACTCGGCTTCTTCGGGTATTTATGACGACCCGTGGTTCGATGCTATTGAAGGACGTTCGACTTTGAAGTTAATCGAAGGCTCTGATACGACCGTCGTTGACGAGGATCATTGGGTGCAATACTATGCCCTTGCCGACGAAGATTATTTGGCGACCCAGTTCGAAGAAAAACTGATGAAGCATACTCTTGAACTCGGGTTTTCTTTCAAGTTCCCCAAGAACTTGCTGAAGGTTGGGGCTACCTTGGTGGCCTTTACGGATATGTCGGAATTCAAGCAGGATGATTTGATTTCCGGGTTCCGATTCAGGAACGAAACCTACGGCATTTTGGGTTACTATTTCCACGGAAGTGATTACCTGGAACAGCGTTACCCGATATCGTTGACGACAACGATGGATGGATTCAAGAATTCCGTTTCGTTGATGCCCCGATACAAGGTGTACAACCGTAACGAAATGTGCGAGTTCGAATGGAGCTTCTTGGATAACATGAACATTGAGCTTTCCAGGGACTTTTTGGAACTGGGCCTGTCGGGTGGTTTGCGTCAGAATTTCTTGAGCTACGAGATCGAGGACAAGGATTACGACGAAATGGAACTCGATATCGACGCTTCTGCAAAGTTGCGTATACATCATACTCAGGCCTTGTATACAGATTGGACTATTGGCTCGATTTTCAACTATCGTCCGGATAACAAGGCTGACCAGTATAAGGATTTTTATATAATTGCAGCAGTGAATTACGATTTTTAGTCGGTTGCAACGGTAAACAGATTTGTATACACAGGAACACCTGAATTACACATGAAAAGCTATTCTTGTAATATGAAGATTCCTGTTCGCTATAACCATGTCGGTTATGCTCCTGATTCGGCAAAGATTTTCTTTGTGAACCCGAAGGAGCTTGAACCTGATTGTGGTAATGTGAATAATTATTTTTTTCGTGTAATACGGCAACTTCAGTATACGAAATATGCTGCTGTTTGGGAAGGCTCATTTGTCGAGGGGACTTTTGGGCATTCCGGTGTTTGTGAGTACACAGGTGAAATTCTCTGGTCGGGAAATTTTACGGACGTTAACGAAACGGGATTGTTCTTTATCCAAATTCTGCGAAAAGGTGGCGCTGAGAAGGAGACGCTCCTTTTTGAAACGGAATCGTTTGAAATATCGAATGACTGGATCTGTCGTCAGTTGCTCGCAAACATCAAATCTTTTTACTACCAACGTAGCGGTGTGGAACTGCCTGCCGATTTTGCGGGCAAGTGGGCAAGGCCTGCAGCTCATTTAGACGACAATATCGGATTCCACCCGAGCATGCATCGCGAAGGCACCTGGAATGCCCATGGTGGTTGGTACGATGCCGGTGATTATGGCAAGTATATTGTGAATGGTGGCGTCTCGGTGGCGACACTCTTGCTTGCCTGCGAATTGATTGGCGATTGTGAATGCGAAAGCCTGAAGAATAAGGCAATCAATGCGAAGGAACCTTTTATTGCACCAGACGGGCTCAAGATGTACAGCCTTAAGGAAGAAATCCGCTTTGAACTGGACTTTTTCTTGCGAATGCAGGACACCGACGGCGGCGTATTTTTTAAGGTGACTCCTGAACATTGGGACGGATTTGTTTCGCCTACGGATTCCGACCTGTTGCAAAAGCGTATGATTTTAGGCAAGTCGACAACGTCGACGCTGAACTTTGCTGGTACTCTAGCCGCGGCGTCGCGCGTGTATAGCATGCGCGACCCAGCGTTCGCAGAACGCTGCCTGCAATCGGCGGTAAAGGCCTATAAATGGGCTGTTTCGCGCCCCTTTGTGGACTGGCCGCATAATACCGAAGGCAGTGGTGGCTATGGAGACGAACATGCCGAAGACGAATTTTTCTGGGCGCGTGCAATGCTTTACCGCGAATTGCAGGTACGCGGCGAAGTGGACGGAGTTTCCGCCGAAAGCTTGCGCCCCCTGCTACTCGAAGACATGAAGGTGATTCCGCCTAAGTCGGGCCTTGACTGGCGTGACACCCAGAACTTGGGCTGGCTAGCCCTTGCCTTGCAGGGCTTTGACCGCGAATTCCGCCTTTATGCGCGCACGACGCTGAACATGACTGCTCGTGAAATTGTCGACATGCAAAATGGCGATGCCTACGGAATTCCGGTACGCAAATTTATTTGGGGCAGCAATGGCGATGTCGCAAACCATGCGCTTACCTTGGCTATTGTAAAGCGTTGGGCACCTAGCTTGGGCGGCGACTCCCTGGATTTCTGGTGCCGAGAAATGCTGAACTATATTTATGGCCGCAATCCGGTCGATGTGAGTTTTGTAACGGGCTCTGCTTGGAGTTCACCGAAGGATCCGCACCATAGGCTTAGCCATTCTGATGGTGTCGAAGAACCGATTCCGGGACTTTTGGTGGGAGGTATTAACAGCGACCGCCAAGACATGCACCGCGCTCCCCATTATCCGGGAAATCTGTCCGGCTATTCGTACACCGACGAACGCTGCTCTTTTGCGAGCAACGAAACGGCTATTAACTGGAATGCCCCGCTGACTGCGGTGCTTGCGCTACTTTGCTTTTGATTTCTCGTCCTTTTTAGAGGTCGAGTCTTTCTTTGATTCTTTAGATTCCTTGGTTTCCTTGGAATCTTTTTTTGATGTAGGGTCTTTAGCGGATTCCTTTACGACAGAATCTTTAACGGCTTCTTTGGCAGATGCTTTTGCGGTCGTATCTTTGGCCGTTGTATCTGTTTCGGCTTCCTTGATTTTTTCCTGAACCTTCGGTAAGAGGGATTGCAGGTTGACTACCGGATTCTTTTCGGCTTCGAATTCCTTGGCCGAAACGATAGGCTTGTAGTAGAAGGAATCCTGGGCACTCATGGGGTGGGAGGGGAGCAGGTCTATGTAAGAGGCTACAAGAGCGGCCCAGCCGCGGAGCCATTCCTTGCGGGATTCACGGTGTGTGTACCAGGAATCGGGATTGTAGTAGTAATGGTGTACGTCCTTGGTCAGGTAAACGGGTGATTCGCCAGAAAGCTTTGTGAAGATGCGCTTGACGCGGTAAGTGGATGCCGCTCCGGTAAGGAGCAAGACCGTGTCGGCGTTGTGCATTTTAAGCCAGGGAATAATGGAGTAGGCTTCGTCCATGGTGGAGGGGTCGTCGTGCCTTGCGATAAAGACTGCGTTGCTGTCGAAGTTTCCGAGACGCATGAAGTCGTCCAGGTAGAATTCCGCGTTGCTGCGGTTGCGCAGAACACGGCGCCCAAGAATTAAGACAGAGTCCGCTTTGCCGCTAGCCATAAGTTCGGCGGCCATATCGATACGTTCCATGTCGGCGGTTTGTCCGTCGAGTACGACAATCCAGCTTACATGTTCAAAATCGTCATCATCGACAAGCCAATGGCCGCTCTTGGTCATCACCAAGTAGAACGCGATGACGAGGAGCACTGCGGCGGCCGCAATGATGCTCAAAATGATTTTCTTTTTCTTGATCTGTTTTTTTGTGGGTAGCTTAGTCAATTTTTGCTCCTTGAGTGCGGTACAGCGCCGCATTTTCGCCGTCGGCGTAATACTTCTTGCGAATTCCGAACAAATTAAAACCATGGTTCTCGTAAAAACGACGAGCCTTGAGGTTGTTTTCGCGGACCTCTAGAAAGCAGCAGTCCGTTTTGTCTAAATCCAATTGCGAAAGTCCTGCACGCAACAGCTGCGAACCGATTCCGCTACGCTGCGCCGATTCGCTTACGGCAATGGAAAGCAGCTCGGAGTCGGCGCCTAGCAAATGAAATACGGCGTACCCTACGATTCCGGTTTCGTTTTCGTAAACGATGGCGTAGGTGTAGGGAGCCTTGATTTCTAACTCGTATTGTCGCTCGTTCCAGTCTTGGAATGCAAGCTCACCCTGAATCCTCAGTACGGCAGGAATGTCGGCGGAATTCATTTTGCGGATGGACATGGCGCGAATCCTAGAGGCTATGGGCAAACTCAGTGCAATTTTTCGAAGTACGACGGTTGAATGTAGTTTGCTTCTTGCATGAGGCTCGGAGCCACACGTTCAAAGAGCCTTGCCCAATCGCTCAGGGGCTTGCCCTTGTCGATAACGGTGGTGGCGCCGATTTCGCTGAACAGTGATTTCAGGGCTTCGTCGCTTGCAGCGCTCTCGTCGATGACCACGTAGTTTACGTCGCTCGACTTAAGTGCCTTTACCACTTGCTCTGTTTCGATGAAGCTTTCTTTTTCGTCTAGGCGCAGGTACCAGTAGTCCTTGCGAGCGCGGATCACGACTGCAGCTTTATCGGGCTCTGCTGCGAAGCAGGAGAGGGCCTGCAGTGTAGAAACTCCGTAGAGTTTGCGTTTGCCGCTAAAGCATAAGCCTTCGCAAAAGGCGACTCCCGTGCGCAGTCCGCTGAAAGACCCTGGGCCGAGGGTGACCATGACACGGGTCACTTGGTCGAGGGTCGCGCCCGTTTTTTCGAGCAGGGCGTCGAGCATGACCGATGCGGTTTCGCCGCGGGCCGTTTCGTCGACGCTTTCTTCGTAGCGGGGGCGGGCGGCGTCCGATTCCTGAAGCGCCATCGAGATTCCCTTGCGCGAAGTATCTACAAATAAGTCGAAGGTCATGGGACTTATCTCTTAATGTACAGGCTCTTGTCGATGATCATGTCGATCAGCTGGCTGTAGGTAATGCCGATGCTGGCGGCTTCGGCCGGAAGAATCGAAGTCGGAGTCATGCCCGGGAGCGTATTCGTTTCGATAGCGAACAGTTGCTTGTCCTTGGTGATACGCACATCGGTACGGCTGTAGCCTGCACCGCCCAAGGCATAGTGGGCGTTCTTCACGAGTTCCTGGATGCGTGCCGTAAGATCGGGCTCGAATTCGGCCGGAGTGACTTCCTTGCATTCGCCGTTGTACTTGGCTTCAAAGTCAAAGTATTCGCGGGTGGTCATGCGCATTTCGGTCGGCGGGAGCGGCTTTTCGCCTTCGATGTAGCCGCAGCTGGCTTCTTCGCCGGCAATGAACTTTTCGCAGAGCAGACGGTTAGAATCCTTAAACAAATCTTGGGCAATCTTGCCGGCTTCGTCCAAGTCCTTGGCGATACCGATACCGATGGAGGAGCCGCCCAGCGGGTCCTTGATCACCAGCGGGAATCCGAGTTCGTCGGAAACGGACACGAGCGTATCGCCTGTAAAGTCATGCTTCCAGATGACTCGGTACGGAGGCGTCGGAATGCCGTTTGCCTTGTAAATTTCCTTAGTCTTCACCTTGTCCATGGCAAGTGCCGAGGCCAAGAGACCGCAACCGGTGTAAGGAATGCCCCAGTTCTCGAGCATGGCCTGGATGTGGCCGTCTTCGCCCCATTTGCCGTGCAGGGCGAGGAAGGCGATGTCGGCGTCGGGAAGTTCAGAAAGGGCCGGAGACTTTTTGCAGTTTGCGGCAGAGCCTTCGAGTCCGCGGAAGTAATTGACCGAAAAGTTGTCCTTCTGGTAGGGGGAAAGTTCGCGGGAAGACCAGTGCCAGGTGCCGTCTTTGTCGATGAGCACCGGATGAATGTTGTAACGGTCCGGGTTCATGGCACGAACAACGCCGGTGCCACTGACAACGGAAACATCATGTTCGGTGGACGGGCCACCCATTAAAACGAGTACGCGCATACGAGCCATTATAAACCTCTTTAGAAAAAAACTTTGTGAATAATGTAGTAAAATAGTAGGAAGTAGACAGTAGGAAGTAGGAAGTAGACGGTAGACAGTAGGAAGTAGGAAGTAGACGGTAGACAGTAGGAAGTAGGCGGTAGACTGTATCGTATTCCTCATTCCATATTTTTTTGTAAACTAGGTTGCCTGTATGGCAAAAGGTTTGTATTTTGTAGGTATTAGAGAGGTATATGTATGCGAGTATTCGTTACAGGTGGAACAGGATTCATAGGTCACTACGTGGTCAAGGCCCTTTTGGAGAAAGGCCACGAAGTCGTGATTGCGACTAGGCACCCCAACAAGGTCCCGACACTCAAGGCAAATCCCAACGTCTCGTTCGTGGAATGCGCCCTGACAGATTTTGACCTGATGGCCGAAGGTCTCCAAGGTTGCGACGCCTGCATTCATATTGCACTCGGCTGGGGCGATACCCCGAGCACGATGCTTGCTAACGACACCCGCGCAACGGTGATGCTGCTTGAAAATGCGGCAAAGGCCGGTTGCAAGAAGTTTATTTACACGAGTAGCACGGCCGCTATGGGCCGCATGCGCCCCACGATGCGCGAAATTACGAGCAACTTGCCGATGGATCTTTACGGTGCCACCAAGGCCGCCGGCGAAGCCTTTGTACTTGGCTTTACGCACGGCTACGGAACTCAGTTCCCCGAAGTCAAGATGACCCGCAACATTATTCGCCCGGGTTATACGTTCGGTAACCCTGCATGGCCCGATGGCTGCTCTCAGCCGGACCGACGATTCTTCTCGATGGCCCAGGCAGTCAAGGAAAATCGCGACATCAACATCATCAAGAATGACGGTACGCAGTTTATTCATGCAAGCCAGCAGGCTCAGCTTTACCTGAGCGTTCTTGAATCTGACAAGAACGAAGAAATCTTCCTCGGTCTTGGCGAAGTCTGGATGAGCTGGAAAGAAATCGCTGAAATGATGGTCTCGATGAAGCCCGGCTGCAAGTCCAAAATCATCGAAACGGACCTCGGCTGGGGCGATGAACCCATGCTCTTTGACGTAAGCAAGATCCAGGAACAGTTCGGGCTCGCCTTTGATGCTCACGAGTTCATGCTTGATCACGTCAAGTGGACATATAACCAGATTTAGTTACCCGCACCTTGTTTTGCTAGAATCGCTGCCGATGTAGTCGGGGTAGTCGTTGTCGAAACAGGCGGCGCAGTAGTTTTCGCCCTCGCCGGTGCATTCCTTCATACCTTCGACGCTCAAGTAACCGAGGCTTTCGACGCCGAGCATCTTGGCGATTTCGGCAGGTGTCATGGAACTTGCGGCCAGTTCGCCCTGGCTCGGGAAATCCATGCCGAAGAAGCACGGGTGCGCCACGGGTGGCGATGCAATGCGAATATGGACCTCGAGAGCGCCGGCATCGCGCAGCATCTTGGATAGAATCTTGAGCGTGGTGCCGCGCACAATGGAATCTTCGACCACACAGACGCGCTTGTTCTTGAGTACGCCTTCGATGGGGTTGAACTTGAGCTTGACTTTCTGTTCGCGCACGTTTTGCGTGGGGTCGATGAAGGTGCGGCCTACGTAGTGGTTACGGAGGAGCCCGATTTCGAAGCGGATGCCGCTCGCCTGGGCGTAGCCGAGCGCGGCGGTTGTGGCACTGTCGGGCACTGAAATCACGATGTCGGCATCGACCGGGCATTCCTTGGCGAGCTGCTTGCCCATTTTACGGCGAACCTTGTCGCAGCTCTGTTCAAAAATCTTGGAGTCGGGGCGGCTGAAGTAGATGTATTCGAAAATGCAGTGGGCCAAGCGGTCCTTTTGCACGAAGCGTTCGGAATGCAGCCCGTTCTTGGTGATGGTCAGGAATTCGCCCGGTTGAATGTCGCGAATGTAGTGGGCACCGAGCAAATCGAATGCGCACGTTTCGCTGGCAACGCACCAGGCTTTTCCCATGCGGGCAAGCGACAGCGGGCGGAATCCGAAACCGTCGCGGGCGACATACATGGTATCTTTGCTGATGAATACGAGGCAGAAACTGCCGGTAAACTTGGAGATGGCCTTCTTGATGGCGTCTCCTAAGTCGGCGGCCTCGGTGCGGGCGATTTCGTGTAGGAGAATTTCGGAATCGGATGTCGTCTGAAAAATATGGCCGTCGGCTTCCATTTCGGCACGGAGCTCGGCGGCGTTGGTGATATTACCGTTGTGGGCGACTGCAATCTGGCCCCATTTGCAACTTACGAGAATCGGCTGCGCGTTGGCCAAGGTTGATGCGCCTGTGGTGCTGTAACGCACGTGGCCAATGCCTGCAAATCCGTCAAATTCGTTGATGTCGTGTTCGCGGAGAAGAGTCGATACAAGCCCCATGGACTTGCGGACGCGAATCTTGTCTCCGTCAGTGACCGCGAATCCGGCACTTTCCTGACCGCGGTGCTGCAGGGCGTAAAGCCCCATGGTAATATTCCTTACGACAGTGTCGCCATTGTAAATGCCGATCACTCCGCATTCTTCGTGCAATTCGTCGAGCATAACGCCTCTTTGAAATGTATGTTCCCTCTACCTCGAAGGTCACAGCCCACCCGGACGGGTGCAGGCAAGGAAACGGTCGCCCTTGTTAAGCAAAAAATGTGCCGAATTGACGAAAATGGGCTAAAAACAACAAAAAACTAATTGCAAAATCAAAAGACTTTACAATGAATGTAAAGCCTTTTGATTTAATTTACGTTTTGTGTAAAATGTTATGCTTTGTCAGACTTGTCCAGCGAAGAAGCAATCGCCGAAAGCTGGCCAGTGTATGGATTGCTGCTCTGCAGCAGATGAGCCTGGTTCTTGAGCTTGATTTCTTTCAACTCGGGGGCGAAATAGCTTTTTTTCTGTTCTTTGTTCATGGAGTTCTCCTTATTTCTTTAAGACTTTTTTGCCGTAGTAAGCGCCGCGGGCCTGGTGCGTGCCATTCAGCTTGCGGCCCTTAAGGTCGTAGTTGCGGTTCATCTTGAATTCGCCGGAACGAGTATTGATGCTCCCGATAACTGTCGTATGTTCGTTGCCGTTGGTACTTTCGACAATGACCACGTCCATGGTGGCAGGGCGATTCTTTTCCTTGAGTTCTGGAGTGAAAATATCTCTTGTGAATATGAATGCTCGGAAGGGCGGGAGCGTGGCCCCTGCACCGATTTTGACAAACTGGCCTACGGTTTTGAAGGTTTCTGTGACTTGGTCGTTAAATCCATAGGTGTTGCCGCTTTCGAGCATTTCTTGTGTGAATTCCATGTATTCATCGGAGCCGTCAATAAACCAGCTGCCACTCTGGTATAAGAAGTCGTGATTAAAAGGAGTCTTTTCTATATCTACAGCACCCTTGATTTCGAGGGTTTCAGATTCCATCTGTATGAGATACGGGGTATATGCGGTGGTATGGACTTGACTTTCGTTATCGAAGGTTTCTTTTAGGTTTTGAACTTGCACTTCCATTTTGCCGTTGACTTCTTCGACTCCTCGGAATTTGTAGATATTCTTGACTCCACTCAGTTGATTCAGGTTGACTGCAAAGGGGAGCATGATTGTGGAGTATCCGTTTGCTGAAAGAGGGAACGTTCTTTCGAAAACGACGGAGTCTACGTGTTTCTCTTCGACGTCGCCGACGGACCCGTAGTAGTCGCCATCGATGTATGCTGTTGTTTTCCCGTCTTCGGTTATGTACCGGATAGCGGGGTAATCCTTTCTCAGCATGAGCGTGTTGTTGTAGGCGTATAATTCGTAACCAGTCGCTGTTCCTGTGACATGTCTGAAGATATTATTGGAGATGGCGTCTTTGGTAACGTATTCCGATTTTGTGGAAAGGGCAATCTTCGGATTTTTGTCAGACAAAGGTTCTGCGATGTTCAGGTTGATGATGGCATCGCTTTTTAATTCGCCTACAATATTGATTTTCTTTCCGTTGGACAGGACGATTGCGTCGGTCTTGTAAAAATGAGGATTGCCGGAAATATCGATGTCTTCGAAAGCTTCTACGGCGTAGTTTACATAGATTGACCCTCCGGAAATGGTCACCTTGGAGCCTTTGTTTGCGATGATGCCTCTGCTGTTTGCATCAATTGAACCACCCTTCATGTTGACTTTTGAACCGGCTTGGGCTACAATCCCTATATCACTGGCGTAAATCATTCCTTCGCCTATTTTAAGGTCTCCTTGTACGTTAATGACCGGATCTACATCTTTATTAGATCGGATAAATCCCTTTTGCAGGAACATGGCGCCATTGACTAAAATTGCAGGAGCATTATTTGTATTTGTAACGTAGTCTCCAATTATTCCGCCATTCCGCGACTCATCGTTGTTTTCGATTATTAGTGCGCCGTCGACGACGAAAATTTCTCCTTTTTGTTCATTCGAATGGTTTAGCGAATCGCGTGTTAGTCTAAACCCATGAAGGTCTAAGGTGATGAATGCTCGATTGATATAAAGGCAATGAGATAATGTCACGTTTTTTTTTAATATGTAGTCAGTATCTTCATCTAGCACCCAACAGCCGTCAACGGTATGACGATGTTCAAAATTGTCTTCGCTAGAAACTTCCACCGTTTTAGTCGGTTCTATCGGGGGGTCTAGGGCGAATGCTCCAAGGGGTAAAAACAGTAATGCCAGGATTATCTTTGTGACTTTCATATCTCCTCCTTTAAAGTGGAAAGCAAGTGAAAGTTACAAAAAACTTACCGTTTTGGCTCTGGATAAAGTATTTTTTTTGAGTAAGGAGGCTTTTAGCAGCTCACGACGAGGGCGATGAGGCCTGCGAACATGGCGATTTTCACGAGTTTTTGGGCGTTTCGGTAGTTACGCTTGTTTGCAAAAACGAGAATCGCGATGACGGCGGGGGTAAAGGCGATTCCGGTGATAATCAAGAAAAGCATGGGGTAGTAACCCTGCGCGACAGGCAGCGGTAAAATGGCCCAGGTGAAAAGGCAAATGAGGCCGGCGAGGCGCCTTGCGGTGGGGGCGCCTGCAATCAGCGGGAACGTCATGATGCCAGCCTTGAGGTCGCCCGTTTCGTCTTCCAGGTCCTTGTAGATTTCGCGGGCGGTCGTGAGGAGTATTGCGAACAGCATCGCGGGGTAGAGAAGTCCGATTTTGTTCGAAATTCCAAGCGTCGATTCGATGGATTCCTTGAGGCCCGTGGGGTAGAACAGACTGAGAATCAGGGGTGTTGCGCAAAGGAAGGCAACCGTCATGTTCTTTAAAAGCGGGATGTGCTTGAGCCACTTGTTGTAGGCGACCAGAAGCGCGCTGAGTAGCACAAAGAAAATGCAAGCTGTGAAGTTCGTCTTGGTCATCAGGCTGTCGGCAAGGCCCGCCGCAACTGTGAGCACAAGAAGAATAATCCACGCCCTCCGCGCCGCCGCCACCGAAACCGTTCCGCTCACCAGCGGACGCTCCGGGCGATTCAGGCGGTCGCTATCCAAGTCCCAAATGTCGTTCTGGATGTTCGCAAAGGCAATTGCAAATGCAAAACCGAGCGCCTGCAAAACAAGCGGCAACCATTCGATACCGCCCGCTGTCGTGGGCAACGCCGAAAGCAGGTAGTAGCCAATCACAAGCGTGACCATCGCAATCACGATGTTCACCGGCCGGGACATTTTAACGAGGGCTAGGAGCATGGCGTGAATATAGAAATATTTGATGAAATGAAAGGATGTTCTCCGGCCTGCTTGCTGTTTTGAAAATTTTACATGCGAAAATGGTATTCAGATGCCTGAAAAAAGCGTGTTAGGTAATAGGGGGTACCCGTAACTTAACACGAAAGGAAACTCATGTCTGCTAATACCAATCATTCGACAAAAAACTACATCGTCACAAACGAGCGTGGCGAAGAATTCCTGCTGCCCAAATACGCGGCGACCTTCCGCATCCTGATGGACGACAAGGACACGATCCGCGATGTGCTTAACAGCCTGCTCCAGCTGGACCGCGATCATGAAATTGTCGACCTTGAATACGAATTCGAGAAACCCATCGACATCTTTATGCCCGAAAACGACCCCGCGCGCCTCGATGTCTGGGTGCATACCAGAGATAACCGCTACTTGAATGTCGAGATGCAAAACAAGGTTCATGCCTTCTTTTTTGACCGCATGCAGCTCTACAATTCGTATCTTACGCTGCGTGGCAAGTACGAATTCAACCGTTCCGACTATTTTATGGGCCTGCCGGAAGAGGAACGCAAGTACCGCTACTATGAGCTTCCGGAAACGGTATCCATTTGGCTTTGCAACAATCCGGTACTCCGGGCGAAGGATATCTATAAGGATGTCTGGTCCACCTATAGCGAACATGAGGTCAAGTCAGGGAACGCCCTTCCCATTTCGCGGAAAAATAGGTATATTGTAGTAGACCTGCCCAATTTTTTGCAGTTACGCAAAGGCGTGAAAACCCGCGAAGATTTCTGGCTCCGGCTCATTTCGAGAGGACCTCTCCAGGTTCCTGAAACGGAAGACCCGATCTTTGCGAATGCACTTGACCGCCTGCGCGTAAGCCGCGTGAACCCTGAACTTTTGAAAGCACTGGAGGCAAACATGTTCGACCATCATGAATACGAGGCTCTCGAAGCTGAAGCCTTCTTGAAGGGCCAAGCGAGGGGCATGGAAAAGGGCGTCCAACAGGAACGCGAAAAGAATGATGCGGACAATGCAGCTCGCGACACCAAACGGGCCGACTACTTGCGTTCGCAGAACGTGCCTGACAACGTGATTGCGGCGATGCTAGCCTTGAAATAGCTTTTTATGCTAGGTTAAAAGATCTAAAGCCGATCCTTGGGGTCGGCTTTTTCAATTCTTGTGACATTTAACTAAATTTGGCAAAAACGATTGAGATTACTGGAGGTTCTGTGAAGATTTTTACAAACGTCATTGCGAGCCCTGTAAGGGCGAAGCAATCCATTTTTGGTCTGTTAGTATTTGCGCTTGTCTTTGCGTGCATTTTCATTGCGTGTGGCGATGAGTCTGGTAGCTCCGCTCCCGATCCTATCGGTGAAATCTCGTCGAGTAGCAATGAGGACCTTGGTTCCAGTTCGAGTGTCGGCGAGAATGGTTGGGAGAATGGTTCTTCTTCGTCTTTGAAGCCTGATTCGAATGGTTCGCAGAAAAATTCTAGTTCCGCAATAACGGTACAATCTAGCAGTAGCTCGAATGTAAAATCTTCGTCAAGTAAGGCGTGGACTTGTAAAGAGGAGGGAAAATCTGTTACAAGATATAATGAAGCAACTGGTTTGATTGATGTGTATCTTTGTACGAATGGCGTTTATGAACTGGTTGTGTATTCAAGTTCTTCAGAAAAAGTCTATACATTCAAGGAATTATTTAAAGAAGACAGTGTATTTAATAAAAAGATGGAGTACGGAACTTTTGTGGATTCACGCGACGGTCAAGAATACAAGACGATTGAGATATACTTCAACTATAAAGAAATTGAGTATTTTACGGTATTTGCTCAAAATCTGAATTATGGCACACAAGTGAAACTTGAAACAACTGCTTTTGACGATGACAAGGTTGAAAAGTTTTGTTATGACGATGACCCTTGGTATTGCGAACACTATTTTGGTGGTTTGTATTCTTGGAGCGAGGCTATGGGACTTCCGAAGGCTTGTGATAGTGTGAAAACGGGTGCAACGCCTGATTGCCCTGATTCTGTTGCACCAGGGATTGTTTATGAGGCTGAATGGAGTGAATTGCAAATACAGGGGATATGCCCTGATGGTTGGCATGTGATGAATGAACGTGAATGGAGAGCTTTGATTCATGGAGATGAGTCTGCATCTCGTGCGATATCAAAAGCTTCGTATGGAGGCAATGAAAGTGGATTTTCTGCTTTGTTTAATGGAGGAGGGTTTAATGATGAAGAAGGCTGTAGATATGATCATATGCAAAAATTGGGCTTTTATTGGTTGCCTAAAGAGCGGACGGATATAGCGGCAGGATATGTTCTTTTAGAGAAAAATCGGTATGATTATTCTGGCTTTCGTAAGAACTATGGTCAATCCATTCGCTGTGTAAAGGATTATTTGTCGAAATCTAGGTGAGCCGGATTTCTTTCTTTAAAATTTTAAACATGAAACAGGGCTTTGGGGAAAAGCGTGCTAAGTGAACGTCGCGACAAAACGCTTGCGTTTTGGCATGACCGAACGCCGCGGACGCCGTAGGCGTCAAAAGCCCTATGGGAGTTATTTATGGCAAAGAAGAAATCACGTTAGTGATTTCGAATTCGTGTGACGAAAACAAATGCCGTTAGGCATTTCCAATCCGTGTGGCTTTTTTTTGTGGCTAGGAAATGAGATGCCGGAACAGGTCCGGCATGACAATTGGGACGGGGCGTTGCGGGGTGCCCCCGCTAGAGAGGGTGGAGAGCAACGAAGTGCGAACCAGGGAGAGACTTCTCCCTTTTCATTCATCAAAGGAGGTGCCGCATCGAGTGCAGCAAGACAACCAGAAATGAATGCCCTAAGGCGGAAGAAAATGTGTCGTTGAGCGAACATTAGAGGCCGAAGGCCGAATCCATGTGAGTGAGACGAGCACATTTCTGGAGCCGTGGGCATTTGTAGCCCAGGGCGTTACGGGCGCGGCGATTGAGCGCCCGTTCGAGGGGGTGCTGGAAGACACGGCTATGGATTGCTTCGTTGCTTTGCTCCTCGCAATGACGTGCAAGCCGAAGACGGGGCTGCAAGCAGGGGGAGGCGTCCCCCTTTTACTATATTTGCTGCATGCCGTTTTTTACCAAAAGCAATCTTGTGGACTTGCGGGCGGAAGCCGAGCAGCTTTCGATTTGCGTGGAGCATTTTCTGTATGCGTCGGAGCGCGTGGTCGAGGGCGACTACAAAACCAAGGGCTTTTATGATAATTGCATCGAAAAGTGCAATGGGCGCCTGAAGGCGATTCATTTCTTGATGGAGTCCATTCGCCAGAACAGGCCAGTTTCGGAAGAAGAACTCGAAGAAACTTTGCCGGATTTTCTAAATTGCCAAAAGAACGCTAAAGAAAAAAAGTGATGCTTGATAGCGATTTCGAAGATGAACGCGAACCTAGACGTGTAAGGCCGACCCGCCGCGATCACCGCAGCAGGCGTATCGACGTAATGCGCGAAATGGAGTCTGGCGTTGTTGACGAGCGCCCCGTCAAGGAACGTTTCAGTCGCGAATTCAAGAATCCCCGCATCAAGAAAATCAAGGACCCGCTCGAAAAAATCGACGAAAAGGACTGCGTCGAAGGTTTGGTGGTCGAAGTGCATCGCCGCACGTGCGAGGCTCGACTAGAAAAGGAGATCCCCGATCAAGTCGGGGATGACATTAAGGGTGAAACTGTTACTGCCATGTACCGTGCGACGACTTCGAAGGCGCTAGGGGAATTTCCGGCGGTGGGAGACCGCGTGCTTTTGGGGCAGGTAAACGAAGACGAGGACAGCGGCGAAGGTGTCGGTTCGCAGAAGTATTGCGTGGTGCGCGTGCTCCCGCGAAAGAGCGAACTCAAGCGCCCCGGCCCCCGCGATAGCTTTAGGCGTAAACTCACCCTGGCAGCAAACATTGACCAGGTGGTGATTGTGGCGAGCGTGACGCAGCCGGAATTCAACTATGGGTTCATGGACCGCTTTTTGCTGGCGGCGAACCTGAACAATCTGCCGTTTGTGCTGGTGCTCACCAAGATGGATTTGTTGCCGAACGGCGAAGCGGACCTGAATGATGACATCCGCGACTTCATGAGTATCGTGGACAAGGTGATTCCCGTGAGCGTGAAGTCGGGGGTGGGCCTTGAACGCCTGCGCGAGGAACTCCTGGGCAAGTCGTCTGTGTTCAGCGGGCAGAGCGGCGTGGGTAAATCGACGTTGGTGAACGCCCTGGTGCCGGGTGCCGAACTCGAAACTGGCGCCGTGCGCGAACGCGACGGCAAGGGAAGGCATACGACGACTTCTTCGAGCCTGTTCGATTTTCCGGGTGGCGGCTACGTAATTGATACGCCGGGGATCCGGAGCATCGGTCTTGCGAATGGCGAAGACGATATGGATGGCGAAACTTTGGCGAAGATTTTCCCGGGTTTTTTCGAGGGCGACTTGTTTACCTGCAAGTACAGCAACTGCAAGCACCTGAAGGAACCGGGCTGCTCGGTGCGCGAGGCGGTAGAATCGGGTAAGCTTTCGCGGGCCCGCTATGCGAGTTATTTGAGAATTTTGAATTCTAGGAACTAGGTTTGATGGATATTGCTGTAAAAATTACCTTGGTGGCGTCGATTGTGCTGGTGGGTTACAACCTGCACCAGCTGGTGACGAGTTACGAGGCAATTTGCGAAAAAGTCAAGGAATTCAAGGCGATGGCGCTGGAAAACGATTCGGACGAGAGTGCTGTGCGCCGCTCGAACTTTTTCTTGACGGGCACGCTTTCGGTGCTGTATATTGCGCTTACGTATCTTTCGGAGTTTGCCTACTGGGTGGTGGGAGCCGTATTTGTGAAACTCGCTATTTCGATGTACTTGTCGCATTTGGAAATTTCGCAGATTTTTAAGGAAGAGTCGATCCGCCCCAAATTCTTCAAGATGACCAAGGTCGATGCCGCGGTGAACGTGTTGGTGGGGCTCGGTGTGGCGGTGATAGCCGTATCGTGAGGTGCCTATGAAAAAGATGATTGCCTTGCTCGTGTTTGCGCTGTTTGCCTGCGTTCCGGCCTGGTCGCAGATGGAAGCGGCCATTGACCCGACCACGGGGGCTGCTGCAGGAACATCTGCCGGCCCGTTGCTGAACGGAATCCGCACGCCGTTGATTGTGGGCGGGGCTCTTGGCTTTGGCTCCGGTACGGGCGTTGGCTCTGACCGAGGAATCGGACTCCGCCAGATTGAACCGATAATCGGTATTTGGTACCCGGGACTTGCGCTGTTCCGCGTGGGGTATGGCATGTACGGTTACGAAGAGGATTCCGATGACGGAAAGGACTACCAGGTGGACCATTCGGAAATGGATTTCGAATTGGGGCTCCACTTGCTGGGCGAAGTCTATTTGCTGGGGTCGTATTCTCGCGTGAAGGAACTGAGCGACCTGGGTGACGTGGCCTGGAACGAATGGGGCGCGGGCTTTGGTTCGCTGTTGTTTATTTTCTCGAAGACGATGCTGTTTGCCGAAGTCGCTTACCGCTGGGTGCTGACGCATTACGACCCGTTCTTGGACAAGAAGGTTCACGGCGGGCGTATTCAGATGAATTTGGGATTCTCGGTGTACGTGTTCTAGAAAATGTGGTTGCGTTTTTAAGGAATTTGCTTTGTCTGACTATAAGAAGAATGTTGCTGTTTTAGGGGGAGCGTTCGATCCGGTTCACATGGATCACATTAGGGTGGCAAAGACTTGTCTAGAAAAGAAATTTTGTGACGAAGTTTGGTTTATGCCGAGCCCGGACCGTTGGGACAAGAAACTGAACGCAAGCCCCGAAGACCGCTTTGCCATGCTGGAACTTGCCATGGAAGGCGACCCGCGACTGATTCTTTCGGACTTGGAAATTCAACAGGGTGATTTTCGCGGCTCGTACGTGTTTTTGTGCGGGCTCAAGGAAAAATTCCCGGACATCAATTTTCGCCTGCTGACCGGTGCCGATACCTACGACGGCATTCCGCACTGGCGCGACCCGATGAATTTTTTCGGAACCAACTACAACGGACACCTGCTGCTGCGCGATTTTGAACTGATTGTGTTTGCCCGTAACGGTTACCCGAAGCCGGATATAGTTGAACACAAGGCGAAGGGTTATGCTGACCTTTTGTGGCTTGGGCCGGAGCAAGGGTTTGAAGGCGTGTATTCGAGTACCGCGATCCGCAAGGCGCTGCTGTGTGGCGAAGAGCCGAAGGGATTACACCCGAAGGTGTACGAGTATATAAAGCAACACAATTTGTATAGAGAATAGATGGATGATGTGTAATGTGAAATGAGTAATTACTAATCGCACATTTTACATCTCACATTTGAACCCTGTAGTCTGATTTTTCTTATGCCAGTACCTTCTGATATGTATTTCGAGAGCGTGGTGCAGCCCGAACACGAGGGCTGGCTTCTGCTCGATTCGCTTTGCAAGCGTTTTACCTACCATAGCCGCGAACTGTGGGGCGAAAAAATTGCGGGTGGCTTTGTGTCGGTGAACGGCGAAGTCGCGAACTTGGAGACGATTGCGCACCGCGGCGACAAGGTGGTTTACCACGTAACGAACTACACCGAGCCCGAAGTCCCGACGGATTTTAAGGTCGTGTTCGAAGATGACGAATTCATGCTGGTGGCAAAGCCTGCGGGCGTGCCGGTACACCATACGGGGCACATATTCTACAATACGTTTACCTCGATTGTGCGCCGTGGGACTGATTGCGAGACGGCGACCCCGATGCACCGCCTGGACCGCGACACGGGCGGGCTCATGCTGTTTGCGAAGTATGCCGAGTCGGCGGCGCGGTTCCAGAAGAATCTGGACCGAATCTTGCTGAAGAAATTCTACATGGCGGTTGTGCGCGGGGACTTCGCGGTTGATGGAACCCCTGCGGGCGAGCCTGTAGATTGCACGATGCCTTTGCGCGAAGACCCCGCGGACCGCTTGCGGCTCCGCATGCACCACTTTGAAGACGGCAAACCTTGCCACACGCGTTTTAGAAAGGTGGGTGTGGGCGAGTTATCGCAACCGGTGGGCGGCGAGACGAAATATTCCGTAGTCGAGGCCGAACTCTTGACGGGCCGCAAGCACCAGATTCGGGCTCACCTCGCAGAACTCGGGTACCCGATTCTGGGTGACCGCCTGTACAGCTTCGATGGTATCTACTACGAGAAGATGTCGCGCTCCTGGTCGCGCGATCCTTCTATCGACAATTCCGAAGAAGGCCTTTCCGCCGAAGACCTAAAGGCCCTCGGCGGCAAATCGCAGATGCTTTATGCGTACAAGGTGGAAATCCAGTTGCCCTACTGGAAAGAATCGCGCGTTTTCGACAGCCAAGACTATCCGGCAGACATGGCAGAGCTGGTGAAAAGGGTTAAAAGCGGCGTCTAAAATTGCGAAAAGCTCTCGAAAACGATTTTTTTCAAAAAAAACGCAAAAAATTCGCCCTTACCCCTTGACGAAATATTCTGAATATCTATATTTGGTGCCGTCGATGAGAGCAATCTCAAAGGCAAAACCAAATTGCTTCATAGCTCAGTTGGTAGAGCCCGCGACTGTTAATCGCGTTGTCCTTGGTTCGAGTCCAAGTGAAGCAGTGAAAAAGGTTCCGATGAAAGTCGGGACCTTTTTCTTATACTCTCGACTCGGCAAAATGGGGCTGCCTAAGTCCTTATTTTTTATATTTTGAATGTACCATTTTAATGAGGGCTTTTATGCTCAAGAAACTGATTGCCTTTCTGTTTGCTGCCGCGGTCTTTGCCGTGGCTGATCCTATTTCTATCGAAGGCCGCTTGACCGAAATTCCGGGCAAGATGCCGAGTAACGACCTGTACAGCTACGTGTACGTGTTCAAGTACAAGGTGCTCAAGGTGGAATCGGGCAAACTGGACGCCAAGGATGTGCTGGTGGGCGTTTACAACCCGCTCATTGCTCGTGGCAAGGTCAAGGACAAGATGGCTGACAAGTCCAAGGGCAATGTAGGCGAATTCAAGGCCAAGGCCAAGCATAAGCTCAAACTTGTGCCGCTCGAAGGCAACTGGGATGGCGCTGTCGAAGACGAATACTTTGATGATGAATCTCCGCGTTACCTGGCAATTGAAGTGAATGAGTGATTGGCTATGAGGTCGTACCTCACTGCCTACTGTCTACTTCCTACTTCCTACTAACTCATGGTCTTCTCATCCCAGCTATTCCTTTTCTATTTCTTGCCGACGTTCCTGGTCGGTTACTTCGTGTTGTACAAACTGCACGCGAAGCACTCGACGCTGAATTTTTTCATCACGATTTTCAGCTACGTTTTTTACGGTTGGCTTGAACCGTGGCTTGTGTTCCTGATGTTCGGCTGCACCCTGGTGGTGTACGTGGCGGGCCGGTTTATTTCGGCTCCGGGAGCATCTAAACTGCAACGGAACTTGGCACTGGGGACCGCTATTGCGGTGAACCTCGGGGCGCTCGGTTACTTTAAGTATTACATGTTCGGCATGGGCGTCATCAATGACGTTATTACCAAGTTCGGTTGCGAACCGTTCTCGGTGATGACGGTTCTTTTGCCGGTGGGTATTTCATTCTATTCGTTCCAGTCCATGAGTTACGCGATTGACGTGTGGCGCGGAACGGCGCCTCCGGTCAAAGACTTTGCGACATTTGCTTGCTACGTGGCCTTGTTCCCGCAGTTGGTGGCGGGCCCGATTGTCCGTTACAATACCGTGGCCGAGGAACTTGCGACCCGTACGCATACGCTCGAAAATTTTGTGCGCGGCATATCGTTTTTCTGTTTTGGCTTTGCCGAAAAGATATTCCTTGCAAATCAGGTGGGCATTATTGCGGACCGTGTGTTTGCGGCCGATGCTCCCGGCGTGCTGAACAGCTGGTGGGGTTCGCTTGCGTACATGTTCCAGATTTACTTTGATTTTTCAGCGTATTCGAACATGGCGATTGGTCTTGGGCTCATGCTCGGGTTCCACTTTCCGCGTAATTTTAATGGCCCGTACCGTTCCAAGAGCATTACCGAGTTCTGGAAGTTCTGGCATATTTCGCTCACGAGCTGGTTCCGCGATTACCTGTACATTCCGCTGGGTGGCAACCGCGTGGGCACAGCCCGCCTGTACTTTAACCTGTTCCTGGTGATGTTCGTGAGCGGTGTGTGGCACGGTGCCAACTGGACGTTTGTTTGCTGGGGCTTGTACCATGCCTTCTTTATGATTGTGGAACGCGCAAACAACAAGAACGCTTTTTATTACAAGGCGCCCAAGCTGGTGCAGGTCCTGATTACACAAGTGATTGTGTTGTTTGGCTGGGTGCTGTTCCGTGCCGACAGCATTGGCGAGGCCTGGCGCATGTGGAAGTGCATGCTTGGTTTCAATGCGGTGAGCTCTGCCGATGCGATTCTGTCGGCTGAAATCTTTACGCCGACTTGCCTGTTCTTTATGGCTCTTGCGGCTTTACTTTCGTTCTGGAAGTTCCGTAGCTTTGATTTTTGCAACAACGTTTCGCCCGTGCGCGTGGCGCTGGCTTTGGTCATTTTTGTGGTGGCGGTACTTGCTTTGTTTACACAGAGTTACAATCCGTTTTTGTATTTCCAATTCTAGTGAAATGTCCTAGTCTAGTGAATACTTAATTTTCTATTTTTAAGCCCATGAAATATTTAACCCGTTTTTTGAGTGTAGTCAGCCTTGCTTTTCTTTCGGTTATAGCAGGTTGTAATAGTCCGTTTTCCGAAGATGATCCGGTGGTGGTATCGGTGGGGGAATCCAAGCTCCGTCAGTCTGCTGTATACCGCCTCGTTCCCGAATGGGACTATTTGTCGGATCGTGAAAAGTTGACCTTCTTGGAACACTGGATCGATGAAGAAACCATTTACCAGGAAGCGCTTGCTAAGGGTTTTTGGAAGGATCCCGCTTTGCAGGAACAAATCAAGCGCACCGAACGCAAGTTGACGGTCGATTACTACCTGCAGACCTTTGCCGACACCATGATGCTCGGCGATACCGAAAAACTGGATTACTACCACGCCCATCCGGAATTCTTTGTCCGCGGTCGTAACTTGCTGACCGGCTCAATCCTTTACTTTAAGGATTGGCAGATGGCTGAAATGTATTACAAGGGCCACAGAAAGCTTACCTATGAAACTTATGCCGCCAACAGCTGGATGGTGAAGCGCATCGAAAACTTTGATACCGTTGCGGTAAGCCCCGATAGCTGCATTCTCCCGTCTTTTACTGACGTGGAATTTGGCAAGCTTTCTCAAGTGAAACTTTGCGGTGGCCAGCTCAAGGCTGTGGTTGTTTTGTCTAGACTTGATTCTGCAGATGTGCTGCCTTATGCCGAAGTGGCCGAAGATGTTGCTGCTCGCGCTTGGGTTGAACATCAGAAGACGGTCCTTTCTCGCCTGAAGAAGGAATGGAAGAAGGCCCGTCCGATTTTCTCGCAGATGAATGTTTTTAGTGAAAAGGAAAAGTAATGAAGTTTCCTGGTCGTTTGGTTTTTGCTTTGAGCATTCTCGGTATCTCGTTTGCCGAGGCTGAACCGGCATTGATGGAAGGAATTGCTGCAGTTGTCGACGGAAAGCCGATTATGCGTTCGGAGTACTTGAATGCGGTGTACCGCTATCAGGAAACTCCCGAAGGAAACGCCATGGCGGAAACGGACCTGCGCAAGTATGTGCTGGACCAGTTGATTGACGAAAAGGTCTTGCTGAGTCGCATTGACCGCGACTCTATCGTGATTACCGATGCCGAAGTCGACCAGCGCGTGAACGCCCATTTGTCGCAGCTCGCCGCAAGCCAGAATACGGACTTGGCGACTCTTGAAAAGGCCATTCGTGCTCAGCTTGGTATTAGCATGGCGCAGTACCGCGACCAGTTGTCGAAGCAGATCCGCAACCACATTGAAATGGCTCGCGTGCGTCAACGCCATGTTGGCTCTGTCTCGCCGACCAAGAAAGAAGTGGATGCTTTTTTTGCAAACTACAAGGATTCTATTCCGCAGCAGTTCAACTGTGTGTTGTTGAGCCACATCCAGCTGCCGATTGTGCCGGATTCCATGATTGTAGATTCGGTGAAGCATATTGCGGATGCCTTGATTGATACGTTGAACTTGGGTATGAGTTTTGAACTTTTGGCCAAGGCTCATTCGCAGGATACTTCTGCAGCCAAGGGCGGTGACCTCGGCTACTTCAAACGCGGCCAGTTGGATCCGGCTTTTGAACGTGCTCTAGATGTTTTGAAGAATGGCCAGTATTCTGCAAACCCAGTGAAGACTAAGCTGGGCTGGCATATTGCCCGCGTACTTGGCCGTAAAGAAGACGGCGTGCGTTCTGCGCAGATTTTGCTCCGTACGATTCCGACGGCGAAGGATTCTGCCGCGGTTCTTGCCCGTGCCGATTCTTTGAGAAAAGCAATCAAGACGACTGAAGCGTTCGCTGCTGCCGCCAAGAAGTTCAGCGAAGACAAGTCCAGCAATTTTGCCGGTGGTCGCCTCGGTTGGTTCCAACGCAACGAAATGGAACCTGCCTACGTGGAACCTGTGGCCAATTTGGAAGTGGGTGAAATTTCGGAACCGGTTTTGATTGATGGTGCTTACCATTTGTTCCGCCTGGATGATTCTCGCCAGACTCGCGACTTGACTCTGGAAGAAGACTACGGTAAAATTGAACAGATGGCTGCAACGCATCTTGAAAACCAGAAGCTTGAAGCGCTGGTAAAGAAGTGGCGCGATGAAGTCCACATCGAAATCCGCATGACGGAATAATAACGGTCCTTTATGATTCACTTTAACCACGTCACTAAAACCTACGAGGATAATTGGAAGGCTCTTTCCAATGTGACGTTGCGCATTCATAAAGGTGAATTCGTTTTTCTGACAGGGCATTCGGGTGCCGGTAAGTCGACGCTTTTGAAGCTGATTTACATGGACGAACGCCCGGACGAAGAACGTGGCGGACAGGTGATGGTGAAGTTTACGGGCGACTGCCTGTACGACAGCAAGAACACGCCCGATAGCAAGATTCAGTCGCTTCGCCGCAAGATGGGGATTATCTTCCAGGACTTTAAGCTGTTGCCAGACCGCAACGTGTTTGAAAATGTGGCGCTGGCCTTGCGTATTGTGGGAACTCCGAGCAGCAAGATTAATGCGGCGGTGTTCGATGCTTTAGCCCTTGTGGGCATTAGCCAAAAACGCTTTGCCATGCCTTATACGCTTTCGGGCGGTGAACAGCAGCGCGTGGCGATTGCGCGCGCCATGGTGCATAACCCGTACTTGCTGTTGGCGGACGAACCGACCGGTAACCTTGACCCGAAAAACGCCGAAGAAGTTTTCAAAATCTTCAAGGAAATCAATGCCCGCGGTACAACCGTCGTGATGGCGACGCATAACCCGGACTTTTACTTGAATAGCCCGTTCCGTCGCCTGGTGCTTGACCACGGTGAACTCTTGAACAGAGACCTTATTTAAATTCTTTTATGGTGCAGGATCCCGGTTCGCCTAAGGTGTAGAAGGCGAAATACCCTGTTGTTCCTGCGGCTTCACGGAACACGGTGTTTATGCGGTTTACGGCGCTTGCGTCCGACGGATTAAACGAATCCCATGACAAATTGACGACTGTTGGTTCCAATGATTTGGGAATTGAAACCTTCGGAATGTTTTGGCTATCGTCTGCGTTGAAGGGAACCAATTCTATTTCAAAGTCGTGGGTGGATTTATAGACAAAACAGAAACCGCCCCAGGAGGTAATATCGAAATTTTGGTTGGTTTCGTAATCCAGTTTGAAACCGATTTTGACGTATGCGTTTTCGCCGTTGCCTAAGGTAAACTTTCCTGTGAGAGCTTGGTAGTATTCGATAATACCTAATAGGGAGTTTGGATTGAATTCATTTCCTATTTTTCCTGGCCAAGTTATGGAAGAAGTCGCATCGGTCTGGGCATCCCATGTTCCGAATTGTTCTTTACCGCAACCGCTTATGATTCCATCTTCGCCATATTCGGCGCACCATCTGTAATTGTCGCCACAATTGATTTTGTTGTAAGAATAGTTTTCTTTTAGCAGATATTTTTTTAGACGAATAAGATTGAAGTTCGCTGTGGGTTGATTCTGGATTTTGATATGGGCAATCGTTTTAGCCGCTTCTTTACCAGATATGGCAGGACTAGTCCAGCGAGCAGGCTTAAATTCAGACCAAGTGTAGCAGATTTCTGAGGGAATTATGGGCCTAGGCCGGAGTGAAATATAGGGTAGGTTGTTGTTGAATTCCTGATTCTTGGTTTCGCCAAGGTCTAGAAAGATATTCACGTTTGTATCGGCTGTATAGGTAATGCAGATGCCATCCCAATCGGACAAATCGTGAGTACCCGGACTGCTGAAATATATGCCTTCGTTTTCTTGATAAGTCATTGAGCCGACGGGTGCCGTTGTACCATCTACGATGGGGTTATGACACCATAAGTCATTGTTGTCGCAGGAGACGAGTGTCGGTTCGGAATATGCGCTCATTACCCCTCCTGCTCTGTTGTTATACTTTTTGTATAGCGTATAGGTGATGCCGTCGCAGGTGACCTCCACGATACTGTCAGCGTCCATGTGGTCGTTTAAGGTGCAAATTTGACCGTCAACGGCGATGGGGTAGATTTCACCATCTTTGCTGTAAAGATTGCCGAAGCGAATGCTGTCGCAAATAACAGGGTAGCCGTAGAGGGAATCCAGTTTGACAATGCAGGCGCCTTCGTTGTTGATGAAACTAGAGGAAGATGTTTCGTTGTTACTGAAACTTGAAGATGATGTGCTATTGTTATCCGAACTGGATGAAATTGTGCTGTTGTTGTCGGAACTAGACGAGGATTTGTCTTTGGAAACGGAGGAATCCTTTGCTGCGGTAGAATCTTTTGCTGTTGTGGAGTCATTTGCCACAGTCGAATTGTTGGAGGAACTGTTGTTGGCTGCGTTGCCTGATTCTGTGCCGATGCTGGAGGAGTCGGCAATGTCTATTTCAGAAGAATTGCCGGGTGTGGTAATGGCTGCCGAGCTTGAATCGTTATCGCTGCAGGCAAAGAAGGTGGTTAATGTAGTGGCAATGAATGTGGTGTATACAAGTTTGTTCAGATTCATAGAAATCCTCCTATGAACGAATATAGATAAAAATTTCTTGATAAAGCGCCGCGGTCTAATGTGAGGCTATTTTGGGGACGATTTTGTGAATTTCGCCGGGTTTTATGTCATCTAGTGTGAAATTGTCGAATTGGATGCGCATGAGGCGCATGACTTCGTAGCCTAAGTGGGCGAGCATGCGGCGGATTTCGCGGTTCTTGCCTTCGGAAAGGGTGAATTCGAGCCAACAGTTTTTTTCGCCTTCGCTTACGAGCGTGACGCGGTCGGCGTGCATGAATTCTTCTTTTTCTCCGAAGACGCGGGGCGGGACGTTGAAGCCTGTTTCCATTTGAGAAAGTTCGGCGTCGGAGGGCTTGCCCGCGACTTGCACGCGGTAGATTTTGAGGTGTTGATTCGTGCCTGGATCCTTCAGTTTCTTTTGCTGCGGAGCCTGCCCTGAGCTTGTCGAAGGGCTCAGGATGACGTTTGGACTGCGAGACTCTATCGTCTTTCGTCTATCGTCTTTCGTCTTTAATAAAGCGTCTGCCCACTTGGTGTCGTTCGTAAAAAGCAGCAGGCCTTCGCTGGCGGCGTCGAGGCGGCCTACGGGTGCAATGTGCGGCATAGGCTTGCCGGGGAACATTTTGGCGTACTCTTCGCGGAATAAATCCATCACGGTCTTGCGGCCTTTTTCGTCGCTTGCGGTGGTGACGATTCCGCGGGGCTTGTTCATGGCGAAGTAGACGAATTCACTTGCGGTGACGGGAGTGCCGTCGACGAGAATTTCGTCGTTTTCGTAGGCGGGCGTTTCGGGGTCGCGCACAGGCTTGCCTCGGAGAATTACGTGGCCTTCGCGTACCAGCTTTTCGGCTTGGCTGCGGCTACAATAGCCGCGTTTGGAAATCACGCGGGCGACGCCGTGGGCGCCTTGCTTTTGTGGTTTGCGGTTATTGAATGCCATGGAGCCCTTCAAGCGTGTGGAAAAGTTTTTCGTTCAGCGCATTGTTAAGCGCATCTGCCGCGGCGGTGTCCTCGAATCCCATGTCGCGGGCGCGTTCTCCGCAAATGTCAATACCCAAAATTTTTCTGTTTTCGGCGAGAACTTTGAGTGTCTTGGCGAGTTGCCCAAAGGTGAGTGAACCCTGATCCCAGTTGGTCGCGGCTTCTGCTGTAGAAAGGGCGTCCTTGTCGATAGAAAGGTAGATGTTAGACGAGAGAACGCTCGCAAGCTCGCTACAGACGAGAGACGAGAGATTTTCTGGATGTTTCTTCAGTTCGCTTTCGCGGATGAAGGTGACGCGGTTCAGAATTTCGGCGGCGTTTGCCTGCAAAAGGTCTTCGCGGATTTCTTCGACGAGATGGTCGGCGACTCCGATAACGATGACGTTCTGCACGAATTTATTGTTGTCAAGAACTTCCTTGATCCAGCCGCCGCAGCTGAGGATTCCTTCGAAACGGGGTGGTTGCATGTCGGGATGGTGATCGAATACGATAAGGTCGAACGGTTCTTGAACGCGGTCCGTCCAGAGCTTACTCATGTAATGGTAATTGCCGTTATCGAAGAAGTGGATGCCGGGAGTGCTTGTTGCAGAAGTATTTGTAGCGGTTGCATTGCCTTCGTCCATCATCTTGTTGAGGGCATCTTGCGCTTCGTCATCGCAGTAGCAGTCTGTACCTTCAATCTTTGTGCAGTCCAGCCAATGAATGTCGCCGTTAGATGCAACCGTTTCCCGCAGTCCTTGCATAAAGGGCTGCTCGGTGTAAACGCCAGTGAAATCTTGAATGGTGACTATCGGCATCTTGACTCAAATATAAACTTATTTGCCGAAGCGCTTGCAGAAAGTGCAATTCTGACAAAACGGATGGCGCAATTCGTGCTTCTCGAAACCTTCGCGTAGGTTGCGGGCGAGGGGTGTCTCCAGAATTTCGGCAAGGCTCTGGTCGGCAATGTTGCCGAGCGTGATTTGTCCGCTATAATCTAAGCAGCAGGCTACAACGCGTCCGTCATGGAGAATTGCAACATGAGTGTCGAGTGCACGGCATGTTCCTGTTGCGTTTCTCTCGTCTCTCGTCTTTCGTCTCTCGTCTAATATAGGCCATTCAAAGCGGCTGTCCTGGTGCAGGTAGATGCGTCCGGTGACATTGAAACTCTTATGGCGACTGCAGAATTGACCTAGTTCAACATTGGTGCCGAAAGCCTCGTTCACCTTGGCAAGCATCGTCTCGTTCCAAGAATTGCTGGTTGCATCGCCTACATTCCAGAGCCTCAAATTGATGTACAGGTCGGGGCGTACCGCATTCGCCATTTTGCAAAAATCAAGAACGTCTTGAAGGTGTCGCATCGCGTCGTCCTGCGGTAATTCCGCATAGGCGTGCGTCGAAAAGTTCACCTGGCGTACGGCGGGGCATTTCAAGATGCTTTCCGAAACTCGTGCTATGGTGGTGCCGTTGGTGGTCAAGTTCAACTTGAGCGGCGTCTGCTCCAGCCTTTTGAGAAACTGTCCGAAACCAGGATGCAACGTCGGTTCGCCCAGCACATGAAAGTAGACGTTTTCGGCAACGGTCGCCGCCTCTGTGATGCAACGTTTGAAAAGCTCCGTGTTCATGAATTCGCGGGGTCTTTTTGCCGAAAGGGATACTGCCGATGAATTCGCCTTGCCGCAGGGGCAAAAGCTGCAATTCAAGTTGCAGACATCCGTGATTTCGATATAGACCGCATTCATGCTTTATTTAAGTCTTAGTTTTTTCTGTGCGTAGATGCTTTGGCCGCCGTTGCAGGCGAAGGCGACTACGCATACGATGAAAAATGCGGGCAAGGTGTCGAAACCGAAAATTTCTGCACCGATAAAGATGGGGGCAAACAGCGTATTGGTCGCTCCGCCAAAGACTGCCGCGTATCCGAGGGCCGCGGCAAGCGGCAGGGGAACGCCGACCATCGTGGCGACCCATGCTCCGAAGGTTGCGCCAATGGCGAATAGCGGTGTGACTTCGCCGCCCTTGAATCCGACGG
The DNA here is from genome assembly GCF_900177705.1 of Fibrobacter sp. UWB15. Classification (NCBI taxonomy): domain Bacteria; kingdom Pseudomonadati; phylum Fibrobacterota; class Fibrobacteria; order Fibrobacterales; family Fibrobacteraceae; genus Fibrobacter; species Fibrobacter sp. UWB15. The sequence goes on from NZ_FXBA01000001.1 coordinate 587,426, forward strand.
CGATTGTTGCAATCGTGAGTGCAAATTTCAGAATCCAATCGCAGGCGAAAATTCCTGCGGCTCCCGCAGCATTTACATCTGCGGCCTGCGAGCCCGCAAAGCAGATGTCAATCAGGTTCGTTCCGAGTCCTGCATAGCGGCCCTGCCAGAATACCAACAGTAAGAAGCTGATTCCAATCCCGACGAAGGCGATGCGCTTGACCGGGTTCGGCAACTTGTTCTCCGCAAATTTTTTCGCGAGTGAAAGCAACTTGGCAAACCCGCCTCCAACGATTCCGAACAGTACGCCGAGCAGTGCAAGTTTCAACACAAAATGGATGTCGAATCCGTTTTCGTTCCAGAGTAAATTCGCAACATTATAATCAGGGAAAAGCGTGTGCAAGTCAACGGAGAATTTTTCGAGTCCGAGCATCTCGGAAACCTTGTAGGCCGTGAAAGCGGCGACCGCAGCAGGCAACAGTGCGGAGAGTTCCAGGTAACCGACTAATAATACTTCAAGGGCGAGTGCAATCGCAGCAAGGGGTGTCTGGAAAAGTCCCGCGAAGCCGGCCGCCATTCCTGCAACCAGCAGGACCTTACCCGCTTTTTCGACATGGATTTTCTTGCTGATGTTGTGCCCGAGCGTCGCACCAATCTGCATCGCGACTCCTTCGCGGCCAGCGCTACCGCCGAACAGGTGGGTGAGCCAAGTGCTTACGGCAACCATCGGGATCATACGCAGGGGAATTTCGCTTTCTTTCCCGTGTGCGACTCCGAAGACCATGTCCATGCCGCGCTCGGTGCCCTTGCCGAATTTCTGGAAACCCAATACAATCACAATCCCAATCAAGGCAAGCCCCGGAATCCAGTAAGGCGGATTGGCGTCACGTACCGCACTGACTGCCAAGAGCACTTGCCCAAAGAAAGCTGTAAGGGCGCCAACGATAGCGCCTATGACAATAGCGGTAACCGTCAAAATAGGGAGCGATAGCCACTTTTGGACAAATGTACTGAATCTAGCCTTCATTTGTTCCTTCGCCATACGCATCATCTGCTCCTTCATTTCGGGAGACATGCCGGCGAATTGTTCCTTGAACTGGTTGTATTTACCAAAATCTCTAAAATTCATGGATAATCCTTGATTGCGCGGTAAATTTAGAAATTTAGCTTGAAAAGCAGATTTAGTATATTTGAATTATGAAATTTCTTGATTCCCGCTATAAAAAGATTTCAGTTGCAGTCTCTGTTTTGGCTGCTTTGGCCTGGACTTTATCTTCTTGCGCTTCGAGCAAGCAGGAACCTGAAACGGCTCAGGCCAATGTTGCTGCCGAAAGCCGTCCGCAGGCTCTTCCGCCTCAGCCTTTGACGCCGGTGACTGTGTTCGAAATGAAGTTCATTAGCGCCGATAAGCAGGTGCGTGTGGTTAATAAGCCGACTCTTGCGGCGCTTGATTTTGCGGCGTACTTTAATAACCCGATTCGCTTAGCGGGCAAAGAAGAAAAACCCGAAAATTATACGGGCAAAATGGCTTCGGCAAAGCTGACAGAATATCCGTTCCCGATGCTGGATTCGATTCAGGATTATGAACCGGCCGCAATTGAGGGTAGGCAGCCTTTGGCATGGGAGCCGCTTACAAAGATTCTTTATGCCCAGACCGGTAACGATTCCTTGGGCGGTGTGTTGAATGCCGTCGAAGCTGTCAAGTGGGATGAACCCGATGTGTTTCGTGCATTCCAGACTGTTTCTCGTATGTGGGGAGTTCCCCTGAGCGATGGTTCCGTAGAATGGTGGGTCGAGGTGATGCCTGCTCATTGGACGGGACGTTCTGCTTTTTATGGCAAGCTGAAGTTGACCTCTAGAGGTGAAACGGCTGAAATCTTGAATTACTACTTGACCGGAGAAATGAACATTGACGATGCCATGAACTGGGCTCGTACTTTGTCTTCTTACTGGTATCCGACTTTGAATACGGACTTGGAACCCCATACGGCTGGTGCTCCGTGGGAAGGCGATGCCAATAGGCCTTTTGCCGTGATGCGCGGAAACCCGATGGGTACGCCGATGTGGATTGCTTTTGAAGTGCCTGCTTTCTGCTTGAGTGACGAAGCTTTGCGTGCCAAGCGTACGGCAGATTCCTTGGCCGAAGCGGGCGAGGTGGTGCCGGTGAACCGCACGCTCGATACGAATTCCGCGTTCAGACTCGAAACGCTTGCTTCGCTTGAAGGCTCCTGCCCCGAGAATGCCGCGACAAAAAAATTCCGCGATGCACTTGCGGAAAAACTCAAGAAACTGCCGAAGGAACAGAATGCCTGGGCTGATGGCGATATGCTTTGGTTCAGACGCAACGCTAACTACTTGCTAGCAGATAAAATAACTAAGCAGGATTCCTTGCATAATCCGCTTCCGCGCTTGCTGGAACTCAAGAAGTATCTTGATTCCTTGAATGTGCAACTTTTGGTGGTGCCGGTGCCCGTGAAAGAAGAAATTTATGGCGAACGCCTGGTCGAAGGAACCGCTGCCGACCTTTGCGTGAACCCCGCTGGTCGCGAATTTACCCGCGAAATGCTTGCCGCAGGCCTTGACGTGTTGGATCTTTACCCGGCCCTGATGGCGGCGAAGTCTGGCGATGAACCGCCACATTACAGCTACCAGCGTTACGATACGCACTGGGCGCTTCCGGGTATGCTTGCTGCCATGGAACTCTTGGCTTCCCGCGTGACGCAGTATTCCTGGTACGCTGAATCGGGCGCTCAGCCGGGTTCGCTTAACTTACAGGAAACCCAGACGCTTCGCGAAGGTGACCTGGTGGCTCATTTGCCCGATGCCGAAAAGTCGAAGTATCCAGCAGATACCTTGCCGGTCATGAAGGTTTTCAAGGGAACCGAAGCGTACAAGGGTGGCAAGAATTCGCCGATTCTTTTGATGGGCGATTCCTTTACGGGCGTGTTTGAATCCGTCGATCAAAAGAGCGGCGGCCCGGGCTCTCTGTTGGCTTATGCAACGGGGCTCGACGTGCAGGTGCTTACTAGCTGGGGCGGCGGCCCGGGCGTGTATCACCGTATGATGAAAATGAAGAAGGATATGCAGAGCAAGCGCCTCGTGATTTACATGATGACGGCTCGTGACTTCTGGCAATCGCCCATGGAATGGGATGGCTTATAGACGAAAGAACGGCACTACGTGCCTACAGACGAAAGACGAGAGAGGATAAATTATAAAATGAAAAGTCTTTTTTCTCTCTCGTCTCTCATCTCTCGTCTCTCGTCTAGGTTCTTCTGGCCTGTGCTGATTGTCGTTTTTGCGGCATCGCTTGCGCTAGTGCTTTGGAGCGGACAAACCGAGAATATGAGCTTTAGAGATGCGGCCTGTTCCTTTGAAGATAAACTGCCGGGCTGCTTGAATGCGGTACCCGCATGGAACGAAGGACTCACTTTTTATGACAGTGCGTTGATGGCGACTGGCGATACCTTGCAGAGCCTGAAGGCCTTGCTTTGGGAACACTGGAATTTGGAATTTGCCGGAGCAGGGGAACCTGCTGTGGTGCAAAATTCCATATTGCCCCTGCGCGTTCTTGAATTTCGAAAATCCGGTTGCATGGGTCTTTCGTGGCTTGCGATGATGGTTGCCGAGGCGCGGAACTTGCCGCTTTCGGTCATTATGCTGCCGGGACATGTGTTCTTGCGCTATGGGACAGAATCTGCGACTGGCGTGAATTTGGAACCCAATCGAAAGGGGTATTCCTATACGGATGAAGAGTACCGTGAAAAGTATAAAAAGGGCCCCTGGACCGGCCTTGAATTTAAGCCTTTGACCTCCACACAATTTGTGGGCCTAGCCGCCTTTAACATGGGTAATTCTTATTTGGATAACGATTTGCGTCGTGCTTTGACATGGTACCGCATGGCTGAGGAATTCTTTTCGGAATATCCGGGGATAAAAGCGAATCAGGAAATCGCTAAAAGCCGCTTGCCAGACCACCTGTAGGCAGGTTTTCCTCTTAAAAATACTATTTTTAGAAAATGCGGATACTAGCATTTTTCTTTGTATCTTTAGTTCTTTTAGCGTGTTCGCAAGAGAGTGGGTCTTCGAGCGCCATTATTGTTGATTTTTCTGACGACGAATTAGAAGGCATGGTGCATGTGACGGCACAAAATGCAAATGCCTTGCTTGGAACAAACGACCCTCTGGCCAAGACAGAAGAAACGCCTCAAATGAGGATCAAAATCGACTACTCGTTTTCTATGGGGAAACACGAGGTCACTTGTGGTGAATTCAATAAGTTGATGAAACCCCAGGGACTCGAACTTCCGTGCGAAAACAAAAATATCCCGGCTACGGACCTGACTTATTACGATGCAGTCTTGTTTGTTAACGAAAAGAGCAAGGACGGCAAATTCGATACGGTGTACACTTATACAAGCAAGCAGATGGACTCCGATGGCCATTGCACGTTCTTGGAAGGTTTCAATTTTCATCCGGACGTCAAGGGTTTCCGTTTGCCTACGGAAGCGGAATGGGTCTTGGTGGCTGGCCGCCACTGGAATCCTAAATCGGGGTGGAATTCCGAAAATTCGGGTATGAAGTTACATGAAGTATGTACCCGCAACGAAAACAGTGATTTTTGCGACTTGGCGGGCAACGCCATGGAATGGGTGAATGACTGGCTCGGATTCTTTAGGGACACGACGGTATTCAATTTTGCGGGTTCTCCGGATGGAGGTAACTTGGGCAGACGAATTGTGAAGGGCGGCAGTTATCGCCAGCAACCATCTGCCATGCGTCTGTATAACCGTACCGATGTCTATACCATTACATCTGCTAGCCGCGCCGATTATGTCGGATTCCGTTTGGCTTTCGGTAATATTCCGGATGCTGTATGGATGGACTACAATGGCTTGGTGAATACAACACGCGTTATTTCGTTGGTGAACCAACGTACGCTGAAATCGAAACTGGGTACCTACAAGGTTCTGCTTGCATTCAGAAATAATGTTAGTGAAACCATGGCTTATCTGAACTATTCTGATGGTACCATTTATACGGCGGAATTTCCGGATATTTATGAATCTTATCACCCTGAAATTTCTCCTAACGGCAGGTACATTGCCTATTGCACTGGGTTAGAAGGAGTGTCGGGTAATTCTAAGCTGTACGTAAGAGTGCTGACATTGAACGAAAAATATATTGCTGTATTGAATGTCAAGAGTGCTGCGATTCCTCGTTGGCGAGTCCTGGATAATGGTGATACGGTCATTGTTTATGTGACTGATGCCGGCAGCAACAAGAATAGCGAAACATTCAAGTCCGCTTCGACTTGGCAGGTGAAGTTTGAAAAAGGTCGCTTTGGAACTCCCCAAAAATTGTTTGACGGAGCATACCATGATGGCATTAGTAGCGACAATAAATTGGCTGTGAGCGGTGCTCGCTTGCTCCGTGCGAAAATGGCCGATTCCTCTAAAACTTTGCCTGATGGCCGCGATTCCGTGTGGTACAATGGAGAACAGGCCTGTAACGCATCCCTTGCTACGGATGGGTCCAAGAAAACCTTGTTCCTTGATTTTGCCAGTGAGACTGGAAAGAAGTTCGTGGGTGAATCCTATGGCGTCCATGAACGATTGCTGGTTATGGATAGCACGGGCAAGTTGATTCATTCTGTCAAGGCTCCGGCGGGTTATTCTTTTGACCATAGCGAATGGGTTCGTGGACGTTCGGATTTTGCCGTTGTGTCGCTCTCCGATGCGAACGGCATGCACAATAAGATTGCTCTTGTGAATGTGCAGGACAGCAGCATTACAGAACTGGTAGAAGGTGAAGACCTTTGGCAGCCGACGATGTGGATTCCGGATCCATTTGACAAGTCTACTTCGGAACTTGACGAAGATAGCGCTGGCGTCTATATGCACATGGGCGATAAACTTGAAGGCGTCTTGATGCGCTACAAGATGGAACTCCTGTGGCGTTTCCGTGATACGGCCAATGTGGTCGTGGTAGGTTCTTCTCGTCCGCTGCTTGCGGTGTCCCCGAAGTATTTTGGGGCCAAGTATTTTGTCATTAATCTAGCGCAAACGCCTAATTCCATCTACATGACCAGGGATTACTTGAACAATTACATTTATCCCCATGTTCGTCGGATGAAATACATTGTCCTGTCGTTGGATATCGACTTGTGGTACAAGGAAAGTAGCGATAATTTCTTCGAGAAAGGTTACGAACAGTATGCCGGTTTTGTCTACGACAAAAATCATAATTATTGGCAAGATGGCTATCCGACGGGTCTGTTGGAATATACCGAAAACTACATTGGCGTCGAAGGCGAGGCCTATCATCTGGATGATCGCGGACGTTACCTCGCTTCGGATTGTAAAGCTTGGGGAGAGCCAGATATTGAAATGGATTCAATGTATTACGACAAGAATCCGGAGGTCCTTGAAAATTCGATAGCCACACTTAAGGATATCTTGAAAAAGGCAGAAGAGAACAAAGTCTTTGTGGTCGGTGTAATCTTCCCGCAGAATCCCAAGTACAAAAAGACGGGCGCATTTGGCCGTTATGGAGTTCGTAGAAGTCTCGCGAAAAAGATTATCCAGGACTTGAAGGACCTTGAAAAAGAATATCCTCATTTTAAGGTGTTTGACCAGAACAAAATGGGGGACCACGATTATGACGATGAAAAGGCGAATGACTCCGACCACCTTTGCAAGAAGGGCGCACAAAAGCTTTCAACTCGCCTCTATGAGTTTATTAAGACCTTAAAGGAAAAAGATGAATAGGATTTTTTTGTTGCTGTTGGGCGTTTGCCTGTTCGCCTGCTCCAATTCCGAAAGCGTGTATTCGCAGCATGATTCGGATCCTATTCTTGTTGCAGATTCTTTAGACGGTATGCTTTCTGTTCGGCTGGAACAGAAAAATTTGCATCTCGGAACAAACGAGGTGGCAGCGAAGGCGAATGAACGCCCGCAAATGAATGTCTTGCTGAATTACGATTTTTCGATTGCCAAGCATGAGGTGACGTGCCGCGAATTTAACGACTTAATGAAGCCGGCGGGCACTTCGCTGGATTGTGAAAGTGGAGATTTGCCGGCCACGAATTTGACTTACTACGATGCGGTCTTGTTTGCCAATGCCCGTAGCAAGGCCGAAGGCTTTGATACGGCTTACTCCTATACGGCTGCAGTTTTCGATGCCGAAAAGCACTGCTCCAATTTGGAGGGCTTTGCATTCCACCCTGAAAAAGAAGGCTACCGTTTGCCGACGGAAGCGGAATGGACTTATGTGGCGAATTTGAATTGGAGACCCGATTCTGCTTGGACTGCGGATAATTCTGGCTTTAAGCTGCATGAAGTTTGTCACTTTGCCTCTGCCGATGTGAATGTTTGCGACATGGCGGGTAACGCCATGGAGTGGGTAAATGACTGGCTTGGAGCATTCCGCGATACGACCGTGTCGAATTACGTGGGCGCTCCTGATGGCGGTTCGCTCGGACAGCGCGTCGTGAAGGGTGGTAGCTACCGGAACGAGGCGCATTCCATTGCGCTTTATGCACGCGGAGACGTGTACACGGTGACTTCTTCGACGAGGGCCGACTATGTCGGCTTTCGTCTGGCTTTTGGTGCAATACCCAATGCGACATGGATGAATTCCAATGGCGATGCCATGACAAGTCGAATTGTACCCTTGGCGAATTCCTCTAGTATCCGCTCTCGGACAGGAACGTTCCGCTCGAAGTTGGTTTTCCGGAACGATTTAACAGGGAATCTAGCCTTTATCGATTATTCCAACAGTATTCTGTCGGTTGTTGAAATCGCCGATACGATTGATGCATACCATCCGGAAATTTCTCCTGATGGTAAGAAAGTCGCTTTTTGCACCGGACTCGAAGGAATTTCGGGGAAATCGGATCTTTATGTCCGCGACTTGAATGGGATGGGGTCAAACCTCGTCAAGCTCGATGTCGAATCTGCCGCGATTCCTCGCTGGCGTGTTCTTGAAAACGGGGACACGGCGATTGTTTATGTAACCGGTGCCGGTAACAACAAGAACGAATCGTCTTTCGAGGAATCATCTACGTGGCTGGTGAAATTTGCAAATGGCAAGTTCGGTAAACCGGAAAAACTGTTTGACGGTGCGTATCATGGCGGCATCAGTGAAGACGGTTCCTTGGCGGTGACCGGGGCAAGGCTTTTGCGCGCTCGAATTTCAAACCGTGATACGGTGTGGTACAACGAAGAACAGGCTTGCAACGTGTCTTTGGCAAAGGATAGCAGCAAGCGCACCTTGTTCCTAGATTTTGGCGGCAAGACCGGCCGTGATTATGTGGGTGAAGATTATGCTACCCACCAGAGACTATTGATCGCTGATAGCTTGGGAAAGCTGATGGGCTCGGTGGCTGCTCCGACGGGCTATACTTTTGACCATAGCGAATGGACCCTTGGCGGAGATAATCTTGCGGTAGCCACGTTAACCAATAGCGCTGGCGCACATACGAAAATTGTGTTGGTGAATGTGGCCGACGGTGAAGTGATGGATTTGGCCGAGGGCGACGAACTTTGGCATCCGAGCTTTTGGTCGCTGCAAAACAGCATGCTGAAAAATGTGACGCTGGATGTGGATAGCGCCGGTGTTTATCTGGACGAAGATTTTGATGTGGGTGCCACTATATTGCGGTACAAGATTGAACTGGTGTGGACCTACAGAGATTGGGCGAATGTGGTGGTGCTGGGGTCTTCGCGCCCCCAGTCGGGAATTATTCCTGCAAAGATGCGCGACCAGTTCAAGACGCTGAATGTGACGAATGTGCCGAATATGGTTGCCTCTACGGAATTCATCGCGAAAAATTATGTGTTCCCGCACGTGAAAAATTTGAAGTACCTTGTTGTTTCTTTGGATATTGACTTGTGGCACAAGGATGAACAAAGTGAATACAATTTCTTTTACAAGGATTACAGAAAATATCCGGGATATGTCTACGACGAAAATCACGATTTTTGGAAGAACGGTTACCCCGAAGGCTTGGCGGAATTGACCCAGAATACGCTGGGCCAGGAATACAACGAAAACTTGTTGCGCTCGACGCTGGGCTATGTGCCGGGCAATCCTGCAAATTGGGAAGAAAAACCAGCCGTGGAATTTGACAGTACTTGGATGGATTACTGGCCCGATCATTTCGAGGCGTCTTTTGAACATTTGCAGAATATTTTGAAGATGGCGGAAAATTACAATGTGAAGGTGATTGGCATTGTGTTCCCCCAGAGCCCGAATTTCAAGAAAACAGGTGCTTTTGGTCGTTATGGCGTTCGCAGAAGCGAGGCCCCGGCCCTGCTGAAACGAATCCAAAACCTGGAATCGGTTTATCCGAACTTTATTTTCTGGGATGAAAATAAAATGGGTGACCATGATTATGACGATTCAATGGCGAACAATAAGGACCATTTGAGTGATTTGGGGGCGCAGCAGTTGACGGAACGGTTAAATTTATTGTTAGAAGGTTTGGAGTAGGTTGTGAAACAAATTCTTTTTTGCATCGTATTTTTGATGACGGTTTTTGGGAGCTTGTCTTGCTCTAATTCGGACTATGTATCGTCTTCTGAATATCCGACGGAATTTAGCCAAGATAAGCTTTCGGGCATGATTCGCGTTAAAGCGACCGGCAAGAATATTTCCTTGGGCACGAATGAGGTCTCGGCGAGGGCGAATGAACGTCCGCTCATGCAGGTAAATTTCGATTACGATTTTTCCATTGGAAAACATGAAGTGACTTGCGGCGAGTTCAATGAATGGATGCCGTCTTCTACGGGACTTAAGCTAGCTTGCGAAAACAGTAATTTGCCGGCGGCAGACTTGACTTATTACGATGCGGTTCTGTTTGCCAATGTTCGCAGCAAGGCCGAACATCTTGATACGGCTTATACTTATGTCAAAGCCACCTTCGATGCCGAAATGCATTGCACTAGCTTGGAAGGTTTTGCCTACCATCCCGAAGTTGCGGGTTACCGTTTGCCGACCGAGGCAGAATGGGTGTATGTGGCTTCACTCGATTGGAATCTAAAAAAGGGGTGGCTTGCCGAAAATTCGGATTATCAATCCCATGAAGTATGCTCCATGAAGGTGTCCGAAAATAGTCCTTGCGACATGACCGGTAACGTGATGGAATGGGCGAATGACTGGCTGGGTTATTTCCGTGATACGACTGTGCTGAATTATGTGGGCGCCCCCGATGCCAATGCCGTCGGGCAGCGAGTGGTGAAGGGCGGTAGCTTCCGCAATGCAAAAAATTCCGTTACCCCCTATTCCCGTGGCGATGTATATACGGTGACCTCTGCTACCAGGGCCAACTACGTGGGCTTCCGCTTGGCTTATGGACCTATTTCGAATGCAACCTGGTTGAATTCCGACGGAAAAGCTGTTGTAAGCCGAATTGTTTCCTTGGTGAATTCTTCGACGATTCGTTCCTTGACGGGTACTTACCGCACGAAACTTGCTTTCCGCAACGATGTTTCCGGAAATCTTGCTTATGTTGATTTTTCGAGCGGAATGAATTCGGTTGTCGAAATTAGCGATACGCTTGACGTTTACCACCCCGATATTTCTCCGGATGGTCAAAAGGTCGCATTCTCTACGGGTTTTGAAGGTGTTGCAGGCCAGTCGGCGCTTTATGTTCGCGACTTGAACGGAAAGGGGGCTAACCTTGTCAAGCTCGATGTAGAATCTGCCGCGATTCCTCGCTGGCGAGTTCTTGCAAATGGCGATACGGTGATTGTCTATGTGACCGATGCAGGAAACAACAAAGATGATGCTTCCTTTAAATCGGCTTCGACTTGGCAAGTCAAATTTTCGGACAATAAGTTCGGCAAGCCGGAAAAACTGTTTGACGGCGCATTCCATGGTGGTATCAGTGAAGACGGCTCCTTGGCAGTGACTGGAGCAAGGCTCTTGCGCGCTCGAATTTCAAATCGTGATACGGTGTGGTACAACGGAGAGCAGGCTTGCAATGCGTCTTTGTCGAAAGATGGCAGCATGCGCTCCTTGTTCCTCGATTTTGGCGGTAAGACAGGTCGCGATTTTGTGGGCGTAAATTATGGGACTCATGAGCGCCTTTTGGTCGCCGATGCCCAAGGAAACTTGATCCAGTCGGTGGCTGCCCCGACGGGGTATTCCTTTGACCATAGCGAATGGGTGAGCGGTGGAAATAACCTGGTGGTTGCTACGCTTGCAAATGCCGATGGTGCTCATAAGAAGATTGTTGCCGTGAATTTGGGTGATAGCTCTGTTACGGAATTGACGGAAGGCGATGAACTTTGGCACCCCTGTTTGTGGCAACGGGAAAATGCATCGTCTGGCGAAGACGAATTCTTGAATTTGGATAGCGCCGGTGCTTACTTGTCAGAAAATCATGAAATAGAGCAGGCTCGTTTCCGTATCAAGTTGGAACTTTTCTGGAAGAGCCTTGATTCCATAAAGGTGTTCTTTGCGGGGAGTTCCCGTATGGAAATGGGGGTGTATCCCGACCTTTATCCCGAATGGGGTATGTTCAATTTTGGCGTTACCGGAATCGATGCAAAGCGAGACTTCTATTTCGTCAAAAACTACGCCTTGAATCATTTGAGGAATTTGAAGGCGATTGCAGTCTCTGTCGACTTAGACGGTTGGCGTGGTAGCGAAAACCATCTTGCCTTGGTTTTGAGTTCGGGAGTGGGATATGCTTACGATGCCAACCATGATTTCTGGAAAGATGGCCTGCCTGCGGGTTTTATCGAAGCTGTAGAAAATGGATTTCCGGCCGAAGAAGAGGAAGTCGTCAGCTTTTCTTCGCGAGGGGGGCTGCAACCGCTTAGCAATGGTTGGACTTTTAATGGAATAGAAGTCCTTGCTGATTCCGTTTATGGTGAAGTGGAAATGGCCAATTTGAACAAGCACCTTGACGAGTTGAAGGAAATTGTCAAGATTGCCTCGGAAAGAAACGTTTATGTCATCGGAATACTGTTTCCGCAAGCTCCGCAGTACAAGAATACGGGGGCCTATGGCCTTTATGGCTTGCAGAGAAGTGTAGCGAAGGGCATTATTGCCCAACTGAAAACCTTTGCCGAAGAAAATCCCTATTTTATCTTGATGGACGAAAATAAAATGGGTGATCATGACTATACGGACGATATGGCACAAAACCGAGATCATTTGAGTTATGTAGGTGCGCAGCAGATGACGGGTCGCATTGAATCACTCTTGAGAACACTTAAATGGTAATTGCTCTACTCCTATTGCTTCCTTTTCTGATATGCTCTTGCTCCAATTCAGAGCAGGAAGTCGATATGGTTGAGCTCTCTCCGGTTTTAGAAGAAATTACTCCCGATTCATTATTCGTTGACACCTTGGATGCCGATACCTTGAAAGCGGGTTCCTTCGAAGATACGACGGCTCTCGTGGATTCCTTACCGGAGGATTCTACTCTTGCAGATACACTTCAAGAAGAAATCGAAAAAGTGGATACTCTTGAAGGAATGTGGAATGCCAAAGCTTCGGGCGCTGTCATTTCTTTGGGTACAGATGAAAAATCCCGCGCCATTGACCGCCCCATGATGCAGGTGAAACTGGAATACGATTTC